>JBIOUG010000063.1:0-2126 GCA_044866775.1 Thermoanaerobaculia bacterium | reverse complement strand
CCGGCGGCTCCGGCCGCCAATCCCCGGTCGCGAGGAGCAGGGCGACGAGCGCGAGCTGCGCCGCGAGCGCCCAGCGCACCGGCACCGGCGTGCCGGCGGCGAGGCGGCGCAGCCGCCGCGCGAAGGGCCGGGGACGCGCCGGCGCGGGCTCCGCGGCGGCGGGCTCGTCGAGGCGGCCGAGAAGCCGCGCGAGCTGCGCCGGGTGCGGCGAAGGGGCGATCTCGCCGGCCTCGCAGAGGGCGGCCGCGAGCGCCTGCTCGCGCGCCAGCTCCTCGCGGCAGGCGGGACAGGCGGCGAGGTGCCGCTCCACCCTGTCCCGCTCGCCGCCCGCCAGGGTGCCGTTGGCGAGCCAGGGCAGGAGCCGCTCCATCTCCTCGTGCGCTGCGTGCTCCTCGTGCTTTCTCATTCGCCTTGCCTCCGCTCGCTAGCCGGTGTGGCTCGTCACGCCCAGCCCCGGGAGCAGCTCCTTGAGCCGCCGGCGGGCGTGGAACATCCGCGTCTTGACGGTGTTCACCGGGCAACCCACCATCTCGGCGATCTCCTGGTAGGAGCAGCCGTAGTAGTAGGTCAGCTCGACCACCGCCCGGTGCTCCGCCGAGAGCGCCGCGAGCGCGCGCCCGAGCACGCTGTGCAGCTCGCGCCGCGCCACCAGGCTCTCCGGTCCCTCGGGCTCGACCGGCTCCGGCGCCTCCGCCTCGTCCTCCAGCGCCGGGCGGCGGTTGGCCACCCGGGCCAGCGCCTTGAGCGCCTTGTGGTAGGCGATGCCGAAGATCCAGGTCGAGGGCCGCGAGCGGCCGTCGAACCGCGGCGCGCCTTGCCAGACCGCCAGCAGGACGTCGTTGACCACCTCTTCGACCACCTCGGCCCGCCGCGTCAGCTTGAAAACGTAGGCGAACAGCCGGCGGTAGTAGAGGTGATACAGCGCCTCGAAAGCCGTCCGGTCCTTGGCGCCTACCTGGCGCAGCAGCGTTCGCTCGTCGTGCGAGGGCATCGAGCCGAGCATAGCGCCGGGTGGGGCGGCCGCCATTCCAGGCTGTGCCGGCCCCCCCGAGCACGTCTCTGTGCCGTGAGTCCCCGGAGGCCGCTGAAAGGTTTTCGGCGCACGCCGCCGCCCCGGTGAACCGGCGCCACCGCCGCCGGGACAAACGGGATGACCCGCGGCGTTCACCTGGAGAAAGGGGTGCTCGCATGCGTCCGAGAATCGAGAGCCGCCGCATCATGACCCTCCTGCTCGCCGCCGGCTCCGTCCTGGCGGCGACGTGCGGCGGCGGGGGCGGCGGCGGCCCGACCGCGCCGGGCCCGGTCGCCCAGACCGTCACCGTCGAGCTGCACGACAACAGCTATGCTCCCCGCTCGGTGACGATCGAACCGGGGGACACCGTCGTCTGGGTGCTGCGCGGCAACGACCGCACGCACACCGTGACGGCGGTCAACGGCGCCTTCGACAGCGGCGCCACCTTCACCCAACCGGGAGCGACGTTCCGGCGCACCTTCACCCAGGCGGGCCAGACCTTCGACGTCCGCTGCGCATCGCACGCCGTCTGCTGCAACATGCGCGGCTCGGTCCGGGTGGGGAGCGGCGCGCCGCCGCCGTCGCCGGGGTACGAGTGATCACAGGGCGGCGCGCGGCATGAGGGGTCATGGGTTCGCCTCGCGGCGTGGCCGTGCCGCCGCGCTGGGGCTCGCGGTGTGTCTCGCCGCCTGCGGCACGGTCAAGAGTCCCACCGAGCCGGCGGATCCCGGCCCCGGCGGCCCCGTCGCCTTCACCTTCTCGCGCATCCAGGCCGAGATCTTCAGCCAGCGCTGCGCCAAGTCCGGCTGCCACGACGCGGCGACGGCCCAGAACGGCCTCATCCTCGAGGCCGGGCAGAGCTACGCGCTGCTGGTCAACCATCCGGCCCTCGAGAGCTCGCTGCCGCGGGTGACCCCCGGCGATCCCGAGCGGAGCTACCTGATCAAGAAGCTGCGCGGCGATCCGGACATCACCGGCGCGCGCATGCCGTTCGACGGGCCGCCCTACCTCACGCCCGAGCAGATCGCGGGCATCGCCGGCTGGATCCTGCGGGGGGCGCCGAATGATTGACGTCCATCGGTTCGCGCGGCGCCGTGCGCCGCGCGCGGCCCGC
>JBIOUG010000062.1:0-27927 GCA_044866775.1 Thermoanaerobaculia bacterium | reverse complement strand
CCGGCGGCTTCTCCGGCTCCTCGTCCGTTCTGCGGCGACGAGGGGACGGGGTCGATAGAGGGTCGATGCCGTACTGCCGCAGCTCCGGGCTCTTCTTGCCGTGGTGGCTGCGGAGGCCCATGTCGATGCGGCCGAAGACCTCTCGGCCGCGGCGTTCGAGGGCCTGCCGTTTGCCGGTGGTCGCGCGAAGGTTCGAGGTGTGCAAATCCGCCTCGACCAGGAGCGCCTCCATGCCCTGAACGATGTCCGTGAGCTCGCCGTGCTCGTCCCTGAGGTGCTGGAGCTCCTCGAGCTTCGGCGTCATGGCGGTGATGCAAGTCTGCCACCGCTTGAGCTTGTCTGCGATCGACGTGTCAGGCATTCGTAGTACCTCCCTGAGGGGTTGAAGGAACCGGCCGCGGAGGCGCGGCCAGGTGATGTGCGCGGGAAACCGGTGCCGCGGCTGCCACGGCTCGCGAATGAGGTGCGCCGGCATGCGGCGCCGCCGCCGCGGCGCCCGGAGGAGGCGCTCCTACCGCGGTATGAGGCCCCCCTACCGTGGAACGAGGCGCTCATCCAGCAGCACGCGGCGCTCCGGCCGCGGTGGCAGGCCCGCCTACCCCGGTCGGAGGCGCTCCGACCGCGGTAGGCGGCGCTCATACGGCAGTGTGCGGCGCTCATACCGGCGTATGAGGCGCTGCTACCGCGGTATGACGTCCAGGTCGCACGGTATGAGGCCCAGGCACCGTGGTATGACGCCCGCCGACCGGCGTAGGAGGCGCTCATACCGCGGTATGCGGCCCGCCGACCGCGGTATGAACCGCTCCGACGAGCGCCGCGCCGGCTGTCACAGCCCGAGCTCCAGCGCGCCCGCCACCAGGAAGTCCTTGCCGGTGAGAGCGTTGACCGCCGGCGTCGAGAGCGCCACCTGCACGGACTTCGGCGTGATCGTGATCGTCGCGTGCTGGCGGTGGTGCTCGATGGCCGCCGCCAGGGCGTTGGCGAGGGCGGTGGCGGCGGAGAGGCTGTGGACTCTCCAGATCCGCTGGATCTCGCGGGAGTCGCGGGAGAGCTGCCAGGAGGGGGCATCGCCGAGCATCGCCTGGATCCGCTCCGCCTTGAGCTGCTCGTCGGGCGTGATCGGCGTGCTGCCGGCCGCTGGGGCCGAGTCGAGGGGCTGAGTCATGGTCAGTCTCCTTCAGAGGAACCGCCGCGGCGCTCCGTGCGCCGGGCGAAAGGGGGCAACGCCGCCCGGCCGCCGAGCAGCGGCGCGGTCATCGCTTCGTCGAAGAGGGCCGTGAGGCCACGGAACGGCCCGACCGCCCCAGGCGCCCGCTCCCTAAACCGCCGCAACATGCCCGTGAGGCGGGCCGGCGTACCGTCTCCCGCGCTCAGCAGGACGCGCACCGTCCTGAGCGCATCGCGGAGGTGGGTCGGCATCGTTCCGGGGGCAAGGAGCGACGCCATCTCGTCGGCCAACGCGGCCATGGCATCCACGTCCGCAGCGTCGGCGTGGAGGATCGCGAGGTGGAAGACCGCCGCCGCGCCCTCGCCGAAGGCGCCGGCCGCGAGCGCCGACTGAAGCGCCTCGCCGAGGAGCCGCTCGGTCCCGCGCCGGTCGCCGGCGTCGGCCGCGAGCCGGGCGCGCGCCAGCGCATGGAGCGGCGGCGCCGGAAGCTCGGCCGCAGCCGCCATCTCGTCGGCGCCGGCGAGGATCTCCCGCGCCACCTGCGGGTGCCCGGCCGCCGCGTGCATCAGCGAGAGCAGCAGTTGCTCGTGGAGCGCCTCGGCGGGCGCAGTCCGCTCCTGCTTGACGGCGACGCCGCGGCCGAAGAGGACGAGCGCTCGGCCGGTGTCCCCGAGCCGCCCGTACACCCAGGCCTGCTCGAAGAGGGCGAGCGCCTCCTCCATCACCTCGCCCGACTCGCGGAACATCCGCTCCGCCCGCTCGAGGAGCGCCAAGGCCGCGACGCTCCGCTGCTCGTGCGCCAGGACACTCCCGAGCAGGCGGCAGAACACCGCGGCCTCGGCGTCGTCCGGGTGCGAGATCTCCTGCTCCGCCCGGTCGAAGTGGAACTCGTACTCAGACCGCGGCCGGCCCGCCAGGCCGAGCGCATACCCCTCGACCACCCGGGCGCGCACCTTGAGCTCGGCCTGTATCGCCGCGGACACCTTCCCGCGGGGGAGCTGGCAGGCGAGATCGAAGGCAAGGCTGGCCAGATCGCGCCCGCGGGCCGGGTAGGGGTAGCTCTCCTCGTAGGCGCGGTCGAGGAGGCGGAGGATGATCGGAATCGCGCGCGTCGGGTCCTTCTCGCGGAAGAGGCGCCGCATGCGGCGAGGGGGCACGCTGAAGAGCCGCTCGATCTCGGCGTCCGCCTCCTCGGCTCCGATCGCGAACGCCCCCAGGTACTCGCTCTGCCGGCTCGTGAGCCGCTGGAAGACGCTCTGGTAGAGCCGGCTGACAAGCGGCGCGCGCTGCGGCACCGCCTCGGGCACAAGCTCGGGAAGCATGAGGCCGGCACGGCCACGGCAGGCGCGGCAACCGAGGAAGTGATGGAGTAGGGAGAGCTGTTCTGCGGGGACGGATTCCATGAACCGAAGGAGTGCCTCGGGGGTGATGCTGCGGTTGCCGCGCCGGCATGATGGGACACTATTAACCGTCTTATGGGCTCTGTCAACCGTTTCTGGAGTGATTACGGTGTCTAGACCGGAAACTAGGTGTACAATCACCGCCATGCACCCACAGCAGAAGGCGGAGGAGGGAGGGCGGGAGCTGGCCGGCGCCCTCCAGCGCAAGATCCGGCAGGCAGGGCTCACCTACGCCGAAGTGGAGCGGCGGCTCGGGATGGGGAGGGACTACCTACGCCAGCTCCTGGTCGGCCGCGTCGATCTCAAGGTCAAGCACGTCTTCGGCGTGCTGGCGGCGATCGGCGTCGAGCCGGCGGACTTCTTCGCCGAACTCCTCGGCCCGCCGAGCCCCGCCGCGGCCGGCGCGCGGGGCGGCTACGCCTTCCACCCCGACTTCCCGGCGAGCCTGCTCGGCGCCCAGAGCGCGGCAGTCTGGTTTCTCGCCCGCAAGCTCCGCGACAAGGGTCTCCTCACGGGCGAGGAGGTCGACTCGTTCGTGCGGGAGTTCGAGCGCGGCGGGCGGCGGCTCTAGCTCGGGCGCATTCCGCCCGGTGGCAGGCACCCGGAAGCGCGGTGTACGATCGCCGCAATGCATCCATCGCAGAAGGCGGAGGACGGCGGGCGGGAGCTGGCCGGCGCGCTGCAGCGGAAGATCCGCCAGGCGGGGCTCTCCTACGCCGAGGTGGAGCGGCGGCTCGGGATGGGGAAGGACTACCTACGCCAGCTCCTAGTCGGCCGCGTGGACCTCAAGGTCAAGCACGTCTTCGGTGTGCTGGCGGCGATCGGCGTCGAGCCCGCCGACTTCTTCGCCGAGCTCCTCGGCCCGCCGAGCCTGGCCTCGGCCAGCGCCAGGACCGGCTACGCGTTCCACCCGGAGTTCCCGACAAGCCTCCTCGGCGCCCAGAGCGCGGCGGTCTGGTTCCTCGCCCGCAAGCTCCGCGACAAGGGCATCCTCACGGATGACGAGGTGGATTCGTTCGTGCGGGAGTTCGAGAGGGGCGGGGCGCGGTTCTAGGCAGGACTCTCTGAGAGCAGCGCCCTGATCTGCTCCGACGTCACAGCGAGAACCGCAAGCGCCCTTTCCTGCTCGTGCGCGATCTGCGCCAGCTCGATCAGTGTGGCGAGCAGCTCGCGGGTGGCGCCGACGGCCTGGTAGATCGGGATCGTCTCGCCTACGGTGCGCATGACTCCGGCGCTGTTTCCCATGCGGACGTAAACGGAAATCAAGTCGAGCGACACATGCGCGATCTCGGCCCGCAGGCCGCGCTCGAAGAGTCCATGGCGGACCTCCACGAGGCGGCTCGCGGCAGGCTCGAGCATTCCAAGGTCGCGCTCGATCAGCGCGCCCGTCCAGCGCCACTTCAGTGCGACGATTCCCTCATCGCACAGCTCGAACAACGTTCCCGTCGCCAGGAACATCGCGTGGGCTTCCCGCAATCGGCCGAGGTCGATGTAGCAGCGCACGAGGCTGTTGATCGCCGCACGACACAAGTGCTCGTCGCTGCACCTCTTGGCGAGCGCGATGCCGCGGTCCAGCGGCTCCAAGGCTGCCTCGGGATTGCCGGCGTAAGCCGAGACGATTCCGACGATGATTTGCGCAGCCGCCTCCCCGGCGATGTCACCGAGGCCGCGGTACGCCGCAGCGGCCTCGAGCGCCAGCGCCCGAGCTTCCGCGAACTCCCGGCGGAAGAGCCGGAGTGAGGAGAGGACTCTGCAGTACCAGGCGCGCGGGGCTGGGCTGCGGCTGCCGCGGTTCAAATACCCGAGAGCGACGCGAAACGCCTGCTCTGCCTCGGGGATCTCGCTGCGCAGTCGGTGCGCGTTCCCGAGCGCGCTCCACGCGCGGGCGAGGGCGTCATACGCCGCCTCCCAGGATTTGGGGAGCAAGTCGGCGGCACGTTCCGCTGCCGCGACCGCAGCTCGCGCAGCGAACCATGCGGCGCGGGCATCGTTCCGGGCGTCGGCGATGCTCCGCTCCGCCAGGAGCTCGGCCAGCTCCACCGAGGCGAAGCGGCACGAGTTGCGGACCCGCAGCTCGCGTTGCGCGGCCGGAATCGCCTCGAGTTCGCGAAGCAGGTGCTCGGTGCCTTCTTGGGCGAGCAGCTTGAGGACCCTCGCCTCCGCCTTGGCGAACGCTCCATCGTAGGAGGCGACGGGGACGGGAGCCGGCCGCAGAAAGCTCTGGCAGACCGGGCAGGCGGCCAGCAAGTGACCGAGGACGACTCGGCGCTCTCCGGCCGTGGCCTGCCCCGCGGCGAACCGCGCCAGGGTCTCCCGCGCGACCTCGTGCTCGTCGCCTTGGCTCACGTGCGTGCATTCTATACGAAAGGCCCGCCGCGCTCTGTCTACGCGCTCGGCAATTTGCTGCCGGCTGGGCCATCGCGCGCCCAATCGTCTTTCTACGGCGTGCAGGCCCCATTCGGGTCGATGTGGCCGCCGCAGTCACCATTCGTCGTCGGACAGGGGATGGGATTGCCACTGGGGTCCGTACAACTCCCGTGCTGCTCGAAGATCGCCCGCGGCTGCGCGCCAGCCGGTTCGGCCGGCGTTTCCCATCCAAGCCACGCCGCCACCCGCACCAGCCACATGGGCAACCAGCCGTCCGGTCCGTCGACACTCACCCGAACTCCCGGGTTCCACCCGCCGTCGGCAAGCGCCGCCGGCGCGGGCGCCAACAGACACAACCCCACCACCAGCCCGAGGGCTGCGACACGGGAAGCTTTCATGGGATTCCCTCCTCCGCGCGGGTCGGAGCCCGCGCAGAGCGGCGCGGGGCGCCCGCCATCGCATAGTGCCACAGAGATATGAGATCGAGCCGCGAACCAGTACTGCGCGCGGCCGCGGCTGAGGTCAACGGTTTCCCCCACCGGCGTCACGTGAACGCATACCCGAGATCCGTGTACGTCCCAACGGACCCGCACAGCAGGCTCCAACCTTCCCCGCCGCTTGACTTCGGCAAGAACCCTGCTAGATTTTGCTTAAGAAATGTTTGGAGCCGAAGGATGAGCGGGAGCCAAGCCGGCACTCCACCATTCCGCTTCGTCACGCTCACGATCCTACTGGGGCTGGGACCTGTGGGAGCGTCTCGCCGCGCTCGGCTCCATCTACGTGAAAGCCACCGCCGAGGTACGAAAGGCCCGCGAGGAGGTGCAGGAACATGAAGAGGTCCCGCCTGGCTTCGCTCTCCGGAGTCTCGATCATGGCCTTCCTGCTGTTCTGCTCTCCGGCGAGCGCGCTCTGCACGGGGAACTGCGGTGGAACGGAGGATTGCCCGGAGTGCGTGTTCAGCGCTTTCTTCAGCTACCGTTGCGCCGGGACCCGCTGTCGCTGGTGCGCCGTGTGGGAGTGCTCGGCGGCGGCACCGGGAGCGCCTGCCGATGAGCTCGCGCAGTTCCTCCAGCGCACTGACACGGCCGGCGCGGCGACCTGCACGGCGCGGCTACCGGCCGAGATTGCGGGTCGCGACACAGAGGTTCGTGTCGTGCGCCTCGACGCCCGTCTCTAGCAGCTAGCCGTCGGAGGCGTGGAGTCGATGTGGCTGCTGGCGCTCCTCCTCCTCGCCCGCGAGCCGGCAACTGACGCCGCGAGCGCGGGGTGTCTCCTGCTCCTCGACGACCGCGGCCATACCATCACCACCTCGATCGAAGTCTGCTTCCAGCTCGCGTTGCGGGCCGACTGCGCGCGGGTGACCGGGGGGGTGGCAGAGCTGCCGTCCGCGGAGTTCCGGCTGGTGCGCATCGAGGGGGACCTGCACGGGCCGCGCTCGGTGCGTCGTGAGGAGCTCGCTGCCGCAGGCGATGCATCATTGAGCGTGAAGGTGCCGCGCAAGGCGCTGCTGCGCATCGAGGGTGGACCGCATCCTCCTCCGACCCTCTCGCTCTACCCGGTCGACGACGAAAGCTTCCGTCGCGCCGCCTTCCGCGCGGCCATGCCTCCGGAGCGGGTTGTCCGTGTGCCTGCCGGCGAGTGGCTGGCGTCGCTGTCGCGGCCGGGTAGCGCGCCGGACCTCCATCTCCTGTCGCTCGAACCTGCGGCACCGGCAAGGCTGCGCTATCGCGAGCGCCGCGGCTGGTCGGCCGTCGTGCGCTGCCGGGCGGCGGCAACCGATCGCCCTGTGCCTGGCGCGACGGTGGTAATCCGCGGCGCTGCCGGATTCGCGCGGGGCGAGGAGCGCAAGGCCATGACGGGCGCGCACGGCCTCGCCCTCTTCTCCGGGCTCGACCACGCCCTCGCGACGGCGACCGCCCACCACCCGCTCTATGTGCCGTTCGAGCTCTCCGGGATCGTGACGAGCCCGGGCACGTTCGCTTTCGAGGAAGCTCGATTGGCAGCGGGAGGAGGGTTTCGCGCCCTGGTCCTGCGCGACGACGGCCCGGCCCGCGCCGCCCGCTGTCGCTTACTGGATCTGGACCGCGAAATGGTGGGAGAGCGGCGGAACGAGCGCGTGGTGTTCGAGGAGTTCACGAGCGCCGCCGGCAGGTGTGGAACCGATGCCGGCCTGGCGCCGCAGAGCTACGTGCTACAGGTCAGCCTCCCCGGCGAACCGGCGAGCCACGAGAGTGCTCTGGAGGTGCGGGCGGGTGAAACCACGGAGGTCCGCGTCGAGCTCACGCCGATCCGCCTCTCGGGCCGGGTGACGCTTGGCGGTCGGCCGGCGGCCGGTTGGCGAGTCGAAGTGTCGCGCAGCCGCAGCGCCGCCAGCTCGGGGAGCAACCTCGAGCCGGTGCTCGAGGCCGTCACGGCGGAGGATGGGACCTACGACGCCGTGCTCTGGACACCTGGCGACTACACACTCATGCCGCTCAGCCCTGCGGGGACGCCGTCGGTCGCATTCCACAGCGTCTACCTCGAGAACGCCGAGGAGACCTTCGATCTCGACGTTCCGGCCTCGGCGGTCCGCGGCACCGTCACCGACGAGGGGGGCGCGCCCCTCCGCGGTGCACGCGTGACGCTGCGGGAGGCGCGGATGGTCCGCGTGGCGGACACCGGCGCGGCCGGAGAGTTCGCGCTCCCGGTCGAGAGCGCCGGCAGCGCCACACTCCATGCGTTCAAGCCGGGGTATGTCCTGCCGGAGCCCGTGGAGGTGATCGTGCCGGAAGGTGGCTCGCCGCCGCCCGTGAGGCTGCGGATGCGCCGCAGCGGTCTGCTGCGCGGTACGGTGCGCAATGCTTCCGGCCCCATCGCCGGCGCCTGGGTCGCCACGCGGGCGGAGGCGCCGCCGGGGGCCTCGATCCGGTCGGCGATCACTCGCTCGGACGGGCAGTTCGAAGTCGAGCTGGCAAGCACTCCGGGGCGCCTCTTCTTCGGCGGGCCTGGGTGCGCGCTGGCCGTGCGGCCGATCCCTGCCGCCGAGGAGGCGGTGACCGCGGCCTGCCCGGAGCTCCCCGCGGCCCTGGTCGTGCACGTCCGCGATGCCGACGGACGCCCCGTTCCCCACGTCGCGGCCCGCCTGCGCCACGGCGGGACGGTGCTGCCGCATGCCGTTCTCGTGAACCACCTGACGACCTTCGGCGTGCCGGCCGAGAGCGACGGCAGCGGCCGGCTGGCGCTGGTCGCGCTGGAGCCGGGCAGCTATGACCTCTTTCTCGCCGATCGCTCGTCCGAAGAGTCCATTGTCCAGGGCAGCCCGAGCGGGTACTTGGGTACCGTGGAGCTGACGCCCCTCGCAGTCACCGAGCTCGAGGTCGCGCTGCCGCCGAGGTAGCGGCGCCCCTACACCCGCATCAACACCGCCCCCCAGTGCAGCCCCGCGCCGAGCGCCGCGAAGGCGACGAGGGCGCCGGGCGGGGCCTTGCCGGCCTGGCGGGCTTCGTGGAAGGCGAGGGGGAGGGTGGCGGAGGTGGTGTTGCCGTAGCGCTGGATGTTGTTGAAGACCTTGTCGTCCGGGAGGCCGAGGGACTTCTGGGCGGCCTCGTTGATGCGCAGGTTGGCCTGGTGCATGACCAGGAGGTCGAGGTCCTCGACGGCGAAGCCGTGGCGGCCGGCCAGCTCGCGGACCGACTCGGGCATGCGCGTCACGGCCAGGCGGAAGACGGCCCGGCCGTCCATGATCGGCACGGTCTCGCCGGCGGCGATCATCTCCGCCGTCACCCACGGCCGCCTGGCCGACCCCGCGCCGGGCACGTAGAGGATGTCCTTGTGGTTGCCGTCGCCGTAGAGGGCGCTGCCGAGGATGCCGCGCCCGTCGGCGGCGGCGGCGCGGAAGACCATGGCGCCGGCGCCGTCGCCGAAGAGCACCAGGAGATGGCGGAACTGCGAGTTCCAGCGGAACTCCTCCGCGTCGAGCGGCGGCGCCGCGGGGTCGTCGAGCACCTCCCAGGTGCGCGCCGAGAAGGGCATGAGCGCGGTGTGCACGTCCGTGCCCACCAGCAGCACGGTGCGGGCGACGCCGCCGCGCACCAGCGCGTCCACCACCTGCAGGCCGTAGGCGTAGCCGGCGCACTGCTGGCGGATGTCGAGCGCCGGCAGCGGGCGGAGGCCGAGCTTCTGCTGGATGAGCGTCCCGGCGCCCGGGAAGTAGTGATCGGGCGTCATCGTGGCGCAGACCAGGTAGTCGACCTCGCCCGGCTCGACGCCGGCGTCGGCCAGGGCGGCCCGCGCCGCCTCGGCGCCGAGGTCCGACGAGCCGACGCCGGGGTGGACGAAGTAGCGGGTGACGACGCCGCTGCGCTCGCGGATCCAGTCGTCGCTGGTCTCGACGACTCTGGACAGCATGTGGTTGTCGACCCGCAGCGGCGGCACGGCCACACCGGTCCCCGCCAGCACGGCGCGCAGCTCGCTCATCGGCGACCTCTCTCGGCTCAAAAGGGCGGCGTTCGCGACGGATCGCGCGACGGGCGGCGGTCCTGGTCGCGCGCGACGTAGAGGATCGTCAGGTCGCCGCGGCGGATGAAGCGGTAGAAGCGCGACGGCCGGCGCCCGTCGAGGCCCGCGGGCGAGCCTTCGTCGTAGACCCAGAGCTCGATCGGCGGGTCCTCGGGGGTCGGTGAGACCTCGAAGTCGACCTTCTTTGGCGCGCCGTAGAGGATGTGGATGGCGCCGCGCGCGGTGCGCCGCCCCGCCACCCCGGCCTCGCTGTAGGCGCGGTCGGCGTCGGCGGCGCGCTCGTCGAAGGCCGCCAGCACCTGGTTGCCGGGCGTCGCCGGATCGGGATCGCGCCGGGCCCAGAAGTCGGCGATGAAGGCCGCCGCCGCGGCGTCGTCGCGCAAGGCCAGGTAGGCCTTGGCCTCCGCGGGCGACGCGAGGCGCGCGACCGCCCCCACCAGCCACTGCGAGTACTGGGGGCCGAGGAACGGGTTGGTGAGGTCGGCGAGGTCCTGGCGCGCCGCCGGCGCGCTCGCCCCGCAGGCGACCGACGCGAGCGCCGCGGCGAGGAGCAGCGCCGCCGCGAGGCTACGGCCGGCGCAGCAGGTCGAGGAACTCTTCACGCACCGGCCTCTGGTGGAAGATGCCGCGGATCGCGGAGGTGACGGTCAGCGCGCCCGGCTTCTTGACGCCGCGCATCTCGACGCACAGGTGGCGCGCCTCGATCACCACCATCGCCCCCCGCGGCTGGAGCTTCTCGGCAAAGAAGGTCACCACCTGCTCGGTCAAGCGCTCCTGGAGCTGCGGCCGCTTGGCGTAGAACTCCAGGATGCGCGCGAACTTCGACAGTCCGAGGATGCGCTCGCGCGGGATGTAGGCGATGTGGGCGTGGCCGTAGAACGGCACGAGGTGGTGGGCGCACATGGAGTAGAAGGGGATCTGCTTCTCCATCACCATGTGGCTGTAGCCCTCGTCGTTCGGGAAGGTGGTGACCTTCGGCTCGGCCCCCTCCTCGAGGCCGTGGAACATCTCGAGATAGAGCTTGGCGACGCGCAGGTCGGTCTCGGCGAGGTTGGGGTCGCGGAGGTCGAGGCCGAGCGTCGTCAGGATGCCGCGCACGTGATGGGCCAGGCGGTCGAGCTTCTCCTGCCCGCCCTCGTCGAGGTCGGCGAGGGCGATCGGCGGCGCGTGGAGGAGGTCGGTGTCGCGGTCCATGCGGTGGCTGCCTTCGGCCGGATCTTACTCCACGGGCCGCGCCCGCCGCGGCCGGCGGTGCGCGCGCCCCCCGCAGCAGAGGGGCGCGCGCGAGAGGCGGTCGCCGCTACAACTGGAAGCAGGCGCAATCCCGACAACAGGAGTTCACCTGGATGCACTGGCCAGGGCCGCCGCAGATCGCAGTGCACTGGCTGTCGCTGGAGCAGCGCGGCCTGCAGCATGACGTCTCGGAGACGTCGCTCAGCCACTTCGGCGTGGGAACGCCGGCCGTGGCGACCGTATTCTGCGCGCAGCCGCCCGCGGCCGGAGCCGCCTGCGGCAGGGACGAGGAGACCGTCTGATCGGCCGCCGGGACGGGGAGCGCCGTCTCCTCGGCGACGGCCGGCACGGCGCAGGCGACAGCGAGGGCGACAAGGGCGAAGGTGAGCGGGACGGTGCGACGCATCGGTTCCTCCTGCGTTGCGGAGTGCTAGAAGAATCTCTAGCGCTCAACCTAGGGGGTGCCGCGAGCCGTCAGGACGGGACGTAGAGTCCCCCGAGGATGCCGCCGTAGACGGCGTGGGCGAGGAGGGTGGCGAGCGGCGTGCCGCGGCCGTAGTGGAGGGCGAGGAAGCCGGGGGGCTCGAGCTGCGGCGTCGGCGCCGGGCCGTGGTCCTCGGCGGCCATGCGCGGGTGGAGGCTGGGGAGGAGCGGCATGAGGATGGCGAGCGTGGCGAAGCCGTGGACCAGGCCGAGGGTCGCTCCCAGCCACCAGGTGGCGGATCCCCAGGCCTCGAAGGCGAGCGCGTAGAGGAGGGCGAAGAGCCAGCCGTTCGCGAGGTGGAGCGCGAAGCCGAGGAGGTTGGCGCGCTTGCGGTCGGGCGTGACGATGGTGCCGAGGAGGAAGGGGATGCTCATGCGCGAGAGCCCGAGCCCCTGGCTCGCCGACAGCAGCGTCGTCAGCACGATGGTCGCGAAGAAGCCCCAGAGCAGGACGCTCGGCCAGTTCACATCCGCGCCTCCGCCCGTCCCGGCCGCGCCGGCGCCTCGGCCTGCCCGGTGCTCTCGGCCAGCACCTGCGCGGCGTTGATCAGCCCGAGGTGGGTGAAGGCCTGCGGGAAGTTGCCGAGCGGCGCGCCGGTCTCGGGGTGGATCTCCTCGGCGAAGAGGCCGAGGTCGTTGCCGTAGGTGACCAGGCGGTCGAAGAGGTCGAGCGCCTCGCCGGTCTCCCCGGCGCGCGCCAGGGCCTCGACGCACCAGAAGCCGCAGACGCCGAAGGCGCCCTCGTCGGGAGGCAGGCCGTCGCGACCCAAGGGATAACGGTACAGCAAGCCGGTATCGGTGCTCGCGCCTTGGACGCCGAGCCGCTCGCGCACCCGGGCGATCGTCGAGCGGACGCGCGGCGACGCCGGATCGGCGAAGCCGTAGACGCCGAGCAGCAGGAGCGTGGCGTCGAGCTCCTCGCCGTCCAGCTCGTCGACGTAGCTGCCGAGCCGCTCGCTCCATCCGCGCTCCTCGACCTGGCGGCGGATGGCGTCGCGCTCGGCGGCGAAGCGCGCCGCCGGCACCGCGACGACGCCCTGCTCGGCCAGCCGCAGCAGGCGGTCGAGCGCCACCCAGCACATGACCTTCGAGAACGTGTGGTGGCGCAGGCCGCCCCGCTGCTCCCAGAGGCCGTGGTCGGGACGGCGCCAGAGCGCGCACACCGTCTCGCCGATCTCGACCAGCAGGCGCCCGTGGCCGCCGTCGAGCGTGCCGCCGCGGCGGCAGAACTCGAAGGCGGTGTCCACCACCTCGCCGAAGACGTCGAGCTGGAGCTGCTCCTTGGCGCCGTTGCCGACGCGCACCGGCCGCGAGCCGGCGTAGCCGGCGAGATGGTCGAGCTCGCGCTCGTCCGGCGCCTCCCGGCCGTGCAGCTCGTAGAGCGTCGAGAGGCCGCGGCGGTGGCGGCGCGCGACGTGGAGGAGCCAGGAGAAGAACGCTGTCGCCTCCTCCTCGTAGCCGATGTCGAGCAGCGCCTCGAGCGTCCAGGAGGCGTCGCGCAGCCAGCAGTAGCGGTAGTCCCAGTTGCGCATGCCGCCCGGCCACTCGGGCAGCGAGGTGGTGGGGGCGGCGACCAGCGCGCCCGAGGGGGCGTAGACGAGGAGCCGCAAGGCCAGCGCGCTGCGCAGCACGGCCTCGGCCTGCGGCCCCGTGTAGCGGCAGCGGCCCGCCCAGCGCTCCCACCAGCGGCGGGTGCGGTCGAGCCGCGCCAGGGCCGCCGCGCCGAGCGGCGGCAGCACCGCCGGGTCGCCGTACTCGGTGGCGAGCGAGACCAGGCGCCGGTCGCCGGCGCGCAGGCGGGCGCGGCCGTGGAGCCCGGGCCGCGCGCCGTCGGGCGCCAGCGCGAGGTCGCTCTGCAAGACGAGGACGTGGGGGCCGAAGGCGACGTAGTGCTCTCGGTGATCTCCGGGGCTGCCGCGCCGCGGCACCGGGACGCGGCGGCCGTAGTCGGGGCGCGGGTCGAAGACCACCTCCACCTCGATCTCGCCCGCCAGGCACTCGAGGCAACGCAACAGCTCGTGCTCGGCCTGGAGCTCGCGCCGCTTTTCCTCCTCGGACGCCACGGTCATGGCGTCGGTCAGGCGCAGCGCGCCGCCCGCCGTCGTGAAGGTGGTCTCGAGGACGTTGGTGCCGGGGAGGTAGCGGCGCCGCGCCGCGCAGGGCGCCGCCGGGCGCACCGCGAAGCGGCCGCCCCGCTCGGCGTCGAGGAGCGCGGCGAAGACGGCGGCGCCGTCGAAGCGCGGCAGGCAGAGCCAGTCGACCGAGCCGCCGCGCGACACCAGCGCGGCGGTGCGGCAGTCGCCGAGCAGGGCGTAGTCGCCGATCGGGCTCGGGGCGCTCGCGGGGTCCACGGGCGCTCCCAGAGTGCAAAGGCGCTGCCGGCGCGGCGCCCGCGGGCCGCGCCGGACCTATGATGCGGTTTGAGGAGCCCGGCGCGAGGATTCGCGCCGAGGAGGCGACCCGTGCTCTACGACATCTCGCCCACGATCCGCCCGGAGACGCCGGTCTGGCCCGGCGACACGCCGTTCTCCGCCCGCCCGAGCGCCGCGCTCGCCGCCGGCGATCCCGTCAATCTCGCGACGGTGACGACGACGCTCCACCTCGGCGCGCACGTCGACGCCCCGTGCCACGTCGAGGCGCGCGGCGCCGGCGTCGAGGCGCTGCCGCTCGAGCCCTTCCTCGGCGCCTGCCGCGTGGTCAAGGTGCCGTCCACCGCCCAGGTCGAGCCGCGGCACGTCGAAGGGCTCGACCTGGCGACGCCGGGGCGCCTCCTCTTCCGCACCGAGAGCGTGCGCGACCGGCGGGTCTTCTCCGAGCGCTTCGCCGCCGTCTCGCCCGAGCTGGCGGCCCTCCTCGCGCGGCACGGCGTGGCGCTGGTCGGGGTGGACACGCCGTCGGTCGACCCGTACGGCAGCGCGGAGCTGCCGGCGCACCATACGCTGGTGCGCGGCGGAGTGGCGATCCTCGAAGGGCTGGTGCTCGACGGCGTCCCGGAAGGGATCTACGAGCTGATCGCGCTGCCGCTCAAGCTGGCGGGCATGGACGGCTCGCCGGTGCGGGCGGTGCTGCGGACGCTGGAGTGAGGGGCCGGCGGTATAGGCTAGTGATTGGAGCCCGGCGCGAAAGCCTTCGCGCCTTTGTATCGCAATCGCAATCGCTTGGGGAGGCTCTCCGTGAACGGCAAGGAGTTCGTCGCCAGCCTGGTCGAGGAGATGGAGGCGCTGTTCGCGCGCCTGGGCGAGACCGAGACGCTCGAGTCGGAGGCCGGCGGGCAGGTCGACGTCGTGACCCTGCTGCGGCTGGCGCTCAAGAGCGAGCTCGAGGCGAGCGAGCTGGCGGCCTTCTGGCTGCCGTCGACGTCGGAGCTCGACGCCAAGATGCTGCTCGCCCAGCAGTGCGGCGACGAGATGCGGCACTACGGGCTGATCAGCCAGCGGCTGGCCGAGATCGGCGACGACCTCGCGCAATTCGATCCCCTCGCCGACGGCCACAGCCCCCTCTACCAGTACCAGCGCGGGCTGCGCACGACCGTCGAGCGCGTCGCCGCCGGCCCCTTCACCAGCGAGGCGATCGCCCAGGTGCGCAACGAGCAGTTCGTGCGCTTCTGCGACTCGGTGGGCGACCACGACACCGCCCGCCTCTACGTCGAGGTCATCCAGCCCGAGGAGCAGCACCACCACGTCCTCGGGCGCGAGATCGTCGAGAAGTACGCCACCACGCCCGAGCTGCAGGAGCTGGCGGCCGCGGCGGTGCGCAACACGCTGGCGATCGCCGATGAGCTGCGGAACTTGGCGGCTAAGACGACAGGGTTGCATAACCTACCAGTCTCGTAAAAGAACGAACCGAATGGCGATGCGCTCGTCGGTAGAGATCAATCTGCCTAGGAGGTGCTATCGAACCGCGGAATCCCCCGCCCGGTTGATCCGACCCCCCTTCCTCACCCTCGTTCCCTCTCCCCCCCCGAGCGGGGGAGAGAGGGACGCCCCCTCCCGACCCTCTCGTCTCCATCGTCGGGGGCAGCGATGACGCCACCGATCCAGACCGTCGCCGTGCTGGGGGCGGGCACGATGGGGCGCGGGATCGCGCACGTCGCCGCGGTGGCCGGCTACGCGACGCGGCTCTTCGACGTTTCCCGGGAGGTCCTGGAGAAGGCCGAGGCCGGCATCCGCCGCAACCTCGACAAGGGGGTCGAGCTCAAGAAGCTGCCGCCCGAGGTGGCGGCGCGGGCGCGCGGCGCGATCGCGCTCCACAGCGACCTCGCCGCCGCCGTCGCCGGCGCCGATCTGGTGATCGAGGCGGTGCCCGAGGACATCACGCTCAAGATCGAGACCTTCCGCGCGGTGGCGCGCGCCGCACCCGAGCACGCCCTCTTCGCCACCAACACCTCCGCTCTCTCGGTCACCGAGATGGCCGCGGCCTCCGGGCGCCCCGAGCGCTTCGCCGGCATGCACTTCTTCAACCCCGTGCACCTGATGCGCCTGATCGAGCTGGTGCGCGGCCTCGAGACCTCGGCCGAGACGCTGGCGGCGCTGCGCGGGGTCGGGGAGGCGATGGGCAAGGAGGTGGTGCTGGTCAACGAGGCGCCCGGCTTCGTCACCTCGCGGATCAACGCGCTCATCGGCAACGAGGCCTTCCGCATGCTCCAGGAGGGGGTGGCGAGCGCCGAGGACATCGACAAGGCGCTGAAGCTCGGGCTCAATCACCCGATGGGGCCCTTCGAGATGGTGGACCTGGTCGGGCTCGACGTGCGGCTCTCGATCCTCGAGTTCCTGCACCGGACGCTCGGCGAGGCCTACCGGCCGAGCACTCTCCTCGTCCAGCACGTGCGCGCCGGCCGGCTGGGGCGCAAAGTCGGGCGCGGCGTTTACGTCTATAACCAGTATGGGGAGAAGATCGGGTAGGACGGAACGTCGCCGCAAGGTCCTTCTTCGTCGTGGCAGACTGCTTGCTGTACGATCCCGATGGAGACGCATGATGGAGACGATGCTCGTCATGTTCAGTGGTGCGGCCATCGCGGCCTTCCTCTTTGCCGCGTTCATCAAGTGGCTCGAGAGGCGCGATTCGCCGCGGGCGAGCCGGCCCAACGCGAAGCACTGAGCGCCACCTTTTTCATGACCCCCGACCTCGCCGGCCGCACGGCGCTCGTCACCGGCGCCTCGCGCGGCATCGGCTTCGCCTGCGCGCACGCGCTCGCGCGGCGGGGCGCACGGGTGGTCGTCTCGAGCCGCGGCGGCGAGCATCTGGAGGCGGCGCGGGCGGCCCTCGCCGGCGACGGCGCCGAAGTGCTCGGGCTGCCGGCCGACGTGCGCGACCCGGCGGCGCTCGCGACGCTCGTCGCCGAGGCCGAGCGGCAGGCGGGCGCGATCGACGTCCTGGTCGCCAACGGCGGCGGCCCGGCGGCGAAGCCGGCCGTCGACTTGACCGACGAGGACTGGCAGGCCGCGCTGCCGCTCACGCTGCTCTTCGTGCCGCGCCTCTGCCGGCTCGCGCTGCCCGGGATGCGCCGGCGACGCTGGGGGCGGATCGTGGCCATCAACTCGGTCTCGGCCCGCCAGCCGATCCCCGGGCTCGCGCTGTCGAACGCTCTGCGGCCGGCGGTCCTGGGGTACTTGAAGACCCTGTCGCAGGAGGTGGCCGCCGACGGCGTCACGGTCAACGCCGTCCTCCCCGGCTACACGCTCACCGAGCGCCAGCAGGAGCTGGCCGCCGCGGCGTCGCAGCGCACCGGCCGTGCGCCCGAGGAGCTGATGGCCTCCTGGGTCGCCGCCACGCCGATCGGCCGCATGGCCGAGCCGCAGGAGATCGGCGAGGTGGTCGCCTTCCTCTGCTCGCCGGCCGCGTCGTACGTGACCGGCCAGGCGATCCTGGTCGACGGCGGCTACGCGAAGGGCCTCCCCTAGTCGGCTGCTTCAGGCGGACAGCTCGGCGATCCCCGCCTCCAGCCGCCGCAGCAGCTCCGGCAGCGCCGTCGCGTCGACCGAGCAGTGGGCGATGCGCAGGAAGCGCGGCTCGATCGAGATGACGCCGGTGTCCCAGCGGTCGAGGAGGTGCCGCCGCACGCGCTGGAGATCCGCCGCAAAGCGCTCCGGCAGCTCGACGAGCGCGAAGCAGCCGGAGTTGAAGGGCAGCGTCCGGAAGAGGCCGGGATCGACGCCGGCGAGCGCTCCGCGCAACGCGCGGTAGCGCCCGGCGAGCAGCGCCCGCACGTCCTCGATCTCGCGCTCGATCCCCTCCCGCCGCAGCGCCCGGAGCAGCACCACCTGCGCCGCCGCCGCCGGCCCGCCCGCCGTCGCCCGCAGCAGCTCGACCGCCTTCGTCTCCAGCGCCCGCGCCGCCTCGCTGCCGTCCGCGAACGGGAAGGTGAGGAACCCCAGCCGGCCGCCGAAGAAGGAGAACTCCTTGGTCGCGCCGTCCACCTTGAGCGCCAGCAGGTTGGGATGCGCCCCGACGAGATCCCAGAACGGCGAGGCGGTCGCGATCCCCGCCTCGAACACCAGCCCGGCATAGGCGTCGTCGCAGATCACGACGAGCGGCCGCCGGTCGGCCTCGCCCAGGAGGGCTGCGATCATCTCCCGCCGCTCCGCCGCATCGGGCGAATACCCGCCGGGGTTCGACGGAATGTTGAGGATCGCGATCGCCGGCTCCCCCGCCGGCAGCCCCGCGAGCGCCTCGACACAAGCCCGCGGATTGAACCGCCCGTCGCGATACGCCGGCGCCGTCAGCAGCCGTGCTCCGTTGCGCTCGGCAAACGCCTGCCGGTAGTTCCCCCAGAACGGCTGCGGCACCGCCACCGCCCGCCCCGCCCCGGCGAAGAGATCGGCCGCGAGCGAGAGCGCATGCGACAGCCCGAGCGTGACGACCGGCAAGCTCGACGCCACCTCCCCCGGCGCATCCCGCCGCTGCCACTCCCGCCACCGCCGCCGCACCTCCGGCAGCCCCCCGGGAGGCGACCCGGCCCTCACCTGCTCCAGATCCGCCTCTTCCAACCCCACCAGCGCGCGCGGCACCGTCCTCGAAGGATTCAGGTGAGAAAAAGATTCTGGGTAGGAAAGAGACGCCGAGCTCGTTGCCAGATCCGCCGCGAGCCGCCTCCCGAGCGGCGACAGCAGCTCCCACAGCACCGGCGCTTCACGCCCCAGAACAAACTCCGCCGCCGTACCAGGCACGCCCGCTCCTCCCTTCTTGAAACTCTAGCAGCCCTTAATCGGTGGAGCGGGATCCCGTCACTCCGTAGCGCAGGAGCGCAGCCTCAGCAGGCCACCGGAGCCGCGAACGACTCGCAGCCGGATGCAGGCCCCCAGCGGTGGAGCTCAGCACCGCGAAGCGGCGCGACTCTGCGCCCGGAGCGGAGGAGTGACGGGATCCCGCCACGGTCGGTCCGATCATGTGCGCCTGGAATGGAACAGCGCCGGGATTCCCGCCACTGTCGGTCCGATCGCGCGCTTTCTCAGATCACCAGCGTCCAACACCGCAGCGCCAGATCCACGCCCTCGACCGCCACCGCCCCGAGATACCCCGCCGCCGGCTCGAGATGCGCCAGCCGCCACCGCTCCCCCGCCGCCGCATCGCCGCGCAGCGACAGCATGCGCGCCGCCTCCCCCGGCGCCAGCGTCACCAGGAACGAATCGAGCGGCGCCGCCAGCCCCACCCCCACGGCCTTCAGATACGCCTCCTTCCGCGTCCAGCAGCGGAAGAACGCCCGCTCGTGCTCCGTCGCCGGCAGCCCGAGCAGCGCCGCCGTCTCCTCCGGCGCGAAGAAGCGCTCGGCGATCCGCAGGAGATCGGACATCGGCTTGAGGTGCTCGACGTCCACCCCCACCTCGCGCGCCCGCGTCACCCCGACCAGCGCCAGCTCGTGTGAGTGCGAGAGGTTGAAGAAGAGCGGCCGCGGCGTCTGGAGCGACGGCGCGAGGTCGGGCTTGCCGCGCTCGCCGTAGGTGAAGGCAAGCCGCTCGGGCGCCACGCCGAGGTAGTCGCCGAGCAGCGCCCGCAGCACCCCGCGGCCGGCGACGAACCGCCGGCGGTGGATCTCGAACTTGAACCGCCGCGCCCGCGTCCACTCGTCCGCGGAGAGCGTGCGCCCCAGCGCCTCGACCCGCTCGGGCGCCGGATCGAGCGCCGCCGCCCAGACGTGCAGCTCCCCCTCGGGAAGCTCGAGCGGGCTGCCGGCGCGGCGCGGCGGGAACTCGGTCACGAGCGGCTCAGCGCGCCGCGGCGACGTCCAGCTCGGAGAGGTCGCGCGCCACTGCCTCGAGCACCAGGCGGCGGGCCGAGAGCACGAAGAAGTGATCGCCCGGGAACATGCGCAGGCGGAAGGGACCGCCGGTCTCGCCGCGCCAGGCCTCGAGGTCGTCGCGGTTGACCTCCGGATCGGCGACGCCGCCCAGGGCCGAGACGCCGATCGGGAGCGACGCGTCCGGCCGGTAGTCATAGGTCTCGTGCAGCGTGAAGTCGGCGCGCAGCAGCGGCAGGATGATCTCCATCAGCTCGGGGTGCGCCAGCACCTCCTCGGGCGTGCCGTTGAGCTCGCGCAGGCGCACCAGGAACCTGGGCTCGGGAAGGTCGTGGAGCGGCTCCTCGCGGCTCGGCACCTGCGGCCCGCGGCGGCCGGAGACGAAGAGATGGCGAGGCGAGGGCTCACCGCGGCGGGCGAGCTCGCGCGCCAGCTCGAAGGCGACGAGCGCCCCCATGCTGTGGCCGAAGAAGGCGAAGGGGAGGTCGGCGAAGGGCAGGTGGTCGGCGAGCGCCGCGATCAGCGGCTCGATACGGGTGAAGGGCGGCTCGCGCAAGCGCCCTTCCCGCCCCGGGAGCTGCACCGGGCAGACCTCGACGAACCGCGGCAGCTCCACCCCCCAGCCGCGGTAGGTCGAGGCGCCGCCGCCGGCGAAAGGGAAGCAGAACAGGCGCAGTTGCGCCCGCGGGTTCGGCTGGCGATGGGAGAGCCAGGCGGTGGGGCGGATCAGTTGGCCGGCTGCTCCGACTGCCGCGCGCGCTCCATCTCCTCCATCTTCTTGCGCAGCGACAGCGGCCGCATGTCGGTCCAGACTTCCTTGATGTAGGCCAGACACTCGGCCTTGTTCCCGGTCTTGCCGACGTCGTTCCAGCCCAAGGGGTTTTCGCGGTGAGCAGGCCAGATCGAGTACTGCTCTTCGTGGTTGACGACCACCTTGTAGATCGTCGTGTCCTCGCGGTCTTCCCAGCTCATGAAGGGCCTCCTTGGCGTACACAGTAGAAGTGCCGCGCCCCGGGATTGCGGGACAGCCGGTCACGGGCGCCGGCGCGCGGGCGCTCAGCGGCTGGTCTCCGACACGCCGGCCGCCGCCACGCCTTCCCGGGCGCGTCCCAGGGCTGCCACCAGGGTCTCAAGATCGGCCTCGTTGGTCAAGTAATTGGTGATGCAAGCCCGCAGGACCGGTCCCGCCTCCCCGAGCCGGACGGTGTTGATCCAGGCCTCGCCGGAGCCGACCACCGCGGCCGCGACCTGCTCGAGGAACGGGGCGGAGCGGCCTTCGGGGGCGCGCGCGTCGACGAAGCAGACGACCGGCAGCGGCGTGTCGTTGACCACTTCCCAGCCCTCGGCGGCCAGCCGGCGGCGCAGGACGTCGCCGAGCTCGACCTGGCGGCGCACTGTCCGCTCGTAGCCCTCCCATCCCGCGACCGCCAGCGAGAGGAAGAGCTTGAGGCCGGTGAAGCGCCGCGACCACTGCATGCTGTGGGCGTAGGGATCGGCGACCGGCAGGCCGGCGGCCTCGCGCGGCATGTAGGCGGCGGGCACCCGGAAGGTGCGCTCGAGCAGACCGGGGTGGCGGTTCAGGTAGATGCCGGCCCCCATCGGCACCGACAGCCACTTGTGGGCGTCGAAGGTGATCGAGTCGGCGCGCTCGATCCCCGCCAGCAGCGGGCACAGCTCCGGCACCAGCGCCGCCGCGCCGCCCCAGGCGGCGTCGACGTGGAGCCACAAGCCCTCCTCGTCGGCCACCTCCGCCAGCTCGCGAAGCGGGTCGACGATGCCGCCGCCGGTCGTCCCCGCGGTCGCCACCACCAGGAACGGGGTGTGTCCGGCCGCGCGGTCTTCGGCGATGCGGGCGGCGAGGTCGGCGGGGCTCATGCGCTGCCGGGCGTCGAGCCCGACCTCGCGCACCGCCTCGGTGCCGATGCCGCAGAGGCGGGCCGCCTTCATGAAGGAATGATGGGCGTCGAGCGAGACGTAGAGCACCGGCTGGCTGCGCAGCCCCAGCAGGCCGCGCCGCGCCGCCTCGGGGAACTCGCGCAGCAGGGCGACGGCGAGCGCGGTGTGGTTGGCCTCGGCCCCGCCCGAGCAGAACGTGCCCTCGGCGCGCGCCGGGTCGTAGCCGAAGCGCCCGGCGAGCGCCCGCACCAGGTGCTGCTCGACCTCGGCCGCGAACGGGTTGTGGCTCCACGCCGCGAGCTGCGGGTTGAAGGCCGCCGCCAGGGCGTCGCCGGCGATCCCCATGGTGGTCGGCGCCGGGTTGAAGAGCCCGAAGTAGCGCGGGTGCGGGGCGTGGACCTGGTGCCGCGTCAGCCCCTGGACCGCGGCCTCGAGCGCCGCCTCCGGCGCCACCGGCCGGCCGAAGTCGAAGCGCGCCAGCTCCGCGCGCAGCGCCTCGGGGTCGAGCCGCGGCGCGACCGGCAGCGCCGCCACTCCCTCGGTGTAGTCCTCGATGGCGCCGATCAGGCGCTGCCACAGCGCCCGCCGCCGCTCCGCCTCCAGCCTCAGCATCGACCCGCCTTTCCAGCACCCCTTCCCGGCGCCCCCGCCGGCCGGTTCCCCGTAGCGAGGGCGTGATCATAGAGCACGAGAAAACCGGCGCCCCAAGGCGGCGTGGACGGCAGTCGTGGGCGGCGCCTGCGCGCTTCGACGCTAGTCGCCCCTCCCGTCGTCAAAGCCACCCGTATCGTCAGAGCCGATCGGAGATGTAGCGGCCGCTCTTACGGTCAAACTGGCGCGGAATATTGTCCTCGAGCAACCCGAAAGCATCCTCGTAGACTCTTGCTACGAGGCGAAAGGCGCAGCGGTCCGGCTCCGACTCCAGCTCTTGCGCCGCGAAGAACAGGGGGCTGAGTGAGGAATGGGTCCTCGCCGTCATAACGGGGGGGCTTGTAGGCGCGAGCAAAGCCGGCAGTGAGTGGGGTTCCGGGGCGCAGCGTCCAGCCGCGCAGGCCGAAGAGGGCCAGGCGTACCAGCCAATCCAACGGAAGGCGCTCTGGGGTGGTCCAAAGGTCAAGCCCGGCCGTCAGCTTGCGGACCAACCGAAACATGGAAATCGGATACTCGAGCAGGTCGAAGGGGCTCAAGAGGCGCTCGTCCGGAGGTACAAACGGCTCAACTCCGTGCCAGGGTAGCGGCACGGTGAGCAGCAAGCCACCGTCCCGTCGCGCACCGAACCAGTAAGCACCTTCCTCCCCAGCTGCGAGATGTCTCGCCCCACCGAGCCAGCTACTCTTTTCGAGAGCCGGATCCCGTCGCGAATGCCGATGGGCGTTCAGAAAGGTTGCCCTGAGGTCAGTGACCTCGCTCTGTTCCGGATCCACCAGCAGCTCACTCTCCAGTAGTCGCTGAAACCGCAGCTCCGTTTCTCCGATGGGCTGAAGCCGCAGCCAGAGAGATCCTTCAGAGCGTCCCTACTCTTGAATTCAGACTGCTGACCTTCTCGTTGACGAAGAGGTGCTGTCACGGGCCGCCTCCTTCAAGGACGATTCTCGGCTCACCGAGGAACTCTGCTATGGGCAGGATCCGGATGTCGTGCTCTCTGCTTTTGACTACACCGCCGTAGATGATGATGGTCGCAGTCGGCTTCAAGTCGGCCCTTGGCCTTGCGCAATTGATCCAGCTGCTCGCAGCGCAAACGCCGGCTACTCGTAACCTCGACCGCGAATACCCCGGCTGTTGCCGAGAGCACGAAATCGATTTCCCGTTCTTCGTCCGCGCGAAAGTACCAGATCTCTCCTGCCGAAAGCTCCACCGGCTCGCGCAGGTGGCGGAACACCGCTGCCTCGAAAACTTGGGCGCGGTTGCGAAGGTCGCGCCGCGGGGCGGCGGCGAAGGCCTGGACCAAGCCGTGATCCGCAGCGTACAGTCGCCGGCCGGATCGCAGCCTTGCGGCAGGACGGAGTGCGAAGCGCTGCAGGGGAACCACCAAGAGAGTTGTCTCGAGAAGATGCCGCTGCATGAAGCCGAGTGAACTCGCTGAATGACAGACCTTCGATCAGCAGCTCATCCCACCGCCCCAGCCCTGATTCGCGGGTGCCAGCGCGCAGGACGCTGGCCGCCGAGTCGGTCGCGATGATACGTCCCACCCCTGCATCAACCGCCTGCTTGAGCCAGCGATCCCAGTTCGGGGCGAAACGGATCTCGTCCAGGAGTAAGATCCGAGGCGCCTCGGCCTGAAACCCGACGGGACGCACCCGCTCGATCTCACGGGCGGAGACCGGCATCGTGAGGCGCTCGTCCGAGAAATCGAAGTAGAGAAGGTTCGACGAGGGAAGACCGGCATCGAGAAGGTCGTCAGCGAGCTGGAGGAGGCCAATGGTCTTCCCGACCTGACGTGGACCCATCACGAGACAGGCGCGACGATCCTGGCGTCCGAGCCGCCGCCGTAGGTCGAGCTGAAAGTCCCGCCGGGTCGGATACCGCAGAGCCCTCCGGGCTCGTGGCTCCGCCCACCACGGGTTCTGGTCTTGGAGAACGTCCAGCAATCTGATGTCTGCCATGGGCGGATTACATTCGGGTGTCAGAGGCAACAGTGGCTGACGCCGCCGACCCTGCCCTCCTCTACGCGCCGCACGGACGCCCGGGCCGTTTCTTCAATCCCTGGGGCCGTTTCCCGAACCGCCGGATCGACGTCGTGCGGTGGAAGCTCTCGCGCAACCCGTACGGCCGCAGCGCACCGCTGCGGGTGCCGGTGGCGGCGAACGACGGCCGCTACCTCGGCGCCCGTGACGAGCCGCCGTCGCTGACCTGGGTGGGCCACGCCACCTTCGCGCTGCACGACGGCGGCGACGTCGTCTTGACCGACCCGCACTGGGGGCCGCGGGCGCTGGTGCCGCGCCGGCTGACGCCGCCCGGCATCCCGCTCGCGGCGGTGCCCGGCCACGCCTTCGCGATCGTCTCGCACAACCATTACGACCATCTCGACGCCTGGACGCTGGCGCGCCTGCCTCCCGGCGTGCGCTTCTACGTGCCGTGGGGCGTCGGCCGCTGGTTCGGCCGGCGCCTCGGCGCCGCGGCGCGCGAGCGCGTGGTCGAGCTCGACTGGTGGCAGAGCGCGCGGCACGGCCGCTGGACCCTCACCTGCCTGCCCGCGCAGCACTGGTCCAACCGCCTCTCGCAGCCGCGCAACGCCACCCTCTGGGCATCCTGGCTCCTCGACTCGGGCGAGCGCCGCTACTTCTTCGCCGGCGACACCGGCTGGTTCCACGGCTTCGCCGAGCTCGGCCGCCGCTTCGCGCCCATCGATGCCGCTCTCCTCCCCATCGGCGCCTACGAGCCGCGCTGGTTCATGCGCTACCAGCACGTCGACCCCGCCGAGGCCTACCGCGCCTTCGGCGACCTCGGTGCGCGCCTGATGGTCGCCATGCACTGGGGAGTGTTCGACTTGACCGACGAGCCCCCCGACCTGGCGCCGCACGTCCTGGCGCAGGTGGTCGAGGAGGCGGGCGGCGATCCGCGACGGGTCAAGGTGCCGGCGATCGGAGGGAGGGTGTTCATCGAGTAAACAACACAAGATCAGGTAGGAAAAAGAGTCAGGTACACCTTGGCAGCCGAGGCTTCCTCTGCCACCCCGACGTCGCCGACGCCGTCCCGAGTCATGCGGCCGCGTGGGGTGCCGGTCCGGAGGGCGCGGAACCGGCGCGCGCCCCTCGCCTGGCAACACCGCAGGCCTGAAGCCCCTACTACCAGCACCGCGAAGCGGCGCGCCTGTGTAGCGACCGGAAGACCGGCACCCCACGCGGCCACTATCCGCCCCGCGCGGCTTTCATGGCAGTCTCACACCGCATGCTACGCTGCCCATCGTGTCCCGGAGGCCTGGATGTGGGTAGGCGCGTCTTCCCTACGCTCCTCGTCGCCCTCGCATGTGGCTGCGGAGGCATGACGGCGCAGCCGCCTCACAGCGAGCGACCCACCTCCGCCCCCGCCGGCTCGCCGTCGTACGCCGTCGGCCACCGCGGCATGGTGAGCAGCGCCCACCCGCTCGCCACCCGCGCCGGGATCGAGATCCTGGCCGCCGGCGGCAACGCCTTCGACGCCGCCGTGGCGATCGCCGCCACGCTCAACGTCGTCGAGCCCGAGAACTCCGGGCTCGGCGGCTACGGCACCATCCTCCTCTTCGACGCCGGCGCCGGCCGCGCCTGGTTCCTGAACCCGAGCGGCCGCATCCCGCGCGGCGTCCAGCCGGACGCCTATCGGCCGCCGACGCCCGGCTACCTCGAGAACCGGCGCGGCGCGAAGTCGGTCTCGACCCCCGGCAACCTCCACGCCTGGAAGGCGATGTCGGAGCGCTACGGCGCGCTGCCGTGGGAGCGGCTCTTCGCGCCGGCGATCCGCGCCGCCCGCGACGGCTTCCCACTCGGCGAGCGCACCGCGGCCGCGCTGGCCAACGCCTACGCCGACATGCCCGCGCCCGCCCGCGCCGTCTTCGGCCGCGACGGCCGGCCGCTCGCCGCCGGCGAGCCGCTGGTGCAGGAGGACCTCGCGCGCTCCTTCGCGTCGATCGCGCGCGAGGGGCCGGAGGTCTTCTACCGCGGCACGATCGCCCGGGCGATCGACGGCGCGATGCGCGAGGCAGGCGGGTTCCTGGCGCTCACCGATCTCGCGGCCGGTCAGGCCGAGTGGTGGGAGCCGATCTCGATCCGCTATCGCGGCTACGAGGTCATGAGCGCCTCGCCGCCCGCCAACACCTTCGACATGCTGGTGCGGCTGGGGATCATGAGCCGCTTCGACCTGCGCGCGCTCGGGCCCGGCAGCGCCGAGCTGCTCCACCTCTTCGCCGAGGCCACGAAGCACGGCTTCTGGGTGCGCCTGGCGCACGCCGGCGACCCGGAGGTGGACCCGCCGCCGCTCGCGCAACTCCTCTCCGCGGCCTACTGGGAGGAGCAGGCGCGGGCGATCGACCGCGGGCGGGCACGCCCGTTCGTGCCGCCCGGCGCCCGTGCCGGCGCCGCGGCGGCGCAGCACACGACCCACTTCGTGGTCGCCGACGCGCAGGGCAACGTGGTCTCCGCGACGCAGACGCTCGGCAACGTCTTCGGCAGCCGCATCATGGCGCCGGGGACCGGGATCTGGCTGAACAACTCGCTCGCCTACTGCACCTTCGAGCCGGCGGGGAATCCCATGGATGCCCATCCGGGACGGCGCAAGCTCTCGGGCGACTGCCCCACCTTCGTGCTGCGCGACGGCCGCCCCTGGATCGCGCTCGGCACCCCCGGCGGCCACACCATCGGCCAGACGGTGCCGCAGATGCTCATCAACCTGCTCGACTTCGGCATGGACATCCGCGCCGCGCTCGCCGCGCCTCGTATCGCGTTCAACGAGCCCGACGAGCTGCTCGTCGAGGCGGGCGTGGCGGAGGCGGTGCGCGAGGAGCTGGCGCGCCGGGGGCACAAGGTGGTGCTCCGCGCCTGGATCGGCAACGCCCACGGCCTCACCATCGAGTACGGGCGCGACGGCCGGCCGGAGCGCCTGACCGGCGCGGCCGATCCGCGCGGCAACGGGTCGGCCGAGGGACTTTGACGGTGGCGCGCCGGTCCTCGGCAGCCGATCCGCGCCAGCTCCTGCTCTTCGCGGCCGAGCCGCGGCGGAGCGAGGCCGAGCTGTTCGCCGCCCTCGACAGGCTGCTGCATGGGCGGCTCGCCTCGCTGGTCCTCACCGATGCGCGCACGCGCATTCTCTCGGTCGCCCCGGCCGGCGCCGACGACCCGCGGCTCGCGCTGCGTCTCCATCGCTGTTTCCTCGCCGCGCCGGCGGAGGCGCTGGCGGCGGTCGCGGGCTGGGTGCGGGCAGGGCGTTGGAGCCCGCGCGGGCGCGCGGCGCTCGCGGAGCTGCGGCGTCACTTCGAGCGGCTGCGCGCCGGGTCGCCCGGCGGGGCCGCGCAGCCGGCGAGGCCGGCGGCGGTTCGCCCGCTCGGGCGGACACTCGACCTGCGCGAGGTCCGCGACGAGCTGAATGCGCGGTTCTTCGATGGGCGGCTGGAGGTCGAGATCACGTGGGGGCGGGGGGCGGCGGGCGGGGGGTGTCAGGAACGGCCGACGCGGCGGCGGCGATCGCGGCGGGTTTCGCTCCAGCTCGGCAGTTACGTGCACGAGCAGCGGCTGATCCGGATTCATCCGGCGCTCGACGGGGCGCGGGTGCCGCGGTACGTGGTCGAGTCGATCGTCTATCACGAGCTGTTGCATGCCGACCTGCCGCCGGTCGAGCATCGCGGGCGGCGGCTCGTTCACACCCCGGAGTTCCGGCGGCGCGAGCGGCTCTTCCCCGAGCACGCGCGCGCCGAGCGGTGGATCGTCGGGCATCTGCCGGAGCTGCTACGGCACCGTTAGAAAGACGAGGCAAACAAGATCCCGCGCGGCACCGATAGCCGCCGTGCGTTGCGCCGGTCCTGCGGTCGCTCCAAGTCGCGCCGCTTCGCGGTACTGGTAGTAGGCGGCGAGGGCCTGCGGTTCGCACGTCGCTGCGCGACGTGCATGCGAGTGCCGCTCCATGCGCAGGCTGAGCGTCTCGAGGCCCTGCAGGAAGAGGAAGGCGTTGAACGGGCTCATCGC
>JBIOUG010000061.1:0-5475 GCA_044866775.1 Thermoanaerobaculia bacterium | reverse complement strand
GGCCCGAACGACCGTCGACTGTCCGCCTACCACCTCCGGCGCGCCTGCGATGCGAGCCTGCGGCGGCTGCAGACGGATCCCGCCGGGTCACGTCCGCCGCCCCCTGGACCAGGAGGTTGGACGACGGCGCCTCCACCAGCGTGCGGATCGCCCGCGACACCGGATCGGGGCTCGGGCCGTCGTCGAAGCCGTAGAGGCCGATGCTGCCCTCCGGCGAGAGCTGGTACTGGGTCACCACGTCGCCCACCTGGAAGAGGTTCGTCCCCGCGAGCGACATGCTCATCGAGACCTGGGCGTTGGTGTTCAACGAGCGCAGCAGGTCCGCCGTCCGGCCGCCCCAGCCGGTGCGCGGCTCCCGGTCCGGGATCGAGGTCTGCCAGTGGACCTGCTGGTCGCTGTGCGAGAAGAGCTGCGGCGGCACGGCGGCCGAGCCGGCGAGGTACTCGGCGCGGGTGAGTGGCGCGACGAGCGGCCCGACGTTGCCAACCAGCGCCAGCCGCTGCTGGTTGAAGAGCGTCCGCAGCCCGCCGAGGCTCGGGTGGAGGCCCCACGATCGCCCGTCGCCGCCGGCGAGCGGCGCGACCGGCAGGAGCGACGACTCGGCGAGCGCCAGGCCGCCGCGCGCCGCCGCGTACGCCGGGTAGTCGCCGCCGCGCGGCACGAGCAGGTTGTTGCTGTCGTTGCCGCCGTAGAGGAAGACGCAGACCAGCGCCTTGTAGTCGCCGGCGAGCGGCGCCGCGGCGGCGATGCGCCGCAGGTCGAAGGCGGTCGCCGCGAGCGAGGTCATGCCGACGGCGGCGCAGTTGCGGATGAAGCGGCGGCGGGTGAGGCCGTCGGCGTCTGAGATGGGTTGATCGCTGCGTTGCTCGCTCATCCTGTCCTCAGCTCAGCGCTGCACCACGAACTCGGGCGAGAGGCTGACCAGCCTGACCAGCCACTGCGCGCGCTCGAGAGGTTCGGCCGGGAAGTCGGGATCGGCCAGCGCCTCGGCGAAGATGGTCCGCGTCTCGGGCGCCATCCGTCCGGCGTAGAACAGCAGGCCGACGCGGTCGAGCATCGCCGCGTCGCCGCCGGCGCTCGTCAGGTACCCGTAGTCGAGCGTGATCCGCGTGTCGTCGTCGGCGTAGCCCTCGAAGAGCACGCCGGCCAGGAAGTTGGCGGTGCCGAAGATCGAGGTCTCGTTGGTGATCTGGAACTCGGGCGACACCAGCCCGGCCTCGGCGATCGGGCCCGGCTGGGCGTAGGTCGGCTCGAAGAAGTTGAAGACGGTCGTCGCCTGGAGCGGGCTCTGGTTCAAGCCCCACTCGGCGCCCGACAGCCAGTAGTAGCGGAAGCGGCCGTCGGCGGGCGGCTGCGCGCGTAGCGCCCGCAGCAGCGCCACGAAACGGACGATCGGCTCGCGCAGCTTGCCGTAGCCGGGCTGCGCCAGCAGGTCCGGGCTCCGCGCCTCCCAGTCGAGGAGGATGGCGCGCGCCACCGCCCCCAGGTCGCCGCGCACGCCGGCGCCGTTGTTCGCGAACGCCTGGCCGCAGCGGTAGACGTAGGCCGGGCTCGGGTTGCTGGTCACCAGCCGCTGGATGAGATGGCGGCAGAGGAAGGGCCCGAGGTTCGGGTGCTGGAAGACGAGGTCGAGCGCCGCGTCGAGGTCGACCTCGGGACTCCGCCCGGCGGGGAGCACCACGCCGCCCAGGAGCAGCTTCGTCCCCGGCGAGTGGTGCTCCGGCCAGGCCTCCATCGGCTGCCGCCACTCGCGCTCGGGCCAGTAGAACCGCCAGTCCTCGGAGTGGTCCTGCCCGGCGAAGGTCCAGCCGGTGAAGACCTGCGAGAACCCCTTGACGACCTCCTGGTCGTAGGTCGCGATCGGCAGTCCCTCGCCGTCGAGTCGCAGCGAGCCGTCGGGGTGCAGCTCGTAGAGGCCGATCGAGAAGAGCTGCAGCAGCTCGCGCGCGAAGTTCTCGTTCGGGTTGCGGCCGCTCTCGGGGTCCTCCCTGTCGTTGCTCAGCATGTCGAGGTAGACGCCCATCGCCGGCGACAGCGTGACGTCCTCGAGGAGCTGGCGGACGTTGCCGAAGGCGTTGCGGCCCAGCAGGTCCATGTAGCCGGCGATCCCCTCGGCTCCCGCCAGGTCGTCGTCGCGGTCGGAGATGACGAAGATCTCCGACAGCGCGAGCGCGATCCGCTGGCGGAGCTGATCGGGACCCTGGATGGCCTGCTTCCAGATCGACTCCCGGGCGTGCTCGGTCGGCAGCTCCTCGATCGGCCCGGGCAGCGCGTCGACGTAGGCGAGGTGCGACACCAGCGGCTGAGCGAGCTGCGCGTCGATCCAGGCCGCGTAGCCCTGGCTCTCCACGGCGGCGATCGACTCCGGCGTCGGTCCGTAGCTCGCCTGGACCAGGAAGCGCGCGGCGTCGGCGGCGCTCGGCGGTCCCGGCGGCAGCGGCGGCGGCGGCGGCGGCGGGGTGAAGGTCGAGCCGCCGCCGGCCAAACGGAAGAAGCCCTTGATCTCGCCGTTGGGATAGGTCGCGGTGTGGAGGTTCAGGTAGAGCTGCCCGGCGCGCAGCGCGGCGAGGATCTGCGGCCGCGTCCAGGTGCCGGCCGGCGCGATGGTCCACAGCAGCGAGCCGTCCGGCGCCGGGGTCGCGGTGTCGAGGTCGAAGAGGATCTGGCCGTCCGGCGCGTGAATGTGGGCGCCGGTGAGCGGTCCGGTCAGGTTCGAGTAGCTGTGATGGAGAACCGCCGTCTGCTCGTCGGCCGCGACGAGGAGCGAGGCGCGGCCGGAGCCGAGCGAGACGGCGCCACCCTGCGGCGTCAGCGTCGCGAGGTAGAGGGTTACCTGGCGGGCGATCGTGTAGAGGCCGGCGGTGACCTCGCTGTCGGCGAGGCCGGACTTGAAGGCGATCGCCTGGAGCGTCGTGTCGCCGCTCAGGGTGACCGCTCCGCCGTAGATGGTGCCGTGGGTCAGCGTCGGCGCCGAGCCGTCGGTGGTGTAGCGGATGACGGCGCCCGGCGTGCTGCTGACGATCTCGACCGCCTGCTCCCCCGGATAGCTCCCCGGCGGCGGGTTGAAGGCCGGTGGGGCGGTCGTCGTCGCCTCGCGCGCGGCGTCGGCGAAGTAGCCGGAGACGTCGACAATCAGGTGCACCTCGCCGGAGGTGCCGGCGAAGACCGCCAGGCCGCCGGCCGTCCCCAACGGCAACACGGCGTTGTTCGCCCGCACCTGGGCGGGGCGGAAGTTGATCGTCGAGGTGCCCGGCATCGGCGCACCGGTCGGGCCGAAGGTCAGGTGGCCCCCGGCCGACGGTAGGACGACCGTGACGTTGACCGCGACCGCCGCCGCCGCCGTCGAGACCCCGCAGCGGCCGGCGATGGCGAACCCCCGCGTCTGGCTCGCCGTGAGGGCGGGGCCGCCGAGCGGCCCCGCCGCGTTGCGCGTGTCGACGATGCGGCAGGGGGTGACGGTGTAGAAGTCGGCGGCCGCCGCGCCGCGCGGGAAGGCCGCGAGGAGCAGGAGGAGCCCCGCCGACACCCGCACCGCCGCCTGCACGCGCGCGCCACGCACCGCCATCGCCGCTCCCGCTCGCCAGAGATGAGGCTTCCGAGCTGCCGCGATCTTGGAGGATGGAGCGCGGGCCGTCAGTGAACTGCGTCACACGAGGAGTGTGGCCCGCGCCACAGCCGACTCGCGGCCGGCTGCGGACGGATCAATCCCTCACCCGACTGTCAACCAAAGTTGAAGCAGTTTCGGGTCAAGAGCTGACCCGCGCGGCGTCGCGCCGCCGCGGTAAGTCCTTGGTGGCGCTGGATTTCTGTTTTCAGCGGCGGCTGGCACGATCGTTGGAGTACACGCTGCACGCCATTTCCGCGTCCGCTCGGGGGCGGCCGACCTCGTCGGCGCGCGGGGAGTCACTTCACTCATCTTGAGGAGGAACTGCCGAACATGAGGAAACTTCTCGTCGCACTGCTCGCCCTTGTGATGGCGACCGCCGCCTACGCCGGCGACGGCTCGATCGTGCCGGCCAAGGGCAAGAAGGTCCAGGACCGCTACATCGTCGTGCTCGACGGCCAGTCCGTGGCCGCCTCGCGCGTGCCGGAGGTCGCCAACGAGATGGCGCTCGCCCATGCCGGGCGCCTCCACCACGTCTACCAGACTGCGCTCGCGGGCTTCGCCATCGAGATGCCGGAGGGACGCGCCCGCGCCCTCGCGCATGACCCGCGCGTCGCCTACGTCGAGGAGGACGCCGAGGTCTACCTGGTCACCACCCAGAGCAACGCCACCTGGGGGCTCGACCGCATCGACCAGCGCAACTTGCCGCTCTCCGGCACCTACACCTACGACTTCGACGGCACCGGGGTGCACGCCTACATCATCGACACCGGCATCCGCTCGACGCACACGCAGTTCGGCGGCCGGGCGACCAAGGACCGCGACACGGTCGGCGACGGCCAGAACGGCAACGACTGCAACGGCCATGGCACGCACGTCGCCGGCACCGTCGGCGGCTCGACCTACGGCGTGGCGAAGAACGTGCGCCTGCACGCCGTGCGGGTGCTCAACTGCCAGGGCTCGGGGACGAACTCGGGCGTCATCGCCGGCGTCGACTGGGTGGCGGCGAACCGCATCCAGCCCGCGGTCGCCAACATGAGTCTCGGCGGCGGCGCTTCCAGCGCCCTCGACACGGCGGTCAACAATGCCGTCAATGCCGGCGTCTTCTTCGCCGTCGCGGCGGGCAACGAGAACCAGAACGCCTGCAACGTCTCGCCGGCGCGCGCCGCCAACGCCTACACCGTAGGCTCGACGACGTCCTCCGACGCCCGCTCCTCGTTCTCGAACTTCGGCTCCTGCGTCGAGATCTTCGCTCCAGGCTCCTCAATCACCTCGGCCTGGTCGACCAGCGACACCGCGACCAACACCATCAGCGGCACCTCGATGGCGACGCCGCACGTGGCCGGCGCCGCGGCGCTGATCCTCGACGAGAACGGCGGCCTGACGCCGTCGCAGGTCGGGAGCACGCTCACCAACCGCGCCACGACAAACGTCCTGACCAGCATCGGCACCGGCTCGCCGAACCGCCTGCTCTTCAGCCTGGGCAGCGCGCCGCCGCCCCCGCCGCCGCCGCCGCCGGGCGGCTGCGCGAGCGGCTACACCTCGTACACCGGCGACCTGACCGGCACCGGCGACAACGAGCTCGAACCCAACGGCACCTACTACCAGAGCTTCGTCTCCGGCACCCACAGCGGCATCATGAACGGCCCGTCGGGGACCGACTTCGACCTCTACCTCTACAAGTGGAACGGCTTCAGTTGGTCGAACGTCGCCGCCGCCGAGAGCTCGACCTCGAGCGAGACCATCAACTACAGCGGCACCTCCGGCTACTACCTCTGGGAGGTCTACTCCTTCAGCGGCAGCGGCCCGTACACCTTCTGCTTGAAGAAGCCGTAAGCAGCGGTTTTCTGCGGGCCGGCGCGCGGCCGCGC
>JBIOUG010000060.1:0-2141 GCA_044866775.1 Thermoanaerobaculia bacterium | reverse complement strand
GCGCGGCGCGGCGCTCCCTACCTTCCCGCCGCGGCGACTACGGCAGCCGCGTCCACTCGATGTCCCACGCCTCGCGGCGCTCGGCGAAGCCGGTGATGCGGCCGTCGGGCGCACGCCGGAAGATCTTGCGGTAGCGCGGCTTGCCGGGCACGAAGAGGACGTCCGGCGCCTCGGCGCGCAGCGCCTCCGCCTCGCGGCCGGTGCGCTGGCCTTCGAGCCCGCCGGCGGAGCGGCGGATCTCATAGGTGATCGCCGGGGTCAGCGCGTAGCGGCCGCCGTAGTCCTCGATCTGCCGCTCCGTGAGCTCGACGGCGGGCGGATCGGTGCGCAGGGCGGCGATCTGGCCGGCGATCAGGCGCCAGCCGTCCGCGGTCTTCAACCAGGTGTCGGTCGAGCGGTACTGGCAGTGGAGCTTGTGGCCGTAGTAGTCCTCGTCCTCGTCGGCGACGTACTTGGCGATCGCAACCGCTCCGTGCTCGGTCGCCTTGAAGTCGATCACCTCGAGGTTGCCGGTCACGCCCGGCGGCAGCGGCTTGATCTCCGAGACGAGCTCGGCCTTGGTGACGACGGCGCCCTCTTCGGTGGTGATCGTCGCCTGGGGATCGAGGTAGCGGTCCCACACCGCCGACGTGCCATGGGTGATGGCGTCGAGCAGCTCCTGCGTCTGGCGGCGGAGCACGGCGGCGACGTCCTCGTCGGCCGGCGCGGGCGCGGTGCGGAACAGCGAGGCCGCCGCGAGCAACGCGGCAAGGGCGAGTCTGCGTCGCATGGTGGTCTCCTTCCGGGCGCATTCTAGTGAGGTCTGCGCCTGCGGCTCGACCTCCCTTCGGCCACTTGGGCCCGCGCAAACTTGACTCGCTGAGTCAAGTTTGGCTGGCTCAAGAGAACTAGTGAGGCGCGTAAGATCACGGTGCAATGCGACTCCGCGGCTCGATCCTCGCGCTCTTCCTCGTTCTCTTCGTGAGCTGCGGCCCCGATCCCGGGCAGCTCGTGAAGCGTCTCCGCGACGGCGCGCCGGAGCAGCGCCGGGAGGCCGCCGAAGCGCTCGGCCAGCGCGGCGGCCCGGCGGCGGTCGGCGCTCTCTGCGCCGCGCTCGCCGACCCGGAGCAATCCGTGCGCGAAGAAGCCGCGCAGGCTCTCGGGCAGGTCGGCGCGGCCGAAGGCGTCGGTTGCCTGGCGAAAGTCCTCGCGCGGGGCGACCTCCGCACCCGGCTCGCGGCGGTCGAGGCGCTCGCCGCGATCGGCCGGGCGGCGTCGGGCCCGATGCTCGCCGCTCTCCCCCGCACGCACGGGATCGTGCGCGACAAGCTCGCCGCCGGCGTGGGCCGGGTCGGCGATCCGCGCGCCGTCGAGCCACTGCGGGCGCTGCTCGCGCGCGCCGACGGCGCCGAGACCGGCGCCGCGCGCGGCCTCGTGGCCCTCGGCCGCCCGGACGTCCTGCTCCCCTTCCTCGCCGAGCCGCCGGGCTCGCCGCGCCGCAGCGCCGCCGCCCGCGCGCTGAGCGCGGCGCGCGACCCGGCCTCGCTCGGGGCGCTCGAGCGCGCGCTGATCCGCCGCGACGGCGGCCTCGACCCGGACGTGGCCCTGGCTCTCGTCCGCCGCCGCCGGCTCGACCCGCTCATCGCGGCGCTCGACGCGCGGGCTCCCGCCGCGAATCGCCGCGCCGCTGCCGCCGCCGTCGCCACGAGCCCCGACCGGCGCGCCGAGCTGGCGCTCGATCGCGCGCTCGCGCGCCGGGACCTCGCGGCGGTCGCCGGCGCGCACGTCCGGCTCATCCGGATGGGCCGCGAGGAGACCGAGGGACTCCTCGTCGCCGCCCTGGCGGCGAGCGGCGACGAGGCGATGGCGGTGCGCTTCTGGGAGTGCGGGAACCCGGCGCTGGGAGCGGCCGGCGAGGCCTGGCTCGCGGCGCATGGCCGCGAGGAGGTCGACGGCCGCTGGGTCGCCGCCGGAGTCCGCTACGTGTTTCTCCCCGGCGGCGCGCCCCGTGAGCCGGAGGTGCGCTGGGGGCGTCCCTAGACAATATGGAGCGACCGGTTCCTCGGTCGTAGGGTCGTGGATCGAGGGAACGATCTCGACAGCGCTGGCGCGTGGCCAGTGTCTACGCGGGATACCGAGGCCCTCGAGAGGGCGGGGGCAGA
>JBIOUG010000059.1:0-18747 GCA_044866775.1 Thermoanaerobaculia bacterium | reverse complement strand
TTCGCACCGGCGCGGCGGCCGTTGAGGTAGAGGACGTACTCCTCGTCGGCGAGGACGAGGAGGCGGGCGCCGGCGGGGACGTCGTCGAGGGTGAGGTCGCGGGCTGCGTAGAAGACGGCGGGGGCGGTGGTGCCGAGCGCCCAGGGGGCCCAGATCCATTCGGCGGCGCCGGTGGGGAGGAGGCGGCGGGCGGCCGCCGTGGTTGCTGCGCGCTCGGCGGCGGCGAGGAGGGGGACTGCGACGGCAAGGAAGAGCAGCGTTCGCCGCAGGTGGCGGCGATCGCAACTCGGTGGGGACGGGACCACTGCGCGAATGTACCAGCTAAGAGAACCCCGCGCGGGACCGAAAGTGGCCGTGTGGGGTGCCGGTCCTGTGGTCGCTACACAGGCGCGCCGCTTCGCGGTGCTGGTAGCAAGGGCTCGTGGCCTACGGTTCGCACTCCGCTACGCGGAGTGCATCACAACGGTGTTGCCAGGCGAGGGGGCGCGCGCCGGTTCCGCTCCCTCCGGACCGGCACCCCACACGGCCGCATGACTCGAGGCAGTGATGGCAACGTCGAAAAGGCGGGAGCTTTCCCTCACCTGAAGCCCTTTCTTGTCCTAATGCAGGTAGCCGAGCGCTTTGAGGCGCGCGCGGGTCTCGTCGTCGATGCGGGCGTCGGTGCGGCCGGCATCGGGGTCGGTGGCGACCCAGGCGAGGAGGCGCTGGCGGAGCCAGGCGGCTTCTAGGCCGGCGGCGCCGGCGAGGTTGATCGTCTCGCCGGGGTCGGCGGCGAGGTCGAAGACGTACTCGGGGTCGCGCGAGCGGCCGATGCCTTCGCCGAGGCCCCACATGGCGCCGCGGCGCGGGGCCCAGATCACTTTCCAGCGCGCGGTCTGGGCGGAGTAGATGCCGCCTTCGATGCTCGCCGCGGCGGCGAAGTGGACCGGCGGCTCGGGCGCCGGCGGCTCCGAGTCGGGCGGTGAGGCGATGCCGCTACGGGCGAGGAGGGCTTGGCGCAGGTCGAGGGTGTCGGTCGGCTCCGTCACCGCCTCGGGATCGATCCGGCCGGGACACCAGAGCACCGCCGGGATGCGCAGCATCTCCTCGTAGAGCGTGAAGCCGTGGAGCACGCCGCCGTGGTCGAATAGCTCCTCGCCGTGATCGGCCGTGAGGGCGAGGAGGGTCTCTGCGGGCGGCGTCAGGCGGCCGACGGCGCGCAGGAACCCGGCGAGCTCGTCGTCGTTGTAGGCCAGGGCGGCGGCGTAGAGCCCGGCCAGGCGCGCGGCGTCGTCCGGCCGCAGGCCCAGCCGTCCCTTGCGCACCGCGAGCAGGGTCTCGGTGCTGCCGGTGATGCGCGAGCGCGCCGTGGCGGCGAAGCGGCGGCGGAAGGCGGGGGGTGGATCGTAGGGGTTGTGCGGGTGGATGACGTGGAGGTAGAGGAATGCCGGCTGGCCCGGCGGCAGCCCGCGCAGCCAGGCGAGCGCCGCGGCGTGGACGCGCTCGGCGTTGTCGTTGAAGGCGGTCGCAGGCTGGGCGCTCCGCGCCGAAGCCTTCGTAGCCCGCGGCGACTCCTCCACCAACACCTCTTCCGCCACGTGCTCGAAGCCGCGGTCCATGCCGAAGGCACGGCTGACGAAGACGTTGCCGGAGAAGAGCCCGGTGCGGTAGCCGGCGGCGCGGAAGCGCTCGGCGAGCGTCGGGCCGTCCTCCGGGTCGAGCCGCGAGTCGCCGGCTGAGAGGACGGGCCGGCCGGTGAAGAACGCCTTGGTCGACGGGAGGGTGTTCGGGGCGAGGCTGCGGTGCGTGTGGTAGGCGCGTCCCTCGGCGGCCAGCCGGTCGAGCGTCGGCGTCAAGCCCGGCGGGCCGCCCAGGTAGCCGACGTGGTCGGCGCGCAGGGCGTCCATGACGTAGACGATGACCAGGCGCGGCGGCGAGGTGGCGCGGGGAGCGGGGTCGAGCGCCGCGGGGCTCAGCGGCGGCGCCACCCGGTCTCCGCCTGCGGCGGTGGCGGACGAGAGGACCGCCGCGGGCGTCTCCGGCGGCGGCGAGGCTGCCAGCCCCAGTCCCTGCCAGCGCCCGGCGGGGCCGCTGCCGCGGGCATGCAGGCGCACTCGCACGAAACCGGGGTCGGGGCCGACCGGCAGGCGGACCTCGCGCGGCCGCCGCAGGAGGTCCAGCCAGGAAGGCGTGTAGGAGAAGCGCCCGACGACCTCCCCGCCCTCGCGCTCGAGCAGCAGCTCGAACTCGGCGCGCCGCGGCCAGCGCGGCGGCCGGAAGGCTCCGATCAAAGTCTCGCCGCCGGCCACGGGCCGGACGAGATCGAGGAGCGAGTCGCCGCTCTGCAGGAGGTCGCCGCCGAGCTGCTCGACTTCGCCGATCGGGAGCACGGGGCGGAGACCCCCGCTCCCGACCGGCGGCGGCGCGGCGCCCTGCGGCAGCTCCCAGGTGAGGTCGAGCGTCACTCGCCCGAGCGGCAGGTCGGCCGGCAGCGCCACTTCGAGCGGGTCCGCGAGCGGCACGGCGGCGAGCTCGCGGCCGGCCACGGCGACGCGCAGGAGCCCGGTCGGCATCGCGGCGCCGTCGGGCAGATCGAGGAGCAGCCGGCGCGGGCGCTGCTCGAGGTGAACCACCTCCAGCCGGGCGCCGGCGGTGGAGGGCACGAGCCGGAAGGAGCCGTCCTCGAAGGCCGGCGACCAACCGGTGAAGAAGCGGTTGCCTGAGGTGGAGGGCGGGCGCGCGAGACGGCGGCGCTCGACGAGCAGGTCGGGAGTGTGGCGGCCGTCGACCAGAGGGCGGATGCCGGCGGCCGGCTCGGCCGTGACCTCCGGCTCTTCGAAGCCGCTGGCGAGCAGCAGCGCCGCGAGGGCCACGAGCGCGAGCGCCGCCCCCCGGACCGCCGGTGCAGCGCCCCCTGGTCCATTCCCCCATCGCAGATCCCCGGCGCGCACGGCTCCGCATGCTACGAAGATCGTGCCAAAGCGTCCAGCGAGACGGCTACCGCGCGTAGCCGAGCGCCTGCAGCCGCCGCCTGGTCTCTTCGTCGAGCGGCGGCGGGGCGGCGGGGGGAGCGGGGCCGTCGCCGGCGGCGAGCCAGGCGAGGAGGCGCTGGCGGAGCCAGGCGGCTTCGGGGTCGCCTTGGCCGGCGCGGTTGACGCGCTCATGCGGGTCGCGGGCGAGGTTGAAGAGAGCCTCGGCGTCGCGCATCCGCCCGATCCCCTCTCCCATTCCCCAGCCGAGGCCGCGGCGCGGCGCCCAGATCACCTTCCAGCGCGCGGTCTGGGCGGAGAAGATGCCACCTTCGAGACTCGAGGCGGCGGCGAGGTGGTGCCAGGGGCCGTCGCGTCCAGCCTCCTTCTCCTCCTCACCTGATCTGCTCGCTCTCCCGAGGTCGCACAACGCCAGCAGCCGCCGTCGGAGGTCCAGCGTGTCGGTGGGCCGATCGACCACTCCCCGCGCTACCCGGCCCGGACCCCAGAGCACGAGCGGGATGCGCAACACCTCCTCGTAGAGCGTGTAGCCGTGGAGCACCCCGCCGTGGTCGAACAGCTCCTCGCCGTGGTCCGAGGTGACGGCGAGGACGGTGTCACGCGGCGGCGCCCAGGCGCCCGCAGCCTCCAGGAACCGCCCCAGCTCGCGGTCGTTGTAGGCAAAGGCGCCGGTGTAGAGGCCCGAGATGCGGCGCCGCTCGGCCACGCTCACCTGACGCCGGCCGTGCTGCACGGCGAGGAGCGTCGCGGTGTCGCCGTCAATCGGCGGACCCTGGGGCGCGAAGCGCGAGCGGATCGGCTCCGGCGGATCGTAGGGATTGTGCGGATGGATGGTGTGCAAGTAGAGAAAGGCGCGCGCGCCGGGCGGCAGCGTGTGCAGCCAGGCGAGCGCCGCGGCATGCACCCGCTCGGCGTTGTCGTTGTAGGCGCGGCGGTGATCCACGCCGGCCGGCACCGCTTCGCCGCCGCGGAGATCCAATGCCGGCGCGACAGGCTCGGCGTGCTCTCCTCCACCCACCAGCACCTCCTCGGCCGCGTGCTCGAAGCCGCGGTCCATGCCGAAGGCACGGCTGACGTGGACGTTGCCCGAGAAGAGGCCGGTGCGGTAGCCGGCGCGCCGGAAGCGCTCGGCGAGCGTTGGCCCTTCGTCGGGCAGCAGCGTCCAGCCGCCGCGGGTGACGTAGGTGCGGCCGACGAAGAGCGACTTGGTCGACGGCAGGGTGTTGGGAGCGACGCTGCGGTGACGGCGGAAGGTCAGCCCCTCGCGCGCCAGACGGTCGAGGACGGGCGAGACGCCGGGCGGCCCGCCGAGATGCCCGACGGCGTCGGCGCGCAAGGCGTCCATCACATAGACGATGACCAGTCGGGGCGCCGGCGCGGCCGGGCGTGCCCGCACGGCGCCGGAACCGGCGAAGCCATTTCCGGGTAAGGACCGAGCTTGCCTCTCCAACGCCAGGCCGCGCCACCGCGCCGGCGGACCCTCGCCGTGCGCCGCCAAGCGCACCCGCACGAAGCCATCGACACCGGTGAGCGACAAGCTGACGGCTCGCGCGCCGCGCACCCGGTCGAGCCACCCTCCCTCCCACCCGAATCTTTCCTTCACCTTCCCGCCGCCGTCCTCCACCGTCAGCTCGAAGCGCTGTCCCGGCCGCGGCGCCGCCGGCGGCTCGAAGCTGCCACGCAGCACGGTGCCTGGCGCAACCGGTCGCACGATCTCGACCAGCGACTCCCCCGTTTGCACGAGGTCGTCTCCATCGACCCTGGCTTCACCCGCCACCAGCGCCGGCCGCACCCCGCCGCCCACCGTCCCCGGCGCCTCGCTGCCGGCGGGCAGCTCCCAAGAGAGGTCGAGGGACACCCGGCCGAGCGGCAGGTCGGCCGGCAGCGACAGCTCGATGGGATCGGCGAGCGGCGCCCGCGCCACCTCGCGCCCGCGGTGCCGCGCGATCACCGTTCCCCGCCAAGGCCCGCCGTCGTCGAGCAGATCGAGCACCAGCGTCCGCGGCCGCGCCGCGAGCTGGACGATCTCCACCCGCGCCCCGGCGAGCGGCGCGAGCACGACCATCCCCCCGGGCCCTCCCTGCCGCCAGGGCCACCACCCGGAGAGGAAGCGGTTGCCGCCGGTGTTGGGAGGCAGGGCGAGCGTGCGCGACTCAGCGAGGAAGTCGGGGGCGAGGTCGGACGCGAACAGCCACCGGCGCTCGGCTCTCTCCTCCCTCCGCGGTCCGCAGCCGGCGGCCAGCAAGAGGAGAGCGAAGACGGCGACGCGGGCAACGGGGCGCGACACCCCGAGTACCAGCGCTCTGTTGCCTGCGATCCGTCTCACCGGCCGGCGACTATAGCCGCCGGCCCCGGCCCAGCCGCGTCAGACCCGTCGCCGCGCTCACCGCTCGCGGCCGGGTTCGTCCTCGAGGTGAAAGCGGTGGAGCAGGCGGTGCAGGAGCGGCGTGAGGATGAGCCCCGCGACGAGCAGCAGCACGAACCCGGAGAACAGCGCATAGCAGCCGGCGAAGAGCTTGCCGCCGGCCGAGCGGATCGGGCTGACCGGCCCCATGCCGCCGAGGATCATCGCGGCGTTCAGGAAGGAGTCGATCCAGGAGAGCCCCTCGATCTCGTGGTAGCCGAGGATGCCGATCCCCAGCCCGCCCATGACGACCGCCACTGCGGCCGCCGCGAACCGCCCCAACCGGCGGAGAAACTCCCGGCGCGGCAACAGCGGCTGGCGGCGGTGCTCTATGATCGTTGTCGAGACGGCGAGGTCCGGTGCGCGAGGCGCTCCGCTCTCAGACGTGTCGGAGGCTGGGGTCATCGCGGATCGAAGGGATCTGCTGGCCGAGATACGGCACGGGAGCGAGGCCGTGCCACCTGCGGACGAGGTGATACGCAGGCGAGGTCAGGAACTGCGTCGCCTCGACCGCCTCGCGCCACTCCGGGCGCCGGATCTCGGCGACGGTGTCCGCCTCCGGAAGCACTCCGAAGTCCCACGCAGCGCAGAGCCGGGCGAGGAAGTCGACACGGTCCTCGAGGCTCACGACCTCGTCGGGGACGTCGACATCCGGATAGAGGCTGCCGTCAATCCACGAGGGCATCGAGGAGCTCCGTCTCCACCCAGCGCCGAACCTTTTCCGACTGTGCCCGCTCCTCCGGATCGGCGATCCTCTCCAGCGGGCGGTGGAGAGCGATGCGGGTCAACTGCGTCTCCACCGCCAAGCGCGCACGATGAGGATCGGCGTCGCTCCCGGCTCGCTGCTGGCGCTCCCGCCAGAGGCGCCAGCTCTCGGCGGCGTTCGTGAGACCGGCCTGGCAAAGAGTGTAGATATCGAGGAAGTCCCGCGGAGCGCCGCGCTCGACGAGCGCGACCATCTTGCTGGCGATGAGATCGGCGAGACTGTCGAGCGAAACGTCAACCCAGGGCGCGACCGTCGTCGCCTCGAGCTGCGCCGAGCGGTCCGCGACCTCGAGGCTGAAGCTCTGAAGCGCCCGCTTGGCGTGCTCCGAAAGGCTCCTTGGGCGGAGCGGCTGCATCGCAGGCAGGATACAACCTCCACCCGGTCGGCGAGGCGAAGGCGGGCCGAAGCAAGCAGGCGGCAACCAAGCCACCGCTGGTCCAGCGCGGCTTGACGGATAGCACTTGCGGAACTAAAATAAGAGGAACCACCGCTGGAAAAGGAGGCGCGCCATGCGCCACGCCGTCCGTCTCGCGGCCGTTCTGCTCGCGCTCTGCGCCGGGCCAGCCGGCGCCGAGCTCTGTTACGACTACGTCGACTTCAACAATACCGCCGCTCCCTTCCTCTGCCGGCAGCAAGGAGACCTGACCAAGCCGTGCACGTGGGACCCTTTCTGCCACCGCTCCGGCGACTCAGGGGACTGCTGCACCACGATCCCCTCGAGCAGCAGCCAGACCCTTCTGCACATGCACACCGCCTGGCACGACTGCTTCGGCAGCACGGGAGCCGACGACGGCGATAACCCCCCGGGCCGGGGTGGGCGCTGGCACGCCTTTCACCGGCAGTTCGAGCACGATTTCAACCTCTGGCGCGAGAGCGGACACCTCTGTAACCCCACCGTCGACGATACCTCCGGCTGCAAGATCGAATCGCTTCCGTGGTGCAAAGGAATGAGCATGCCCTACGGCCACTTCGGTTGCGGCAAGAAAGTCGGTGAACACCCGGACGGCTGCGGCGTGGGCAGAAATCGTGACGACAACGTGACATGCAAAGATTGCGTCGCGTTCCCGCAATGCCTGTTCCTAAACGGCGCCGGCCCGGCCGCCTGCCCAACCCCTCCCACCACCACGTGCGAGACAGTGGGCGGGCTGGTGACCTTCCCATATACCAAGCTAGAGCAGTTCAAGGATGTAGAAGAGATCGCCGACGTCCTCGACGGCTGGTTCCACGGCGACATGCATGGAGCCGTGGGCGTCGCTGACGGCGGCGGCGGCTACTGCTCGGACGTAACCAATCCCAGCTGCTCCCCCCGCGACCCCATGTTCTGGCGCCTGCACAAGGCGCTCGACGACGTGGTACGGGCCTGGCAGGACGTCAACGCCACCGACGTGGTGGTGGCGATCGACCGCTCCGGCAGCATGAAGGCGAAGGACAAGGCGGGAAAGACCAAGATCGAAGCCGCCGTCGAGGCGGCCGACCTCTTCGCCGACCTGCTCGACAGCGCGCGCCCGGACGGCAAGGTCAACCGTCTCGGAGTCGTCTCGTACTCGACCGCCGCCGCCGACGCGGCCAAGAACCTGACGCTCACCCCGGCAACCTCTCTGGGGGGTGCGGGCGGACCCCTCGAGACCGTCCTCAGCGCAATCCGGACTGGTGCGGGCGGCTGCACCTCGATCGGTGCCGGCATGGAGAAGGCGGTGAGCGACCTCTGCGGCGGGAGCTGCGCCGAGACCGGCGAGCGCAAGGCCGTACTGCTGCTGACCGACGGGCTCGAGAACACGCCCCCCTGCCTGCGCAGCACCGGTTCCGGCAAGACCTGCGGCTTCCGCTGCGGCGGCAAGCAACTCGACCGGGCGACCCTCGGTCGAACGCAGGTCTGCGCCGTCGGGTTCGGCGAGGCCGGCTCGCTCGACGGCGAGCTGCTGACCTTGTTCGCCGAGCAGCAGGACGGCATTTACATGCAGAGCCCGCCGAGCGATCCCGACGGCAAGTGGATCGACCTCAAGGACTTCTTCGCCAAGTGCTATGGCCGGCTGACCGATGAGTTCCTGGGTCTCGATCCGAAGGGGCATCTACCGGCCGATCAGCTCGCCTCCGAGCCGGTCTTCTACAGCTCCTGCGGTGACGAGAAACTCACCTTCGTCTCGGGCTGGAAGACTCCGGTGCCAGCCGGGGCCCTGCGCCTGCTGGTGACCACCCCCTCCGGCCGGCTTGTGCGCGCCGGCGACCCTGGCGTGGATGCCTCGCTCAAGCCGACGTGGGACTTCGCCCGCCTCCCTCTGCCGTACCAAGGCGAAGCACAGGGGACCTGGCGCGCCCACCTCGTCCGTCCCCACCAGATTTTCGTCAATGGCTTCACCACGGATGCGTTCGCGGACGTGCGCGGAGAGGGGGTGCCGATCGTCCGGCGCGAGATCCAGCGGCTGTGCCCGGCAGGCTGTCCGCGGACGCTCTACTTCGAGAATGGGCGCCGCGGGCCGGAGTCCGCTTACGAGTTGGCGCTGGCTGAAGAGGCGGCGAGCGGCCTGCTCGGCGGCGTCACCCGCGCCACCGACGCGACCAAGTTTGCCGTCCTTCTTGACAGCGACTCCTGGGATTTGGTGGTTTACGCGCAGCACGCCGGTGTCGGCCCTCAGCCCTACGACGAACTCCTGGCGGCCCGGCTCTGCGGCGGCCAGCGGGCCGTCCTCACCGACACCCGCCGCAACTTCGCCGCCCGGCTCTACGTCTGCGCCGGCGTCGAAGCCAGCTATCCCACAGCCCAAGCCGGTCATCGCGCAAGCAGCACCAGCCTTCTCACCGCAGTCGTCGGCGACGGCCGCCTGGTCGACGGCGCGCACTCCCTGGTCGAGCGCGGCTACTTCGTACCCGCGCAGGCGCTCTCACCGATCTCGGTGGCGAGCGAGGCGCAAGCGGCCTGGGTCGGTACGCAAGCAGCGGCCATCGTGGCCCGGCGCGCCGGGGACGTCGAGTTTCCCCCTGCCCCGCAGGACTGGTTCGTGGACGTGCTAGTGCGCGGGCTGTCGCGCCTTCAGCCGCACAAGCCAGTGTCGTTCGTGAAGACCGGCCAGGGGCTTCTCGCCAGCGTCGCCATCCTGCCGAGCTTTCTGCCCCACGGCGGCCATGACGCGGTCAACGCGCGCGTTACCGTCGAGCATCCGCTCGTAGGGATCGGCGCCCTACTCAACGAGCTCGGGCCGTTGGACGGCGCGTTGGCGGTCGGAGAGGAGCTGGTGACGGGCCGCGCGGCGGCGTTGGAGAGCCACCAGCAGGCGGTCGGAGCCCCGCTCTTCCCCACCACTACCGAGACCTTCTCCTTGCGCGATGATGGCACGGGCGGCGACCTCGAGCCCGGGAACGGCGTCTGGAGCGCCCTGCTGCCTGGAACGGACGAGGTGGACGGGATGCTACGACTCCACTTCCAGCTCGCGCTCACCAAGAACGGCTGTACGACGACGCGCGAGCTGCTGCAGTCGCAGTTCGTCGAGGTCGGAGTCGATCCGACCGCCAGCCCGCACGAAGTGACGCCCCTCCCCACCGGCGGTGCGCGCTTCCGCGTCTTTCCTCAGGATCGCTTTGGCAATCCCTGGGGCTGGGGGCGACCGGGCACCCCAGTTTGCGGCCCGCTAGGCACCTGCCGTTGCGGGCCGCAGCCGATCCAGGACCACGGCGACGGCTGGTACACCCTGGAGGTGGTCAGCCTACGCGCGACGGGCGGTACTTGCCGCATCAACGCCTTCGGCACCACCTTCGCGGTCCCCGTTGGCCCGGCCTGCTGACGGCCGCCGAGCGGCCGGAGTCGAGGGGCCGGAGCGACCCATAGCCGCGGCGAGCGCTGCCGAGGTAGGCGTGTGCTTTGGCCGCTGCGTTGACAGCCCCTTAGACTTCGCCTTACATTAGGTCGTGCACCCCTCGGAGCCGCCGACCCCACCCGCCCAGGCCGGCGGGGGGGGTGTCGTAGGCGCCATCCCTGCCCGCTACGGCTCGACCCGACTCCCCGGAAAGCCTCTCCTGTCGATCGGCGGCCGGCCGATGATCGAGCACGTCTACCGGCGGGTGGCGCAGGTGCGGGGGCTCGACCGGGTGGTGGTGCTGACCGACGACGAGCGGATCGCCAGCGCCGTCGAGGCGTTCGGCGGCGAGTGGGAGATGACGCCGGCGGACTGCCCGAGCGGCACCGACCGGATCGCCCACGCGGCCCGCCGCTGGCAGGTGGCGGCGGTGGTCAACGTGCAGGGGGACGAGCCGCTGATCGACCCCGAGGCGGTGCGCCGGGTGGCCGAGCACCTCCGCGACCATCCCGGCGATCCCGTGGTCACCCTGGCCGCTCCCGCGACCGTCGAGGAGGCGGGGAATCCCAACGCCGTCAAGGTCGTTCTCGACCGCGAGGGCTACGCCCTCTACTTCAGCCGCTCTCAGATCCCCTATCCGCGCGCCCTTCTGGATCCACCGGACGCCGCGGCGCCGTGGAAGCACCTGGGGATCTACGGCTACCAGCGCGCGGCGCTGCTGCGCCTGGCCGAGTTGCCGCCCACCCCCCTCGAGCGGGCCGAGTCTCTCGAACAGCTCCGCGCCCTCGAGCACGGCATCCCGATCCGGGTGCTGCTCGTCGAGCGGGGCTCGCAGGGTGTGGACACCGCCGAGGATCTGGCACGCGCCGAGCACGAGCTCGCAGGAGACCGACGATGACCAAGTACATCTTCATCACCGGCGGCGTCGTGTCGTCCCTCGGCAAGGGGGTGGCCGCCGCCTCGGTTGGGGCGATCCTCGAGGCGCGGGGCTTCAAGGTGACGCTGATGAAGTTCGATCCCTACGTCAACGTCGATCCGGGGACCATGTCGCCCTACCAGCACGGCGAGGTCTTCGTCACCGACGACGGCGCCGAGACCGACCTCGACCTCGGCCACTACGAGCGCTTCACCCACGCCCGCACGAGCAAGCGCCACAACTACACGACCGGCAAGATCTACGAGTCGGTCATCAACAAGGAGCGGCGCGGCGACTACCTCGGCAAGACCGTGCAGGTCGTGCCGCACATCACCGACGAGATCAAGGAGGCGATGCGCCGCGTCGCCGCCGACGGCGAGCCGGACGTGGTGATCGTCGAGATCGGCGGCACGGTGGGCGACATCGAGTCGCTGCCCTTCCTCGAGGCGATCCGCCAGTTCCGCCAGGAGCTCGGGCGCGGCAACGCGGTCAACATCCACCTGACGCTCGTTCCCTACATCGCCGCCGCCGACGAGCTCAAGACCAAGCCGACGCAGCACTCGGTGCGCGAGCTGCGCGAGATCGGCATCTCGGCCGACCTCCTGCTCTGCCGCGTCGACCGCGCTCTGCCCGACGACATGAAGAAGAAGATCGCCCTCTTCTGCAACGTCGACCCGCGGGCGGTGATCGCGGCGCGCGACGTCCAGACGATCTACGAGGTGCCGCTCATGTTCTGCCGCGAGGGCATGGACGACATCCTCCTCGAGCTCCTGAACCTGCCGCACTACGAGCGCGACATGTCGCGCTGGGAGGCGCTGGTGTCGCGGGTCAAGAACCCGAAGCACCGGGTGCGCATCGGCATCGTCGGCAAGTACGTCGAGTTCCCCGATTCCTACAAGAGCCTCAACGAGGCGCTGATCCACGGCGGCATCGCCAACGAGGCGGCGGTCGAGCTGGTCTACGTCAACGCCGAGCAGATGGAGGCGGGGCCGAGCTGGCCGCGCGAGGTCTTCGAGGTCGATGCGCTGCTCGTGCCGATCGGCTTCGGCCAGCGCGGCACCGAGGGGAAGATCCGCGCCATCCGCTACGCCCGCGAGCACAAGGTGCCGTTCTTCGGCATCTGCCTCGGCATGCAGTGCATGGTCATCGAATGGGCGCGCAACGTCTGCGGCATCAAGGACGCGACCTCCTCGGAGTTCGACCCCGAGACCGAGCAGCCGATCATCTACAAGCTCCGCGACCTGCTCGGCGTCGAGGAGATGGGCGGCACGATGCGCCTCGGCGCCTACCCGTGTCGGCTCAAGGAAGGGTCGCTGGCGCACCGCATCTACGGCGGCGCGGCCGAGATCAGCGAGCGCCACCGGCACCGCTACGAGGTCAACCAGAAATACCTCGAGGCGCTGCGCGACACGGGCCTGACGATCGCCGGTCTCTCGCCCGACGGCAAGTTCGTCGAGATGGTGGAGGACCCGGCGCACCCCTGGTTCCTGGGCTGCCAGTTCCACCCGGAGTACAAGTCGAAGCCCACCGAGCCGCACCCGCTCTTCGTCTCCTACATCGCGGCGGCGCTGGCCAGCAAGGCACGGCGCGAGGCGCTCGGCGGCGAGCCGGTCAGCGTCAAGGAGCCCGCCGACGCGGCCGAGCCGGTCGCGGCGCGCGAGCCCGCGCTGGCCGCGCCGCGTCACGCCGGCGCAAACGGCGGCGCCTACTCCGCGACGGGCGAGACGCTGCTCGCCGAGGCGACGGGCGACGCTCCGGCCGGCGGGCTGGAGCTGGGATGACGGTAGCGCCGGTCGAGCTGGCGCCGGGGGTGGTGGCGGGCGGGGAGGAGCTCCCGGTGATCGCCGGCCCCTGCGTCATCGAGAGCCCGGAGCGGACGCTCGAGACCGCCCGCATCCTGGCGGCGATGGCGGCGCGGCTCTCCCTGCCGCTGGTCTTCAAGTCCTCCTTCGACAAGGCGAACCGCAGCTCGATCGCGAGCTTCCGCGGGCCCGGGCTCGCCGAAGGGCTTCAGGTCCTCGCCGCCGTGCGCGCGGAGACCGGCCTGCCGCTGCTCACCGACGTCCACGAGCCGGCGCAGTGCGGGCCGGCTGCCGAGGTCTGCGACGTGCTGCAGATCCCGGCCTTCCTCTGCCGGCAGACCGACCTGGTGGTCGAGGCGGCGAAGACCGGCCGGGCGGTGAACGTCAAGAAGGGGCAGTTCATGGCCCCCGGCGACATGCGGCGGGTAGTCGAGAAGGCGCGGAGCGCAGGCAACGAGCGCGTGACCGTCACCGAGCGCGGGTCTTCGTTCGGCTACCAGAACCTGGTCGTCGACATGCGCGCTTTCGCCATGCTGCACGAGGACGGCATCCCGGTGATCTACGACGTGACGCATTCGCTCCAGCTCCCGGGCGCCGGCACGGCCGCGAGCGCGGATGAGACCGGCGGCGACCGCAGGTTCGCGGAGCCTCTCGCCCGCGCCGCCGTGGCGGCGGGCGCCGACGGCCTTTTCCTCGAGGTCCATCCCGACCCCGAGCATGCCCTCTCCGATCGCGCCGTGCAGCTCGATCCCGCGCGCGCCGAGGCGCTCCTGCTCTCGGTCATCGCCCTGCGCCGGGCGCTGCGCGCCGAAGGAGCGGCGGCGTGAGCCTCCGCCGCGAGGCGGCGCGCGCGCCGCGCCCCGAGGCGCGGCCGCCGCGCGAGGTCGCCGCCGAGGTGCTGGAGACCGAGGCGGCGGCGATCCGCGGGCTGCTCGAGCAGCTCGACGAGCGCTTCGACCACGCGGTCGAGCTGCTGCGCGGCTGCCAGGGACGGGTGGTGTGCACCGGCATGGGGAAGAGCGGCATCGTCATGCGCAAGGTGGCTGCGACGCTCTCCTCGACCGGCACCCCGGCCCTCTTCATCCACCCGGCCGAGGCGGTGCACGGCGACATCGGCGGCATCGTCTCGGGCGACGTGGTGCTCGCCGCCTCCTACTCCGGCACCACCGAGGAGCTGCTGCGCCTCGTCCAGACCTTGAAGCGGCTGGGCGTGCCGCTCGTCGCCCTGACCGGCAACCGCGAGAGCCCGCTCGCCCGCCACGCCGACGTGCACCTGCCGGTGGCGATCGACCGCGAGGCCTGCCCGCTGAACCTGGCCCCTACCGCCTCGACGACCGCCACTCTCGCCTTGGGCGACGCGCTCGCCATGGCTCTCCTCGAAGCGCGCGGTTTCACGCGCGAGGACTTCGCCCGCCTCCACCCGGGCGGGCAGATCGGCAAGCGCCTGCTCAAGGTGGCCGAGCTGATGCACCACGGCGAGGCGCTCCCGGCGGTCGCCGCCGGCACGCCGATGCGCGAGGCGATCTACGAGATGTCGGCCAAGAAGCTGGGGATCACGGCGGTCGTCGACGATGCGGGGCACCTCCTCGGCTGCATCTCCGACGGCGACCTGCGGCGCCTCCTCGAGCGCGACGAGCAGATCCTGCGCCGCACGGCCGCCGAGTGCATGCACCCGCAGCCACGCACCATCGCCGGCGAGGAGCTGGCCTCCGCCGCGCTCAACGAGATGGAGGAGCACCGCATCACCTCGCTCTTCGTCTGCGACCCGGCGGGGCGGCTCGAAGGGATCGTGCACCTGCACGACCTCTGGCGGCTGGAGCTGTTCTGATGCCTTCTCTTTCTCCTGACGACTTCGCCCGCCGCGCCCGCGCCCTCGCCTGGCTGCTCTTCGACGTCGACGGGGTGCTGACCGACGGGCGGCTGATCTACGGCCCCGAGGGAGAGTGGCTGAAGGTCTTCCACGTGCGCGACGGCCTGGCGCTCCGGCTGGCGCGGGATGCCGGGCTCAAGGTCGGGATCCTCTCGGGGCGGACGACCGCGGCGCTGGCGGTGCGGGCGCAGGAGCTGGAGCTCGACGCCGTCATCCTCGACCGCTCCGACAAGGCCGCCGCCTTCGCCGAGTTCCTCGACGCCCATCGCGCCGACCCCGCGGAGGTCGCCTACGCCGGCGACGACCTGCTGGACCTGCCGGTCCTCCGCCGCTGCGGCCTCTCCTTCGCGCCCGCCGACGCGGTGCCGGCCGTGCGCGTGGCCGTCCACCGCGTGCTCGCCGCCTGCGGCGGACGCGAGGCGGCGCGCGAGATGACCGAGGCGGTGCTGCGCGCCCGCGGCGACTGGGAGCGGCTCGTCGCGCCCTGGATGGCGGACTGACCCGCTGGCCGGTACACGCCTTGCACGGATCTTGGCCGGTCGCCCGTCCCACGGAAGGCGGGCCAAGGGACGCCGGGCATACAGCGGCCGTCGCTCCGTCGTGAAGGAGGACATGCACTTCGGCGGCGGTCCCACGCCCCGGCGCGCCAGCGCCCGACTTCGACCTCCCAACGGCTCCGGGCGGCCGTTTCCTTTCTGATCGTCCCGGCCGCCGATGCCCGCCGCGCCATCGACTGCCGTCGCTCCGCGGACGCCGCGCCGCGCCGCCGCCTGGCGCGCTCGGCTGCTCCGGGCCGGCCTGCACGCTCTCGCCGCGCTCGTCGGGACGCTGTCGTGGCGGGGAGCGCAGCGCGTCGGCCGCGCGATCGGCCGCCTCGGCTGGACGCTCTCGCGCCGCGACCGCCGCCGCGCGCTCGACCATCTCCACCTCGCCCTCCCTGATCTTTCCTCGCGCGAGCGCGAGACCCTCGCCCGCGCCGCCTTCCTGCACCAGGCGATGAACGCCGCCGAGGCGCTCCACGTGCTGCGGCGAGGCATCGCCGAGGTGGCGGCGTGGGTCGAGGTGCAGGGATGGGAGCACGTCGCGGCGGCGCGCGCCGGCGGGCGCCCCCTCGTCGTCCTCATGGCCCACTGCGGCAACTGGGAGCTGGCCGGGGGCGCCTTCGCCCTCCGCGGCGTGCCGCTCGCCGGCGTCGCGCGCGAGCTCTCCGACCCCGCGCTCCACGACCTCGTGGTGGCGGTCCGCCGCGCCCACGGCAGCGGCACGATCGCGCGCGGCGGCCCCGCCGCGGCACGCCAGCTCCTCGAGGTCTTCCGCCGCGGCGGCGCCCTCGCGATGCTCATCGATCAGGACACGCGCGTCGACGGCGTCTGGGTGCCCTTCTTCGGCCGCCCGGCGTTCACCCCGGTCGGGGCGGCGCGCATCGCCCTCCGCCAGCGCGCCGCCGTCCTCCCCGCCTTCGACGAGCGCCGCGCCGACGGCACGCACCTGGTGCGCGTCCTCCCGCCTCTCGACCTCCCGCCCGACGAGACCGCCGCCACCGCCCTCATGACCGCAACCATCGAGGAGCAGGTCCGCCGCCGCCCCGAGCAGTGGGTCTGGTGGCACAAGCGCTGGCGGCGCCAGCCGCCGGGCGCGCCGCCTTGACCCTTCGCCAAATGGCGCGTACGATGACGCCAGTTGGGAGCCCTCCGGCGATGGCCGAGCCACAAGCGCGCGAAAGCCACAAGGAAACCAGGGACATCTCGAGGTTCCGGCGCCTCATGGAACGTGGCAGGCCGGGACCGCACTCCTACGTCATCCTGCTCGGGAGCCGGAGCGTCGGCACCGAGGAGGTCCTGAAGAGCGTCGAGCACGGACTTCCGTTCAGCGCCTTCGAGCACCTGCAGCGGAACATCGCGCTGCCGATCTCCGAGGTCACGGAGCTGGTCCAGATCCGGCCGCGGACCTTGACCCGGCGCCGAGAGCAGGGCCGCTTCCAGCCCGACGAGTCGGATCGGCTGCTGCGCGCCTCCCGCCTCTTCGCGCGGGCGCTCGAGCTCTTCGAGGGCGATGCGGAGGCGGCGCGGTCCTGGCTCACCGACCCGCAGCCGGCCCTCGGGGGCGCCGTGCCGCTCGCCGTCGCCAGGACCGAGGTCGGAGCGCGCGAGGTCGAGAAGCTGATCGGCCGGCTCGAGCACGGCGTCTTCTCCTGATGCCGACCGGCTGGAGGATCGTCAAGCGCCGGCACGCAGACCAGGCCTTCGACGGCGAGGGAGCACGCCGCCACGGCGGACGATGGAACAGCCCCGGCACGACCATGGTCTATACGTCGCAGACGGCGTCCCTCGCCGTGCTCGAGATCATGGTCCACCTGCAGCGGAGCGGCATGCTGCCGCGCTACGCGCTCGTCGCCGCCCATTTCGCCGCGACCCAGGTGACCCGGCTCGACCGCGCGCGGCTGCCGAAGAGCTGGCGCGCCTATCCGCCGCCTCCCGAGCTGCAGGCGGTCGGCGACGAGTGGGCGCGGGACGGGACGTCGCTCGTCCTCGAGGTGCCGAGCGCGCTGATCACGCACGAGAGCAACTTCCTGATCAATCCCCACCACCCCGACGTCCCGGCGCTGACCGTCGATCCGCCGGCCGCCTTCGAGCTCGACCTGCGGCTGCTTCGCGGGTAAGAGGGGCATGAGCCGAGGGACCGCCGCGTCGCCGGCGCGCGTCCTGAACACCTCCAGAATATCCAGCGTCGGGCCATGGGCGCCGAACAGAGGTGTCGTGCCTTATCCCGGTCCGAAACCTATTCGACATCCTCCTCGCGCCATGCCTTCACGATATCCCTTACACGCCCCTTCCAGCCACGCACATGAGGCACCCGCTCGAAGTTCTCACCGTAGCGTCCTGACATCAACTCCGTGCGACTTCTGCGGCTAAGTTCCTCCCAATCTTGAAACATGATGTAGATGGCATTGCCGTATTCGATGTTCTCGAAGATCACACAGTCGTCTGCAAGCAACCCACCAAAGTACCGCTGAAAGCCGCTTGTGCCATAGACGAGCTTCTGCGGTCGAAGGCGCATGAGGAAGTCGTATCTTTCCTCCACCTGCTTCCGCTCTTTGTCCGTGGGCGCCTTACCGCCGAACACTCGGGCTACAGCTTCCTCTCGGGTGCCGGGCGGAAGCACCTCCCAGGCGAGGCGCTGGGTCTCGACGTAATCTTCGAATTGGACGCCTGATCGCTCCACACCGCACAAACCTACGTTTTCTTGAAGAAGATTCAGACACTTGAGGAGCTCGTCCATGAACTCACGTCGCCCGCGATCCAGCACCTTCTCCACGCGGAAGGTGAGAGCATAGGTATCGCGACCGGGTTCCCGATCGCGACAGTCAATAGCGATCGGGATGAGCTCCGGACCATAATAGTCTCGTGGGTACATCTCGTACGGGAGATCGACACTATGTGTTCCGTAATACGGATCACCCCAGTTTGGCGTATCGACGGAGTGATAGTGAGTCTCCTTCGGCAGATCCCGACGCACCACCACGTAGCCCTCGCGATTCATTTCGCTATACTTGCCGCTTCCCGAGGGCGGTACGATCTCCGCTGGTAGGCTGAGGCCACTGTCGGTAAGCTTCACACGGAAGTGCTTCAGGGCGCCTTGGCGTAGTTCCGCCGATGGGAGGATCCTGAGACATGCGGCAACGACGCTTTGGCCCGGAATCCGGTCGAGCCTCTTGAGGATTGCACGCGGGACCTTCCGAACGTTTCGCTTGGGCATAGTAGCTCCCGAAGTTTAGGAGATTGTATCATGCCTGCGAGCCGCTCTCGTTTGCACCACTCGTGTGTGCGGCTCGTAGGTCCACTGTATAACTCCACGCCGGATCCAAAAATGACTGCGGCACCCTGTGAGCCGTGCCACGGAAGGCGCCAGGGTGACCGTAGACCCCAATGCCGCCTCAGCCGCCAGCACGGACGTGCTTCCGGAAGCAAGTTGAGCTTGATGTGCGATCCGCAACCACAAGGGCAGAGAAGAGCCGCAACCCACGGCCTTTGGTGCAGGCCAACGAGATACACTGTGCCGGCCCTAAGGTTGTCTGGTAATTCCTCGACGACGAGGGTTCGGAGCGGCGCACTGCTGTCCCACAAACTTCATGCGATTCCTAGCGAGAGTTGAGGAGTGGCCGCTGGGGCGGGGTCGTCAGGTGGCCTGAGGATCTCATCGAGACTGCGGCAGTGGAAGAGGTTGAGTTGGAG
>JBIOUG010000058.1:0-24666 GCA_044866775.1 Thermoanaerobaculia bacterium | reverse complement strand
CCATGCTGCTGCAGCGGATCGATCGGCGGTATGGCGAGGTGCTCTATCACGGGGTGGCGGCGCGGATCCGGCTGGAGGAGGTGGTGTCGGGCGGGGTGGGGCTCGAGGGGATCCCGGCGCTCGACCGGCCGGCGTGCGTGGCGGCGGGGGAGGCTCGGTTCATGAGCGATGGGGAGCTGGTGCTGGGGGTGGCGGCGGGGGGTGCGTATCGCGCGTATCCGCTGCGGGTGGTGTCGTGGCACGAGATGGTGAACGACGAGGTGGGGGGCGAGCCGGTCACGTTGTCGTTCTGCACGCTCTGCGGCTCGGCGGTGCTCTATGGGACGCGGACCGGTGGGCAGGTCTTTACCTTCGGCACGTCGGGCCTCCTCTACCGCAGCAACAAGCTGATGGTGGACCGGCAGGGGTTGTCGCTGTGGAGCAACCTGACCGGAGAGCCGGTGGTGGGGCGGCTGGCGGGGAGCGGGCTGCGCCTCGCGGTGCTGCCGGTGACGCGCACGACCTGGGGGGCCTGGCGGGGGATGCACCCGGAGACCACGGTGCTGGCGCCCGATCCGGCGGTCGCGCGGCGCTGGGGCTTCGACTACCGGGCCGGCGCCGCCGACCGGGCGCGCGCCGGGGTCCGCTTCCCGGTCTGGCCGCGGAGCGATGCGCTGGCGGCGAACGAGGAGGTGTATGCGGTGCGGCTGGGCGCGGCCGCCAAGGCGTATCCGGTGGCGGCGCTGCTGGCGGCGGGAGTGGTCAACGATGCGGTGGGCGGCGAGCCGGTGGTGCTGGTGGGGGATCGCGCGAGCGGGGCGGTGCGCGCCTATCGCGGCGCCGGGCATCGTTTCGCCGCCGGCGCGGCGGCCGGCACGCTGCGCGACGCGACGGGGCGCCCGTGGCAGGTGAGCGAGGAGTCTCTCCTGCCGCCCGCCGGCGCCGCGGACGCGGCGCTCGGGCGGCTGCCGGGGCACCTCTCGTTCTGGCTCGGCTGGCACGCCTTCTTTCCCCATGCCGAGCTGTGGCGCCCGCCGCCGGGCCGCTGAGCGCCCGGAAACCTCGTCCCGATTGCATCTTGCGTCGTGGTGTACCATGATGCGACCTGGACGATACCCGTCGTGGAGTTCTCGCCATGAAGTCCGCCCTTCGAGGTCCCTTCTCCGGTCTTCCCCTCGCCCTCTCCCTGCTGCTCGCCGCCGGCGCCCTCGCGCAGGCGCCGCCGGCGGGTCAGTTCGAGGAGCGTCAGGAAGTCGTGGTGGTGGAGGTGCCGGTCAACGTCACCACCCGTGACGGGCAGCCGGTGCGCGGGCTGACGGCCGACGACTTCGAGCTCTACGACGAGGGCAAGCCGCAGCACATCACCGGCGTCGAGGTGGTGGATCTCGAGGTCTTGTCGCAGGAGGACCGCGCTCGCGAGGTGCAGTCGCTCCCGTCGAGCCAGCGCCGGCACTTCCTGCTCCTCTTCGATCTTTCCTTCTCGACCCCTTCGGCGGTCCTGCGGGCACGCCTGGCGGCGCGCGACTTCGTGCTCAAGAACCTGCACCCGGCCGATCTCGCGGCGGTCGCCACCTTCTCGCTCGAGGACGGGCCGCGGCTGGTCATCACCTTCACTCCCGACCGCGCCCAGCTCGCCCGCGCCATCGACACGCTCGGCATCCGCAGCGCCCATGCGCTCGCCTCGCTCCATCTCGACCCGCTCCGCTTCCTGGTCGCGCCGCCGGCCGCGGAGCGCAGCGGCGCCGGCCAGGACCAGGAGAGCCGGATCGACATCCGCCAGGGCGCCGAGGCCGAGCTGCTGGAGCACCTGACGGTGCTCAACCAGCAGCTCGACCGCAACCAGCGCTCCTTCGACCGCAGCCGGATCACCGCCTACACCCGCGCGCTGGCCGACATGGCGCAGGCGCTCAACAGCGTCCAGGGGCGCAAGCAGATCGTGCTCTTCTCGGAGGGGTTCGACAGCCGCCTGCTCATCGGCCGGCAGCCGGAGAGCGGCGACGAGGAGCAGCAGCGCGACCTCCTCAACCTGCAGCGCGGCGCCATGCACCTGGTCGACGCCGAGATGATCTACGGCAATGCCGGCCTGCTCAACGACCTCAAGAAGATGGTGCAGGTGTTCCGCCGCGCCGATTGCATCATCCAGGCGGTCGACATCGGCGGCCTGCGGGCGGGGGCCGACATCCGCCAGACCGCCAACAACGTCGGCCAGGACTCGCTGTTCGCGATGGCCGAGCCGACCGGCGGCGAGCTGTTCAAGGACGCCAACGACCTCGGGCACCAGCTCGAGCGGGTGCTGCAGCGGTCGGCCGTGACCTACGTCCTGACCTTCCAGCCCGCCGAGCTCAAGACGGACGGCGCCTACCGCGAGCTGCGCGTCAAGCTCAAGAACGAGAGCCGCGCGCTGCACTTGTCGCACCGCGCCGGGTATTTCCGCCCGCGGCCGTTCAAGGACCTCGACCCGCTCGAGAAGTCGCTCCTCGCCTCCGACGCCATCGCCAGCGCCGCGCCCGCCGACGACCTGGCGGTCGAGGTGCTCGCCGCGCCCTTCCGCGCCTCCAAGGAATCCTCGTACGTGCCGGTCATCGTCGAGATCGACGGCCCGAGCCTGCTCGAGGCGCATGAGGGCGACAAGCTCTCGGTCGAGATCTACGCCTACGTCACCGACTCCCACGGCGAGATGCGCGACTTTTTCACCCGCATCGTGGCGCTCGACCTGGGGAAGAACCGCAAGGTCCTGGCGCGCACCGGCGTCAAGTACTACGGCCACCTCGACCTGGCGCCGGGCGATTACCGGCTGCGGGTGCTGGTGCGCAACGCCGACAGCGGCCGCACCGCGGTCGAGTCGATCGCGCTCGCCATCCCGCCGTACGACAGCCGGCAGACCGTCGTGCTGCCGCCGTTCTTCGTCGAGCAGCCGGGGCGCTGGATCCTGGTGCGCGAGGAGGCCCACGAGAGCACCGTCGTCTATCCCTTCACCGTCAACGGCGAGCCCTACATCCCGGCCGTCAAGCCCGCGCTCAGCGAGCGCGACGGCAGCCGCGTCTGTCTGGTGGCCTACAACCTGCCGCAAGGCGACGTGCAGGTGGAGGGCAAGGTGCTCACCGCGGACGGACGCGAGGTCGCCGGCGGCAGCTTCCAGCTCGTCGAAAGGACGGTGACCGGCATCTCGCATCTCGACAAGCTCCTCGCCACCTTCCAGCCGGGCGGCCTCCAGGCCGGCGAGTACCGGCTGCAGGTGGCGATCCGCCCCGCCGGCGGCGACGCCGTCAGCACCAGCTCTCTCCCGTTCAGCGTCGTGAACTGACCTCCGCCGACCGCGGAGCCCATCTGGAGATCGGTCCATGCCCTATCGCCCCCTGCTCACCCGCGCCGTGCCGGCGTTGCTGCTCGGCGCTTCTCTCCTCGCCACCCCCGGCGCCGCCCAGAGGAAGGGGTTCGGCGACGTCACCACGGTCGTGGTCGTCGAGGTGCCGGTCTACGTCACCAAGGACGGCGAGCCCGTCCGCGGCCTGACCGCCGACAACTTCGAGATCACCGACGGCCGCAAGACCGCGAAGATCACCGGCTTCGACGTCATCGACCTGACGCAGCCGCTGACCGGCCAGCAGGCGACGACGCTGCCGGTCGCCGGCCGCCGCCACTTCCTGCTCGTCTTCGACCTCTCGTTCTCCGATCCCGAGGCGATCGTCCGCGCCCGCGACGCGGCCAAGAAGGTGATCTCCGAGCGGCTCCATCCGAGCGATCTGGCGGCGGTCGGTCTGTACTCCGCCAGCAAGGGCCCGAGCCTCGTCCTCGGCTTCACCTCCGACCGGCGGCAGATCGAGCTGGCGATCGACACCCTGGGCATGCCGAGCCTGCTCGGCGGCCGCGTCGGCGACCCGCTGGGCCTGGTGGTCGCCCAGGCCAGCGCGGCGTCCGGCGCCATGCAGTCGGGCGACACCACGGCCGCGAGAGGGCCCGCCGCCGAAGGGCGGGAGGAGGCCGTCACCGAGTACATCAAGGACACCACCAAGGGTGAGTCGACGGCCAACCGCGACGCGCTCAAGAACCAGATCACCGGCTTCTCGCGCGCCTTCGCCGACTTCGGCAAGCTCATGGGCTCGGTCGAGGGGACGAAGCACGTCGTCTACTTCTCGCAAGGGTTCGACAGCAGCGTGCTGGCCGGCGAGGGGGCGACGATGGAGACCTCGGCCGCCATCGAGCACGGCGAAGTCCAGGACGTCGACACCGATCAGATGTTCGGCTCGACCCGCCAGCAGAACGACATCGAGCAGATGCTCGAGGAGCTGCGCCGCGCCAACTGCGTCGTCCAGGCGGTGGACATCTCGCGGCTCAAGTCGGGAGTCGAGGAGCGCTCCCGGCCGTCGGGCAAGGAAGGGCTGCTGATGATGGCGCGCGGCACCGGCGGCGAGCTGTACGAGAACTTCGGCGACCTGTCGCAGGCGATGGGCAAGGTGATGCAGCGGACGAGCGTCACCTATCTGCTCGCCTTCCAGCCCGACAACCTGAAGCAGGACGGCACCTACCGCCGCATCAAGGTCCGCTTGAAGAACGCGCCGGCGGGAGCGAAGCTCGCGCATCGCCCCGGCTACTACGCGCCGAAGCCGACGGCCCAGATCTCGGCGCTCGAGCGCCGGCTCCACACCGCGGCCGAGATCCTCGGCGGCGAGCCCGGCGGGCCGATCCGCGCCTCGGTGCTCGCCGCGCCGTTCCGCTCGGCCACCGCCAACGCCTACGTCCCGGTGCTGCTCGAGGTGGACGGGCAGGGCCTGCTCGCCGGCCACACGGAGAAGACCCTGGTCACCGAGATCTACGCCTACGCGATCGACGGCGAAGGGAGCGTGCAGGGGTTCTTCACCCAGACCCTGGGGCTCGACCTCGCCAAGGTCGAGGCGACGCTCAAGCAGAGCGGGCTCAAGTTCTTCGGCGACCTCGACCTGCCGCCGGGCGAGTACTCGCTGCGGGTCCTGGTGCGCAACGCCCACACCGGAGCCCACGCCCTGCAGGTGGTGCCGATCGTCGTCCCCACCTTCGAGCAGGCCGGCCCGGTGCTCTTGCCACCGCTCTTCCCCGAGCCGCAGGGGAAGTGGCTGCTGACGCGGGAGACCCAGGCGCAAGGCGCGCCGCAGCCCGACTATCCGTTCATGCTCGGGCAGGAGCCCTTCATCCCGGCCTCGAAGCCGGTGCTGGCGGCCGGCCAGGGGGCGCGGGTGGCGGTCATGGCCTACAACCTCGGGGCCGGCGACGTGCGCGCCGAGGCCGGCGTGCTGAGCGCCGACGGCCAGCCGGTCCAGGGCGGGGCGCTGCAGCTCACCGAGCGGCAGCGCGGCGGCGGCCGCACTCCCGACCGCCTGGTGGGCACCTTCACTCCCGCCGGTCTCGCGCCCGGCGAGTACCTGCTGCGGGTGACGGTGACCGACGCGGGCGGCGCCGCGCAGTCGAGCTCGATCCCGTTCGTGATCGGCGGCGGCCGCGGCGCCGCCGGCGGCTAGCCACACTCCGTGCGGAGCTCGGCGTGAAAGCCCCGCGCCGAGCTCCGGCAGAGCGCTTGCAGCCACCTCGCGAGATCAGCGCGTCAGCAGCCGCTCGCGGCAGCGGCTACGTCCCGAAAGGAGGACGTCGATGACTCCTCGAGGCGCCACTCTCCTCGCCGTCCTCTGCGCTCTCTCTCTGCCTGCCGCTCCCGGCGCCACTGCCCAGGAGGCGCGCTTCGGCGAGCGGACCTCGGTCGTCGTCGTCGAGGTGCCGGTCAACGTCACCAAGGACGGCAAGCCGCTGCGCGGCTTGACCGCCGAGAACTTCGAGGTCGTCGAAGGCAAGCAGCGGCAGCGGATCATCGGCTTCGACGTCGTCGACCTCGCGGCCGTCGAGGCGCAGGGCCCGGTCACGACCGGAGTGCCGCTCGCAGCCCGGCGGCACTTCCTGTTTCTCTTCGATCTGACGTTCGCCGAGCCCAAGTCGATCCTCCTGGCGCGCGAAGCGGCAATCGGACTCGTGCGGCAGGGGCTCGCGCCGAGCGATCTCGTCGCCGTCGCGACGTACAGCGCCGCCCACGGCGCCGAGCTCGTGCTCGGCTTCACTCCCGACCGCGAACAGGCGATCGCGGCGATCGAGTCCCTCGGTCTGCCGCAGCTCCTCGACCGCACGCCGGACCCGCTGCGGCTGGTGGTGGTCGCGGCCGAGAATCAGCTCGCGGCGGTCAGCCAGAACAGTCGCGGCGGCGGCGCCAGGGTGGAGGCTCTGCGAGTCATCGTCGAGGAGCTCAAAGAATCCGAGCGGCTGATCGCGACGGAGCAGGGGCGAGCGGGCCAAAACCAGGTCGTGGCGCTCACCCGCTCGTTTACCGACCTGGCGAGCATGATGGCCGGGGTGGATGGCCGCAAGCACGTGGTCTATCTCTCGGAAGGTTTCGATCCCGGCGCCGGCATCGGACACGGCATGGACGAAGAGACGGCGCGCGCGGTCGCGGGAGGCGAGGTCTGGGCGGCCGAAGGCGATCGGCTCTACGGCAGCACGCGGGTGCAGGAGGATGTCGAGCGGATGCTCGAAGCGTTTCGGCGCGCCGACTGCGTCATCCAGGCGGTGAACGTGGGCGGCGGCCACCCCACGGGGTCCGACGTGACGCAGACGGTCGCCGTCGAGGGGCTGCCGCGGCCGGGTGGCGGCCGCGACACGCTTCTGACGTTGGCGCGCGACACCGGCGGCGATCTCTTCGAGAACACCAACGACCTCGCCGCCGCGATGGGCAAGATGCTCGACCGCACCGGCGTCACCTACTTGCTGACGATCCAGCCCGAGGGACTGGCGCACGACGGCTCCTACCATCCGCTCAAGGTGCGGCTCAAGGACGCGCCGCGGGGCGCCCGGCTGCACCATCGCGCCGGCTACTACGCGCCCGACCCGCGCCGCGCGGTCTCGCCGCTCGAGCGCCGCCTGGCGATCGCCGCCGACATCCTGGGCGGCGAGGACGGCGGCGAGCTGCCGTTCTCGGTGCTGGCGCTGCCCGTGCCGGCGCCGGGCGCGGTGCCGATCGTGGTCGAGGTCGACGGCGAGGCGCTGCTGGCGGGTCACGCCGCCTCGCGGCTGGGAGTCGAGATCTACGCCTACGCGCTCGACAGAGCGAGCGCCGTGCGCGGCTTCCTCACCCAGCGTGTCGACGTCGAGCTGGCCAAGGTGGGCGCGACGCTGCACGACACCGGGCTCAAGTTCTCGGGCGCCCTCGCGCTGCCGCCGGGGCAGTACTCGCTGCGCGTCGTGGTGCGCAACGCCGAGACCGGAGCCCGCGGCCTGCGCACGGTGCCGCTCGAGGTGCGGACGGTCGGCGCCGGGCCGCTGGTGCTGCCGCCGCTGTTCCCCGACGCGCAGCGCTGGATCCTGGCCCGCCAAGCGACCGACGGCCCCACCGCCGACCCGCTCACCGTCGGCGGGCAGCCGTTCCTGCCGGCGGCGAAGCCCGTGCTGGCGACCGGCGGGGAGACGCCGGTGGCGCTGCTGGTCTACAACCTGACGGCGGAGCAGAGCGAGGTGCGCGCGGCGGTGCTCGACGCCGGCGGCCACGCGGTCCCGGGCGGCAAGCTCAGCATCAGCGGCTGGCAGCGCGGCGAGGGCGGCGCGCCCGGTCAGATGCGGGGGAGCTTCGCCACCGGCGGCCTGCCGCCCGGCGAGTACCTGCTGCGGGTGACCGTCACCGACCCGGCGAGCGGCGCGGCGCACTCGAGCGCCGCCCCGTTCGTCGTCGCCGGAGGTTGAGCGATGGACCACAGCATCTCGATCGCCCGCTTCGCCGCAGCGCTCGCCCTCGCCGGCGGCCTCGCGGCGCAGGAGGGGCGCTTCGGGGGGACGGCTTCCGTCGTCGTCGTCGAGGTGCCGGTCAACGTCACCAAGGACGGCAAGCCCGTGCGCGGCCTCGCTGCCGAGAACTTCGAGGTCTTCGACGGCAAGACGAAGCAACGCCTCACCGGCTTCGAGGTCGTCGATCTCGCCCTGCTCGCCGCGCCTGGTCCGGCGGCGCCGCCGCCTCGGCTCCCGCTCGCCGCGCGCCGTCACTTCCTCTTCCTCTTCGACCTCACCTTCGCCCAACCGAAGTCCATCCTGCAGGCGCGCGAGGCGGCGCTGGGGCTGGTGCGAAGCGGCCTCCACCCGACCGACCTCGCGGCGGTGGCGACGTACAGCGCCAGCCGCGGCAGCGAGATCGTCCTCGGCTTCACCGCCGACCGGCGACAGGTCCAGGCGGCGATCGAGGGGCTCGGTCTGCCGCAGCTCCTCGAGCGCACCCTCGACCCGCTGCGCCTGGTGATCGCGATGATCGACGCCGAAGCGGGCGGCCTCGGGGCCACCCAGGGGGTGAGCCGGGAGAGGTTGGCGACCGAGGACCACTTCTACGAGATGCAGCGCCTGGCCGAAGCGAGCTACCGCCGCTCGCAGGAGGTCCAGATCGCGGCGGTGGCCCGCTCGTTCACCGAGCTGGCGGGGATGATGGGCGCCGTGGACGGGCGCAAGTACGTGGTGTACCTGTCCGAAGGGTTCGCGTCGGCCGCCGCCACCGGGCGTGGCGGCGACGACAAGGTCGCCGCGGCGTCGGAGACCGGTGAGGTCTGGAAGATCGACAGCGAGAAGGTCTATGGCAGCGCGCGCGTGCGGGGAGATCTGGTGCAGATGCTCGACAGCTTCCGCCGCGCCGACTGCCTCGTGCACGCGGTCGACATCGGGGGCGTGCGCACCGCCGGCCCCGAGGCGGCGACGGAGCTGCGGTCGGACGCCGACGCCGTGGGCAGCGGCCGCGACACGCTCCTCACCATGGCCCATTACACCGGCGGTGAGCTGTACCAGAACTTCAACGACCTCGCGGCGGCGATGGCGCAGATGCTCGATCGCACCGGCGTCACCTACCTGCTCAGCTTCGAGCCCGCCGACCTGCGACAGGACGGCGCGTTCCACGACCTCTCGGTACGCCTCAAGGGCGGCCCGCGCGGCGCCCGCGTCCACCACCGCGCCGGCTACTACGCTCCCGATCCGCGGCGCGCGGTCGACCCGCGCGAGCGGCGGCTGCGCAGCGCGGCGGCGATCCTCGGCGGCGTGGACGGTGGCGCGCTCCCGGTCGCGGTGCTGGCGCTCGGGCTGCCGGCGGCCGCCACCGTGCCGGTGGTCCTCGAGGTCGACGGTCCCGCCCTCCTCGCCGGTCACGTGGCGCGGCGGATGGAGGTCGAGATCTACGCCTACGCCCTCGACGCGCGGCAGGCGGTGCGCGGCTATCTGACGCAGCAGGTGGAGATCGATCTCGATCTGCGCGAGGCCGAGCTGCGCTCGCGCGGCCTCAAGTTCTACGGCGATCTGACGCTGCCGCCGGGCGAGTACTCGCTGCGCGTCCTGGTGCGCAACGCCGCCACCGGCGCGCAGGGGCTGCGGACCGTGCCGATCCAGGTGCCGGGCGCGGCGGCGGCGGGGCCCGTGGTGCTGCCGCCGCTCTTCTTCGAGGCGACGGGCGAGTGGCTGCTGGCGCGCGAGACGCCGCCGGCCGGCGAGCCGTCGCGCGCCGACCCCTGGCTCGCCGACGGCCGGCAGCTCATGCCGGCGGCACGGCCGGTGCTCGCGGCCGGCGCGGAGGCGCCGGTGGCGCTGCTGGTGTACAACCTCGGCGGCGAACAGGCCCAAGTACGCGCCACCGTGCTCGACGCCCAAGGCCGGCCGGTGGCGGGCGGCAAGCTCAGCATCAGCGGCTGGCAGCGCGGCGAGGACGGCACGCCCGGACGGATGCGGGGGAGCTTCACGGCGGCCGGCCTGGCGCCCGGCGAGTACCTGCTGCGCGTCACCGTCAGCGACCCGGCGAGCGGCGCGGCGCACTCGAGCGCGGCCCCGTTCGTCGTCGGCGCGGGAACCTAGAGCCGCCCTTGACCTCGTGACCACCGGTAACTACCATGGAATCATGAAAGCGGTTGGGATCAAGCAGCTCAAGAGTCGGCTGTCCGAGTACGTACGCCTCGCGCGGGCCGGTGAGACCATTCTGGTGAGCGACCGGGACGAGGTGGTCGCCGAGCTTGGACCCCCACGGCATCAGCGGCCGGAGCCGGAGTCGGTGGAAGCGGTGCTCGATCGTCTCGCCGACCGCAACCTGGTGACCCGGGCGAGCCAGCCGAAGAAGGGCTGGACCTGGAAAGCACCGTCGCTGGGCCTGCGCTCGGAAGCGGCTCGGAAGATCCTCGACGAGCTGCGCGAGGACCGCTGAAAGCGATGGCTCGCCCCCTCTACCTGGACAGCTCGGCCATCCTGTGCCCCGTCCTCGAGCAAGGGCTCTCTGCCGACGTCGAGGCTCGGCTCTCTGAAGCCGACATCCTCGTGACCTCGCGCCTCTCTCTCGTGGAGACCGCTCGCGCCTTCGCGCGGGTGCGCCTCCTGGGCGAGAAGCCCGAGGGGGTGATCGCCGACGCCGAACGCTCGGTGCGCAGTCTCTGGCGCCGCTGCGAGATATGGGAGCTGGGTCGGGAGGTGTGCGAGCTCGCTGAAACGGTGGCGCCGACGACCCTCCTCCGCAGCCTCGACGCCCTCCATCTGGCGACCTACACCCTCGCACGCCGGGAAATCGAGGACCTCGAGCTGCTCACCGCCGACGTTCGGCTGCGGGAAGCCGCCGAGGCGTCCTGACCGCCATGATCGTCCGCCTCCGCCCGGGGCGCGACAAGGCCGTGCGGCAGGGACACCCCTGGCTCTTCTCCGGGGCGATCGAGGCGGTCGAAGGCGCGGACGGCGGGCCGCCGCCGCCGCTGGCGCAGGTCATCGACGCCGGCGGCCGGCCGCTCGGGGTGGGGCTCTGGAGCCCGCGGTCGCAGATCCGGGTGCGCATGCTCGCCGGCCCCGGCGAGGCGATCGGGCGCGCCTTCTTCGCCGCCCGTCTCGCCGAGGCTCTGGCGCTGCGGCGCGCGGTCGTCCCGGCCGACACGACCGGCTATCGGGTGCTCAACGCCGAGGGCGACGGGGTGCCGGGGTGGACCGTCGACCGCTTCGGCGACGTCCTCGTCTCGCAGATCACGGTGGCGGGTCTCGAGGCGCTGCGCGGGGAGTGCTACGCGGCGCTCGCCGAGAGCTTCCCCGGGGCCGCGATCCTGCAGGCCAACGCCACGCCGGCGCGCCGCGCCGAGGGTCTTCCCGCCGCCGACGAGGCGATCGCCGGCGCGCCGCCCGACGAGGCCGCCTTCAGCGAATCGGGGCTCGTCTTCACCGCCGACTTGGCGGCCGGGCAGAAGACCGGCTTCTACCTCGACCAGCGCGAGAACCGCCGCCTCGCCGAGCGTCTGGCCGGCGGGCGCAGCGTCCTCGACCTCTTCGCCCACAGCGCCGGCTTCGGCCTCTATGCTCTGCGCGGCGGCGCCGCGCGGGTCGTCCACGTCGAGTCCTCGACCAAGCTGATCGAGCGCGGGCGGCGGCACTACGCGGCCAACGCGCTCCCCGGCGAGCGCGTCGAGTGGCTGCGGGGCAACGTCTTCGAGGAGCTGCGGCGGCTGGACGAGCGCTTCGGCATGGTGGTCTGCGACCCGCCGCCGCTGGTGCGCCGGCGCGCCGACTTGGACGCCGGCGCCCGCGCCTACAAGGACCTGAACCGGCTCGCGCTCGGCCGCCTCGAGCCGGGCGGAGTCCTGCTCACCTTCACCTGCAGCGGCGCCGTCGACGCCAAGCTCTTCCGCCAGATCCTCTTCGCCGCCGCCGTCGAGGCCGGCGTGCGCCTGGCGCTGCTGGCGCCCCTCGCCGCCGCGCCCGATCATCCCGTCGCCGTCACCCACCTCGAAGGCGAGTACCTCCACGGCTGGCTGGCGATGGTGCAGGGCACCGTGCTCGGCCGCGCGTAGCGCCCGGCCCCCGTGCCGGGCGTTTTTCGCTACGGGCGCACTTCGTCGGACGCGAGCTGCTTCAGGGCTTGGGTGAGCAGCGAGTCGCCGGGGAGCTTCCGGAGCCCTTCCTCGAGCGCCGCCCGCGCCTCGTCGCGGCGGCCGGCGGCGGCGAGCGCGTGGGCGAGGGCGAGGTGCGCCTCGCGATCCGCCGGCTTCAATTCCACGACCTTGGCGTAGCCGCTCGCCGCCGCCGCGTAGTCGCCGCGCTCGGCGAGGAGGGTCGCCAGGTTGAAGTGGGCGACCGCGAGGTCGGGCCGCAGCGTCACGGCGGCGCGCAGCCGCTCGAGCGCCGCCTCGGCGGCGCCGCGCGCGGCGAGGAGCTGGGCGCTCTGCAGGTTGGCCATGGCCGCGGCGGCGGGGTCCGCCGCGGGCAGCTTGGCCGCCTGCTCCCAGGCCGCGAGCGCGCCGTCGCCGTCGCCGCGCGACGCGAGCACGGCTCCCAGCTCGACGAGCGCCGCCGCGTCCTGCGCATCGCGCGCGAGGACGGAGCGCACCTCCTCTTCCGCCTCCGCGTAGCGGGCGAGCCGGCGCAGCGCCGCGGCCCGTCCGAGGCGCGCCCCGCGATCGGTGGGGTCGAGGTCCCGCGCCCGCGTGAAGTGGGTCAGGGCCTCGTCGGTCCTGCCGGTCTGGAGCAGCAGCGTTCCGAGATAGCGCTGCGCCGTCTGGAAGTCCGGCGCCAGCGCGACGGCGCGCCGGAGGTGCTCGAGCGCCGGTCCGTCCTCGCGCTGCCGCGCCAGGGCGGCGCCCAGATTGAGGTGCGCCAGCGGGCTGTCGGCGGCGAGCCGCACCGCCTCGCGGTACTCGGCGAGCGCCGCGGCGACCTCCCCCTGCTCCTCGAGCTCCACCGCCAGCCGCTGCCGGAGCTGGTCGTTGCCCGGGTCGAGCGCCACCGCCCGCCGCAGCTCCTCGACGGCGCGCTTGCCGTCGCCGCGCCGCTTCGCCCCGAGGGCGCGCAGGGCGTGGATCCCCGGACCGGTGGCCGCGCGCTTCGCCTCGTCGAGCCAGGGGTCCGCGAAGGTCACCGGGACGTCGCCGGCGGCGTGCAGCAGCAGCTCGCGCGCCCGGTCGAGCTGCCCCAGCTCGCGGTAGGCGAGGGCGAGCGGGTGCCGGATCGTCGTCGCCTGCGGCTGGGCGGCGAGCGCCGCCTCGAAGTGCCGGACGGCGTCGCTCCAGCGCCGCTCCGCCGCGGCCAGGCGCCCGAGCCCGAAGCGCGCGGCCGCCCGCAGGCTCTCCTCCGCGAGCGCCCGCTCGAAGAGCTGCCGCGCGCGGCCGGCGCGCCCGCGCTCGAGCTCGATCTGCCCGAGCCGCAACTGCGCCATGGCGTCGCCGGGACGGACGGCGAGCGCCGCCTCGAGCGCCGCCGCCGCCTCGTCCATCCGCCGCAGCTCCTGCAGCGCCACGCCGTCGAGGTAGCTCCAGCGCGGCTCCTCGGGCGCCATGGCCCGCGCCTTCCCCAGCGCCTCGGCGGCCGGCTCGTAGATCTCGTAGACGAGGTAGAGCTGACCGAGACCGCCGTAGGCGCGTGCCATCTCGGCCGGCGGCGTGCCGCCGCGCCCGGCGAGCGCCGCCACCAGCTCCGCCGCCTCCCGGAGCTGCTGTGCCACCGTCGGGTGCATGCGCTCGAACGAGACCTCCGCACCCTGTCCTACCCGCTCCGGCGAGAGCTCCTGTGCGCCGGCGACCGGTGTCGGCGCGATCTCGACCGCCGGCGCCGCCGCCGCCGGCGCGCCCGCCCGGCCCTTCTCGGCCGTGACCGTCTTGCCGGTCCCTTCCCGCAGCGTCGTGTAGGCGCGCAGCGGCAGCCCGGTCCACTCCTCGCTCCGCCCGCTCGGCCAATGGACCCGCACCGCCGTCACCTCGGAGGCGTCGCCCAGCCCGATCAGCACCCGCGGGTCGTTCGCCACCAGGTAGCTGCCGTCGCTGCGCGAGCGCCGCCAGAGCGCCGGTCCGTCGCGCCGCCGCACCTCGACCCGCGCCCCGAGCTGGTCGCGCCGCCCGCCGGCGTCCACCAGACGCAGCCCCAGCCAGGGCCGGGCGCTTCCTACCTGATTGAGCAGCAGCCGCACCGGGCCGGCGTTGTTGACGACCAGGATGTCGATGTCGCCGTCGTCGTCGACGTCGCCGAAGGCGGCGCCGCGGCTCACCTCGGAGAGCTGCCACACGGCGCCGGCGCGCGCGGTCACCTCCTCGAAGCGGGCGAGCCCCGACGGGCCGGGTCCCAGGTTGCGGAGCCCGGTGATGGGCTCCGCTACCTGCAGGGACGCCCGCCCGGGCGGGCGCTGATCGGAGCCCAGGTTGCGGAAGAGCTGGTTCGTCTGGTGGAGCGGATAGGGATCGCCGCTCCGCCGCGGCGCATCGGCGAGCTTGACCGCGCCGTTGACCGCCGCGGCGTCGAGCCGGCCGTCGTTGTCGTAGTCGAAGAGCGCCGTGCCGAAGCCGGTGAAGAGCCAGCTCGGCGGCCCCAGGCCGCTCTCGCGGCTGCGGTCGGCGAAGAAGCCGTTGCCGTCGTTGACGTAGAGGGTGTTCGTCTCCTGGTTCAGGTGGGTCATGAACAGGTCTTCGTCGCCGTCGCCGTCGACGTCGCCCGCGTCGACGCCCATGCTCGCCTCGGGCAGCCCGCGCTCGTTGACCGCGCAGCCGGCGAGCAGCGCCTCGTCGCGGAAGGTGCCGTCGCGCTGGTTCATCCAGAGCTGGTTGGGCTCGGCGTCGTTGGCGACGTAGAGGTCCTGCCAGCCGTCGCCGTCGAAGTCGGCGGCGACCGAGCCCAGCGTCGTGCCGGGGGCGGCGTGCGGCAGGGCGCGCGCCGTCACCTCCTCGAAGCTGACCTCGCCGGAGGGCCCGCGGCCGCGGTTGCGGAACAGGCGGTCCGACTGCGGCGTGAAGGCGAGCGGGCCGCAGTAGTCGTTGGCGCCGGTCATGTCGGGGCAGAACTTCGGCTGCGCGGCGCTCCAGTCGACGTAGTTGCCGACGTAGAGGTCGAGCCAGCCGTCGCGGTCGAAGTCGAAGAACGAGGCCGCGGCGCTCCAGCGCCGCTCCTCGACCCCCGCCGCGCGGGTGACGTCGGCGAAGCGCCCGCCCCCGAGGTTCCGCAGGAGCTGGTTGCCCCCGACCGCCAGCACGTAGAGGTCGACGCGGCCGTCGTTGTCGAAATCGCCCGCCGCGGCGCCGTTGCCGTAGCCGGCCGTCTCGATGCCGCTCCCCTCGGTCACGTCGGTGAAGCGCAGCGTGCGGCGCCCGTCGGGCGCGACGGCGAGGTCGTTGCGGTAGAGCCGGTGGCGGAGCGGCCCGCGCGGCGGGAAGGTGGCCTCCGCCAGCGGCTTGCCGCCGAGCATGCTCCCCTGGACCAGGAAGACGTCGAGGTCGCCGTCGCCGTCGAAGTCGAAGAGCGCCCCGCCGCCGCCCATCATCTCGGCGAAGTAGAGCTCGCCCGACATGCCGTTGAAGTGGACGAAGTCGAGCCCGCTCGCGGCGGCGGCGTCGACGAACCACTCGGCGGTGCTCGGCGCTTGTGGGGCGGCAGCCGCAGAAGAAGAAAAGAGCTGGGTGGGGAAAAACAGCGCGGTCGCGGCGGCACCGGCGAGGAGCGCCGCTCGCGCCGCGCGCCGGGGAGGGCGCGATAGGCGCAGGGCGGCGGCAGAGGACGGCGGAGGGGGGTGCATCGAGGCGCGAGCCGGCGAGCGGGCGGGCATCGTAGCACGGCGGCCGGCCGGCGCCCGCGGCGCGGGAATGGCGGGCCGGCGGATCGCGTTGACACCCAGGCAGCCCTTTGCTAACCTCCTCTTTCCTCTTGCGGCGAAGGTGCCGTCGGCGGGAGCAAAGGCCCGTAGCTCAGTTGGTTAGAGCGCTACGTTGACATCGTAGAGGTCAGCGGTTCAAGTCCGCTCGGGCCTACCAAGACCGGAACACGCGCGAGAAAGCCACCCATCAGCCCCCGCATGCCCAGGCGCTTAGCTCAGCTGGTTAGAGCGCTACCTTCACACGGTAGAGGTCAGCGGTTCGAGTCCGCTAGCGCCTACCACGCTCCCCGCTCGTGAAGCGCGGCGCGGCGGGCTCTCCGCCCGCACTCCTTTCGCCCCTTCGCCCCATGGTTTGATGGACCAACCCGAGGTGATCGACCTCACTCTGCCCGACGGCTCCCGCCGGAGCGTCCCGCGCGGCACCACGCCGCGCGACGTGGCGGCGACGATCGGCCGCCGTCTGGCCGCCGACGCCGTGGGCGCCGAGCTCGACGGGCAGAAGCTCGACCTGCGCGCGCCGCTCACCCGCGGCGGCGCCTTCCGCCTGGTGACGGCGAAGCACCCGGAGGCGGGCGAGTTCATCCGCCACAGCGCCGAGCACGTGCTGGCCGACGCCGTCAAGCGCCTCTGGCCGGAGGTCGAGATCGACGCCGGGCGCAAGGACCACAGCGAGAAGTTCCAGTACGACTTCCGCTTCCCGCGCGCCTTCACGCCCGAGGACCTCGAGCGCATCGAGGCCACGATGCGCGAGATCCTGGCCGAGGGCGCGGAGTTCGAGCGCATCGAGGTGTCGCGCGAGGAGGCCGAGCGCATCTTCCGCGAGATGGGCGAGAGCCTGAAGGTCGAGCGCCTGAAGGACATCCCCGAGGGCGAGCCGATCACCCTCTACCGCCACGGCCGCTTCACCGACCTCTGCCGCGGGCCGCACGCGCAGCGGGTGTCGCAGATCGGGGCGGTCAAGCTCCTCGAGTCGTCGGCGGTCTACTGGAAGGGCGACGAGGCCAACGAGCGGCTGCAGCGCATCTACGGCACCGCCTTCGCCTCCGCCGCCGAGCTCGAGCGCTGGCTCGAGCAGATGGAGCTGGCGCGGGCGCGCGACCACCGGCGGCTCGGGCCCGAGCTCGACCTCTTCAGCTTCCACCCGGCGGCGCCGGCGAGCCCGTTCTTCCACCCCAAGGGCACCATCGTCTACAACGGGCTGGTGGCGCTGATCCGGGAGCTGCAGACCCGCGCCGGCTTCGCCGAGGTGGTGACGCCGCAGATCCTCGACGTCGACCTCTGGCACACCTCCGGCCACTGGGACCACTACCGCGACGCGATGTTCTTCTCGACCGTCGACGAGCGGCAGTTCGCGGTCAAGCCGATGAACTGTCCGGGGCACTGCCTGGTCTACCGCACCGCCCTGCGCTCCTACCGCGACCTGCCGATCCGCTACGCCGACTTCGGGCGGCTCCACCGCTACGAGAAGAGCGGCGTCACCTCCGGCCTGACGCGGGTGCGCTCGTTCGCCCAGGACGACTCGCACAGCTTCGTCCTGCCCGAGCAGATCGCCGACGAGGTACAGCTCCTGATCCGCATGATCTTGGAGCTCTACGCGCTCTTCGCCTTCGACGACGTGCGCATCGAGCTGTCGACGCGGCCCGAGCAGCGGCTCGGCGACGACGCCACCTGGGACCGCGCCGAGGAGGCGCTGGCCGCGGCGCTCGAGCGCTCCGGCATGCCCTACGAGATCAACCCCGGCGAGGGGAACTTCTACGGCCCGAAGATCGACTTCCACGTCCGCGACGTCCTCGGCCGCTCGTGGCAGCTCGGCACCGTGCAGCTCGACTACCAGATGCCGGAGCGCTTCGGCCTGACCTACGTCGGCGCCGACGGCGCCGAGCACCGGCCGGTGATGATCCACAGCGCCAAGTTCGGCTCGATCGAGCGCTTCCTGGGCATCCTGATCGAGCACACCGGCGGGGCGTTCCCGCCGTGGCTCGCCCCGGTGCAGGCGATGGTCATCCCGGTGTCGGAGAAGTTCCTGGCCTACGCCGAGGAGGTGCGGGCGGCGGCCGCCGCGGCGGGCGCCCGCGTGGCGCTCGACGGCGGCAACGAGAAGATCGGCTACAAGATCCGCCAGGCGCAGTTGCAGAAGGTGCCGTACATGCTGGTGGTGGGCGGCCGCGAGCAGGAGGGAAAGACCGTGGCGGTGCGGCTGCGCAGCGGCGAGGACTTGGGCGCGATGCCGCTCGAGCAGTTCCTCGCCCGCCTCGGCGAGCGCGTGGGTTCCCGCAGTGGGGACCTCTAGCGGCCGCCGTTGTAAGGCAACAACTCCGGGTCCCTGACGGCCCGGTGCTCTTCAGGAGGTGAGCTGACATCGACAAGACAGCGAGAACGAACGAACGCATCCGGGTGCGCGAGGTGCGGCTGATCGACGCCGACGGGTCGCAGTTGGGCATCGTGCCCGCGGAGGACGCGCTGCGGCGAGCGCAGGAGCAGAACCTCGACCTGGTCGAGGTGGCGCCGACGGCGAAGCCGCCGGTCTGCCGCATCATGGACTTCGGCAAGTTCCTCTATCAGCAGAAGAAGAAGGCGCACGAGTCGAGGAAGAAGCAGAAGATCATCCAGGTCAAGGAGGTCAAGTTCCGCCCCAACATCGACGATCACGACTACGGCTTCAAGCTGCGGAACGTGATCCGCTTCCTGGAAGAGGGCGACAAGGTCAAGGCGACCGTCCAGTTCCGGGGCCGTGAGATGGCGCGGACCGACCTCGGCCACAAGCTCTTGGCGCGGGTGGCGGCGGACGTGGGGGAGCGAGGAGTGCTAGAATCCTCGCCCGAGATGGCCGGCAACAGGATGCACGTCATCCTGGGGCCGCCTCGGCACGGTCTGAAGAAGGCCACCAGCTAAGACGGATGAACGGCCGGGCTGGACCTCCCTTCCGGGGGAGGCCGGGGCCGTCGCTTCGAGTTCTTACAGAGAAGGAGAGGGCCGGTGCCCAAGCAGAAGACGCACAAAGGGGCGGCGAAGCGGTTCAAGGTCACGGCGGGTGGCAAGGTGCAGCGGCACCACTCGATGCACAGCCACATCCTGACCAGCAAGACCACCAAGCGCAAGCGCAACCTGCGCAAGGCGACGGAGGTCTCGCCCGCGTTCGCCGACACGATCAAGAAGATGCTGCACTCGTAGCGGCGTCACACCCAGCGGCGCGGCGCCCGGCGCCGTCCGCTCAACCCGGTCGCCGGTGGGACGAACCTGTCCACCGGGGCCGCCCCGGTTCTCCCCTGCACACGTCCCTCCCCCGCTGGCGGGGAGGCCAGGCGGGGGTAGATGAGATCGACCGGGATCACCCAAACGAGGTTCATCTCATGGCACGTGTCAAGCGCGGGAACACCCGCAAAGAGCGCCGCAAGAAGATCCTCAAGCTCGCCAAGGGCTTCTGGGGGACCAAGTCCAACGCCCACCGCATGGCCAAGCAGGCGGTGGACAAGTCCCTCGGCTACGCCTATCGCGACCGCCGCCAGAAGAAGCGCCAGCTCCGCAGCCTCTGGATCGTGCGCATCAACGCCGCCGCACGGCTGCACGGGCTCTCCTACAGCCGCCTGATGGCCGGGTTGAAGGCCGCCGGCTCGGAGCTCGACCGCAAGGTCCTGGCCGACCTCGCGGTGCGCGATCCGCAGGCCTTCGGCCGCATCGCCGAGGCCGCCAAGCAGGCGCTGGCTGCTGCGGGCGGGGCCGCAGAGCCAGCGGCCGCCGGCGGCGCAGGAGCGACCGCGGCGGCGCCGGCCGCGGAGGCCTGAGCATGGCGGTCGAGCCGCGCCTGACCGCCGCGGCCGACCTCGTCGAGGTCTCCCGCCAGTTCGAGCGCGAGGCCGGCGCGGTCGCCGACCGCGCCGCCTGGGAGGAGCTGCGCCTGCGCTGGGTGGGACGCAAGCAGGGCCTCGTCCGCTCGCTCCTCGCGCGGCTCGGCGAGGTGCCGCAGGAGGAGCGGCGGGAGTTCGGGCAGGCGGTCAACACGCTCAAGGAGCGGGTCGAGAAGCGCCTGACCGAGCTCGACGCCGGCCTCGTGGCGCGCGAGCGCGAGGCGGCGCGGCGCACCGCGGCGGTCGACGTCACCCTGCCCGGCCGGCGGCCGGAGCTGGGGAGCCTCCACCCGGTCACCCGCGTGCAGCGCGAGATCGAGGAGATCTTCGCCGAGCTCGGCTACAGCGTCGCCGAGGGGCCGGAGGTGGAGGACGACTTCCACAACTTCGAGGCCCTGAACTTCCCGCCCGACCACCCGGCGCGCGACACGCAGGACACCTTCTTCCTGAAGAACGGCCTGCTGCTGCGCACCCACACCTCGCCGGTCCAGATCCGCACCATGCTGGCGCGCCAGCCGCCGATCCGGGTCATCTGCCCGGGGCGCGTCTACCGCGCCGACAACGACCTGCGGCACTCGCCGATGTTCCACCAGGTCGAGGGCCTGGCGGTGGGCGAGGGGATCACCTTCGGCCATCTCAAGGGGACGCTCGAGGCCTTCATCAAGCGCCTCTTCTCCCCCGACACCGGCGTCCGCCTGCGCCCGAGCTTCTTCCCCTTCACCGAGCCCTCGGCGGAGGTCGACATCACCTGCCCGTTCTGCCACGGCGCCGGGTGCGAGACCTGCTCGCGGACCGGCTGGATGGAGATCTTGGGCGCCGGCATGGTCGACCCGCGCGTCCTCGCCAACTGCAAGATCGACCCCGAGGTCTACACCGGCTTCGCCTTCGGCCTGGGGCTCGACCGGGTGGCGATGATCCGCTACGGCATCCCCAACATCCGGGCGCTGTTCGAGAACGACGAGCGCCTGCTGCGGCAGGTCCGCTTGTAGCCGATGCTCTTCTCGCGCGAATGGCTCTCCGACTACGTCGCCCTGCCGGCCGGCGAGGACGGCGCGCGCGACCTGGGGCGGCGCCTGACCGCGGCCGGCCTCGCCGTCGAGCAGCTCGCGCCGCGCGACGGCGACCTCCTCTTCGACGTCGACGTCACCACCAACCGGGTCGACTGCATGTGCCATGTCGGACTGGCGCGCGAGATCGCCGTGGTGCTCGACGAGCCGCTGCGGCGGCCGCCGGCCGCGCCGCTCGAGTCGCTCGAGCCGATCGAGGAGCTGGCGGAGGTCGTGGTCGAGGACCCCGAGGGCTGCCCGCGCTACGTGGCGCGGGTGGTGCGCGGCGTCCGCGTGGGCCCGAGCCCGGAGTGGCTGCGGCGGCGGCTCGAGGCGATCGGCCAGCGCGCGATCAACAACGTCGTCGACGTCACCAACTACGTCCTCTGGGAGCTCGGCCAGCCGCTCCACGCCTTCGACCTCGAGCGCCTCGCCGGGCGGCGCATCGTGGTGCGGCGGGCGCGCGCCGGCGAGCGGCTGGTCACCCTCGATGGCGTCGAGCGCGCGCTCGACCCCGAGGTGCTGGTCATCGCCGACGCCGCGCGGCCGGTGGGGCTCGCCGGCGTCATGGGCGGCCGCGACAGCGAGGTGACGGGCTCGACCGGGGACGTCCTCCTCGAGAGCGCCCACTTCGACCGCCGGCGCGTGCGCACGGCGGCGCGCCGGCTCGGCATGCACACCGACGCCAGCCACCGCTTCGAGCGCGGCACCGATCCCGAGGGCTGTCTCGAGGCGGCGACCCGCGCCGCGCTCCTCCTCGCCGAGGTGGCGGGGGGGCAGGTCGCGCACGGGGCGCTCGACCGGCGGTGGGCGGAGGCCCCGAGCTGGACGCCGCGCGGCTTCCTCGACCTCGGCCGCCTGGCCGCCTTCGCTGGCGCCGAGATCCCGCGCGCCGACGTCAAGCGCTGGCTCAACGGCCTCGGCTTCCGCCTGCGCACGCTCGACGAGGCGGTGTGGGAGGTGACGGCGCCGCCGTGGCGCTACTTCGACATGGAGCCGCGCCCGGCCGAGGACGGCAAGGAGGGGAACATCTATCCCGCCGACCTCTACGAGGAGGTGCTGCGGCTCTACGGCTACGACCGCATCCCGTCGGCCCTCCCCGCCGTCGGCGGCCCCGACGCCCCGGCGAGCCCGCAGGCGGCGCGCCGGCGGCGCGTCCGCGACCATCTCGCCGACTGCGGCTACGCCGAGGCGGTGAACCTGGCCTTCGTCGACGCCGCCCTCGATCGCGCCTACCCGAGCCTGCGGCCGTCGGCGCCGGCGCTCGAGCTCGCCAACCCGCTCTCCGAGCGGCTGCGCCTGCTCCGCCGCTCGCTGCTGCCGGGCCTGGTCGAGAGCGCCCGCTTCAACCAGCGGCGCGGCGCGCCGTCGGTCCAGATCTTCGAGGTCGGCCGGGTGTTCTTCCCGCCCTCCGGCAACCGCGGCGGCGAGGCGCTCCCCGACCAGCCGGAGACCGTCGCCCTGGTCTGCGGCGGCCGCCGCGGCACGCCCTGGGACGGCGCCCGCGAGCTCGACCTCTTCGCGCTCAAGGGGGTGCTCGAGAGCCTCGCCGAGACCTTCGGCGGGCGGCTCGACGCCCGCCCCGCCGAGCTGCCGGGGTTCGCGCGCGGCGTCGCCGCCGAGCTGATGCTGCGCGGCGAGCTGGTGGGCTGCCTCGGCCAGCTCGCGGTGGAGGAGGGCTACCCGCTCTTCGCCGCCGAGCTCCTGGTCGAGCCGCTCGTCGCCGGCGAGCCGTCGCTCGCCGTCACCCCCCCCTCGCGCCTGCCGAGCGTCGCCGCCGACTTGACGCTCACCCACAACGTCCAGGTGGCGTGGGCCGAGATCGAGCGCGCCATCGCCCAGGCGGCGCCGCCCGACCTCGTCGCCTTCGGCCTCAAGGACCGCTACCGCGGCCCGGGAGTTCCCGAAGGCGCCGTCAACAGCACCATCACCTTCGTCTACAACGCCGGCGACCGCTCGCTCACCCAGGACGAGGTCAACGAGCGCCAGCTCGGCCTGAGCCGCGAGCTCGAGCGGCGGTTCGGGTGGCGCGGCTAGCGACCCGTGGTCGTCGAATGCTGGAGCTGTGCCCCTACGGGCAGACCGTCGGCCCGCATTCCTCCGCACACTCCTGCATGCTGCCGCCTGTCTCCTAGCAGTGGCAGCGACATTCAGGATCGGGACAGGAGGGCCGTCGATAGACGCACCCGGTAACGTTGCCGTCGCACTCGATGCAGTAGGCTCCGACGGTGCACGTCGAATTCCCGGTGCAGCTGATCAGCGTGCTGCCACCCCCCGGGAGCGGACACGTGTACTCGGCGGTGCAACTGGCCATCCGAATGGGATCGGGCATGGTCGCCGGGAGATCCCTTCCTTCGGGAGCAGTGATCGACGCGAACAGGCGGACCAAGGCCGCCGCAGGTTCCTCGGCGGCGGGTACCGCAGGTTGATCGGCGCCGCCAACGCGCCCGCGAAGAGCACGAGAGCGAAGAACAGAGCGGTTTTCATGGCGTTCTCCATTTGTCGGCACCTTAGCACATGCAAACGATGAAGCTGGACACCCAATCGGAGCTGCCTTGCGCGAGTACGCCAGGCCGCTCAGGGAACGGCGCCTCCGTCGTGAAGGTTCGCCTCTACTCCGCAGCCGTCACCTACCGTGATTACGAGGACCGGAGGCGCGAGGAGACTTTCCCGATCCGTGCCTTCGACCACGCCATGGCGACAGACATGGCAGTGGCCTACGTCCTCCAGGTCCTCAAGCTGACGGAGTTCGAGCTGCGGGTGGTGGGAGGCTGAGGAGTGGACGGATATATGAGCGTGGGTTCGCCGCCTTGTTCAGCGCTTGGCCGCGGAGCCGGCCGGCGCGGTGCGGCTCGGGGTCGGGCCGTAGATCTCCTCGAAGAACTCGACGGGGTGGACGCCGAGGGCGGCGAGGATGCCGGCGACGTGGTCCCACCGTAGGTCGATCTTCCCGGCCAGCACCTGCCGCAGGTAGTCGCCCTCCGCCCCAGCCGCTCCTCGACTTGGCGCAGGGTCAGCCCGTCACGGCGAATGCGGCGCCTGAGCGCCTCCCGCAATGGTCTCCGCGTCGAGCCGTCCCGGCGGGCGGGATTCCACGGAGGAAGTTAATACCGGTGCAGCCGGTGCATTCCACCTGTCAGCGGGCGGGGGCAATTCCACCTGTACCTGGTCTGATTAACCGCAATGGCCGGCGATTACACCTGCCACAGCGTCTCCTGCACCCCTCGGGGCGACAGCCGGGGCGGCGCAGCTTCCGCCCTGGCGCTCCTGGTCCGCGCCCGCCTCACCGCGGAGGCCGGCGACGGCGAGGCGACCGAGCGCCTGCTCGTCGAGGCGCTCGCCGGCGCGTTGGTGGCGTGCGGCGCCGCGGCGGAGGCGCCCAGCGATGACCGCGCTCACCCCGTAGCCCCGCCGGAGGCATGGAGCCTCCCGGCACATCCACGCAGCTCTGGAGGGAACCTGAGATGAGCGAGAGCCCGAAACGGATCACCGAGCAGCTCAAGGCCGAGCGCATCCAAACGCTGCTCGAGCGCCTCCCCACCTGGGAGCTCCGGCGCGACGGCAGAGCCATCCGCCGGATCTGGAGCGTCCCCAGCCGTTACGTCGGCAGCGCCTTCGCGAGCGCGCTTGCCTCCGTCATCCACTACCACAAGGGCGAAGCGACCATGACGCTGACGGAGGGCACCGTCGTCGTGAACCTCTCGACAGCGGCCGTCGACGCCGTCACCGAGCGGGACTTCCTCGTCGCCGAGGCCCTGGAGTTCGGGGCGTGACGGACGCCGAAGCCGCGCCAAAGGGCGCGGTGACGATCCCGCCGGCGGGAGATACGGCACCAGGTCCTGGGAATGTCGTGTCGACCGCCGGGGATCTATCCCCAAGCCCCGGAGATGTACCCGGAACGCCTGGGGATGTGTCCCCAGCGCTCGGTGAAGCTGCCCCGGTTCGGTGGACAGTTGACGTTTGGGGTGGCCCGCCCCCCTCTGCAGGGAGAGCTGCCCCCAGCCCTTCAGGCTCGTGATGACGTGTTGCCAAGGGCCGAATCGATCCTCGCATGTCATGCCGCTTGCCTGCGTCGTTCGAACTCGGCCGGGCTGAGATAGCCCAGCGACGAGTGCCGGCGATGGGGGTTGTACCAGCCCTCGAGGAAGTCGAAGACAGCCATCCGCGCCTCGGCCTGAGT
>JBIOUG010000057.1:0-36319 GCA_044866775.1 Thermoanaerobaculia bacterium | reverse complement strand
TGCCGCGCGCCACGCCACCGCCCGTTCGCGTTCCACTTCGTGCAGGATCCTTGCCCGCCGCAAGATCCGCTCGGGGTCGGGGAGACCCCCGTCCAGCGCCTCCGCCGCCGCCAGGCGGCGCAACGCCGCGGCGACCGCCTCGACCTCTCGCGTCCGCTTCAAGTTGCTCATGAGCCCATCTCCTTCTGATCCTCGGTGGCGCGCCCGAGCAGCCGCGCCATCCGGCGGCGCGCCCGCAACAGCAGCACCCGCACGCTCGCCGGCGCCAACCCCAGGGCGCCGGCGATCTCGCGGTGCTCCCAACCCTCGACGTAAGCCAGCCAGAGGAGCGCGCGCTCGCGCGGCGCGATGCGCCCGAGCGCCTCCTCGACGGCGCGGCGCTCGAGGTCCCCATCCGGCTGCGGAAACGACTGCCAGAACGGCGCCGGAGCCTCGGCGCCATGCGCGCCCACCGCGAGAGGCTTCACGCCTGCGGCCGCCCGCTCGAGCCACCGCCGCTGCCGGCGTGCGCGGCGCCAGGCGTCGTGCGCGAGGCGCGTGGCGGTGCGGTAGAGCCAGGCGGACAGGCGCGGCGCGTCGAGCCCAGACGGCGCGCGGCGGAGCAGGCGGTGGAAGCTCTCCTGGAGCAGGTCGTCGGCCAGCTCGGGATCGCCGGTCAGGCGCCGCAGGTAGGAGCGTAGCGGCGCGGCGGTCCGCGCGTAGAGCGCGCGGAAGCCCTCTTCGTCGAGGACGACCGGCGCCGCCGCGGCCGGCTCTGCCGCCACGGCGGGGAAGGTCAGCACGAGCGCCGGCTCGTCGACCATGTCTGGAGATACGGGTTCAGAGACGTGGCGTTCACTCGCCCGCCCGCGTGGCGGCGGCGGAGCCGTCGGCGGGCAGCAGCCCCCAGGCGCGGGCCAGGCGGTGCGAGGCGAAGGCGGCGACGATGAGGCCGAGCCCCATCGCCAGCACCAGCATTCCCGGAATCGCCAGCTCGCCGTCGCTGCCGCTCACCGCGAGCTCGAGGAAGCCCAAGGCGCTGCCGATGAAGCTCAGCACGATGCCGGCGCGCAGCGAGCCCAGCGAGTGGATGCGGGGGGGCGCGGCGGAGAGCGAGGAGAGGAGGCGCTCGCCGGCCGGGGTATCGAAGAAGGTGGCGAGCTCGGCGGGGCTCTGGAAGCGCTCGAGCAGGCGCGTGTGCACCCCCGCCTGCACGTCCAGCCGCCGTTTCTCCGTCACCACCCAGACGATCCACCCGACGAGCCAGAAGAGGCCGAGCGCCACCAGCACCGGCGCCATGAAGTCCAGCATGGAGCGATCCTCCCTTCAGCGGGAGACCGGAAGCAGTCTCTGGGAGTAGAACGCCCGGCGGGCGCCCAGGGTTAACAGCCTAGGCCGAGACGCTCTCGTCGTTGCGCTCGCCCGACATGATGCGCCAGCCGACGACCTTCTCGTCGATCTCGCGCAGGCGGTTGGCGACGAGGCGGCAGAGGAGCTGCAGGAACTCGAGCGAGGCGTGCGGGTCCATCGCCAGCACCTCGCGCACCGTCGCCTGGTCGAGGGCGAGGACGGTGAGCGGGCCGCCGTGGGCGCGGGCGTCGGCAGAGCGCGGCTGGCCGTCGATGAGCGACATCTCGCCGAAGAAGTCGCCGCGCTCGAGGATGGCGAGCCCCTCCTCGCCGGCCCCGGGGATGAATTTGGAGATCAGCGCCCGCCCCTCGAGGACGACGTACAACTCCGCGCCCTTGTCCCCTTCCTGGAACAGGTAGGCGCCTTCGGCGAAGCGCTTCTCCTTCGAGAAGGTGGCCAAGGTCATCAGCTCGCGCCGCGACAGTCCCTGCTCGCGGAAGAGCCGCACCTTGTCCGAGGCCTCGACCGTCACCGCCGCCGCGGCGCCGCTCTGCTTGCGGCGCAGGCGTAGGAAGTTCTCGGTCGTGCTCTCGGAGGAGAAGAAGCTCTTCAGCGTCTCGTTGGTGCTGCGCAGCTTGCGCGCCAGGGCGTGCCAGAGGGCGAAGTAGAGCTGGGCGCCGAGCTCCGGCGCGTCCTCGACGAGCTGCTCGAGCGCCCCCGCGTCGCAGCGGAAGAGCTGGCAGGGGTGGCTGGCGATGGCGTCGGCGCTGCGCTCGTGGCCGGTGATGAAGCTCGACTCCCCGAACACCTCGCCGGCCTCGAGCGTGCCGAGCAGGAAGGTGCCGTAGGAGGTCGGGCGCTGCAGCGTCACCGTGCCGCGTTCGAGGAGGTAGAGGTCCCGCCCCTGGCTGCGATGGGCGAAGACCAGGCTCCCGGTCTCGTGCACCTCTTCCTCGACGGTCTTGGTGAGGCGGAAGATCTGCTCGTCGGAGAGCTGCGAGAGCGCACGCTGACGGCGCAGGCGGCCGGCGAGCTCGATCTGCCCGCCGAGCGGTTTGCGCGCCGGCACGCTGAACAGGGCCGTGCCGCGCGGCAGCCCGCCCTCCTCGAGGAAGCGCTCGCGGTGCCACTCCAGGCGGTCGAAGGCGGTGCGCAGGTGCTCCTGCCGCTCGCGGAAGACCGCGGCGAGCTCGCGGTTGCCCCAGCCGAGGATCTGCTTGAGCGTCTGGATGCGGCGCTTCAGGCGCTCGGTGCCCTCCTCGTCGCCGTCGTGGAGGAGCAGGAAGGCGTGGACGGCGGCGCGCATCGCGGCCTCGAACTGCTTGCGCTCGAACTCGGCCCGGCCCAGGCTCTCGGCGGTCTCGCGGTCGAAGGGGTTGAAGCGCAGCGCCTTGCCGAACTCCTCGGCGGAGTCGTCGTACTCCTTGCGTCGGAAGAGCACGCGGCCGTGCAGCTTGTAGTGCGCGGGGTCGGCGAGGCCCTTGGCCTTGGCGATCTCCAGGCACTCAGCGGCGCGGGAGTGCTCGCCCTTCTCGGCGTAGAGGTGAGCGAGGCCGAGGAAATGCGCGGCGTCGATGGCGTTGCGCCGGAACTGCTCGCGCATCATGTCGCGCAGTCCGCGCTGTGGCCGGCCCTGCTGCTGCCGCTGCTGCTTGCGCACGTCGGCGAGGCCCATCTTGACGCCCAGGTTCTTGGGGTCGAGGCGCAGGGCGAGGAGGAACAGCTCGCCGGCCTCCTCGAGCTGGTCGCGCGCGATGAAGCGGCGCGCGAGGTCGGTCAGGTCCTCGAGGTCGCCCTGCGGCGTCTGCGGGTCGTTCATCGCAGTGTGCGGGGTCGGAAAGGGTGGAAGTTTAGCACGCGTTGCGGAAGAACCCGCATGGCTGGAAAGGGCTGCGCCGATCCGGTAGATTGCGCGCGCCGATGGAACCCCCCGGCAAGGCCGCCGCCGACTCGATCGAGACGATCCTCGTCCGTGCGGTCGAGCTCTGCCGCCGCGACGAGTGGGTGAAGGCATTGCCGCTGCTCAAGCAGGTGCAGGAGAGCGGCCGCTCCGGGCTGCCGCCGCTCTTCTACTCCTACCTCGGTCACGCCATCGCGCGGGTCGAGCGGCGCGTGCCGGACGGGCTGCAGCTCTGCCAGCAGGCGGTCAAGATGGAGTTCTACCAGCCCGACAACTACCTCAACCTGGCGCGCACGCAGCTCCTGGCCGAGGAGAAGGGTGCGGCGGTCAGGGCGATGCAGAAGGGGCTCAAGCTCGATCCCAAGCACCGCGGCCTCCTGGCGTTGCAGCGCGAGCTCGGCGTGCGCCAGTCGCCCGTGCTGCCGTTCCTCTCCCGCGGCAACGTCCTCAACCAGCTCCTCGGACGGCTGCGTTCCCTCTTCTCGCGGGGCAAACAGGCTAAGGCGGCGCCCGCACCAGCAGGCGCATCTCCGGCTGCAGGGCGAGGAAAAGCCGCTGGGCCTCCGCGGGGGGCAAGGTGACGACGACGCGCGGCGGCAGCGGGCGGCGGAGCAGCCAGGCACCGACATTCTCCCAGCCTTCCAGCAGCCGGTGCCGCGCGCGGTAGAAGCGGCCCGGCAGCACGTCCACTCCCGCCTCGCCACGCACCGACAGGTCGAACCCGGGCTCGAAGCGCAGCCGGAAGTGCGTCGGCGCCTGCGCCAGCAGCTCGTCGCGCCGGCGCTCGGCCGCGGTCAGCGCCACGCCCTTGGACGGCGCTCCCACCGCGATCCGCGGCCGGTCCGGCTCCGGGATCTCGGTGACCAGCGCGAAGCTCGCCGCCGGCCAGGCGGGCTCGCCGCGCAGCAGCCAGGGGCGGCCCCAGAGGGCGCGCTCGAGCTGGAAGCGGCGCAGCAGCAGGCCGTCCGCCTTGAGGTCGAGGCGGCGCGTCCAGGGGTCGAGCACCAGGTAGAGGCGGTGGCTGCGCGCGGCCGCCAGCTCGGCCTCGAGGTGCGCGGCGCGGGCGCCGGGATCGCGTCCCCCAAGCGTGGTGGCGGCGGCGAGCTGCGCGGCGAGCAGGGCGAGCGGAAGGACGCGGCGAGGCACGGCGGCGCTTGCAGCCAGTCTCAATAGAGATACACCCTGGTGCCGACGCGGGTGGCGCGGAAGACCGCCTCGAGGTCCTGGTCGCCCAGCCGCACGCAGCCGTGGGTGACGCTCCGCCCGAGCAGGCGCTGGTAGAGCGTGCCGTGGATCAGATAGCCGTCGCCCAAGTCGAGCGCGTAGTCGCCCAAGGAGTAGGGGTCGAGCCGGGCCCGCGGGTCGCTGGGGATCGGCAGCCCTTCCTCGACGAAGGCCCAGTCGGGCTTCTTCCACACCGGATCGCGCCGCCGGTCGAGCACGTGGCGGGCGCCCCGCGGCGTGTCGAAGATCCAGCGCCGGCCGCTCGCCGGGTCCTCGAGCAGGCCGCCGGTGCCGGTCGAGCAGACGGCCTCGCGCAGCACCTCCTTGCCCCGTCGCAGGTAGAGGCGATTGCCGACGACGTCGACCGCAACGTAGGGCCCGCGCGGCGCCTCGCGGGCGATCGCGCGCTCGAGCCGGCGCAGCTCGGCCGGCGGCGGCTCGCCGGGCGCCTGGACCGGCCGCACCTCGGTCAGATCGCGGTAGCCGACGTGGCCAAGCCAGGCGGGCAGGAGGAGGAGCGCCAGGGCCGCCGCGGCGCCGAGGAGGAAGCGCCGGAGCCGCGGCTCGCGGACGCTTTGGGCGCCGGCATAGGGCGCGTAGGGTAGCCGCCGGAGCGGGGCCGTGCTCATCGCGGCTCCCGGACGGCGCCATCCACGGCGGCCGGCGGCGCGGCGCCCGCCTCCGGCAACCGCGCCGTGCCGACGATGGCGACGGGCGCGCCGATCGGCAGGCTCGCGTACAGACGGTCCATGTCGGCGTTGCGCAGCGCGACGCAGCCGTTCGTCCAGTCGCTGCCGCGCCCGCCGTGGCCGTGGATCTCGATGAGGCCGCCGACGCCGCGGCCGCGCGGCACGAGCCCCGCCCGGCGCGCCGCCGCGAACTCCCGGCGGTCCTCGGCGGTCGGATAGTCGAGGAGCAGCGCCCGGTGCCAGAGGGTGGCGCTGCCTGCCTTCTTCTCGACCACGCGATAGATCCCCTCGGGTGTCGCGGCGTCGCCGGCGTAGAGCTTGTCGGCGAGCGGGTTGCGCCCCAGCTCGGCGGCGAAGGCGGCGGCGACGCGGCCGCGCTCGAGGAGCAGGCAGCGGTGGCCGAGCTTGTCGACCACGGCGGCGGCGCCGCCGGCGCGGCTCGCGGCGACCGCGGCGTCGGCCCAGCTCTGCCAGCGCCGGTTGACCTGCGGGTCGCGCAGCCGCGCCGTGCGCGCCGCGACCTGCCGCTCGGCCGCGGCGACGTCGGCCGCCGCGCGCGCCAGCGCCGTGGCGGCGGCGGGCAGCTCGCCGCGCGCCTCGGCGGCGGCCGCCACGCCGAGCTCGACCTCGGCGCGGCGGAAGAGGGTACGCAGCGGCACCTCGGTCGGGAACGGGCGGAGGTCGGCCTCGAGGCGCTCGAGGCGGCGGGCGAGCCGGCGGCGCGCGGTCGCCAGCTCGGCCGGCGAGGTGGCCGCGGGGAGGGTTGTAGCGCCGGCGCCGGCAGGCGCCGCCCTCGCGGTGCGCGCGCCGGCGCGCGGCTCGCCCTCGCCCGGCAGCCAGGCCGGTGCCGACAACACCGCGGCGAGCACGCCGCCGCCGACCACGGCGGGTACCAGCCAGCGGGCCGCGCCGCGCGTCAAAGCCTGCTCCTCGACGCCCTCAGGTCTGGTGGGTCTTGCTCTTGGCGCGGGCGATGTCGGCGGCGATGGCGTCGGCCTCCTGCCGCACCTGCTCGGCGCGCTGCTTGGCGGTGGCGGGATCGTCGCCGGCGAGCGCCTTCTCGGCGTCGGCGAGGGTGGCCTCGTAGGCCTGGAGGTCGGTGCGCATCGCCTCGAGGTCGGCGCGGCTGTCCTTGCCCACCGGCGCCGTGGCGAGCGCGGCGGAGGCCGCCGCGAGCGCGGAGCGGGCGGCGTCGATCGCCGCCTGGGCATCGGCGCGCGCGGCGACGCGGCCGGCGCCGGCCTCCTGCTTCGCCGACTGCGCCGCGGCCTCCGACTCGCGCAGCAGCGTACGCGTCGTCTCGAAGCGCTGCATGAGGCGGAACTTGGACTGCTGTGCCTCGAGCTCGGCCTTGGCCCGCTCGAGCGACGCCTCGGCCTTGGCGTAGGCCTCGGCGGCGTAGACGTCCGCGCCCGCGGACTTGGCCTCCGCGAGCCGCGCCTCGGCGGCGGCGATCTCGGCCTGCGGGGCGGCCGCGCAGGCGCCCACGACCAGAGCTGCCAGCACCGCCGCCGCGGCGAGCTGCAACGTGTTCCCTTTGCTCATGCTCCCGCTACTGCTGCAGCGACGCCTGGACGCCGCTGCTCGGGCCGCCGATGTCCTCGAAGACGATGCCCAGGTTCTCGGCGCCGCTGTCGCGCACCAGGTCCATGAAGTCCGCCACCTGGTCGTACGTCAGCTCGCCGTCGGCCGCGAAGAAGACGAGCTTCTTCGAGCGCCCGGTCATCGCCTGCGCCAGGCGCGCCGGGAACTCGCTCCGCGGCACCTGCAGCTTGTTGATGTACATCTGCCCCTCGCGGTCCATGCGCACGATGACCTGGTCGGTCGACACCACCTGCTGGACGTTCTCGACCTTCGGCGGTACGTTCACGTCGTAGCCGAGCTGCAGGATGGGGGTGATGACCATGAAGATGATCAGCAGCACCAGCACCACGTCGACGAGCGGGGTGATGTTGATGTCGTTGCGCGGGCCCCCCGCGCCTCCGGAAACGTTCATCGCCATGACGCTCGACCTCGCTTTCTAGGTGGTGCCGGCCCCCGGTCTCTCGACGACCAGGCCGACGCGGGTGAACCCGGCTTCGTTGATCAGACGCATGACCTGCCGCACCCGCTTGTACTTGAGCCGCCGATCGCCCTTGACCACAACGTCGCGGTCCGGGTTGTTGCCGTAGACCTCCTCGAACCTCGCCGGCAGGTTCTCGTCGGTGACCCAGTCCTGGCCCACGAAGACGCTGCCGTCCTGCTTGATCGAGACCACGAGCTGGCGCTCGTTCTCCGGCATCTTCTCCGGCTTCTGGGTCTCCGGCAGCGCCACGTCGACGCCCTTCTGGAGCATCGGCGTGACGACCATGAAGATGATCAGCAGCACCAGGCAGACGTCGACCAGCGGAGTGACGTTGATGTCACTCTGCATGCCGATCCTGAAGATGTCGCGCTTAGCGGGCCGGCGCAGCATGGCGCCCCTTCTGCTTCTTCATGAAGAAGTCGACCAGCTCCGACGAGGAGTTGGACATCTCCACCTGGAGCCGCTCGACTCGGCCGGTGAAGTAGTTGTACATCCAGGCCGCGGGGATGGCCACGAACAGCCCGAGGGCGGTCGTCACCAGCGCTTCGGCGATACCGCCCGACACCGCGCCGATACCGCCCGAGCCGGAGATCGCCATGCCGCGGAAGGCGTTGATGATGCCGATGACGGTGCCGAAGAGGCCGATGAAGGGAGCGGTGGTGGCGATCGTCGCCAGGCTGCCGAGACCGCGCTTGAAGTCCGAGGTGGTGAGCAGGGTCGAGCGCTCGATGGCGCGGCTCGCCGCCTCGACGACCTCCATGTCCGACAGCGGGCTGGTCTGGCTCTCGAACTGGTAGGCCTGCAGCCCCGCCACCACGACGCGCGCCAGGTGGCTGTGCGGATACTTCATCGCCGCGTCGATGACCGCCTGCGGCCGGTCCTGCTTCAGGTGCTCGGTCGCCAGGCGGGCGAAGGCCAGCGACTGCTTGTGCGCCCGCCGGTAGAGGATCAGGCGCTCGGCGGCGACGTAGAGCGACCAGATCGACAGCAGCAGCAGAATCACCACCACCGCCTGGGCGATGATGGTCATCGACTCCCACAAGGCCAAGGGACTGAAGTCCATGCGCTTCTCCTTTGTCTGCGGTTTCCTGGCCAGGCGTTACTGCACCTGGAAGTTGACGGTCAGCGTGTAATAGACCTTGACCGGTCTGCCCTGGAGGGTCGCCGGCTTGAACCGCCAGTTCTGCACGGCGTCCAGGGCCGCCCGGTCGAGGCCCATGGGCAGTCCCTTCAGCACGCGGGCGTTGATGACGTTGCCACGCTCGTCGATGATCGCTTCGATGATGACGATGCCGGTCAAGCGCGCCTTGCGCGCCATCTCGGTGTAGACCGGGTTCGAGCCCGCGATCTTCTCCGGCCGCGTCACGGCGCCGCCCACCCGCAGCGGCTCGTCGGTCTGCACGCCGCCGGGCACGCCGCCCGGGACGCCGCCGGGCACGCCGCCCGGGACGCCACCGGGGACGCCGCCCGGAATGCCGCCCGGGACGCCGCCGGGGACGCCGAAGGAGAAGTCCTCCTCGGGCTCGGTGGACGGCTCGGGGATGTCCTCCGGCACCTCGACCGGCTGCACCGGCTCGGTCGGGATGATCTTGGGCACCTCTTTCACCACCTCGGGCTCCGGCTTGGAAGCGGCCGGCGGCGGCGGGGGGGGCGGTGGCGGCGGCGGCGGCGGCGGCGCCGACGCGGTGAAGAACACCACGTTGATCGGCGGCTCCGGCACCTCGTCCACCTGCCAGTAGCTGGCGAGCAGGAAGGCGCCGCCGGCGAACAGGTGGATGAACACCGCCAGCGGCAGCGCGTACCAGTGAATCGGCCGCTTGCGGGTCTTCTCCGACAGTGTGATCAGCGAGGATTCGAACATGTCTCGTTCCCCTTGAGGGCCTGGAAGGCGGCCGGACCGCGCCCGTGCCCGCCGGCTCTAGTGCATCGCTCCGGAGCCGCCGCCTTCGGCTGCGGCCTCTTCCGCCGCCTTCTTGGCGGCCTTCTTCTCGGCCTCCTGCTGCCTATTGCGCAGGTCGATGGCCTTCTTCATCCACTTGTCCGCCTCGGCCAGGTACTCCAGCCGCTTGGCGCCGTCCATCTCGAGCTTGGCCTTCTCGCGGAACAGCAGGTTGTAGTAGGCCATCGCCTCGAAGTAGTCGGGCTTGATCTCGAGCGCCCGCTTGAGGGCGGCGAGCCCGATGTCCACCACCTTGTTGCGCTGCTCGTAGCTGAGGGCAGGGTTGCGGTAGGCCTGGTCCCAGGTGGCGACGCCGATCGTGTAGAGCATCTGGGGCTGCTCGGGGCCGGTCGTGCGCTGAGCGATCTGCCCGGCCTCGTCGTAGCGCTGCGCCTGGGTGAGGATGTTGACCTTGGCGCGCGCCACCGCGGGATCGTTGGGATCGCCGTTCTCGTCCAGGTAGGCGAGAGCGTCGTCGAAACGTTTGGACTGCACGTAGATCGTCAGCAGGTACTCGCGGACCTTCTCGTTGTCCGGGTAGTCCTGGAGGTACTTCTCGAAGGCCTCGGTCGCCAGGTCCGCGTAGCGCTGGTTCTCCGGAGTGGTCTCGCCGGGACGGTAGAGGGCGAGGGCGGTCAGCCCCACCGAGCGCCAGGCGAAGGTAGCGTCGGGATCGAGCTCGAGCCCCTCCTGGAACTGCGCCAGGGCCTGGCGGTACTGCTCCTGCTGGTAGAGCGCGTTGCCTTCCTTGAGCTTGGCGCGCGCCTGCAGCTTGTTGCAGCCCGCCAACGCGGGCAGCACGAGCAACGCGACGGCCAGGACGACCTTCGATCTGTGCATTGTCACCTCTCTCGCAGCGAGATGGGACCGACCGCAGTTTTCGTTCTCGGGCTCCGGGGAAGAAGTGGGGGAGCCGCCACGGGCCGACGGCAAAGGAGAGTCACCACGCGCGCCTCGGGGCAGCGCGCGCCGGTAGCGCCTCTCTGCGGCGCCAGTCTAGCGCTCATAGGGCTTCCGTTCAAGGCTCATACACCCCTCGGCCGGCCTCAGGCGGCCGCCGGCACCACCTCTCCTTTGGACACCACGACCGCCGCCGCCAGATCGCCGCTCACGTTGAGCACCGTCCGGCACATGTCGAGAAAGCGGTCGACGCCCAGGACCAGCCCGATCCCTTCGGGCGGGATCCCCACCAGGCCGAGGATCATCGCGATCACCGGGATCGAGCCCGAGGGGACGCCGGCGGTGCCGACGCCGCCCAGGATGCAGATCACCACCACCGTCGTCTGTTGCGCCACGGAGAGCTCGACGCCGTAGAACTGCGCCAGGAAGAGGACGGTCACGCCCTCGAAAAGAGCGGTGCCGTTCTGGTTCATCGTCGCCCCGACGGTCAGCACGAAGCGGCTGATGGCCGGCGGCAGCCGCAGCTCGTCTTCCGCCACCCGCAGCGCCGTGGGCAGCGTGGCGTTGCTCGACGAGGTGGAGAAGGCGGTGACCATCGCCTCCTGAATCCCGCGGAAGAAGGTGAGCGGGCTTATTCCGCCCAACAGCCGTACCGCGAGCGAATAGACGACGAACTGATGCAAGGCGAGGGCCAGCAGCACCACGAAGACGTAGCGGGCGAGCTGCCCGAGGATCTCGTAGCCCAGCTCGGCGGTGAGGTTGAAGAGCAGGGCGAAGACGCCGAACGGCGCCAGCAGGAGCACCAGGTCGATCAAGCGCATGCTGACGTCGAGCAGGCCCTCGACCGCCTGGCCGAAGCGCTCGGCGGCCGGCGTCGGGGTCAGGGCGAGGCCGATACCGAGCAGCAGCGAGAAGAAGATCACTGCCAACATGTCGCCGTTCGCTGCCGCCTTGACCGGGTTGTCGGGGACGATCTGGACCAGCAGGTCGATGCCGGTCGGGGGCGCGGCGGCGGTCGCCAGGTTGGCCGAGCGCTCGGCGGCTCCTTCGAGGAGCCGGGCCTTGAGCACGGGCGAAATGCCGCCGCCCGGCTGGAAGAGGTTGACCAGCGTCACGCCGATCAGGACCGCGATCGCCGAGACCACCACGGTGTAGGCCAGCGTCTTCAGGCCGATGCGGCCGAGCCGGCGCGGGTCGCCCATCCCCGCCACTCCCAGCACCAGGGCCGAGAAGAGGAGCGGAATGACGAGCATGAAGAGCAGGCGCAGGAAGATCTTCCCGGCCGGACCGGTGACGTAGGTGATGGTGCGCGCAAGGTAGGGGTCGTCGCCGAGCAGCAGGTGGGCGACGATGCCGGCTACGGCGCCGAGGGCGCCGCCCAGCAGGATGCGGCTGTGCAGGGGCATCCGCATGTGCGTGGCCGCGGAATAGTAGAGGAAAAGGCGGGCGCCGCAAACTCGCGTTGCCAGTCATGCCGGTGCGGGCTGCGCGAGCCCGGCTCCAATCGACGCCCTTCAGCGGGCGCCGCAATTCGATAACGGCGATGAACGATCAGGCGGCCGTCGCCACGTCGTTTTGCGCCGATCTCCGCCCGTGAGAGACTGCGCCGTCTTACGGGCCCGAGGGGTAGGACTCAACCGGCGCCCGCGCGGAGGTGCGCTTGCTGCGAGGCCTCTTCCGGACCAAGTCGCTCAACGCCATCCTCGCCGCCTCGGAGGCGCCCGAGCGGTCGCTGCGCCGCGCCCTCGGGCCGGTACAGCTCACGATGCTCGGCATCGGCGCGGTCATCGGCGCCGGCATCTTCTCGACCGTCGGCACCGCCGCGGCCGGCGGCGCCGGCCACCTCGGCGCCGGCCCGGCGCTCCTCGTCTCTTTCGTCATCACCGCGATCGCCTGCAGCTTCGCCGCCCTCTGCTACGCCGAGTTCGCCTCGATGGTGCCGGTCTCCGGCTCGGCCTACACCTACTCCTACGCCACGCTCGGCGAGCTCGTCGGCTGGATCATCGGCTGGGACCTGATCATCGAGTACGCGGTCGGCAACGTCGCCGTCGCCATCTCCTGGTCGGGCTACTTCCAGGAGCTGCTGCGCGGCTTCGGGATCTCGCTCCCGGGATGGCTCGGCACCGACTACCGCACCGCCTTCCAGGCCGCCGCCCAGGTGGCGGCGGCGCGCGCGGCGGGCGAAGACCCGGCGGCGCTCGGCATCGCCGCCGAGCGCGGCGCGCAGGCGCTCGCCGACGCGCCCAAGCTCTTCGGCTTCCCGCTGGTCTTCAACCTGCCGGCCTTCCTGATCGTGATGTTGGTGACCTGGGTGCTGGTGCTGGGGATCAAGGAGAGCGCCTGGTTCAACACCTCGATGGTGACGCTCAAGCTCGTCATCATCGCCTTCTTCGTCGTCCTGGGCGCCTTCTACGTCACGCCCGAGAACTGGACGCCCTTCGCCCCCAACGGGTTCCAGGGGATCGCCGGGGCGGCCGCCATCATCTTCTTCGCCTACATCGGGTTCGACGCCGTCTCGACCGCCGCCGAGGAGACCAGGAACCCGAAGCGTGACATGCCGATCGCGATCCTCGCCAGCCTGGTCGTCTGCACCGTGATCTATATGGCCGTGGCGCTCGTCCTGACCGGGCTGCTGCCGTCGTCGCAGCTCGGCACCGCCGAGCCGCTCGCCACCGCGTTCTCGGGGCTCGGCATGGGGTGGGCGGCGTTCATCATCTCGCTCGGCGCGGTCTTCGCCACGACCTCCGTGCTGGTCGTCTTCCAGCTCGGCCAGCCGCGGATCTTCTTCTCGATGGCGCGCGACGGCCTGCTCCCCGCCTGGGCGGCGCGCGTCCACCCGCGCTACCGCACGCCGCACATCACGACCTGGGTGACGGGGATCGTGGTGGCGGTCTTCGCCGGCCTCGCCAACATCAACGAGGTCGTCGAGCTGACCAACATCGGCACCCTCTTCGCCTTCCTGCTGGTCTGCGTCGGGGTGACCGTCTTGCGCTACCAGGACCCGGCGCGCCCGCGCCCCTTCCGCGTGCCGCTCGGACCCTGGCTGATCCCGCTCCTCGGCGCCGCCTCCTGCGTGTTCCTGATGGTCTACCTGCCGCCGGCCTCCTGGTGGCGCTTCATCGGCTGGCTGGTGCTCGGGATGGCCGTCTACCTCTCCTACGGCTACAGCCACAGCGGCGTCGGCCGCGAGGCCGGCCGCCCCGGCCACCCGACCGGCGCCCAGCAGACCGCCGCCGTCGGCTTCCTCCTCGCCGCCTGCGGCCTCTTCGTCATCCCGCACGACGCCGGCCCGGCCGAGCTGCTGCGGGAAGCCGTCACCAGCGGCGCCGACGGCCACCTGCGGGCGCTCGTCGGGCTGGCGCTGATCGTCCTCGGCGTCGTCCTCGCCGCCGCCGGCGCGGCGCGCGAGACCGGCCGCACCATGGCCGCCCGCCGACCACCGCCGTCCCCGTAGCGCCCGGCCCCCGTGCCGGGCGTTTTTCGGAGGACGCTCGGCACAGCAACTTATAGTAAAATCAATGCGATGCAGACGATCCGCGATCCCAAGGTCCTGGCCCGTTTCCAGATGACGTTCGACCTGTACCAGACGGCCGAGGACATCATGCGCCAGAACCTCCGCCGGCGTTTCCCGGAGGCGAGTGAGGAGGAGGTCGAGCGGCGCCTGGAGGCCTGGCTGCGGAAGGAGCCGATCGAGACAGTGTGGTCAGCCCGCAGCCCCGCCTCGGCCGGCACCGCGGAGTGATTCGCCTCGAAACAGCGCTTGTCCGCCTCGACGAGGACCTTCGAGCCCTCGACGTGCATTGGTGTCTGGTCGGAGGCTTGGCCGTTTCGGCACGCGCAGAACCGCGGACCACCAGAGACATCGACATCGCCGTCGTGGTTGGCCGGCCGGCCCAAAGACCACGAGGATGGCCGCGCGCTCCTCCGGGGAATGGACGAGATTGCCCTGCAAGGCGCGCGCGAGATGCTGACGCTGATCGACCGCCGCGGCTTCGGTCGTGGCAAGGACCTCCTCGTCGAGCTGTGCGAGATCGAGGCGAGCGCCAGCGCTCCCGAAGATGGCTAGCGTAGGCTAGGCGACCTTGGCCTCCCGTCTCCGTACTGGCGGCCCGTCCCCTCCTGCGGCAGACTCCGTTCGGAGAACCTCCCCATGACCCTGACCCTCATCGCCACGGCGTTCCTGGTCCTGCTGGCGGCCGCCTACCGGCTCTACGGCGGCTGGGTGGCGCGGCAGTTCGCGCTCGACGACAGCCGGCCGACGCCGGCGCGGGAGATCGACGACGGGGTCGACTTCGTCCCGACCCGGCCGTTCTACCTCTTCGCGCAGCACTTCGCGGCGATCGCGGCGGCGGGGCCGATCGCGGGGCCGATCATCGCCTGCCAGGCGTTCGGCTGGCTGCCGTGCCTGCTTTGGATCGGGCTCGGGGTCGTGCTGATCGGCGCCGTGCACGACTTCTCGAGCTTGACCGCCTCGGTGCGCCACGGCGCCCGGTCGGTGGCCGAGATCGCGCGCGAGCACCTCGGCAAGCGCGCCGGGCTGGCGATGATGGCGTTCATCTGGATCGCCTTGATCTACGTCATCGTCGCCTTCGCCGACATCACGGCCAGGAGCTTCGTCGTCGGCACCGAGGAGCTGGCCGGCTCGACGGTCGTCACCAGCTTCCATCCCGGAGGCGCCGTCGCGGCCGCGGCGGTGCTCTACCTGCTGCTGGCGGTGGTGCTCGGGCTCGTCCAGCGCTACTTCAAGCCGCCGCTCTGGCTGGTGACGACGATCTTCGTGCCCGCCGCCTTCGCCATGGCCTGGCTGGGGACCAAGCTCTCCCACCTTTTCGTGCTCGACTACCGGGTGTGGGCCTTCGGCATCCTGGCCTACTGCGCCCTGGCCTCGGTGGTGCCGGTCTGGGCGTTGCTCCAGCCGCGCGGGTACCTCGGCGGGTTCATCCTCTACGCGGCGCTCGCGCTCGGCATCGTCGGCGTCTTCTTCGGCGGCTACGAGATCCGCCAGGACGCCTTCAAGACCTGGGACGTGGGCGGGATGACCGGCACCCTCTTCCCCTTCCTCTTCGTCACCATCGCCTGCGGCGCCTGCTCGGGATTTCACGGCCTGGTCTGCTCCGGCACCACCTCGAAGCAGGTCGAGCGCGAGTCGCACCTCCAGCCGGTCGGTTACGGGGCGATGCTCGCCGAGGGGTTCGTGGCGGTCATCGCGCTGGTGACGGTGATGATCGCCTCGCCGGCCGAGCTGCAAGGCCTGGCGCCGGGGACGGTCTACGGCAACGGCATCGGCCGCTTCCTCACCCTGCTGATCGGCGAGGAGCGGCTGCCCTTCGCCATCACCTTCGGGGCGATGGCGTTCTCGACCTTCGTCTTCGACACCCTCGACGTCTGCACCCGCCTCGGGCGCTACATCGTGCAGGAGCTCCTGGGCTGGCCGGGCGCGTTCGGCAAGGCGGCGGGGACGCTCCTCACCATCGCCCCGCCGGTCGTGCTCCTCGGCTGGGCGGGCGAGGGGATGTGGGTCAAGTTCTGGACCCTCTTCGGTGCCTCGAACCAGCTCCTCGCCGCGCTGACCCTGCTCGCCGTGACCGTCTGGCTGCACCACGCGCGCCGGCGCATCGCCTTCACCCTGCTGCCGATGCTGTTCGTCCTGACGATCACCCTCTGGGCCCTGGGCAAGCTGTTCGTCGCCAACATCACCACGACGAAGGGGCTCGACGTCGAGCTGGTCAACGGCGTCGCCGCGGGCCTCCTGGTGCTGCTCGCCATCTACTTCGCCGTGGCGGCGCTGGTGAAGGTGCTGCTCGAGCGGCGCGGCGGCGGTGTGCCGGTCGAGGCGTAGCGGCGGCTCGCGCCGCCGCTTTCGTGGGCCTGCAGCAGAGCTGGGTAGGGAAATCGGGTATGGTAGTTTACGGCTCGCTGGCCACGGGGCCGGCAAGCTCTCGCATGACCTACCGCGCCGCCGCTCTGTTCTTGCTTGCCGTCCTCGTGCTCGGCCCGCTTGCCGGCCCGCATCCCTGCGCCGCGGCGCAGGTGGAAGAGGAGTCCGCGGTGGCCCTTCCGTCGTGCCACGCGGCGGCCACGGCCGAGGCGATGGCCATGGCTCCCGGGGAAGGTGACGCCCCCACCGACGGCCCCGCGCCCGACCGCGTCCTCTGCGAGAAGGCCTGCCACGCGCCGGCGCTGGTGCAGATGGGGACGACCTCCGCCGGCGTGCAGCTCGCCGCGCCCGTAGACCTGCCGCCCGTCGAGCTCCCGCGGTCGCCCTTCGCCCTCCGCATCGACCACATCCCGCTCGCCTGAGCGCCTCCCACACCTCCTGAGCCCCGATCCGGCGTCGCCGGAGCGGGAACGAATGCTCTCGGAAAGGCGCGCATGGCGTGAGGCCTCGCGTCCCGGCCGATGGCTCTACGTGACCATGGAGTACGACTCATGCGCGCCGCATTCTCCTGCGTGATCTTCTTCTCGAGCCTTCTCGTCGTTGCCCCCGTCGCCGCGCAGCACCAGCATCAGCATCCCCCGCCGCAGCCCCCGCCGCCGGCGGAGGAGAAGCCCACCCAGCACCAGCATCCGCCGGAGCCCGCTCGGCCGCCGGCGCAGGAGACGCCCGAGGAAAAGCGCGGCGAGCAGGAGCAACACGGCGAGCACGGCCAACAGCCTGCCCCTCCCACCGCCCAGCCCACGGAGCACGCCGAACAGCCGGCCGGCGAGCACGCGATGATGCATGCGATACCCGCCTTCCTCGGCCCCTACGCGATGACCCGCGAGTCCTCCGGCACCGCCTGGCAGCCGGACTCGGCCCCGCACCAGGGTCGGCACCTCAGCCGCGGCCCCTGGCACTTGATGCTCCACGCCCAGGGGTCGCTGGTCTACGACGACCAGGACGGCCGGCGCGGCGACCAGGACACCTTCAGCCCCAACATGGTGATGCTGATGGGCAGCCGCCCCTCCGGCCCCGGCCGCTTCGGCCTGCGGGCGATGCTCTCGGCCGAGCCCTGGACGATCGGCGAAGCGGGTTACCCGCTCCTCCTCCAGACCGGCGAGACCGCCGACGGCCACACCCCGCTCGTCGACCGCCAGCACCCCCACGACCTCTTCATGGAGCTGGCGGCGACCTACAGCATCCCGCTCGGCAAGGACGCCTCGGCCTTCCTCTACCTCGGCCTCCCCGGCGAGCCGGCCATCGGCCCGCCCGCCTTCCCGCACCGCTTCTCGGCCTGGGACAACCCGGCCGCGCCGCTCTCCCACCACTGGCAGGACTCGACCCACATCGCCTTCGGCGTCGCCACCCTCGGCGTCACGCGCGGCCCCTGGAAGCTCGAGGGCTCCCTCTTCACCGGCCGCGAGCCCGACCAGCACCGCACCGACATCGAGGACCCGAAGCTCGACTCCTGGTCCCTCCGCGCCTCCTGGCAACCGGCCCCCAACTGGTCGCTCCAGGCGAGCTTCGCCCGCCTCGACAGCCCCGAGCAGCTCGAGCCCGGCGTCGACGTCGACCGCACCACCCTCTCCGCGATCTACAACCTCCCCCTCCCCGCCGGTACCTGGCAGACCACCGTCGTCTGGGGCCGCAACGCCGCCGACCCAGGCGAGACGACCGATGCCGTCCTCCTAGAATCCTCCTACGCCCGCGCCCGCCACACCCTCTTCGCCCGCGCCGAGCGCCTGGAGACTGGAGAGCTTTTCGGTCACGGCGACACTCCCCATTCCCCCCTCGAAGGCCGGATTTTCCAGGTGGGGGAAGTGACCTTGGGCTACCTCTACGACCTCTCGCTGTCCGACATCTTCCGGACCGGCGTTGGCGCCCTGACCACCCTCTCCTTGATCCCCTCGGACCTCGAGCCCATCTACGGCAACTCCCCCCTCTCCTGGATGATCTTCCTCCGCCTCCGCTTATGACCTTCCTCGGCCTCTGGCCATCGTCTTTTTCGACGTCGCCGACGCCTATTCGGACCGGCACCCCACGCGGCGACTATCGATGCCGCGCGGGACAAAACGCCCGGGACGTGGCCCGGGCGCTACGGGTGCGCGCGGGATTCTTGCCGTACGATGCGCCCCATGGAACAAAAAGTCCGCCTCTCCGCCTCCGAGCTAGAAGACGCCTGGCGGGTCCTCTCGCTCGCAGACCGGGTGGAGGGCTTCGAGCTCCTGTTGCCGCAGGAAGCCGAGGAGTTCCTGCTCAGCCTGCCCCCGCGCGACATCGCCGAGCTGATCGCCGCCCTCCCGCCCGGCCGCCGCCGCGTCTGGATGCGCTTCCTCGAGCCCGACGACGCCGCCGACGTCCTCCACGAGGCGCCGCCCGAGATCCGCGACGAGCTCCTGGCTCTCCTCGACGAGCCGACCCGCCGCGAGGTCAAGGCCCTCTTCGCCTACGCCGAGGACGAGGCCGGCGGCCTCATGAACCCGCGCTTCGCCCGCGTCCGGCCCGACATGACGACCGACGAGGCGATCGGCTACCTGCGGCGCCAGTCGCGCGAGCGGGTCGAGACCATCTACTACGTCTACGTCCTCGACGCCCAGCAACACCTCTTGGGCGTCGTCTCCCTGCGCGAGCTCTTTTCGGCCCGCGGCGACGTCAGGATGCAGGACCTCATGCACACCGACCTGGTGATCATCAGCGAGGACATGGACCAGGAGGAGGTCAGCCATCTGCTCGCCCGGCACGACCTCCTGGCCATCCCGGTCGTCGACCACGAGGGGCGGATGAAGGGCATCGTCACCTTTGACGACATCGTCGACGTCGTCGAGGAGGAAGCGACCGAGGACATCCAGAAGCTGGGCGGCTCGGCCGCCCTGGCCGAGCCCTACCTCGAGGTTGGCCTCGGGAAGATGGTGCGCAAGCGCGCCGGCTGGCTCTCGGCGCTCTTCTTGGGCGAGATGCTCACCACCTCGGCGATGACCAACTTCGAGGACGAGATCGCACAGGCGGTGGTGCTGGCGGTCTTCGTGCCGCTCATCATCAGCAGCGGCGGCAACTCGGGGTCCCAGGCCTCGACCCTCATCGTGCGCGCCCTTGCCCTGGGCGAGGTGCGGCTGCGCGACTGGTGGCGGGTCATCCGGCGCGAGGTGACTGCGGGTCTCTGCCTGGGTGGAATCCTGGGCGCGATCGGGCTCGCCCGCATCCTGGTCTGGCAGATGACCTTCCACTCCTACGGCGAACACGCCGTGCTGCTCGGCGCGACCGTGGCCGTGAGCCTGCTCGGTGTGGTGCTCTGGGGGACGCTGACGGGCTCGATGCTGCCGCTGGTCATGGATCGCCTGGGCTTCGACCCGGCGAGCGCCTCGGCTCCGTTCGTCGCGACGCTCGTCGACGTTACCGGCCTGCTCATCTATTTCAGCGTCGCGAGCCTGTTGTTGCGCGGCACGCTCCTGTAACGCCGCCGCCCCCTCGGGCCTGCGCGGGCCACCAAACCCGCGGCCGTGTCAACCGTAGAATACAGATGACGACGAACTTGGTTGTACGAGCATGGTGAAGGCGTCGTGAGCACGCAACCTCCCCTCACAGACATGCTCCGCCACTGGGCCGAGGGCGACCCGGCCATGGCCGACCTCGTCGTCAGCACTCTCTATGAGGAGCTCAAGCAGATCGCGGCGCGGGAGTTCCGGCGCGAGCGGTCGGCGCACACGCTCCAGGTCACCGCTCTGGTGAGCGAGGTCTACCTCCGCCTGCGCGAGGTCCACGGCGTCACCTGGGAGAGCCGCGCCCATTTCCTCGGCTTCGTCTCCCACCTGATGCGCCGCATCCTGGTCGAGCACGCCCGCCGGAAGGTGCGCGCCAAGCGCGGCGGCGGGACCGTGCGCGTCACCCTGGAGGAGGCGGACCGCTTGGGGGCCCGCCGGCCGCACGACCTGCTCGCCCTCGACGAGGCTCTCGGTGCGTTGTGCGAGGTCGACGCGCGCAAGGCGGCGGTGGTGGAGCTGCGCTTCTTCGGCGGCTTGAGCCAGGAGGAGACGGCGACCGTGCTGCGGCTGTCGCCGGAGACCGTCGGGCGCGAGTGGCGGCGCGCCAAGGCCTGGCTCTATCAGGAGCTGGGCGGCCGCCCGCACCCCGCCCAAGCAACCTGAGCGCTGGTCCGATCGCCACCTCGGCGCGCGCACGCGGGAGTCGCTCGCCGGCCGTGCCACCGCACGCGCCTGCTGCCGTTCTCGCTCGCGGAGGTGTGCCAGGACCTCGCGGACAAGCCGGAGATCGTCCGCGACCGGCGACTTCCGCCCGGTCGAGGAGCGGGCCGATGCCGGCCCGCTCCTGGAGAGTTGGGTCGCGACCGAGCTCTGGAAGGCGCTCCCCGAAGGGGCGACGCTCCACTTCTGGCGCAGCGTCTCTGGAGCAGAGGTGGACTTCGTCGTCGCGCGGGGCGATCGCCTGCTCTCCGTGGAGGTCAAAGCCGGCCGCCTCGGCCGCCCGCTCCTCCTGCGTTCCCTGCGCAGCTTCCTCGACGCCTACCGGCCCGCCGCCGCCCTGGTGGTCAACACCGGTCTCGTCCACCGCCAGCGCGTCGGCGCCACGGAGGTGGAGTGGATCCTCCCCATTCACCTCTCCGAGCGCGTCGAGGACCTCTTGTCCACCGGCGAGCGCGTCACCACGCCGCACTACTGAGCCGGGCCCAGAGCGGGCACGCTCCAGCCCGGAGACAGCGAGATGACGATGATCGCCAGGATCACGAGAGAGAAGTTCTCCTGCATCAGGCTGCTCTCCGGTGAGGGAAGGCGGCCGCATGCAGCGTCCTATCCCACAAGACCCGGGCCGGAGATTGGTCAGTGGACGTTGCCGGACCAAAACAAAAGGTGGGACGTCCAGGGGTGGCTCGACCTTCGGTCACCGGCTGGAAGGCAGGCACGCCATGTGGCAACGATTGCACCGTGCGGTTAACCCTTTGTCCCTCGGTCGGGCGGTCCTGCCCGTCCTCCTGGGCTCGTCGCTGGCCTATGGTCCACCGGCGCTCGCGGGCGAGATCTGTCCGATCGATTGCGACGACGGCAACGCCTGTACGGACGACCTGTGCGGAGGACCGCAGGGATGTGTGTTCACCGCGGTCGTGGAGGGAACCGCTTGCGACGACGGCAGCGCTCTCTCGACGGGCGACCGCTGCGTGGGAGGCGTGTGTCAGGGCAGGGTCGAGGACCTTCTCGGTCCGCTCGAGGGCTGCACCGCGATGCCGGTGGCCGACCTCGACGACGTGGCCTCCAACCTTGCCTGCCTGTCCGACGCTCTGGAAGAGCTGGCTCGGCTGGAGGTGCTCTCGCCGGACCTCCTCGAGGCCCTTCGTGCGCCGCTCCTCGGGGCCGCTGCCCTGCTCCCGATCGATCCCGTGAGCGCTGCTCAGGAGTTGGCCGATGCGGCGGGGGAGCTCTCGAGCCTGGCCAATGTCGGTCCGACGATCCGCAAGCTCCTGGTGTGCGCCGAGAACGAGCTCGAGAAGGTCATCGAGGAGCGCACCGACACGGTTGTGGTGCCGCACCCTAACTGCCCGTGCTGCTGTCGGCTCAAGAAGATCAAGGGGCCGATGCGGGTAGACCTCTCCGACCTCTCGAGCCCCTGTGATCAGGTGGAGTACCGTGCCGACCTCGACTGCGGCGAGTGCGGCTCGGTCAAGGACATCGTCTGGGTCAAGTTTCACCCGACGCAGCCGGCCCGCCTCCGCGCCTGCCAGGACAGCACCAAGGAGACCACCGGAGCCTTCGGGAAGGAGCAGCTCAAGGGGACCTTCGAGTGCGATCTGGGCAGCTTCCTGATCAAAGCACCCTTCTGCCAGGTGGGCACCCACAAGCTGTGCGCGACGGTCTACACCGAGTGCCGCCGCGCGCCGTGCGACAACAACACCAAGATCTGCCCTCGCGCAACGACCTGCGAGCCCACCAAGGAAGGGTACAAGTGCATCGACATCAAGGTCGTGGAGACGTTTTGATCAGGTGGTGCGGGAGGCCTCGGCCGCGGCGCGGCGCCGCTCGCGCCACCATTCGACGACCGCCGGCAGCAGCGAGATGACGATGATCGCCAGGATCACGAGGGAAAAGTTCTCCTGCACCACGGGCAGGTTGCCGAAGAGGTAGCCGGAGACCGTGCAGAGGACGACCCAGACGAAGCCGCCCGAGACGTTGTAGGCCATGAAGCGCGGGTAGCTCATCTGGCCGAGGCCGGCGACGAAGGGGGCGAAGGTGCGCACGATGGGGACGAAGCGGGCGATGACGATCGTCTTGCCGCCGTAGCGGGCGAAGAACTGCGAGGTGCGGTCGAGGTGCTCCTGGCGGATGAGGAGGGGCTTCTCGCGGTGCACCAGCCAGGGGCCGAGGCGGCGGCCGATCCAGTAGTTGGCGGTGTCGCCGAGGACCGCTGCGGCGAAGAGCACGGCGATGAGCCAGACGAGCGAGAGCGCGTGCGTGCTCGCCGCCAGCGCCCCCGCCCCGAAGAGCAGCGAGTCCCCGGGCAGGAAGGGGGTCACGACCAGCCCGGTCTCGCAGAAGACGACGGCGAAGAGGATGAGATACGTCCAGCCGCCATACGTCTCGACCAGCACCTTGAGGTGCCGGTCGAGATGCAGACAGAGATCGATCAGGTAGCGAAGGAGATCGATCAGCTCGCGGAGGAGGTCCAGCTCAGACCTCCGCCGTGTGCACCGCCTCGATGCGCATCCGGTAGAACGACCGCCAGACGAAGAACGCCGAGACGACGAAGAAGACGGCGGCGAGGATGCGGCTGGTCGTCACTGGCAGCTCGATCGCCAGCTCGACCGCCAAGAGGCCGAAGAGCGTGGTGAACTTGATGATCGGGTTCATCGCCACCGACGAGGTGTCCTTGAACGGGTCGCCCACGGTGTCGCCGACGACCGTCGCCGCGTGCAGCGGCGTCCCCTTCTCCTTGAGCTCCACCTCGACGATCTTCTTGGCGTTGTCCCAGGCGCCGCCGGCGTTGGCCATGAAGATCGCCTGGTAGAGGCCGAAGATGGCGATCGACACGAGATAACCGATGAAGAAGAACGGCTCGAGGCAGGCGAAGGCCAGGGTGGCGAAGAAGACGGTCAGGAAGATGTTGAACATCCCCTTCTGGGCGTAGGTGGTGCAGATCTCGACCACCCGCTTGCTGTCGGCGATCGACGCCTTCTCGGCGCCGGCGTCGAGGCGGATGTTGCGCTTGATGAACTCGACCGCGCGGTAGGCGCCGGTCGAGACCGCCTGGATGGAGGCGCCGCTGAACCAGTAGATCATGGCGCCGCCGGTGACGAGGCCGAGCAGGAACGGCGGGTGGAGGAGCGACAGCTTGTCGATGTTGACGGTGAGCCCCTCGGTCAGCACGACGATGATCGAGAAGATGAGGGTCACCGCGCCGACCACCGCGGTGCCGATGAGCACGGGCTTGGCGGTCGCCTTGAAGGTGTTGCCGGCGCCGTCGTTGGCCTCGAGGTGGTGCTTGGCGCGCGCGAAGTCGACGTCGAAGCCGTAGTCGCGCTTCAGCTCCTCGCGGATCCCGGGCTGGGTCTCGACCGTCGACAGCTCGTAGATCGACTGCGCGTTGTCGGTCACCGGGCCGTAGGAGTCGACGGCGATCGTCACCGGCCCCATGCCGAGGAAGCCGAAGGCGACGAGGCCGAAGGCGAAGACCGCCGGGGCCAGCATGAGGCCGGCCGGGAGCGTCGCCGCCACGCCGGCCGCGATCCCCATGAGGGCCACGATCACCAGCCCCATCCAGTAGCCGCTGAAGTTGCCGGCGATCAGGCCGGCGAGGATGTTGAGCGAGGCGCCGCCCTCGCGCGACGCCGTCACCACCTCGCGGACGTGCGCGGACTCGGTCGAGGTGAAGACCTTGACGAACTCGGGGATGAGCGCCCCGGCCAGGGTGCCGCAACTGATGATCGCCGCGAGCTTCCACCAGATCGTCGGATCGCCGCCGAGGGTCGGGATCAGCAGGTAGGAGATGGCGAAGGTGACGCCGATCGAGAGGATCGAGGTCAGCCAGACGAGCGTGGTCAGCGGCGCCTCGAAGTTCATCTCGTCGGCGTCGGCGTAGCGCGCCTTGGCGATCGCGCCGTTGATCCAGTAGGAGCCGATCGAGGTCACGATCATCAGGATGCGCATGACGAAGATCCAGACCAGGAGCTGGATCTGAAGAATCTCGAAGTCTGGGCCCGCCACCGCCTCGTTGACCGCCAGCAGGATGAAGGTGATGAGCGCGACGCCGGTGACGCCGTAGGTCTCGAAGCCGTCGGCGGTCGGGCCGACCGAGTCGCCGGCGTTGTCGCCCACGCAGTCGGCGATGACGCCGGGGTTGCGGGCGTCGTCCTCCTTGATGTTGAAGACGATCTTCATCAGGTCCGAGCCGATGTCGGCGATCTTGGTGAAGATGCCGCCGGCGATGCGCAGCGCCGCCGCGCCCAGCGACTCGCCGATGGCGAAGCCGATGAAGCAGGGCCCGGCGTAGGCGCGCGGCACGAAGAGGAGGATGGCGAGCATGATGATCAGCTCGGTCGAGATGAGGAGCGTGCCGATCGAGATCCCGGACTTGAGCGGGATCGAGTAGGTCGGGAACGGCTTGCCGCGCAGGCTGGCGAAGGCCGAGCGCGAGTTGGCGAAGGTGTTGACGCGGATGCCGAACCAGGCGACGCCGTAGCTGCCGGCGATGCCGACGACGCTGAAGAGCAGGATGACGACGACCTGCGCCAGCGCGAAGCCGCGGAGGAAGTAGAAGTAGACGAAGATGATGATCGCGATGAAGGCCTCGAGCACGACCAGGAACTTGCCCTGGGTGACGAGGTAGGTCTTGCAGGTCTCGAAGATCAGCTCCGAGACCTCGCGCATGCCGCGGTGGACGGGCAGGTTCTTCAGTTGCACGTAGATGACGAGGCCGAAGAGCATCCCCAGCACGCAGACGGCGAGTCCCGAGAGCAGCAGGTTGTAGCCGCTCACGCCCAGGAACGACACGGCGCCGAAGTCGGGCAGCACCAGCTCGGCCTCGCTGGCCGCCGCCGGGGCCGCGCCGAGCAGACCGAGAGCCAGCGCCGCGAGGGCAGCAGGCACGCCGCGGCGCAGGGCCGCCGCGAGCTCAAAAAGGTTCGTTGACGAGCGCATCTCTCCCTCCGAAGTTCGCGTTCAAAAGCTGTCGAGGGGGTCGAAGCCGGAGCACAGGAGGCTGGGCCCCGGCAGGCGGCGTACTGTAACACGAACGCTACGGCGGCCGGGGAGGCCAGGCCCGCTTGGCGCTAGCCGGGAGGCCCCGGTAGTCGTCGGCCGCCTGGAAGGCGCGGATGACTCCCCCGCCCAGATCCTTCGCTGTCGCTCAGGATGACAGCGCTAACCGTACAGTCCAGAAAGTCAACGGCCCTCCCGTTGGATGGCTCCGCGTCCCCCTCTCCCATGTGGGAGAGGGGCCAGGGGTGAGGGAGATCGGATCAACGCAGTAAAGGCGAACCAGCGTCACACCTCGCCCAATCTCCACGCCCGCCCGCCAGACCCCAGGGTCCCTCCTAAAAACTCACCTGATACTGCACCCGGAACTCGTCGTTCGTCTGGTCGGTCGCCTTGTTCTCGAGCTGCCGGAAGTCGGCTTGCAGCTTGTGATTGTGCTTGTTGAAGAAGTAGCCGAGCGCCGCGCCGCGCTCCTCGCGCTCGTCGTCGTCACGGTCGGTGTTGGGGTCGAGCTGCGACAGGCGCAGCGCCACCTCGAGCTTCTGCGGGATGACGAAATAGCCGGCCTGCACGTTCCAGCCGTCGTGGTCGAAGTCCGATACCGTGCCCGAGCGATCGGTCGAGGCGTCGAAGAACTCGCCGAAGAGGAAGAAACCCTTGAACTTGAAGACCACGTCGCCGCCCAGGATCTCGCGGTCGGCGCTGTGGGCCGGCGTCGTGCCGGCGGCGGCGATCGGGCGCTCGTTCGACTCGTATTGCGCGGCGATGGCGACGAGCGGCTTGTCGGTCGATTCGAAGTCGCCCTCGGAGTACTTGACGTCGCCGAACGGCTGGAAGGTGAGGCGCGCGTTGGTCTGATACTTGTCGTTGTCGTTGCGCGACACGGTACGGCCGTTGCCGTTGAAGATGCCGACGCGCCAGTCGAGCTTGCCGCCGAGCGGCGTCCCCCAGACCTGGACGCCGAGGTCACGGCCGCGGGCGAACTCGTTGGCGACCGCCGAGCGGTCGACGAACTCCTGGCTGCCCGACGACGTCAGCTCCTGCCGCCCGAAGGGGACCTTGTACTGCCCGGCCTTGAGCTGGAACTCCTTCTTCCCATTGGTGAAGTCGTAGTTGACGTTGGCGTCCTCGAGCGGGTTGGCGGTGTCCGGCCAGTTGAGCTGCAGCTCATAGGTCAGGTCCTTGGCGTAGACCCAGCCTTCCATCTTGGTCTTCATGCGCCGGATGCGGAACGAGCCCACGTCGTCGCCGACCTCGGGCATCTCCTGGGTGAAGCGGACCTGCAGGCGATTCGAGAGGTCGAGGCGCGCCGACTTGCTCTCGATCGTCGTCTTGCCGTCCTTCCACGAGACGGTGAAGGCCGGCGGCGTCGGCTTCGGCGTCGGGCGGTCGTAGCCGGGGAGGTTGTGCTTGAAGAAGTAGAGGTCGGCCGCCGTCTCGTTCTCGGCGACGACCGTCTCGCCGTTGGGGCCGCGGCCGGGGAGGGTGATCGAGATCCCCATGTCGCCCGACTGCTCCCACTGCGCGAAGCGCTCGGGCGTGTTGAAGACGTAGATCCGGCCGTCCTTCTCCACCTCTTTGTAGTACAGACCGGTCACCTGCGCGCCGGCGGCCGTGGCCGCGAGCAGCAGCACGACGAGCCCCGCCAGGAGCTGCGCTGATCTGGGCATTCCTATTCTCTCCCTTTCGGTCGTTCGGACTTGTTTTGCGGAGGATAGGAACGATGCGATGCGACGGCGCGACGCGCCTGTGACATCGCTGCGACAGCCGCGGCCGCTGTCACTGCGCTGTCACCCGGCGGCTCCGTGCCCGCCAAACCGGCGGCCCAGAATCTCCTCGTCCCGAACGGCAACCAACCCGTTCCCAGCGACCCAAGGAGATCGAACCTATGAAGCGCACTGTCACCGCGACGGGTGTGGCCGCGACGGCCCTGCTCGTCACCTCTCTCGCGTACGGCCAGACGGTCAAGGTCGAGGCGGGGATCCCCGCCTACAGCCGGACGAGCGGCGTGTCGGGGAACTTGAGCTCCGTCGGCTCCGACACGCTCAACAACCTGATGACGCTCTGGGCGGAAGGGTTCCAGAAACAGTACCCGAACGTCCGCATCCAGATCGAGGGCAAGGGCTCCTCGACGGCGCCGCCGGCGCTCATCTCCGGCACCGCCCAGCTCGGGCCGATGAGCCGCACCATGCGGCCGACCGAGATCGACGAGTTCGAGAAGAAGTACGGCTACGAGCCGACGGTCGTGCGCGTCGCGGTCGACGCGCTCGCGGTCTACGTCAACAAGGACAACCCGCTGCAGCAGCTCACGCTGCAGCAGGTCGACGCCATCTTCTCGAAGGGGCGCGCCTGCGGCGCCAAGAAGGCGATCAACACGTGGAGCGAGGCCGGGGTGCAGGACGGCCGCTTCGCCACCCGGCCGATCAGCCTCTACGGCCGCAACTCGGCCTCGGGCACCTACGGGTACTTCAAGGAGCACACCCTCTGCCGCGGCGATTACCGCGACACCGTCAAGGAGCAGCCGGGGTCGGCCTCGGTCGTCCAGGGCGTGACCGAGGACCTCTACGGCATCGGCTACAGCGGCATCGGCTACCGCACCTCCGGCGTGCGGCCGCTCGCGCTCGCCGCCAAGCCGGGAGCGCAGTTCTTCGAGGCGTCGGCCGAGGACGCGTTGTCGGGCAAGTACCCGCTCGCCCGTTACCTCTACGTCTACATCAACAAGGCCCCCAACAAGCCGCTCGACCCGCTGGTGCGCGAGTTCGTCAAGTACGCGCTCTCCCAGGAGGGGCAGCAGAACGTCGTCAAGGACGGCTACCTGCCGATCCCCAACCGCATCGTCCAGGAGGAGCTGGCGAAGACCAGGTGAAGAGGTGTCTGTTAAGCTCACCTCCCCCCGGGAAGACATGGCCGATTCGCCCGCCGCCAGCGCCGCCCCTGCACCCCCGGCCATCCGGGGCGGGACGCCGCGCCGGCGGCTGCTGGTCGACCGCGCGGCGCGCTGGGTGGTGACCGCCGGCGGCCTGGCGATCATCGTCTCGATCCTCGGCATCCTGGTGTTCATCCTGGTCGAGGTGTGGCCGCTGACGCGGCCGGCCGCGGTGGAGCGCGCCGGGAGCATCGCGCTTCCCGGCGCCCCGGTCGTCGCCCTCCTCGCCGACGAGCACCGCACCCACGTCGCCGCGCTCGGCCGCGACGGCGTGGTGCGCGTCGTGCGCGCCGGCGACGGCGCCGTCATCCATGCCGAGCGCCTGGTGCCGCCGGCGGCGGTGCCGTTGACGGCCGGGCAGGTGCCGTCCGGCAGCCGCGTCCTCGCCGCGGCCACCGCCGACGGACAGGTAGTGCTGGCGACGGTCGAGTTCGCCGTCACCTTCGCGGGCGACCGGCGCGTGGTGACGCCGCGGATCGCGACGCCGGTCGCGCTGGCGCTCGACCCCGCCGCCCGGCCGCTGCGCGCCTTCACCGCGCGCCTCGACGCCGAGGGCGGCGCCGCCGCCGCGGCAGTGCTCGCCGACGGCTCGGTGGCGCTGGTGCGGCGAGCGGTCGAGGCGAACGAGTTCACGGGCGAGACCACCTCGACGCTCGAGCGCTCTCCGGTGCCGGCGCCCTTCGTTCCGACCGCGCTGGTGCTCGACGAAGAGGAGCGCACCCTCTACGGCGCGACCGCCGACGGCGTGCTGCTGCGCTGGCAGCTCGGCCCGGACGGCGCCGGCGAGCCGCAGGCGCGGTCGGCCGGCCGCTCGGCGGTGACCGCGCTCACTCTGTTGCTCGGCGGCCGCTCGCTCGTGGTCGGCCAGGCCAACGGCGCGCTCTCGGTGTGGATGGCGGTGCGCCAGCCGGACGACTCGACCCGCCTCGCCCGCGTCCGCGACTTCCCGCGCCACCCGGCGCCGGTGCGTCTCCTCGCCCCCTCGCAGCGCGACAAGGGCTTCTTCGCCCTCGACGCGCGGGGCGGGCTGGGGCTCTACTTCTCGACCTCGCACCGCACGCTCTGGCGCGGCGCCTCGCCGCTCGCGGACGCCGGGAGCTTGTTCTACGCCCCGAAAGGCGACGGCGCCTTCCTCGCCGGCGGGCGGCGCGTCGCCGCCCTCGAGGTGCGCGCGCCGCACCCCGAGGTGACCTGGCGCACCCTCTTCGGCAAGACCTGGTACGAGGGCTACGACCGGCCGGAGTACGTCTGGCAATCGAGCGGCGGCACCGACGACTTCGAGCCCAAGCTGTCGCTCGTGCCGCTGCTCGTCGGCACCATCAAGGGGACCGTCTACTCGCTCTTCCTCGCCGTGCCGCTCGGCGTCTTCGGGGCGATGTACACGTCGCAGTTCATGCACCCGTCCTACAAGCGGGTGCTGAAGCCGCTGATCGAGATCATGGCCTCGCTGCCGAGCGTGGTGCTGGGGTTCCTCGCCGGGCTCTGGCTCGCACCGCGCATCGAGGACTCCATGCCGGCGCTGGCGCTGATGCCGTTCGTCCTGCCGCTGCTGGTGCTCGCCACGGGCTTCCTCTGGCGGCGCCTGCCGCGCGCCTTCCGCGGCCGCTTCCACGTCGGCGTCGAGGCGCTGCTCTTCGTCGGCGTGCTGGCGCTGGGGATCTGGGCCTGTTTCGCGCTCTCGGCGCCCGTCGAGCGCCTGGTCTTCGGCGGCAACTTCCGTTCCTGGCTGCTCGAGACGCTGGGGCTGCCCTACGACCAGCGCAACGCGGTCGTGGTCGGCCTGGCGATGGGCTTCGCCGTCATCCCGATCATCTTCGCCATCTCCGAGGATGCCTTCTCGAACGTGCCGCCCAACCTGGTCGCCGGGTCGCTGGCGCTCGGGGCCGACCGCTGGCAGACGGTGACGCGGGTCGTCCTCCCGACCGCCAGCCCCGGCATCTTCTCGGCGATCATGGTGGGCTTCGGCCGCGCCGTCGGCGAGACGATGATCGTCCTGATGGCGACCGGCAACACGCCGATCATGGACTGGAACCCCTTCAACGGCTTCCGCACGCTGTCGGCCAACATCGCGGTCGAGATCCCGGAGGCGCCGCACGGCGGCACGCTCTACCGCACCCTCTTCCTCGCCGCCCTCCTGCTCTTCGTCATGACCTTCGCCGTCAACACCGTCGCCGAGCTGGTGCGGCAGCGGCTGCGCGAGCGCTATGCCCACCTCTGAGGCCACCCTCGCGGCCGAGACCGCCGAGCTCTTCGGCGGCGAGCGGCGGGGCACCGAGCTGCTCGGGCGCTCGTTCACCTGGCTCTGCGGCGGCGCCCTGGCGCTCAACCTGCTCCTGGTCCTCGGCATCCTGCTGCTGCTCGCCTACCAGGGCATCGGCTACTTCTGGCAAAAGCCCCTGGTCGAGCTGACGCTGGCCGACGGGCGGAAGCTCCTGGGCGAGATCTGGGAGGTGGAGGAGGCGCCCGGGGAGGGAGACACGCAGGCCATCGCTCGCCTGCGGATCAAGACCGGGAATCGCGACGTCGACGGGCTGGACTTCGCCTGGATCGACCACCGCGACATCGTCGCCCGCGCCTATCCGGCGGATGCCGTCCTCCTCGAGCGCCTCGAGTGGGGGAATTTCCACGGCCGCATGGTCGAGCTGCGCCGCGGCGAGCGCGTGCTGGCGCGCGGCGGCCGCGCCGTCTGGGAGGCGTTCGGGCCGCTGCATCGCGCGAAAGTCGAGCAGCGCGAGCGCATCCGCGACCTCGAGCGGGGGCCGATCGGCGACATCAACTACGAGATGGAGCGCCTGCGCCTGGCCGCGCGGCGGCTCGAGCTCGATCCGCCGCGGCAAGGCGCGAAAGCCCTCGCGCCGGGCTCTGATCAGTCCGAGCGGGCGCGGCGCGCCGTCGCGATCGCCCGCCGGATGGCGGCACGGGAGGCGGAGTACGCCGTCCTCGCCGATCGCCTGGCGGCGCGGCGCGCGGAGCTGCTCGCCGAGACGCTGGTCATGCGCACGGCCGCCGGCGATGAAAAGGAGATTCCCGTCGGCGCGATCGTCGCGGCGGTCCGCCCCAACGCCCTCGGCACCTGGGGGAAGCTGCGGCTCTACGCCACGCGCGCCTGGGAGTTCGTCTCCGCCGAGCCGCGCGAGTCGAACACCGAGGGCGGGATCTTCCCGGCCATCTTCGGCACCGTGATGATGGTCCTCATCATGTCCTTCGCCGTGGCGCCGCTCGGCGTCCTCGCCGCCATCTACCTGCGCGAATACGCGCGCCAGGGAGTGCTGGTGCGGCTGGTGCGCATCGCCGTCAACAACTTGGCGGGCGTGCCGTCGATCGTCTTCGGCGTCTTCGGCTTGGGCTTCTTCGTCTACCTCGTGGGCGGCTCGATCGACCGCCTCTTCTACCCCGAGGCGCTGCCCACCCCCACCTTCGGCACCGGCGGCATCCTGTGGGCCAGCCTGACCCTCGCCCTCCTCACCGTGCCGGTGGTGATCGTCGCGGCCGAGGAGGGGCTCGCGGCGGTGCCGCGCATCGTGCGCGAGGGGTCGCTGGCCCTCGGCGCCACCAAGTGGGAGACGATCCGCCGGGTGGTGCTGCCGGCCGCCGCGCCCGGCATCCTGACCGGCATGATCCTGGCGATGGCGCGCGCCGCCGGCGAGGTGGCGCCGCTGATGATCGTCGGCATGGTGAAGCTCGCCCCGGCGCTGCCGATCGACGGCCGCCCGCCGTTCGTCCACCTCGAGCGGAAGTTCATGCACCTCGGCTTCCACATCTACGACGTCGGCTTCCAGAGCCCCAACGTCGAGGCCACGACCCCGCTCGTCTTCGCGACCGCCTTGCTGCTCATCCTGGTGGTGACGGCGATGAACCTGGTGGCGATCTCGCTGCGCAACCACCTGCGCCGGAAGTACGCCGGGAGCGCGGTCTAGGGGAGAATGCGCCTCATGGACGAAACCCGCCTCGAGGAGGCGCCCGAGATCGGCGTCGCGCCGGTCGACGACGCGCCGCCGGTCAAGGCGGCGACGCCGGAGGAGCTCGCCGTCCCCGAGCGCTCGCCGCGCCACGACCCGGCGCTCGACCCGGGCATCTCCGAACCGATCCTCGCGATCGCCGCGCTGTCGCTCTGGTACGGCACCAAGCAGGCGCTGCGCGAGATCTCGCTCGACATCCCGGGCCGGCAGATCACCGCCTTCATCGGCCCCTCGGGGTGCGGCAAGTCGACGCTCCTGCGCTGCATCAACCGGCTGAACGACCTGATCGACGGCGTGCGGATCGACGGCGACGTCCGCTTCGGGACGGTGAGCATCTACGACCCGCGGGTCGACATCAACGCCCTGCGCAAGCGGGTCGGCATGGTGTTCCAGAAGTCGAACCCGTTCCCGAAGTCGATCTACGAGAACGTCGCCTACGGCGCGCGCATCCAGGGCATCAACCGGAAACGCGAGCTCGACGAGATCGTCGAGCGCAGCCTGCACCGCGCGGCGCTCTGGGACGAGGTCAAGGACCGCCTCGACGACAGCGCCTTGGGCCTCTCCGGCGGCCAGCAGCAGCGCCTGTGCATCGCCCGCGCGATCGCCGTCGAGCCCGAGGTCATCCTGCTCGACGAGCCCTGCTCGGCCCTCGACCCGATCGCCACCGCCCGCATCGAAGAGCTGATGCAGGACCTGAAGACCCAGTACACCCAGATCATCGTGACCCACAACATGCAGCAGGCCTCGCGCGTCTCCGACTACACCGCCTTCCTCTATCTCGGCGAGCTGATCGAGTACGCCCCCACCGACAAGCTCTTCATCAACCCGATGAAGAAACAGACCGAGGACTACATCACCGGACGGTTCGGGTAGGGGGCGGCCTTCCCGGCCGGGGCGGCCGGCAGGCGCGGGCCGTCGTCGCCAGGCGGCGTCCGCCCGGGAACCTCGGCTTCCCGAGCGGGAAGAGCAGTCGTCCACCCGGGAATGTCGGGCGACCGGTCGGGCGAGTCGCCCGTCCAGGTGGGAAAGTTGGCTGTCCAGGTGGGAGAGTCAGCCGTCCAGGTGGGAGAGTCAGCCGTCCAGGTGGGAGACTCGGCTGTTCAGGTGGGAGAGTCGCGCGTCCATCTGGGAAAGTCGGCCGTCCCAGAGGGGAAGCCGGTTTCCCAGGTGGGGAAGGCTCGTTCCCAGGTGGGGAAATCAGCCGTCCGGGTGGGGAAAACAGTCGTCCCAGTGGGGAAGACGGCGGTCCGGGCGGGAAAAGCAGCCGTCCCGGTGGGGAAAGCGCTTTCCCAGGTGGGTAGTGGGGTCGTAGTGTGTTGCTCCCCGCACGCTGACGGGTCGGCCGCGGCATCGGCGGCAGGGAGAGGCGTCTCCGCCGCTCCCCGCTCGCTCGGATGCTACGCTGCCAGGGGAGACCTCCAGTGTGGCATAGACAGGACTGGCGACTGCTCGGGGAGGGAATCGCCAGCATTCCCTCGGCAGCATGGGGTAAGACGGCGGGTGTCGCGATTCCCTCTGCGCTTACTACCGTGTTTGGCGCCACAAAGACGGACGGCGCAGTAGCCATGCTCTTCGGTGTGGTCGGGTGCATCGCTCTGCTGGTCGGCTTCCTAGCGCTCGCCATATGGGTTTGGACTGGCCCCGTGTTTGCGCCGTTGCGCGCAGACCGCGAGCGCAAACGCATCGCGGCCGAGTTGCAAAGCTCGCCGGCCCGCCGCGACTACGATGTGCTCTCCGTCAACTGGCAGGAGTTTTGCCGAGCGAGCGCGCCCATGTTTACCGCCTTCTCTCGCGAACAGGATCGGTTGGCCAAGGGCGGCGAGGGAGCGTCGTATGGGCCGGAACTCATCCAAGCGGCAAGGGTGGCGCGCGTAGCCGCTGAAGCCATCTGTTTGCGCTGGAGGCAGGAAGCCGTCGACCTGACAACGCCGCTAGCCGAGTTGTCCGAGCCTGTTGATTTCGAGACAGTGCGGCGCCCACTGGAGCGGCTCCAGGATTTCCTCCAAGCGTGTGGACAGGAGCTGAGGAGATTGGCGGATAAGGCTGGAGTTACTGCCGAGGAGTTTGCTGGAAGGGCGCGCACCTAAGCCGCCATCGCAGCCGTCACCAGCTCCGCCATCGTCCAAGGCCGCGTCGCCAGCCCGGCCTTTATCGCCGGCGTCATGCGGATGGAGCTGTGCATCTTCACCAGGTTGTAGTAGGCGAAGTAGAGCGCCAGCGCCGCGCGCAGGTTCGCCTTCTTCCGGGAGAAGCCGTTGCTCAGCCGGGTGAAGCGGCGGAGGTTCCCGCGCAGGGTCCAGTTGCCGCGCTCGACGTGCGAGGTGCAGACCCGGTGCTCCTCGGGCTGGCCGAGGACCCGGGTTTTCTCGCTACCTATAAGGCGCGGCGGAGCGTACCGCCGCGCCTCTTCCCCCGTCACGTTGCCATAGTCCTTGACCAGCGTCGCGTAGTCCACCCGCCCCCCCAGGCAGTACTCGACCGCGTTCGGGTAGGGGCCGAAACCGTCCGTCGTAAGCTGGAAGGGGCTGCCCGTCGCCTTCGCCAGCTTCGCCATGAAGTCGTGCGTGTTCCAGGCATCCCGGCGGCCGACGTGGAAGGCGAGGACGAGCTTCGAGTGCCGCTCCATGCCGATGAAGCAGTAGGAGTCGCCCGCCTCCGGGTCGGCGATCCGCCGGCGCTCCCGCGTCTTCTCCTTGCAGCGGATGTAGGTCCAGATCTCATCCGCCTGCACGTCCTTCACTTCAACGCCCCGCACCAGCTCCGCCAGCATCCGCTCGCACCCGTCGCCCACCTGGACGAGCAGCCGGAGGATGGTCTTCTTCTCCGTCCCGGTGACGCGCTCGATCGCGCGGATCGGGCTCCCCTCGCAGAGGAGCTGCACCACGAGAAGCGCCCGATCCAGCGGGATGCGCATGGCGCCGAGCGGGCGCTCCGGCCGGTCGGAGGACGTCTTGCGGCAGGTACGGCAGCGGTAGCGCTGATTGCCGTGGCGATCCTTACCGAAGCGCTTGCGCGCGTCCGCGGGGCAGGGACAGGGGGCCGGCTCTCGGGTTGCCATGATGGCGGTTATAGTACACACATAATCCGGAGAAGTCAAGAGGGGCCGGGGCTTGACTTGGCGGAGACTTACCGTACAGAATCCGGGGTATGGCTAGACCTAAGAGCGAGTCTCCCAAGGATGCCCGCGTAGACCTCCGTATCGAGCCCGCAGAGAAGGCGCTGTTTCAGCGGGCGGCCGACCAGGACGGCCGGCCCCTGTCCAACTGGATCAGGGACCGGCTCCTGAAGGTTGCCCGGGCTGAGCTGGGGACGGAGAAGAAGCCGAAGCGCCGCTGAGGCGCCGCCGCTATCCAGGCGCGCGGGAGGCATCGGAGCAGGAGTCCGCGTTGCCAGCGGAACAGGCCATGCGGGTAGCGGGCTTGCGGGTGCGCCACGCCTCAACCTCCTAGGGTTGCGACGCGGGCGGCCGGGGGGTACACTGGACCCGTCGAGACTCCCGGACCGCTCGCGTCTGGGTTTCTCTTGAAGGCCACGGCTGAACCCCGTGGCCTTCACTGTTTTGGGATTGCATCACCTCATTCCCATGTCTCCAACGCCAAATGGGACAGATTGCCAGTGAAGCACTGTAGCTCCGCATACCTACAGCAATAACTGTTGGAGGCATCTGCCGATGGAGAATTGGGCCAGCGAGGAAGAGGCGCAGGTGCGGGGGGACATGTCTCGATTCCGAGAGACGCTGCGAAGCGTCAGAAGAGAGAAGGGATTGACGAGAGAGGTTGTTGCGGGTCGCGCCGGCCTGACCCTGAGCGCCTACCGCCAGACGGAGAGTTGGCTGCGCTGTGTGAGCGGGGAGCGGATTAAGCGCGTGGCGAAGGGGCTAGAGGTCGACCCCGCCTGGCTCGCTGAACAGGCGGGGTATCCAGTTCACAAGGCGGGACGCGGCGGCGGCGCTTCCTCGCGCAGGTAGGTACGGGCGAGGTCGGCCGCGAGCGCCTTGCAGTCGCGGTAGCGGGAGAGAGTGGCAAGGATGCGCCCGTCCGGGAGGAAGACGAGCCGGAAGAGGTTCGCGTGGCGCCCCTGTCGGCCGGTGCCGTCGCCCCTGAAGGCGCCGAAGGGGCGCGAGATGAAGCCGCGCACGGTCAGCTCCTGTCGGCGGCTGTTAGAAGCCGCCTGACATTGGCGGTCTAAGGCGCGCCCTTCGAGCAGGAGCGGCATTATCGCCGCGCGCGTGAGCGCGCCGGCATCGCGTGACTCCACAGAGAGAGAATGGAAGG
>JBIOUG010000056.1:0-22232 GCA_044866775.1 Thermoanaerobaculia bacterium | reverse complement strand
ACCGCCGCCCGCGCGGTCGGCAGGAGCTACACGATCGGGCTCTCGGGGAAGCTGTGAAGCCCTGGGCGCGGGCGTTCGAGGTGTCTCCCTGTAGACGGCTCGCATCCGCTCGGCAATCTGCGGCCAGAGCCAGCTCCGCCGTACCTCCTCGGCGGCCGCGGTTCCCAGACGCCGCCGGAGCTCGAGGTCTCCGAGGAGCCGCATTAGAGCTTCGGCGAGCGCCCCGGGGTCCCACGGCGGGACCAGGAGGCCCAGGCGCCCGTCCTTGAGTATGGCCGCCGGTCCGCCGACGTTCGCCGCGATGATGGGGAGGCCGTGCAACATGCCCTCGAGGACGACCATACCGAATGGCTCGTAGCGGCTCGGAATCACCTGGATATCCGCTGCGCGGTACCATGCGTCGACCTCCCAGGTCCGCAGCCAGCCAGTGAAGTGGATCCGGTCGGAATAGCGGAGGCAGTCCGGAGGGAGCCACTGCCGCGCTAAGTCCTCCCCGCTCCAACCGGGCGGTCCGCCAGCCAGCACGACGCGCGCAGCCGGAGTCTGCTCCAGCACCGCCGGCAAGGCCGCCAGCAGGTCGCCAATCCCTTTGCGCTCCACCAAGCGGCCGGCGTAGAGGATCAGCGGTGACCCGCCGCTCCGGATCCGCCGCGCAGCCCGGCGAGCCTCAGCGGAGTCGTTGATGCCATTGCCAACGATCCGGATTCGCTCCTGGGCCTCCGGGTAGTAGTGGACCAGGAGGTCCGCCTCATCCCGGGTCAGCGCGATCAGACGGTTCACCCTGGCGACGGCCCGGCCTTGATCGTCGCAGTGCTCCAGGATGTGCCCGGGCTCCATCCCGATCTCGTACTCGGCGCGATCTACCGAGTGAGCGGTGTAGACGATGGGAATGCCGCTTTCCAGGACGGCCTCTGCGAACGGCCAGATCCAAGCGGTGTGCAGGTGCACCAGATCGGCGCGCCACTCGCGGGCGATCCGTGCGGCTTCCGCGCAGGAGCCGGACCATGGGATTTGAAAGAAAACGATTCCAGAACCAGCGCCGGCGGGGCGACCCCGCGCCGTTCCCGCCGCCGGCCGGCCATATGCCGCTGCGGCCAAGCTCCCGCCGACGAGCAGCACGGCCACAGCGTCGCCGGCCTCCGCTAGGGCGTGGACCAGTCCGCCGACGGCCGTTCCGAGCCCTCCGAAAACGACCGGAGGGAACTCTGTCGTCATGTGCAGGATGCGCATCGGATCTCCCCTGCTTCGGGAGGCTCCGCGATCAGGTCTCCTTGATCCGGATGTTGCGGAACGCCGTCAAACCCGAGTGAGACTGGACGCCGATGAAGCCGAAGAACGGGTCCTCCGCGGCCGGCCGGCCGCGTTGCGGATCGATATTCGTGAAGCTCGTCGTGAGCTGCCCGTTCAGCTTGACCTTGTAGAGCTCCCCGCTCACCTCGATCTCGTAGTCGTGCCACACGCCCGCCGGCAAGGCCGGAGGCCGCTGGTACTGCTGCTGCCCTGGGCTGGCTCCGATAGCGACGTCGTAAAGAGCGCCTGTGCGGTGCTTGTCCGCGTCGTCGGGCCGGCCGAGGTCGTCGAGCTGGGCCTCGAAGCCGGTGAACTCCGCCACCCGCGCCCGGTTGCTCTTGATCTCCGGGATCCCATCCAGATCGGGCCACTTCTTGAAGGGATACCGGAAGCGGACGAACACCCCGGAATTGTCGTTGGGCGCGTCGAAGCGGAGCTGGAGGCGCAGGATGAAGTTGGTGAACCCCTTTGGGGCATAGACGAGCACCGCGTAGTCGCCAGAGGGATACGCCACGATCGCTCCGTCGGCGATGATGAACGTGCTCGAGGCAAACGAGGTACCTGCCCGGTGCCACTGCTTGAACGTGTCCACCGTTCCATCGAACAGATAGCCGAAGCCCGGCTCGAGAGCGGGGGCCACCGGATGCGGCATGGACGCGAGGAGCCGGTCCGCCGTGCGCCGCGCCAGCGCCGTACCGGTCAGCATGGGATTCGGAGAGCCGACCGTCGGGAACAGAGCGGGACCGGCCACGTACGCGTTGTCCACGGCATGAAAGCGCCCGTCCGGATTGGTGACCGACTTCGCGGGATCCGCTCCCATCCAGAGAGGTCCAGCCTCGTGATGGGTCGTCCCCATGCCGTCGCGCGCGTTGCTCAGCACCTCGGGAAGAGTGCCGCCATTGAATACCTTCGCCACCTCCTCCGCCGCTTTGTCCATGGCGTTCCAGAGGTCACGGTCATTCTTCGTCTGCGGTGAGTCCGTGGGCTGCTCCGGCTCCCGCGGGTCACCCAGCTCCACGAAGGCCCGCGGCACGCTCGCCTCGTCGAGCGCGCCGAGCTTCAGGGTGACGCGGCTCTTGGGGTTCTGCGGCTGTGTCTCGCCGATGCTGCGCAGCGTGATCACCACGTGATTGAGGTCCGCCGCCCGGAAGGGTTTCTGCATGTCGATGTCGGGCACTTTCTGGAACAGCTCGGCATCGCTGTTGGTGCCCAGGCCGCCGCCGCCGCCGGAGGCCGTGATCTGCAGATGGAAGTGGCCGATCGATCCATCCGCGTGCTGGTGTCGCCCCTTCAGGAACAGGGCGGACTGCTCCAGGTCCTTGGCGCTGGCAGGAAGGAACTTCAAGGCGCTGCGCGGCACGCGGATGGCCATGTTGGACCGCAGGTGCGCCATCAAGTTCGTTCCGATCAGCCCATAGTTCGTGATCCCGCCGAACGACAGCAGTGCGATCCGGGTGCTCTCGATGGTTCCCAACGCGATGACGGCGACCCCGTGCGCCGGTAGGGGAATGAAACCCTGATTCGTCAGCACCCCCGTGACGTGCGCCTGGCCGCCAGACACGTCCGTGATCAGACGGATGACGTGGCAGTTGGGGACGACCATGAGGCGCCTTCGCACGTCGGCTCCAGCGCCGGAAGGGAAGCCCTGCATCGACTCCTCGCGGGCAGCCCGCGCCGCCTGCGCCAGCAGCGGCATGGCGCTGAACTTGTTGATCGGAAAGAAACCCGAGCGTGGCGGTCTTCCTTGGACGGCGAGCGGGGCCTCGAGCTTGAAGAGGTCTTCTTTCCCGGCCGGCACTCGGTCCAAGAGCTGAGGGAGCTCTGCGAAGGGCACCGCGTCCGTCACCTTGCCGTTCTTGACGCCCTCGAAGAGTTGCCGGCGCAAGGCGGTGTGCAAGGGGCCATGGATGAAGTCGTTCGTCTCCGTCGTGCCGATCTGCTCGGCCGCCTGCCGAAAATAGCCAGACTCACCATTCGGCAGCGGTTTCTCCAGCTCGTCGACGAGCTGGGCCGGCCAGGCGTTCGGATGCTGAGGGTCCGCCGCCGTCGGCCTCTCTGCCGGCAGAAGCTGCGGCGACCATCCGCCCCAGAACACCGACCGCCCCCCGAGGCAGTAGGCGAGTCCGGGAAATCCGGCCTTGACGCTGGTCTGCCAGGCCAAGCCCCACACGAACTCCCGCACCACGCCGGGATCGTTCTGCACCGGCCCCGGAGCCGTGATCCCCATCATCGGCAGGTTCTGCACGTGCTCGGGCAGCAGGAACGGGCCCCCGTCCAGCACCAGGATCCGGCGGCTATGGGTCTTGTCGTTGTTGAACAGGTGAGCCGCGAGAACGGTGCCGAACGAGCCCCCTCCGGCCACGATGACGTCGAAGGGTCGGGCATCGGGATACCTGCTGGTGTCGGTGCTCAGCAGAGCCTCGTCGAGTCCGTTGCAGAGGAACCGCCCAAGGAGGTCCAGGGAGAAGTCGGTCCGCTGGGGTTGAGGGCTGGTCGGCATGGCGCTTTCCTTTCAAGACGACAACGAATCTGCCGGGCGATCTCCCTCATTACTTCGGAGACTGCGCATAAACCGAGGCGGTTGGAAGAAGAGTTCGTTACAACGCTCCTCTCCGACCGCACGCGGCGTGCTATCGATCGGGGTGTCGAGGAGGTTCTAGGACAGGCTGGTGTGGTAAAGAGCCGCCGGAGCCTACTTCGCCTCACCCGACGAGACCGCCGACCGCGCGGTCGGCAGGAACTACACGATCGGGCTCTCGGGGAAGCTGTAGCCGGAGCGGCAAGACGGGCAGCGCGAAACGCCGAGCACCCGGCGCGAAGACTCGACCGGGCCGGTTGGCGTTTTTTTGCGGCCGATCGGCGGTTTGATCCGGGTGTCTCACGTTTTTTTAAGGCCGCCTCACGCCGTGGGGAGGCTGGCGGGCGGCGCGCGGTGGCGCCGCGGCAGCCGAGTCACCCGTCTCGCGCGCTGAGACACCCGGCTCGCCGCGCCCGCCACAGCGGTCGCCGTCGCGATTTCCTTCGTCGTTCAGATCGCGCTGGCGGTCGAGTGACCTAACCCGGCTACGGGCAGTTGCAGGTGCAGACGCACTCGCCCGCCCGGCAGCCGATCTGGCCCTTGCAGCCCGGCCCCTGCGCCTTGCAGTTGGCGCGGCAGGCGTCGACCTCCTGCTGCGAGCAGCAGTGGGGCTGAAGCGGCAGGACCTCGGGGATGCCCAGCGCAGCCGTCGCGTCGCTCGCCGTGCAGACGGCGGCCGGCGGGGCGAAGAGCTCCTCGAGGCTCGGCGCGCAGGGTGCGCCGGGAGCCGTGGCGGGAGCGGCCTGGTCGGCGCGCACCGCCGGAGCAAGGGCGAGGGCGCCGATCAGCGCGGCGAGGGCGAGGAGGGTCGGGCGACGATGTATGGCTCTCATGGCGGCCCCCTTGGGCAGTGGACGACAGTGGACGAGGTTCGCGGTGCGACCGCTCCCCCTATCAATGAGGTAGAGCCAGGGAACGTGGAACGGGACACACCCGCGCTTGCCGCGCGGCCGCAGGCGATGGAGTAACCTTCCAGCGTGGCCGCCCTGGCGCGATCCATCGGGATGCTTGTCGTCTCCCTCGCGGCCCTCGCCGCCCAAGGGTGCTCGCTAGACGCGTTGGCCCGGCAGGCCGAGTCGATGACGGGAACGCGGCCGGAGCTGGAGGGCAGCGTGGTGCTGCGCTGGGGAGATGGCGAGGAGATCGCGCTGCGACCGGACCTCTGCCTCTCGGGCGACCGGGGCAACTTCCGCGGCGTGGACCTGGTCTCACCGTCGTACGTGGTGAGAGTCGCCGCCGAGCCGCTGGAGGGCCTGGGAGTGGCGGTCATCGAGACCGAAGGCGCCAGGCGCCCCATCTTCCGCGCGTCGTCCTGCGCGACCCTGCGCGGCGACGTCCAGCGCACCGGCTGGCGCGTCAACGACGTCTGGGACGTGAGCGGCTTCATCGAAGCCGACTGCCGCCTGCCTTCGGGCGAAGAGCTGCGCGGCAGGATCACCTTCGAGCACTGCCACTAGGACGGGCCGGCCCCGACGGCTCCGGGCGACGGCAGCCAAATGGCAGGAAAGCCGACACGCTGCGCCGGTACCGCTCGTACTCCGCGCCGTAGCGGCGCGCGAGGTCGCGCTCGGCGAGACGCATGCCGGCGAGCAGGTACCCGGTCATGAAGAGCGCGAAGAGGAGGTGCCCGGCACTCATCCGCGGGGTCGCCCACACCGCGACGAGGAACCCCAGGAAGAGCGGCTGCCGGAGGCGCGCGAAGACGCCGTGCCGCACCCAGGGCTCCTCCGGCGCCGGCCGCCGGCGCGCGTAGGCCCAAGCCTGGCGGAGTCCGAAGAGTCGAGTGTTGCCGAGGGTCCAGATCGCGGCGGCGGCGAGCAGCCAGCCGCCGGCGAAGAGCGCCCAGAGGAGCCCGGCCGCGAGCGGGTGCTCGATCTCCCAGGCCGGCTCGCGCAGCGGCCGCCACTGCCAGTAGAGGAGGAGCAGCAGGAGAGCGCTCGCCGCGGAATAGGTCGAGCGCTCCAGCTCCGCCGGGAGGAGCCGCGCGACGGCCGCCCGCACGGCGGGCCGGGCGAGGACGCTGTGGTGCAGAGCGAAGAGGAGGAGGAGCGCGAGCTCCACCGCGACCGCCTCCGCCGCAGTCGCCTGGGCGGCCCCCCGGTCGATCGTCTTGGCGACCCAGAAGTCGCCGAGAAAGGGAATCAGATAGACGAGGGCCCGCACCGCCGCGAGGTAGGCGGCCAAACCGAAGGCGAACCCCAGCCAGCGCATGGGAGATCCTCTCGGGTGATCATGGGGCATTCTAAGCGCCTGAGGCGCCGGCACCGTGGGCCCCGCTGTCGCCTGCCCGCGCCAGTCGCCGTCGGCGACGAGCCCGCATTCGGCAGAGCGGTATGATCGCCGCGCCCCGTCTCCGCCCGCGAGGATTCCCACCGGTGCCGCGCACCCCTCCCCCTGCCGCCACGAACTCCGTCCGCCCGCGGCTGCGGGTCCATCACGGCGCGGACATCGCGCTCGGCCCCGGGAAGGTCGACCTCCTCGACGCCATCGACCAGGCGGGGACGCTTGCCGGCGCCGCCGAGCGGCTGGGGATGTCCTACATGCGGGCCTGGAAGCTCGTGCGCACGATGAACGCCTGCTTCCGCCGGCCGCTGGTCGAGGCCTCACGCGGCGGCAGCCGGCACGGCAGGGCCGCGCTGACCGCCGAGGGCCGCGCCGTGCGCGATCTCTACCGCCAGATGGAGGGCGCCTGCCAGGATGCCATCGCGCCCACCTGGGAAGCGCTCGCCGATTATCTGCTGGAGTAGCTGACAGGCCAGCAGCCGCGCACTTGCCGATATCCTTGACAGGATAGATCGGGCTCGCTTACTCTCCCGCGGATCGTTTCTGGAGGACCTCGATGCGACGAGCTGCGCGACACTGCGCGGTCCTGCCGTTCCTGTGGCTTGCCGTCTCCGCCGCTCCCCTTCCGCTCGCCGCCCAGCCACCGGCCACGGTGAAGCCGGCCGGCAACGAGCCGACGCTGGCGATTGGCGGCCTCCTCCAGGCTCAGGCCGACGCCGGGGACCGCGGGGACTCCCGCTTCAGCAACGACAACGACCGCTTCTACCTGCGGCGGGCGCGCTTGAACGCCACCGGTCGCTTCCTCGAGGAGTTCGACTTCCGGCTCGAGCTCGACCTCGCCGGCAGCCTTGCCGCCGCCTCCGCGCTGCGCGCCCAGGTCACCGACGGCTTCATCAACTGGAACCGCCGGCCGGAGGCCAACGTGCGCGTCGGGCAGTTCAAGACGCCGTTCGGCTTCGAGCAGCTCTACAGCGATCCCCGCCTCTACACCCTCGAGCGCAGCCTGATGAACGACCGGCTGACGCTGAGCCGGCAGATCGGCGCCCAGGTCGGCGGCGAGCTGCTCGACCGGCGGCTCAACTACGCCGTCGGGGCCTTCAACGGCAACGGCGTCAACAACAACTTCAACGACGACGACCGCTTCCTCGTCGCCGGCCGGCTCGCCGGCGTTCCCTGGCGCGGGCGCCTGCGCGGGCGGCCGGCGAGCTGGGGGCTCGGCGGCAACGTCTACTCCTCGACCGACGCCAACGCCCCGCAGGGCCCGGACTTCGGCTTCGACTCGACCCCCGAGACGGCGGACCGCGACGCCGTCTTCTCTGGCGAGCGCCTGGGGCTCGGCGTCGACGCCCAGCTCCTCGCCGGTCCTTTCGAGCTGTGGGCCGAGCTCGTCCGGGTGGAGTGGGAGCCGGACAACGCCCTGCCGCGGGCCGAGATCGAGTCCGCGGGGTGGTACCTCCAGGGGTCGCTCTTCGTCGTGCCCGACCGGCTGCAGCTCGTGCTCAAAGTGGAGGCCTTCGACCCGCGGCGGGACGCCCGGAGCGACGCCACCGCGACCGCGCTCGCCGGGGCGAGCTGGTACCTCAAGGGCCACGACCTGAAACTTATGCTCAACTACATGCGCGTCGACGCCGAGAGCCTGCCGGCGGACGAGGACAAGGTCCTGGCCCGGCTCCAGGTCGTCTTCTGAGGCGCGGCGGAGACGCGGATCATCCATGCAACGAGCCGCGGGTTTGTTCGTCGTTCTGCCATTCCTCCTGCCGGCGCCAACGAACGCCGGCCCGCCCGCCATCGCCGCCGCGCGCGGTGACGTCGTGGTCGCCGCCGCGGCCGATCTCAAGTTCGCGCTGGATGAGATCATCGCCCGTTTTCGCAGCCGGCGGCCCGAGATCACCGTGACGGCGAGCTACGGGTCGTCGGGCAACTTCTACGCCCAGCTCTCGAACCGCGCACCGTTCGATCTGTTCTTCTCCGCCGACCGCGAGTTCGTCTCCAGGCTCGTGGCGCAGGAGCTGACGCTGCCGGGGAGCGAGTTCCTCTACGCCATCGGACGGATCGTGGTCTGGGCGCCGCGCTCCTCGCCGCTCGATCTCGAGCAGCACGGCATCGCCGTGCTCAAGGACCCTGCGGTGCGCCGGATCGCCATCGCCAATCCCCGGCATGCACCCTACGGCAGGGCGGCCGAGGCGGCGATGCGGTCGCTGGGCGTCTACGCGGCGGTCAAGAACAAGCTGGTGCGCGGCGAGAACGTCGCGCAGGCCGCGCAGTTCGTGCAGACCGGCGGCGCGGAGGTCGGCATCATCGCCCTCTCCCTGGCCGTGGCGCCGTCGCTCCGGGAGGAGGGCAAGTACTGGAGCGTCCCCCTGGAGGCCTATCCCCGGATGGAGCAAGGAGGCGTCATCCTCCGCTGGGCGCGCGATCCCGCGGCGGCGCGGGCCTTCCGCGAGTTCGTCCTCGGTCCGTCCGGCCGGGAGGTGCTGAAGACGTACGGCTTCGGCCTCCCCGAGAAGTGAGCGCGTGGACTGGGTCGCAGTAGGGCTGAGCGTGCGCCTCGCGGCATGGACGAGCCTGGTCTTGCTCGTCGTCGGCATCCCGATCGCCTACTGGCTGGCCGTCTCCCCCTGGCGTCCCAAGTTCCTCGTCGAGGCCGTGGTGGCGCTGCCGCTCGTCCTGCCGCCGACGGTGCTCGGGTTCTACGTCCTGCTCGCCATCAGCCCGCGCAGCCCGCTCGGCGCCCTCTACCTCGAGCTGACGGGAGGCACGCTGCCCTTCTCCTTCCAGGGGCTCCTCCTGGCCTCCGTCCTCTACAGCCTGCCCTTCGCCGTCCAACCCTTCGCGGCCGCCTTCAAGACCGTCGACCGCCACCTGGTCGAAGCCTCGTGGTCGCTCGGCGTCTCCCGCGCCGCGACCTTCTTTCGTGTCGTCCTGCCGCTGGCCCGTCCCGGCATCCTTGCCGGCATCGTCCTCAGCTTCGCGCACACCTTGGGGGAGTTCGGGGTGGTGCTCATGGTGGGCGGCAACCTGCCGGGGGTGACGCGGACGGTCTCGATCTCGATCTATGACGAAGTGCAGGCCCTCGAGTACGCCGCCGCGGGCGAGACCGCGCTCTTCCTGCTCGGGCTGTCGCTCCTCGTCCTGATCCTCACCTACGGTCTGCAACAGAAGGCGGGCACCCGGTGGCCGCTGAGCTGGTAGCCGCCTTCACCAAGCGCTACGCCGGCGGGCCGGCGGTCGAAGCCGAGCTACGGCTGCAGGCCGAGGGCTCCTCGATCACCGTGCTCTTCGGCCCCTCCGGCGCGGGCAAGACGACCATCCTCCGCTGCCTCGCGGGCCTCGAGCGCCCCGAGGCCGGCGCCATCCGCTGGGGGGAGGAGGTCTGGCTCGATGTGGCGCGGGGGATCGCGCTGCCGCCGCAGGCGCGACGGATCGCCTATCTCTTCCAGGAGTACGCTCTCTTCCCGCACCTCACCGTCGAGAGGAACATCGCCTACGGCATGCGCCGGCCGCGGCCCGAGCGCCAGGGACGGGTGGCGGCGCTCGTCCAGAGGCTCGGGATCGGGGGACTCGAGGGGCGCTATCCCTCCGCGCTCTCGGGCGGGCAGCGGCAGCGGGTGGCCCTGGCGCGCGCGCTCGGGACCGAACCGCGGCTCTTGCTGCTCGACGAGCCCCTCTCGGCGCTCGACGCGACCGCGCGCCACAGTCTGCGGCGGGAGCTCCGCAGCCTGCTCTGCCGGCTGCCCATCCCGACGTTGGTCGTCACCCACGATCGGGTGGAAGCCCTCGCCCTGGGCGACCAGATGCTGGTGGTGGCGGGCGGACGCATCCTCCAGACCGGGCCGGTGCCCGAGGTCTTCAGCCGCCCGGTCGATCTCGCGGTGGCCGAGATCGTAGGCGTCGAGACGGTGGCGCCGGGCCGGGTGGTCGGTGCCGGCGACGGCCTGCTCCACGTCGAGGTGGGGACGGCGCGACTCGTCGCCTCCGGGAGCGACGGCATCGCGGAGGAGGTGTTCGTGAGCATCCGGGCGGAGGAGGTCCTGCTCGAGCGCGGCGGCGCCTCGCGGGCGAGCGCGCGTAACCACCTCCCCGGGCGTGTGGTCTCGCTGCAGCCCGAAGGGCCGCTGGTGCGCGCCATCGTGGATTGCGGCTTCGCTCTCGCGGCACTGGTCACCTGGCCCGCCTGCGACGAGCTGGCCCTGGCAGTGGGGGTCCCGGTGACCTGTGTGGTGAAGGCCACCTCGGTGCACCTCATCCCTCGGAGCTCCGGGTCTCGGGCCGTCGCCGGGGAGCCGCGCGCGCTCCCCGGCGAGGGTCGTCGATCAGGGACCTAGTAGAGGTCGCGGATGGCGCCAGCCTCGGGCGCTCACCGGACCTCGAACGTCATCGTCGTGAAGTCGCTCTCCCAGTCCGCGTCCGGCTTCGTCGCGCGGCGCACGTCGGTGGCGCGCAGGAGCCAGCGGCCGGGCCGGGCGAGCGGAAACGATGCGCGCCCCTCCCCGTCCGTGGTTCTCAGCTCGCCATGCGCCTCTCCCTCGCCGACGAGACCCATGGAGAAAGACGCCAGCGGCACGCCGTTGCGGAGCAAGCGGACGGGCAACTCCCCTCCTGGGCGCACCGCCGTCGGGTCCTTCTCCGGCACGATCTCCAGGGCCATGCCCACCGGCTCGGCCCACGACCGGTCTCCTTCGGGCTGGCCGACGCGCACGTACGCCTTGGCGTGCTTGGCGTAGACCTCGCGCCAGCGCCGCGGCTCCGGCGTCTCCTGCCAGGCACGCCGCACCGCCTCGGAGGCGCCGATCTCGTCGAGATACTCCTTCACCTGCTCGGCCTCGAGGTCGATCGACCGCGGCGCCAGCTCGACCCACAAAGCCGCCACTCCCGGCTCCGCCAGCAGCGCCGTGAGCTGCAGGGACGCGGTGCCGGCGCGCCGCTCCTGGAGGTCGGCAACCTTCCCCGCGAGGCGGACGGCGGCCCGCGCGACGCGATCGGGCGCGATGGCCGTCTCGTTTGCGGGGAACGCCATGCCGCTCGTCAGGTCGAGGGAGACCGCGCTCCCGGGCGCCACGGCGGCGCTCCGCGCGAGCAGCCAGGTGTCGTGCGCCAGGACGGGCGGAGCCAGCGCCAGGCAGAAAGCCACTCCTGCGAGGCAGGGCATCGAGAATCTGCGGAAGCCCCTTGGTGTCATTGCTCCTCCTTTTGAAGACGCCCGGCACGGAGACCGGGCGCTACCGCGCCGCCTTGCCGATCTTGATCTTGACCGCGGACTTGTCGTCCTCGGTCAGCTTGATCGACACCCGCACGCCCGGCTCGAGGTCGGACCGCGCGGCCGGCTTCTTGTCCTTCTCGTACTGCGTGGTCTCGGTCAGCGCGACGGTCACCTCGTGGCCATCGGTCGAGGTCACCACCAGATGGTTCTCGTGCAGCTCCTTGACCGTGCCGAGGAGCTGGTGGCTCTTGCCGCCGTGGGCGAACGCGGCGCCGGCCGCGAAACTGGCGATGAGAAGAAAAGCGAAGATCTTGCGCATTGCGGTTCTCCTAGTGTCGATGCTCGGTCGTTGCATGGTGATCTGCCGATGACTCGGCTGCTTCGGAACTTCCCTCTCCAGATAGGAATTCCTCCTCCTCCTGGATCGCTTGCCACTCCCCGGGCGTCTTCGGGTTGAGCGCCTCCATCTCGGCGATCTCCTCCGGCGTGAGCTCGGGCAGGTGGCGGATGAAGTGCACCAGGCTCCAGCTCTCGTAGCCGGACTCGGCGGTGCCGGCGCCCCAGCCGGGCATGCCGGTCAGGCGGATGCCGTTCTCGATGATCGCGAACAGCTCGCCGTCCGAGAGGTCCTGCGTCGCTCGCTGCGTCATGTCGGGGGCGCGCGGGTAGAGGTGCTCGCCGATCGGCGTCTTCCCCTTGCCGTCATTGCCGTGGCAGACGGCGCAGTGGTCGGCCCAGTGGGCCCGCGCCTCGGCCAGCACCGCGGGCGTCGGCGGCAGCGGGTTCTTCTCGTCGCGCAGGTCGGCGGGCGTCGCCCACCGCCGCACCGTGCGCGCCACCGCCGCCTCGAGCGCCGACGGCTCGTCGTGGGCGCTGAAGCCGCGGCGGACGATGCGCCAGAAGGCGCCGATGCCCAGCAGCAGGAGCACTCCCATCACGAGCAGGGTCCACAGTCGGCGCACGGCTCACCTCCCTCCGTGGCCGCCGCGGCGGTTTCCCGGCTTCACCGCGTCGAAGCTCGACGCCGCACCGCCCAGCGGCACCCACCGGGGGTGACCCGGACGCCGTTGCGGTACGACGGTCGTCGGCGCCACCGCCTGCCGCTCCCCCACCGGCGTAGCCGCCGTCCCCGCCGGGTGCTTGTACCAGCCGGGGTCCTCGTCGTAGCTCCGCAGGTCCTCGCGCACCTTGACGACGGTGAACATGCCGCCCATGAAGATGGTGCCGAACGGCCCGTCGCCGCCGCCCATCGGCAGGCTGTTGCGCGGCGTGCCCATGTGCTCCATGTCGCCCATGCCGGTGTTGCCCATCGGCATGTAGCCGGGGACGAGCTGCTCGACCTGCTCGGCGACGCCGGTCTGGTCGACGCCGAGCATGATCGGCAGCTCGTGCCCCATCTGGTTCATCGTGTGGTGGACCTTGTGGCAGTGGAAGGCCCAGTCGCCCGGGTTGTCGGCCACGAACTCGATGTCGCGCGTCGTGCCCGGCGGGACGTTGATGCTGGTCTCGGGGATCCAGGCCGTCTCCGGCAGCGGCCCGCCGTCGCTCGCCGTCCAGCGGAAGGAGTGGCCGTGGATGTGGATGGGGTGCGAGTCCATCGAGATGTTGGCGATGCGGATGCGCACCCGGTCGCCGAGCCGCACGAGCAGCGGCGCCGTGCCGGGGAAGACGCGGCTGTTGAAGGTGAAGACGTTGAAGTCGAGCATCATCGACGGGTCGGGGATCGAGGTGCCCGGCTTGATGAACCACTCGGCGAGGAAGATGCCGAAGTCGCGGTCGATCGGCCGCGCCGGCCGCCGCGGATGAAAGACGAGGAACCCCATCATCCCCATCGCCTGCTGCACCATCTCGTCGAAGTGCGGGTGGTACATCTGGGTGCCGTGCTGGCGCACCTGGAACTCGTACTTGAAGGTCTCGCCGGGCTCGATCCGCCGCTGGTTGAGGCCCGAGACGCCGTCCATGCCGTTGGGCAGCAGCACGCCGTGCCAGTGGACGGAGGTCGGCTCGGGGAGGCGGTTCTCGACGTAGATCCGCACCCGGTCGCCTTCGACCGCTTCGATCGTCGGGCCGGGCGTCTGGCCGTTGTAGCCCCAGCAGTTGACCCGCAAGCCGGGGGCGAACTCGCGCACCACGGGCTCGGGGATGAGATGGAAGGTCTTGTGGCCGTCCTCCCAGCGCCAGGGGAGCGTCGAGCCGTTGGGCGTCACCACCGGGACGTAGCCGCCGCTCCGCGGGGCGCGCGGCGCGGCGTGGGCGCCGCCGTGCGGGCCCTCGGCGGCGAGCAGCGGTGTGCGCCGCAGCAGGCCGGCCGCGCCGGCCGCCAGCGTCGCCACCCCGGACATCAGCACCTTGCGTCGCGAGATCACTGTTTCCTTCACATGTCCTCCTTGCTCTTCTGCTCGTGGGCCGGCGCGAAGAGCTCCATACGGCGGGACCGCGCCCGCTCCGGCCGCGCCGAGAAGCCGGCGACGCCGCTCATCGCCGCGTCCAGCTCGGTACGCGCGAGCCAGTAGTCGCGGATGGCAAGCACCTGCTCGCGCTCGGCGTCGGCGAGCCCCTGGCGGGCGCGGACGAGGTCGAAGACGCCGCGCAGCATCGCGTTGTACTCGAGCTGGGTCAGCGACACGATCCGCTGCCGGCGCGGCACGACGACGGTGCGCAGGTAGTCGGCGCGCGCCCGCGCCTCGACCAGCCGCTCGCGCGCCGCGCGCGCCTCGGAGCGGGCGGTGACGGTCAGCGCCTGCAGCCGCTGCTCGGCCATCCGCAGTCTCGCGACGGCGCGCGTCCGCCCGGCCAGGCCGCGATCGAAGAGCGGGATGGGGATGGTGGCGGCGGGGCCGGTCGTGCGCTTGCCGTCGGGCTCGCGCTCGCGGTGCACGCCGGCCGCCAGCTCGTCGTAGACCTGGGAGCGGGCGAGGGGGAGCGCCCGGCGGGCGGCCTCTAACTCGGATTGCGCCAGCGCGAGGTCGAGGCGGCGCGGCAGCGCGGCCTCGACTGCGGCGAGCGAGTGTTCCTCCTCGCCCTCGGCCGGCGGCATCTGCGCCGGCAGCGTGAGCGGCAAGCCGTCGGGCGCCCCGAGGTCGGCGAGCAGCCGCTCGCGGGCCTCGATCTCGTCGAGCTGCGTGCGGGCGAGGTCGAGCTTGGCCCGCTCGTAGCGCGCCTGCTCGATCTCGAGGTCGAGGTCGGAGACGTTGCCGGCCTCGTGCTGCCGCCGCACCAGCTCGGCCGACACTTCGGCGGCGGCCGTGATCGTCTGCTGCTGCCCGAGCGCCTGCTGCGCCGCCTGCAGGGAGTAGTAGCCGGCCCGCACCTCGGCGGCGAAGCCGAGCACCGCGGCCGTCACCCGCAGCCGCGCGGCCTCGAACTCGGCCTGTCCGAGGGCGCGCCGCTGGGGGAGCTGGAAGAGATCGATCAGCGTCTTGGTGAGCGCCAGCTCGAACGGGTGGGCGGGGCGTCCCGGGAAGCGCACCTCACCGTCGAGGATGGGATTACGCACGGTGCGCGCGGCGATCAGGTCGCCGCGTGCCACGCCCAGCTCCTCAAGCGCGGCGAGGAGGTCGCCGTTGTGGGCGAACGCGATCTCGACCGCGCGCTCGGCGGTGAGATCGCCCGCGAGCAGCGGCCGCAAGGGGTCGCTCGTCGGCGGCGCGATCGGCAGCGCCGGTTCCCAGGTGAGACGCTGCCCGCTCCGCTCCTCGACCGCCCGCCGCACCTCACCGATGCCGGCGTCGCGCGGTACCGAGGCGCAGCCGGCCGCGAGCAGCAGGGCGGCGAAGGGCAGCGCGCTCAGAGCCGCCGTAGCGCCCGGGCCATGTCCCGGGCGTTTTCGGAGGACATCTCGAAGTCCTTTACCGGGAGCGTGTGAAGCCGCCTGAGGGTGTTTCCGAAGACGCCCGGGACGTGGCCCGGGCGCTACGCGCAGGATCCGCCGGCTCATCCCCGCCTCCTCTCGACGAGCGCCGAGCCACCGATCGAACCGCCACCCGGGCGCTCGTGTTCGTGTGCCTTCTCGGGCTGCTGTTTGCGCTGCGCCGGCGGCTCGTCCGGATCGTGCTGGTGCTCGGGGCCGCGGCCCGCGTCGCGCTGCCGGTAGGTCCCCGCACCGTGCGCGCCGTGGCCGCCGCCCGCCATCTCGCCGGCTATCTCCGCCGCGCGCCGGGCGTCGATCAGCGAGGTGGCCGCCGCTGCGTCGAGAGGATCGGGGCGCAGCGTCGCCGCCGGCAAGCCGGGCGGGACGGCCGTGGGCGCCGGCGCCGGGCCGGCCGGCCGCATGCCCCCCGGTCCCGGCGCGTGACCGGCGTGACCGGCGGCCGGCGGCTGTGCCGTGCCCGCAGGCGGCGCGTGGCCGGCGTGACCGGCAGCCGGGGGCGTGCCGGCCGGTGGAGATCCCCGTGGCACGGCGCCGTGCCCGGCATGCTCGCTCGGCAGGCCGGTTCCCGCGCCAGGTGCGGCGGGGTGCTGCCCATGGCCCATCACCGCATGGCCGCCGTGCGCCTCCGTCCCGCCATGCTCCTCCCCCGGGGCGGCCTCGCCGGTTCCCGCAGCGCCGTCGTGGGCGGCGTGCGCGTCGTCCTCGCCGCCAGGGGTGGCCGCGCCGTGCGCGTGGCCGCCGCCGCCGAAGGTCTCTCCCCGCTCCTGCGCCTCACGAAACGCCGCCGCGCTCTTGCTGGCCACCGTCTGCTCGCCGCCGCAGCCAATCCATGCGGCCAGGGCCAGCCCGCCGGCGATCGCGGCCATGGACAATCGCTTGCTTCGCATCGTCGTGCTCCCGCCGGCCGGCGCCGGGCCGACCTGGTTCGCCGCTGGACCTCGCGGCCGTCTCTCGAGCCGGCGCCAACGCGACGCGTCACGTCGCGTCGGCCGCGCGGGAGATCAACCGGATGAGATGACGCGAGCTGGCCTGCGGGCGTCTGTGCGCGCGCTCCACGGGCGCGCAACGCCTCTCAGGCCGAGGGCGGGAGGATCAGATGCGGAGGGTTTCGAGCGCCGCCAGCCGGGCTCCGACGTCCTCGTCGAGGCGGATGGCGCCGAGCGAGACGAGAGTGCGGTAGCGGGCCGCGGAATCGAGCGGGCGCTCCGCCGTCGCCGTCAGTGCGATGAGCAGGCCGGGCCGGGCCGCCGGCCGCCAGCCCGCCTCGTGCCGCGCTCCCGCGCCCGGTCCGTCCTGCCTCTCGGTAGGCACGACCGGAAGATCATGGTCATGTCCATGACCGTGCCCGGCGTCGTGGCCGCCGACGATCGCGGCGGCCATCTCGCACAGCGGTACGAACCGGTGCACGACCCCGTGGAACGGCAGGATGCAGCAGCCGACGAGGAGGAAGGCCGCGAGCCCGCCCCCGGCGAGCCACGCGACCACGATGAGGCGTCGCCCTCGCACGCGGTTATCGTACCCGCCCGCCGGACCCGGAGCAAGCGCACCTCTCTGCCGCTGGACAATCGATTGCCGCTCTTCGAGAATGCGCGAGCCGGCGGTACCTCGCCGCCGCCTCGAAAAGGAGGAAGTCATGCGCACGACCATCCTGTGTCTCGGCGCCGCCGTCCTGCTGGCCCTCGTCGCCGCTCCCACCGCCGGTGCGGAGGAGCTGGCGCAGGCACCCTCTCTGGCGGCCGTCGCGCCGGCGGCCCCCCTCGCGGCGGCCACCGAGGTGGCGCTCGCCGCGCCGGCCGCCTGTCCGCGAACCAGCGCGGGGATAGCGGGGGCTGTGCCGGAGCCCGAGTGGCTCGCGAGCTCCTGCTGCAAGTCGCGTTGCCTGACCAACCGCGACTGCGACCGCTTCTGCGGCGCAGGGAACGGCGTGTGTACCTGGGTCAACTCCTGCTGCCGGGATTGCCTCTGCTCCGCGCTCTAGCGAGGTCCAGCGCCGAGGTAGGCGCGAAGCTGGGTTGAGAGCTGCTGCGTGCGGGGATCGGCGGGATCTCGCCGCTGCATGCGCGGCAGGATCGCCTGGGCGATCCCGGGATCGGAGGCCGCGAGCGAGTACAGCACCTGCGCCGCCGGCTGGAATTCCGGCGCCGCCTCGTAGGCGCGCAGGTAGCCGGTGACCGCCGCGGGCGAGAACACCCCGCCACGAGCCCGCGCGATGTCACCTTCGAGGTAGCGCGTCACCGCCGCCGAGAAGCGCGCGGTGTCGTCGCGGAAGGCGGCGAGGCGCGCCGGGTCGCCGGAGACGAGCTCGGGCGGGTAGGGCACCCGCCATGCCAGCAGCTCGGCGAGGCAGCGCCACGTCCGATCCGGCGGCTTCTCGTAGGCGGTGCGCGGGGCGTCGAAGAGGACGCGCGGCCGCAGGTCGGTGTTGCGCGGTCCGTCGCCGGCGAACGCCGCGAGGGCATCGCGATCGAGCATGTAGGAGGCCAGGAGGTCGCGCGGGTCCTGCATCAGCAGCTCGGCATAGACGGGAGCGGCGAGCGCGCGCTCGAGGCCCGTGAGGGGGATCGGCCAGCGATCGTTCGTCGGCGCCGGGCCGAGGCGGCCGATGAGTACGAGCGCCGGGGTGTCGGCATTGTAGAGACCCAGCAGGCTGTGGGCCTCGGGGAAGACGTCGAGAAACGTCCGCACCACTGTGCGCAGGTTGGGGGGATCGAGCTGATAGAGGGGCAGCCACTGGGCGTAGATCCCGCCGGGGGCGAGGCGCGCCGCGACCGCCGTGAAATGCTCGCGCGCATAGAGGGAGCCGGCGCCGTCCTGCGCCGGATGGAAGAGGTCGCCGACGATGACGTCCCAGCGCCCGCGGGCGGCGTTGACGAAGCGCCGCGCGTCGGCGGCATGGAGGCGCACGCGCGGCGCGCGGAAGACCGCCTCGTTGACCGTCTCGAACAGGGGCATCGCGCGCAGCACCTCGGGCACCAGCTCGACCGCATCGACGCGCGCGAGCGGAAAGTGGCGCACCGCGCCCAGCGTCGCGCCGGTGCCGATGCCGAGGAACAACGCGTTGCGCGCGCGCGGCGCCAGGAGCAGCGGGATGTGGCCCATGCGTTGCTCGCCGAAGCTCAGGGAGCCACCCATCCGGAACTGCTGGTTGACTTGTAGCCGGCGATTGAGACGGCTGCCGGGAAGCGAGGTGCTCTCCTCCTCGGTGACCAGCACCAGCCCCATCAGCCCGGCGTCTTCGTAGCGCACGACCCAACCCGGAGGGACGTCGATCAGCCGCAGCGAGCGAGGAAAGGCGACGAGCGCCACGAGCAGGGTCATGGCGCCGGCCCAGCGCAGGGCTGGCGCGCGGCGGAGACCGCTGATGACCCAGGCAGCGAGAGCCAGGTAGACCGCGGCGACCGCGGCGAGGGCGGCCGCGTAGCCCGTCGCCCGCAGCACCGCCAGGCCGAAGATGAAGGGCGCGGCGACGCCGCCGAGGGTGTTGAGAGCGTAAGCGCGGCCGACACCGGCGCGGGCGAGGGGAGCCAGCAGGTGGCTGAACAGCGCCCCCATCACCGCCGTCGGGAGGAGCAAGATCGCCAGCGCGAGGGCGAGCTCGGCCCCGAGGTGCCGCGGGAACGCGGACCCTGGAGGCGCGAAGACGGCGAGCAACGCGGGGGCCGCACGCAAAGCCACCGCCGCCGCCGCGACGGCGGCCGTCTGCGCCAGCAGCAGCCAGGCGGTGACCGCCGCGTGGCTCTGCCCGGCCAGGCGGGCGGCGGCGCGGCCATAGAGCGCGGCGCCGGCGGCGGTACCGAGAAGATACGCGGCAAGGGCGAGGGCGAAGGTATAGACGGTGTCCTCCAGCATCTGAGCCAGGACCTGCACCGCCACGACCTCCAACCCGATACCGGCGAAGCCGGTAAAGGTGACGAGAGCGAGCAGGTTGATTGAGCCCGGCGCGAAAGCCTTCGCGCCTTGGTTGGAGCCCGGCGCGAAAGACCTCGCGCCTTGGTTCGAGCCCGGCTCGAGAGGCTTCGCGCCTTGGCTGGCGCGGGGCACGCTCTCCGCTCGGGCGCCGCGCCGCGGCCTGCCGGCGGGTGCCTTGCCCTCCAGCGCGGGGACCGCGCGTGCTGGCGCCCAGAGCAGCGCCTGCGTCGCCGCGGCAAGCCCGAGCGCCGCGAGGGCGACGCTCCCCCATCCCAGTCCGAGCCGCGGCAGGATGAGCAGGACGCCGGCGAGCACCCCGCAGGTGGCGCCCAGGGTGTTCGCGGCGTAGAGCCGCCCGACGCCGCGCCCGGCAGGGTCGCCGGGCAGGGCCCGCCGGCGGGCTTCCACCAGGGCCGCCAGGGTGGCGCCCATCGGCAGCGTCCCCGGCAGCAGCGCCACGCCCGCGGCCGTCACCCCGACGACGAGCGCGCGCGGCGTGTCGTTGTCGCCGGCCGCCGGGCCGAGCAGCGGCGGCAGGTGTCGTGCCAGGGCGTAGAGGACGTGCGGGCTGGCGACCGCATAGAGGGCCGTGGCGGCCTCGAGGAAGGCGAAGAGGCGTGCCGGCGAGGCATCGCGACAGACCCGCTCGTGCAGCAGCCAGGAGCCCAGCGCGAGACCGCCGAAGAAGCCGGTGAGCACCGCCAGCATGCCCAGGGTCTCGCTCCCCAGCGCCAGCGACAGCAGTCGCGTCCAGAGGATCTCGTACCCGAGCGCGGCGGTGCCGGAGAGGAAGAGCGCGGCGAGCAGGATGCGGTCGCGAGGGACGTCGAACATCTCGAGCACTGATGGGCGCCTGGCCGGTGACCGACGGGGATCGCGGCGGACCGCGACCCCCGTCTTAGCTCAGCGGGACCGCGCCTCAGTTGCTGTGGTGCGCCCGCACCTGGGTCAGGTCGTCGAGCACCGAATCGACCCCGACCCCGCGCAGCATGACGCTGAAGTCCTTCTCGGAGACGGGCTCGAGCCGACCCCGTGCCTTGACCTGGTAACGCCCCTCGGGTGAGACGACGAGATAGGTGCCGTCATCGCGCGACATCAGGAAGAGGAGGTACCTCTGCCCCACCGCGTACGGCGGGTCGCCGCCCAGCACGTACTCCCGGTTGCCGGTGTGGAAGAGCTCGATCTCGGAACCGACGTCTCCCTTGACCGTGCGCGTGACCTGCAGCGCGATGCGCTGATTGGGCACCCGATGCTCGCCGTTGTCGAGGCCCTCGACCGGCACGACGATGTCGGCGGCATCGTTGACTCCGGTGACCCGCGCCACGACGACGACGGTGGCGAGATCGTAGGTCTCGGCCAGGGTGCGCGGGTTGTGGTACCAGACGGCCTGGACGCGGGAAGAATCCTCTTCCGCGTGCTCATCGTCCCCGGGCGCGGTCGACGCCGGGACGCCGTTGTACTTCGCGGCGATGTCGTTGATGTTGTGCGAGACGACCTGATAGTAGGTGTTGATGTCGTAGTAGTAGCCGCCGCCCATGCAGCCGCCGTCGTTGGAGTGCTGGAGCCCGAAGAGGTGCCCGACCTCCTGGCAGAAGACCCCCCGCTTGCCGTTCGACGTGTAGGAGTAGTACGTGTTGAGGGTGGCGTGCCCGTGCAGGATGTTGCAGCCGCTCGAGCTCTCGATGCTCGCCAGCCCGCCCCAGCCGGTGTTGCCGTAGTTCCCGTCGTAGACGCTGATCTCGGTGTGGTAACTCACGTTGACGATGTTGAGGATCGTGTCGACGCTCCATTCGTTGAGCGCCGCCGCCGCCTGGCTGCTGTTCGCCGCCGTGTTGCGCGAGTACACGGTGCGGTTCGGCTGCCGCCAGCAGCCCCAGTCGTGAGCCGCCGCGGGCGCCTCCAGCCAGGGCAGCATGAGGGCGATCGCGACTCCTACGAGGACGAGTCTTCTCCCATTCACGGTCCGATTCCTCCTCACAGTCGTTCACTGCACTGCCCGGCACGCTGCCGGGCCTGGGTAGCTTCCTGGCTTGTTCGGTGGACCAATCCCTCCGACCCTACTTCAACAGGTGTTGCGCGGAGGCGAAGCGTGACTGCGGCCGCCCGCAGGCAGGTAGCGCACCGCCGCCGCATGGCGCCCGCGAGGAAGCCTGAGCTGCAGTCGCGATGAAAGCGGAAGACGGAGAGGCGGTCCTCGTAGGGCGGTGACGACTGAGAAAGTACGGCATGGTATAAAGCCGCGCATGGCGAAGCTCCGCCGGATGGCTGCGGTTGCGGCGTTGCTCCTCGTCGTCGCAACGCTGGCGCTGCTGGTCACCGCCGAGACCGATCGTTGTGACGACTGCCAGGCCGGCGGGTGCATCGCCTGCTGCCCGTTCGGCTGCGCCGCCTGCGCCTGCTGCGGCTCGGCATCGCCGCTCGCGGAGACCGTCGCCGCGGGCGCCACGGCCCCGGCGCTCGCGGGCTTCGCCGCCGCACTCGCCGATTCCCACCCCTCGTCTCCCGCCCCTCGTGGCGTCCGCCACGTCCCGAAGCCCCCGCCGGTCTAGCCTCAAAGCTTCCGCTCTCTCGAAACGCTTCCCCGAGCCGCCCGGCCCGCCGCCGGGCGACCGCGCCGAGTTGTGAGGTGAGGCGATGGATCACCGATACGCGTGGCGGCTTTCCACGCTGTTGCTGCTGCTGCCCGCGGTGGCCGCGGGTGAGGTCCGCAGCTTGACTCTGGAGGACGCCCTGGCGTTGGCCCGCGAGCGCGACGCCGAGACCCTGCTCGCGGCCACGCGCGTCGAGGAGGCGCGGGCGCGCCTCGCCTTCGCCGGCCGCCGGCTGCAGGACAACCCGGTCCTGGCGCTCGCCGGCGGGCCGCGGCGGGCGGGCGACGAAGAGTCGACCGACCTCGAGGCCGCTCTCGAGCAGGAGCTGGGCTCGGGCGGCCGGCGGGCCGCCCGCCGCGCCGGCGCCGAGGCGGTGCTCGCACGCGCCGAGGCCGAGCGCGCGGGCGCGGAGCGGCGGCTGCGGCGCGAGGTGACGCTGGCCTTCGCGGAGGCGCTCCTCGCGCGGGAGCGCCTGGCGTTCCGCGCCCAGGACCGCGAGACCGTGGACGG
>JBIOUG010000055.1:0-2112 GCA_044866775.1 Thermoanaerobaculia bacterium | reverse complement strand
TACGCGTGGAGCCTGGCTTGCATTCCTCCGCCCGGTCATGCGCGCCCTCGTGCCCCTCGTCGCCACGCTCGCCGTGCTGGCCGGGGGATGCGCCTCGCTCCACGGGTACCCGGTCCGCGAGTCGCGCGGCGTCGAGACCCGCCAGGTCGGGCAGATTCTCGACCCCTTGCTGGCGGCGCTCGAGCTGCCCTCGCTGAAAACGATCAGCACGTCGAGCTGCAAGATCGGCTTCGCCGTCGTGCGCACCGACAAGGTCAACGTGTGGAGCACGCCGGGCACCGCCGCGCCCTGCCTGCACTTCAGCCTGTTCGTCACCGAGGGCGCGCTGCAGGCGCCGATCGACGAGCTCACCGCCATGATCGCGCACGAGCTTGGGCACCTCGTGCTCCAGCACACGCCGCAGTCGGAACGGCAGACCGCGCGGTCGAGCGAGGCGTGGCAGGCGATCCAGCTCCAGGAGCTCGAGGCGGATCGCTTCGCGGTCGCCCTGCTGAAGCAGCGTCCGTCGTCGTCGCTCGCCGCGTGCGACGCCATGGGACGCTTCCTGCGCCGCGGCGCCGCCGACTGGTACGGCGAGAGCATGTCGTCGCGCATGGAAGCCGCGGTGAGCGAGCGCGCGGAGTCGGCGGATGCCGCCTGCGCCTCCGTCGAGGTGAGCCTGCCCCGCCGCGTGACGCCCGTGTCGCTCGTTCCCTGACCGCCGTCGCCCACCCCGCATGTCGCTGGTCAATAGAAATGTCGTGGGTACTGCCACGTGAAAATGTCATCCGTGTTGTTGGCGATTGGCGGCGCGCTGGACAAGGAGAGGATTGTAGGGACGGTGCCAGGGATGCGTTTTCGCCGCGCGGCGCGGCAGTGCGGCGGCCAGGTGGTTGAGCGCCGTGCGGACGGAGAGGCGGGCGCGCGAGGGCCGACGATCCTGGCTCGGCGCCCGGCGAGGAAGCAGGGCGAAGTCCGGGACCGGTGAGGCCGCGGTGGCGATCACGGCGCCCTCCGCCAGCACGACCACACGGCCATCAAGCAGCTCGCGGACGTCGACGCGCCGCCGGGCATAGGAGCGCCCGTGTGGGCCGCGGGGGATCTGGATGAGGCGAGGCCCGAGGCGCACGGTGTTGTCGCGGGCCACGACGCGGCGATAGCAGCAGCTCAGCACGAGATCGAGATCGCGCGGCGACCGCCGCCAGACGGGCTGCGGGCTGGCCGCCGCCTGGGCGAAGCGGCGATTGAAGTCGGCGATGAATTCCGGCAGAAACGCGTTGGCCGCCTCCAAGGTCGCGATGCCGCGCAAGCGCAGTTCGCTGACGAGGCGGTCTTGGAGCGTGCCCCACAGGCGCTCGACCCGGCCTTTGCCTTGGGGCGAGCGCGCTTGTACGTAGCCGATGCCGAGCTCCTGCAGGATGCGGCCGAGATGCGTCGGCGCCTGCGTCCCGCTCAGCTGTTCGTCGAGCGTCCAGTGGCGATCGTTGCGGACGAGGATGTTGATGCCGTCGCCATAGAGGGCAACCGGCAGGCCGACGGTCGTGAACATCTGGTGAAGCACGGTGGCATAGCCATGCAGGTCTTCCGTCGGGCGAAAGTGGAGAGCAACGACCTGCGAGGTGGCATCGTCGATGGCGCCCAGCAAGGTCATGGCCGGGCCGCGGCCCTCGAGCCACTCGAAGGGGCTGCCATCGACCTGGACGAGTTGCCCCGCGGCCTGCTCGCGCGGGCGGCGAGTGCGATGCTGCGCGGGCCGGCGCCGATGCACGGCGGGCAGCCCCAGCCCGCGGCGCAGGCGGCGCACCGACTCCCGCGAGATCGTCATCTGCTCGACCTCCACGAGTTTCTCGGTCGCATGAGTGTCGTTGAAGCCCTTGTAGCGGTCGCGCAAGAGCGCTTGCACTTCGACCGCCTTGTCGGCCGGCAGCCGGCGGTGAGACAGCCGTCCCCGCCCCCGATGACGCAGGGCCTCGGCTCCTCCTTCACGGAAGCGTTCCTTGAGCCGCTGAAACTGCCGCGGCGACATCCGGAGGGCGGCGGCCCCTTCCCGGTTGCTGATTCGTCCGGCCAGCGCCGCCGTCACCAGGCCGGCCCGGGGCAATTCCTTTCGGCTCATCGTGAATGTCTCCATGG
>JBIOUG010000054.1:0-26978 GCA_044866775.1 Thermoanaerobaculia bacterium | reverse complement strand
TCCGCTCGCTGCGGGCCGGGGGGAGCCTAGGACTGCCGCTCTACCCCGGCGGAGTCCCCCTCTCTCCCAGGTGGTCTACTTTTCGATCTTCACCCTGGACCAGATTTACATCTTCACCGACAGACGCTCAAGGCGGCGCTCGCGCGGACCAACGAGCGGCGTGCCCAGATCCTGGCCCGCGGCCAGGAGCTGATGTCCCGCCTCTCCCGCTGCCTGCGCGGCGACCTCGGCGGCAAGAACGTGGAGCTGCTGCAGTTCGGCATCCGCCCGTGGCGCGGCGGCCGCCCCCGCAAACGCCGCCAGCCGCCGGCGCCGCCCGAGGAGCCGTCCACGCCGGCCGAATAGGCCGCGCGAGCACCCGTTCCGCCGTGTTCCCGCTTTTGATAGACTGTGCCCGCAGACGATCAACAGGAGAACGCCGATCGCTCAAGACCCCGATCGGACACCGCGTGAAGCCGGCCCGCCCGGCGCCCCGAGCGCCGCGGGCCGAGATGTCAAACGGGCGCGACAAGAGTGCGACCTCATTGACCAGCCAGCTTCTAGCGCACCGGCCAGATGGTAGGCGAGCCGCCAACCGCTCACTTCTGCGGATTCGGTGCGAGTGACCCGCCTCGCTAGCTCGGCATCGGGTTTGTGCCATGGTCAGCTACAAGGTCAGCCTCGTTCATCCGGCAACCCGCGCCCTTTACACGACGGTTCGTCTTGAGTGCCTCGACGCCAACCGTGCCCACGTTGGATCGGGCACGGCTTTCTTCTTCGGGAACTTCGACACCCCAGGTCGCCCTGCATTCCTCGTCACCAACAAGCACGTGCTTGAGCATGCCGCTTTCACGCGGGCTTTCTTCCATACCGGTGAGGTTGTCGACAAGAGGAGCTTCGCGCCAGACTCACCCGAACTGCTTGAGTGGCCAACAACGAGCCTGTGAGCGCACCATCCCGAGCCAGACATCGACCTAGTGGTCGCGCCTATTGATGACCTTAAGCAATACGCCGCGGGCCGCCTTGATCGACTCTTCTACTCTGTGGTCTGGAGCGTCTGGTGCCCTACCACCGAGACCGAATCGCAGTTCCCCGCCATGTTGACGACCACCATGACCGGTTACCCCGCCGGTCTCTGGGACGTACACAACAACCTCCCCATCCTCCGTCGCGGCGTCACGGCAAGCCACCCGGCTATCGATTACGAAGGCCGCCCCGAGATCCTGATCGACATTGCCGCCTTCCCAGGGTCGTCGGGGTCTCCCGTCATGGTCCTAATCGAGGCTCGCCCCGAGGTCTTCCTTGGCGTGCTCTATGCTGGGCCGACCGACATTGTCGAAGGTCAGATCGTGTTCTCGCACATCCCGACTGTCAGCTCCACTCCCGTTGTCCACACCGAGCTTGGAGTCCATCTCGGAGTGGCCATCAAGGCGAAGGTTCTCCTCGATTTCGTGCGCTCCTTTTGACCGTTCGTGCCGACACGCCTCGTTGCAGCGGATGTCACCCGCGCATTCGCGCGGGTGACGCTGCTGAACTCATGCGCCGTTGAGAGTCGTTGAGAGTCACCACCCATGGTATGCACAATGTCATGGAAACAACTGAAAGACGCCCGGCCTCAGTCGACGACCTGCTTGAAAGCCTTCGCCCTTGGCGCTGGGCGCCATCGGGCCCTGAGAACCTCAGGTTTGCGACGGGTACCGGCTGGGTGTTTCGTGGCCATGCGGACGCGGCGTGGCCACTCCTTCCCAGCGCGTTCCGTGCCGACACCCTCAAGCCGTATGCGGCCGTCTGGCGCGACTTCCCGAACCGTAGGCACTTGCTGCTGCACCTCATCAGCGTTGAGGTCCTCGCCGTCAAGAGCTTTCTCGCACTCGCAGATCAGCTCGGGATACCGGCCCCTGTCGGGGAGTACACGGAAGAGGGCCTCGCGCGGTTTTACGACAAGCTCATCGGCGCATACCCCGGGTCCGACGAACTGCCCGAGATGCCACCTGCAGGAGTCAAGGAAGCTTTTGCCCTCGCTCAGCACCATGGCATTCCCACACGGCTGCTCGACTGGACGTACTCACCGATCATTGCCCTGTTCTTTGCCGCTCGGGATGCCTGGAAGGCTCAACCTCCAGCCCTGGAATTCGCAGTATGGGCGCTTTACGCACGCGGGCTTCTTGAACACCCGCGCGTCGCTTCATTCACTGCGCCCTATTCACGGAACCTGTTCTTGCGCGCCCAGAGCGGTCTTTTCACATTCGACAAGGAGGCGTCACAGCACTTCGAGCGCTCCGGTAGCTGGCCTACGCTCAATGAAGCTATCGGACCAACTCCTTACGCGCGTCTTGTCCAGGTCGTCGCTCCAACTGCATGGGCCCCGGAGTTGCTTCGGAGGCTCTACTTCGAAGGGTACAGCCCAGCGCATCTCATGCCAACTCTTGACAATATCAAATCTACATACTTGTACTACCAGGAGCTGTTCGCCAAACCGGTCTACAAGATCGGCTAGAGCTCCCTGAGTGAGACGGTGGTGGTCCTCACACGAGAACCCGAGGGAGAAGTTCACTTGTCTCCGGAAGAGGAGGCAGAACTTCTCGAAGCGATCGAGGAGGCAGATCGCGGCGAGACCATCTCTGCCGAAGAGCTCTTCGCGCGACTGGACCGCATTCGCTGATCGTCGTGCCACGGCTGAAGGAGCCTTGCAGGCGCGTCCTTGCGACGATCGCCATTGCTGCCGCCGGCATCGCCATCCCGACCGCCGCACTGCCCGCCCCATCGCCGGCGGATCGGCGGCCCGGCTCCGAGGCGCCGCAAGCCCCTGAAGCGCCCCCGGCCCAGCAGAGCATGACCGACGCGATTGCCCACGCGGACAGGCTGCTGTTCGAGGCCGTGTTCAGGACCTGCGACCTCGAGGCCCTCGCCGATCTGCTGACCGAGGACTTCGAGTTCTACCACGACAAATGGGGCTTCACGGCGAACTCCAGGCAGGCTTTCGTAGAGTCGATCCGTAATCTATGCGAACGACAGAAGAAGGGCCTCGACTTTCGCGGCCGGAGGGAGATCGTGCAGGGGAGCGTTGCGGTCTATCCGATCGGCGAGTACGGGGCCATTCAGACCGGCGTTCACCGCTTCTATAAGGTCGTCGAAGGTCAGAGCGACACGCCTGCTGAGATCGCGAAGTTCACCCACCTGTGGAAGAAGGACGGCCATCGGTGGCGGCTCGCCAGGGTCTTCAGCTACGACCACCAGCCCGCCGACGCGGCGCCGCACCCCCAAGCAGATCAGGGCGCCGCGGCCGCGCGCCCCGAGCCCGCTCCGGCGACCGATTCCGCGGCTGCTGCCGAGGCACCTCCGAAGTGACCTACCGACCTGGGCGGAGACAAGCTCCGCCCCTACCCGGGATTTGACCCAACCCGCAGGATTCCTTGGGAGCAGCGTTGCTAAATCGGCAGGATTCGCACCCGCGAGGATCTGGGGTCGACTACTGCAATCGCGCCAGCCTGCAGGATCGCGGCGTGCTGCTCCAGAGCGTGTACGACAAGGTCTCCGATCGCCGACGGAAGGACATCCTCAGTGCGGACCTGGAGGACGCTGGGGCCGGAGGCGCGGGTCAGTGCCAGCAGGCGGGAGAAATCGAGATCGTGGGTGAGGATGACTCGGCTGTGCTCGCGAGCCCATGCGATGATCGTCTTGTCGGCAGCTCGAGGGTTCCCAACTGAGGACCAGTGGACGGTATCGAAGCCGTGTCCTTCTAGGAACTCGACCCACTGGGGGGAGAGGTTCATGTCGATGAGCAGCTTCACCCGCCGCCCACCGCTACTTCTCTCTCCTCGACCCGCCAGGTCGCATAAGCCAATGCCGCCCGGATGTCTTCCGGCTCAAGATATGGATACGCGCTCAAGATCTCCGCTTCGGAGTGGCCGGTCGCCAGAAGGCCGAGGATCGTACCTACCGTGACGCGGAGACCTCGGATGCAGGGCTTGCCGCCCATGACCTCCGGGTCCAGGGTGATGCGGTCGAGCTCCTTCATAGTCTTGGCTCCGCGATCAGCATAACAGCTCCGACATCCGATCAGTCTTCATCAGCCGCTTCGTCCGGCACCGCGCCCAGCCCGGCACCGCCCCAGCCCTCGTGCTCCGCGCCGCCTCCGCGTACGCCCATGCCACCCGCGCCGAGGAGGGGCCTCGATGCGGATCTGGCCGACGCGGCTGCTGAGGAGGTGCAAGGGCTTCGATTCTAGGCGTCCGGCTCGGGGGCCGGGGCGCGACCGGGCCGTGGGGTGTTTCGCCGGCGGAATTCCGAAAGCGCCCGGCACGGGGGCCGGGCGCTACGGGGGCCGGGGTGCTAGACTTTCGCTGCCCACCCGAGTCGTCCGCTCCCCATGATTCAGCCGACCGCCGTCCCCCAGCAGCGCGCCTCGCGCGCCGGGCTCCTGGGCGGGCCGGTCTCCTCGCGGCCGCGCCCGCGTGCCGCCGACGAGCAGGCCGCCGCGGCCGCCAAGAAGCCCAAGCTCTCGGTGCGCGTCGTGCTGCGCGACGCGGCCGAGCTGGTGCAGGCGCGCCGCGGGCGGCTGGCCCTGGGGCTGGCGCTCCTCGCCGGCAACCGCCTCGCCGCGCTGGTCCTCCCGGGCACCACCAAGTTCCTACTCGACGACGTCATGGGCAAGGGCGACCGCTCGCTGCTGCCGCTCCTGGTCTTGGCGGCCGGCGGCGCCACGCTGGTGCAGGCGGCGTGCTCGTTCGCCCTCTCGCAGGTGCTCGGCAAGGCGGCGCAGCGCTCGATCACCGAGATGCGCCGCCGCGTGCAGTGGCACGTCGGGCGGCTGCCGGTCGCCTACTTCGACCAGACCAAGTCGGGGGCGCTGCTGTCGCGGGTGATGAACGACGCCGAGGGGCTGCGCAACCTGGTCGGCACCGGTCTCGTCGAGATCGTCGGCGGCCTCTTCACGGCGGTCATGGCGCTCGGCATCCTCCTCTACCTGAGCGTCGAGCTGACGTTGATCGCCGTCGCCGTCCTCTCGCTCTTCGGCCTGGCGCTGCTCTTCGCCTTCCGCGTCCTGCGCCCGCTCTTCCGCGAGCGCTCGCGGATCAACGCCGAGGTCGCCGGGCGCCTCTCCGAGTCGTTCTCCGGCGTGCGGGTGGTCAAGGCCTACGGCGCCGAGCGGCGCGAGGCGCTGGTCTTCACCAAAGGCGTGCACCGCCTGTTCCGCAACGTGGCGCAGACGATGACCGGGTTCTCCTTGATCGGCGCCTTCTCGGCTCTCCTCCTCGGCGCGATCGGCGTCGCCATGATGTGGGTCGGAGCCAACCAGGTCCTCGCCGGCGAGCTGACCGTCGGCTCCTTCTTCTCCTTCACGCTCTATCTCGGCCTCCTCGTCGGGCCGGTGGCGCAGATGGTGGCGATCGGCAGTCAGATCACCGAGGCCTTCGCCGGCCTCGAGCGCATCCGCGAGATCCGCGACGAGGTCCCCGAGGACCAGGGCGACGCGGCGCGCCGGCCGCTGCCGCCGCTCGCCGGGCGGATCGAGCTCGTCGACGTCCACTTCGAGTACAAGGCCGGGACGCCGGTGCTGCACGGCGTCTCGCTGGTGGCCGAGCCCGGCACGGTGACGGCGCTCGTCGGCCCGTCCGGCTCCGGGAAGAGCACGCTGATCGGCCTGGTGGCCGGGTTCTACCGGCCGACCGCGGGCGCCATCCTGGTCGACGGCTACGACTTGGCGGCGGTCCGCCTCGCCGACTACCGGGCCCAGCTCGGCGTCGTCTTCCAGGACAACTTTCTCTTCGACGGCACGGTGCTCGAGAACATCGCCTACGCCCGTCCCGACGCGCCGGAGGAGGCGATCCACCTGGCCGCCGCGATCGCCCGCTGCGACGACTTCGTCAAGCGGCTGCCGGACGGCTACGCGACGGTGGTCGGCGAGCGCGGGGTCAAGCTCTCGGGCGGCGAGCGCCAGCGGGTGGCGATCGCCCGCGCCATCCTCGCCGACCCGCGCGTCCTGATCCTCGACGAGGCCACCTCGTCGCTCGACAGCGAGAGCGAGGCGGCGATCCAGGCCGGCCTCGCCGAGCTGATGCGCGGCCGTACCACCTTCGTCATCGCCCACCGCCTCTCGACCGTGCGCCGCGCCGACACCATCCTGGTGGTCGAGGACGGCCGCATCATCGAGCGCGGGCGGCACGAGGAACTGCTGGCGCTCGGCGGGCGCTACCACGCGCTCTACACGCGGCAGTACAACCTCGAGAGCAACCTCTTCTTGAACCCCGGCGAGGTGCCGCGGCCGGACGAGGAGGAGGCGCCGGCGGCGCCCGCCCGCTCCGCCGACGCCGGCGTCGGGCGGCTGCCGCTGCTGCCCGGAGGATAGGGCTTGTCGTTCCGCCGGCGGTCCGTGAAGGGATGCGGTCGGGGTTCCGAAAACGCCCGGGACGTGGCCCGGGCGCTACGGTCGCGCTCGGCCGGCGTGCCCGCCCCCTGGCACCTGTGCGGCCGCATTCGGCGAGGATCGTCGCTCGTAGCGCCCGGGCTACGTCCCGGGCGTTTTCGCACCACCGCCGCGCTCATCGCGATCCTCCTCGCGCTCGCCGGCGGCGGCGCGGCCCGCGCCTTCGAGGCCTCCCCCTACGGCATCAACATCCACGCCCCGAGCGACCCGAAGCTCGAGCCGCAGCTCGACCGGGTGGCGGCGGCTGGCATCGGCTGGGTGCGCATCGACTTCGTCTGGGCGGTCGTCCAGCCGACCGAGGGGACCTGGGACTGGCGCCTCTACGACCGCATCGCCGCCGAGGCGGCGGCGCGCGGCCTCGAGGTCTTCGCCACCCTCGCCTACACGCCGGCCTGGGCGACTTCGGGGCCGCTCCTCTCGGGCGTCCCGAACGATCCCGCCGCCTGGCGCGAGTTCTGCCGCCGCGCCGCCCGCCGCTACGCCGGCACCATCCGCTATTGGGGCCTGTGGAACGAGGCCAACCTGCCGCGCTTCTGGTCCGGCAGCCGTGGCCAGTACCTGGACCTGATCGTCGGCCCCGGCATCGCCGGCGTCCGCGCCGGCAACCCCGCCGCGCTCGTCGGCGGGCCGGATCTCGCCCACCTCACCTCGGGCGACAGCGACTGGTACGACTGGCTGCGCTCGACGCTCCTCGCCTACGGCGACCAGCTCGACTTCGTCACCCATCACCTCTACGACGACGACGGCCCCGCCGACGTCACCGACAAGCTCGACGACTCGACCCTCTTCGGCAGCCGGCCCTCGTTCTGGGACACGGTCACGCCCTCGGTGCGCGAGGTGCTCGAGTCGGCGGGCGCCGAGGACAAGCCCTTCTGGCTGACCGAGACCGGCTGGGCGAGCGACCGGGTCGGCGAGGCGCGGCAGGCGAGCCACTACACCGGCCTCCTCGATCGCTGGTTCACCGCCCGGCCGGGGCAGGACTGGATCGCCAAGGTCTTCTTCTACGAGCTGGTGGACGACCCCGCGGCCGGCGTGCCCAAGTGGGGCGTGCTCGACCCGGCGAGCGGCGAGAAGCCCGCCTACGCCGCCTATCGCGACTTCATCCGCGCCCACCCGGGGGCGCCGCCCGACGCCGCCGCCGTGGCCGAGACGGTGCCGTCGACGATGGAGACCGGGCAGACGGTGACGGTCGAGCTGACGTTCCTGAACCGCGGCGGCACCGTCTGGACCGGCGCCGGGCTCTACGCGCTGACCGCCGAGGGCGGCCTGGTCGCGGGCGCCGCGCCGGTGCCGCTGGCGCTCGACGAGTCGATCGAGCCGGGCGAGAGCAAGACCTTCACCGTCGATCTCACCGCGCCGTCGCCGGCCGGCACCTACAGCGGCGCGTGGCGCATGGCGCGCAACGGCGCCCCCTTCGGCGAGGCGCTCACCGCCACGGTCGCGGTCGCCACGGCGCCGCTGCCCTCCAAGCGCCGCCTGCGGCTCCTCGACGACCGCTTCCGCCTCGAGGTCTCCTGGCGCGACCACCAGGACCGCTCCGGCTTCGCCCGCTCCATCCCGAGCTCCGACGGCAGCGGCTTCTTCTGGTTCTTCGGCCCGGACAACGTGGAGCTGGTGGTGAAGATGCTCGACGGCCGCCCGGTCAACGGCCGCTTCTGGGTCTTCTGGGCCGGCCTGACCGACGTCGAGTACTGGCTGACGGTGACCGACCTCGAGACGAACGCCGTCCGCACCTACCACAACCCGAGCGGCAGCTCAGCCGGCGGCGCCGACACGGCGGCGTTTCCGTGAGGACGAGGCCCGCACTCCGAACGATCGGGTCATCGCGAAGAGCTAATCGCCTGGAGCAGCAGGCGAAAGCTCGTTGCTCGGACCACCCTGGGTGCCGTCCTCAGCGCCGGGCCAAACCTTCCGTAGTTCCCCAAACGTCTCTCGAGGCTTAGAGCCACGGCGGAGTGAGTCCAATCACGTTCAGCTTCTCCTCAAGCTCCGCTCTCTCCCGATTCGGCGATAGACCACCGTTCTTCCCCCAGCTGAGGAGGCCATACTTCGCCGCAAGGCTATGGGCGCGCTCGGAATCCCCAGCGGCCAAAGCCGTAACAATCTCGGCTTCCATGCGCGAAAGGCGTAGGCTGTCTCGGCGGTAATCCCGAAAAGATTCCCAGGTAATCGGAACCCATTTCGCGACGACGTCTTCGCCGATGGTAATTGCGTAAGCGCGGATCTCCTGCTGAGCTCTTTGGTCCATCCGGAGATCGAGAAAGTGTAACAAATTGTGGAGATCGATCTTCCAATACGCCTCCGTATAGGTCGAAAGCGGAAGATCCTTGCGAGCCTGTTCACGCGCAACGCCCGCCGCGATCCGCGCCTCGTACACGGCTCGCGCGTTGACTTGTAACTCATGCTCTGAAAGCGAAAGGCATTCCCCGGCAGCGCTTGGTAAATAATCGGTGCTCCCTTGTCGATTAACTGCTGACTGCACCCGCCACTTGTCTGCTGGTGTCCGCTGCGCCGCGTCGATAGCAAGTGAATATCGCGTAGAGTACTCGTTTACATTTGCGGTGCGATGCCGAATCCATTGTCTCCAGGCGTCCATAGGGACGCGGACATGCAGTTTGATCTCGCACATCTCAAACGGTGTGGTGTGAGAGTGCCGCATGAGGTAACGAATGAGACCGCGATCCTGATGGACGCGTCTCGTACCCGCCCCGTATGAGACGCGTGCTGCTTGCACGATTGCAGAGTCGTCGCCCATGTAGTCGATAACTCTGACAAATCCATCGTCAAGTACTCGGAAGGGCTGGCCGAGTATTGCGTCCAACGCCGGGCTGTTTGGCCGGACTGCTCGTTGGGCAGCTCGAGCGGGAGCTTCTTGCTCATCGTGTGGCGCCGGTGCCTGTTCCGAGGGTCTCATGACTCTTGACCGCTCCCTTACACTCGGCAGATCTTCAACCGATGCGCGGATGCCACTAATTCACGGCGCAATCTCAAGGTACTCACGCCGCTCCAAATCTGCAATGGCGGAGAGGCGTTGCGAAAGCTGGCCAAAGTCCAGCAGCCACTGTGCTCCGATGCCAGAGCTATACTCGTCCGAAAATCCTTCCGGCGACGGATACTCGATATGGATATCCGGGTGCAGCGCCTTAACGAGATAGCAACCCACCGCCTGCATCTTGCTTCCCGACGGAGCTAGCAACAGGCGGAAGTCTGCGGACAGCCGCCAGTACAGACGAAGCAACAGCGACACGGTTTCCCTATAGTCCAGAGTTGACGCAACACGCTCTGGCATCGGCACGTTGCCGTTGGCGGCAGGTACGACCGGATTATCCCTCTCCCACTCGCGGCGCACCTGGTCATGAATCCAGGCGGTGGCACTCTCGCGCCAGCTATGCAGGGGGGGCCGGCCATTTATCAACAAAAGACGGGCGGGGTATACGCTGTCAAGAAGAACTTGAGTGAGAACGTCATTGAAAGACATAAAGACAATCGCAGCGGTCGGCTGACCCTGCATGGCGACGCTCGCGAGTGAGTCAACGCGGACGACTCCGTGGACTCCTGTGAACACCTGCAAGGAGGGGCGATGGATCTCGCTTCTCGCCTTGGCCTCTTCGAATTCTTCGCAACTCGGGCGGTAGTTCTCCGCCTCAGCATAAAACACTAGCACTTCAAGAGCCAAGGCCTGGCAGACAGTTAGGATTAGAAGTATTCCAAGCTTCGATAAAGACGAGATATCGACAACGACCCGACGTGCGCTTAGTAGGAGCAGTCGCTCGCGAAGACGCTCTTCAAACTCCCCCGGCTCGAATCGGTTATACCTGAGCACGTCGGCGTTGTCGATAGTAGCTCCCTTGGCCGATAGGCCGTCGCGGACATCCTGGAGTCGGTTGTCCGGCGAGAATGGTAGGTATTCCAGCAAGATCGCTCGGGAGCCATCGCGAAAACGCATTGCAGAGCCGATGGCCATCGTTCGGTCCTCGAATCCTGGTGCATGGATTACAATGTCTCCGCGACCAAGGGTCAGCTCTACGCACGGTTGGAGTGCAGGAAGTTGAGCATTCAGAGCAACGGGCAATGAGGCTGGGTTCATGACAGCTCCTCCTCCGGATCGCCGTTGGCGTCGCCAAGACCAGCCGAATCCAAGCTCAAGTCGTCGTAGTTAGGATCGGGATCGTCAGGAGGCGCTGCAGCAAACGGAAAGCCAAGCTGGCCGCTAGGCACGATGCCATCTGTTCGGGGTGCGCTGAACCGAGCCTTAAAAGTGTCTGGTTCCAAAAGAAGCTGTGTAAATGCGTCGCAGGTGAGCGGGACACTGTCGCGCTTGGAAAGCGCTAGTGTGCAGTAGGGCAAAAGCAGGCGGCGAAGGTACAGGCGAGGAACAAAAGTACCGCGTACACTTTTGCCGCGGTTGTCTCGCATGAAGAGGCCATATCGCACAAGGTCTCGGTAAATTTCCTGAGCCAACCCGTCGAGTCGGAATTCATCCACAACCTCTATGCGAAATGCCATGCGCGGAACCCTGCGTGGTCTTCCTCCCTCAACAATGGTGTAGGTTGGCCCGAGCAAGAGTTTTGTTGCGGCAGCCACAAACGCTTCGACTATGGCTTTTAGGTGGTCGCCGTAGGCGCCGCACAGCGCGTAGCCCGGCCTAAGCGTGCAGAGCCGTGCGAGTTCCTCCTTCATCCTCTGTGGGTTCGTCGGTTCATTTCGAGTATGTGAATTAAGCCATTCACCTCCGCGGTTACGGAAGACGCGATCCTGTACTGTGGAGGCCACAGGCACTACAATGCCTTCCACGTTCCGCGTCCTGCGTGATGCCTCCGAGGCTTGGTCGAGCACGTCAGTGATCAGCTGTATCATGGTTCGCGTATCGCCCGACCAGAGGGTGGAGAAGATGTCGTCGCCGAAGTAGTGTACTCTCCCGCGCGAACGGCCGCGCCTTTGCGAGTGGCCTACGACAGCTGGTTGCTGGTCCGGAGCTTGAGATCCCAAAGACAGGCGCAACCGTCGCGCGAACTCGGTCTTGGATAAGCCCATTCGTCCAAGAAGCCCGTTCAGTGACGCGTTGTCCTTTGGCATCCGCGGATCGACCGCGAGACGCCGCGCAAACACATCGCTAAGGAAGGCAAGACGCTCGGCGTCAGGCAAGAAAAGTGACTCCTCACCCATGTCTACTAACTGGTAGTCGTCACCGTCCTGCAGGTTCTTGCCGCTAGAGTCCTCCGGCACAAACGTGCTCCACGCTTCCGTCGCCAGCTTGGCCAAGAAGGCCGGCGAGCGCTGGAGGAACAATCTGTTTAGGACGCGCTGCATGGCTGCCGTGACGCGGGGCGTCGCGAAGTCATCAATGAAAAGGAGAACCGTTCTATCGTTGATCCACGGACAGCAAAGGCGGACCTGCTCCACGAACCGAGGGAGCCACCTGTGCTGCGCAAGCTCTCCATAACCAGGGAAGACATCACTCGCTTCGATTCCCGGGAATTTCCACTTGATCTGCTCCAGGATTGCCCGGTAACCCTCAAGTCGATCCTCGCCCTCAATCAATGTGGCAGAGGTTTCCGGCACGAGCCATCGCTGCACAAGCGCGAGCAGCGCATCTGTCGGCGGTTCGGCTAGCCGCCCCGCCCGGGAGGACTGCACCGCGAGCAGATCGGCGAGGAGGCAGAGATTGGCGTAGCAAGTGAGCCGACCTTCGTCAGCAGGTGATGGCTGCTCGGGAAAGTGCGCAAAGGCATCCGCGAAGTCGTTGGCATTTACGTAAAGGGCTACAAAGCGTCCATGGACCGCGAGTTCGTCAACCTCTCCGCACTCGACCACCAAGCGTTCACTAAGCCGCCGAAATAACATCGTTTTGCCACAGCCTCGCGGGCCCGTCACGACAGTCGGAATATCAACCGCGAGGATCTTCGAGCGTGCTGGCACGGTCGGTACAAAGAGCCGCTGCCACCAATCCCAATGTTCTCCGATCATTTCGCTGAGTTGGAACTGACCGACACTGGGCGTCTCCGCTGCTAAAGACGAAATGCCGTCCGCCATGGCCAACGCGGCGGCCGAAGCCCGTGAATCTCCAGCTTGCGCACTGCGTCGAATGTCAGTTAGAGCACGGAGGAGGTCAAATGGTGCACGTCGCTCGGAGCCCGTCCGCTCGCGGAGCATCTTTCCAAGAGTGCCCTGCATTGCCTTCAGGGTGCGGCGGTGAGTAGCGGTGGCCGTCGCATAATCGATACATGGAATCATCTCATTGACGATGTGCGCTAGTCCCTCGTAGTCATCTTTCGGCAGTGTAGCGCCAGCCGTTATGCCATAACCGAAATCTGACACGTAAATAGGCGCACGTGGCTGAAGTGAATCGTCCAACTTTACAAGCGTCTCGTTTCCTATGAGGATGTTCCCTGAATGGAGATCACCATGTCGAGCGACCCCCTGAGCCTCGCAGGCATGAAGCACGTGCAGAATTCGTTCCACCACGGCTACGAGAAAACTTGTTGAAATCCGCGGGAGTCGTTTAAGATAGCGTCTTAAGTTCTCACCAGGCGCTATGTAGTCCCAGATCGTAAACTGGCAGAGACGCGTTTCGCCTTCGTGTGTGATATCCTTTGTGCCGCTGTCGTGGAAGTGCACGACGCCGTCAACGAGCTCAAGCTGCATGACCTTCTCGAGTTCGACCTGCCAACCGGGCCGAGGTTTATCAAAAATCAACTTTACGGCCCGCACGCATTTTTCGAAGTCTTGGTGCTGGGCCCGATAAACGTATCCAATTTTGCCAGCACCTACAAACTCGTGAAGAATAAACTTTCCGACCGTCTTCCCGGTCAAACTCCTGCACCAGACATCGTCGTGGGCCAAGTCCGCCAAGTCTCGTCGCGGGGGGCGTCGGGTTCTGTTTCGCCGAACCACTTGAATACTCGCAGAAGAGTGTGTGCTCCGTTAGCGTTTCCGATAAATTAGGACAACCTCGGTCTTTGTGCCGCGGCACTCACGACGAGAACGGCGGATATCGGGAATCCGGTCGCAATACTTGCCCTCAAGATGGAAGTTGGCAAGGCGGGCTTCAGTAGCAAAAAGCTTCTCCGTGAGCTCAGGCGTTTGACCTGGGCGACCGTTCCCGCGCGTTGCGTCGCCAACAACCAAGACGAAGTAACCTCCGGGCATGATCCCTGGTGCCAAGCGATCGCATACCTCTCTCATAAGTGACCGAAAGGCATTAGCGCGATTGCGGGCACGCAGCTCTAAACCTTCCGGAAGAGATCGATTTATGAACCAAAGCCGGAGGCGATTATCGCGGACATAGTCCAGCTCGTTCATATACGGAGGACTTGTAATGACAGCACGAATATTGCGAAGGCGAGGGAACGTGCGAGCGTCTGTAGAGATCACCCGGCGCAGGCTAGTGTATGGGTTGGGGAATCGCCGGAATGTTCTACGCAGTTTGGCGGACATGCGATCGAATACATCCCGTTCTTGATACAACCCAGGAAAGAGCTGAGGAGGGAACCGGCGGTCTCGCAAGTAGGGCACGAGATGGCTGCTGGGGTAGGACAAAAAGCCGGGTCGCTGGTGGTGGAGGATCCCAAGCAGGCATGCCAAGAGGAAGTGGTCGCCGCGCTGAACACACGCATCGCGAAAGGCGAGTGCATTGCGCAGGGTTTCTGGGTGAAAGAAGTGCTTGACCCAGGGCGGGACGCCATCTATTCGTTGCGCGGCAAGTAGGGTGCGAGACAGCTGCCATGTATCGGCGAGCCGGTGCTTCGCGGCGCGCAGGCTAGGCGGGGGGAAGAGTTTGGCCCGTGTGAGTAGCACGGCATACGGATTGCAGTCTCCCGCGACCACCCGCCGCGCGCTTGCTGCTGCTTCTAAAGCAACGACCCCACATCCGCAGAATGGGTCGACCACCAGGTCGCCTGGGGACGTGCTTTCCTGGACGAGCGCGCGCGCAATGGAAGCCTTCATTCGCCCGATGTACGGAGCAATCTGGTGCAAGGTACAATCCGTCGCAACCGTACAGTGGGAGGACCAAGTAAGCCTGCGTGGGTGGTCAACCCGCGCCGCAAAGGCGTGCGAGAAGCCAACGGAATTGTTGGCCATTGTTTGCAGAGTCGCCATATGTGTGCGTGGAAAGTGGATTGTCGTGTGGGTCTTGGCGCTATGCAAGGTCTAGAGGCTACCTATGACCGCCGATGCCGATCCGCACCTGGGCGCCGAGGGTGAGAGTGTCGACGTCGACGTTGCCGAGCTCGTTCCAGGCTTCCGCACGATAATTGGCGTTGAGGTCGAGGTGGACGCGCGGGATGAGCGTCAGCTCGAAGCCGCCGCGCAGGGCGTAGAAGGGGTCGGAGACATCGTCCTCGAGGTCGCTCGAGTAGAGGACGCCGGTGCCGACGCCGGCGTAGAGGCCGTGCCCCACCAGGATGTAGACCTGCGGCGAGAAGACCTCCTGCTCGGCGCCGCCGAACTCCTCGGGGAAGTACTCGAGCGCCCCCTCGAAGCGGAAGATCCCCGCCGGCAGGATCTGGTAGGAGAGCACGTAGGCGGTGCCGCTGTCCTCGAGCGCGAAGTCGTCCTCGAGGTCGTCGAGCGTCCGCCAGTAGTGGATGCCGCCGCCGAAGCGGTGCTCGGCGGCGGACGCCGGCGTCGCGGCCACGAGCGCGACGACCACCGCGAGTCCGATCCAGGTCCAGATGCTCCGCTTCATCACCACCTCCCCTCTCGCGGCGCGAGTCTACTGCACCCGATCCGCTCCCCCCGCCCAGATTCTTCGCTGCGCTCAGAATGACATGCTGGGTTGGTCCGCGGATCCACCCTCCGGCGTCATCCTGAGCGTAGCGCCCGGGCTACGTCCCGGGCGTTTTCGGAAGACGCGCCGAATTCCTTCACACGCTCTGAGCGCAGCGAAGGATCTGGGTGGGGGGAAGCGCCGTTGTCAGAATGACGGCGCTACCACCTCGCCTGCTACAGTCCGCTGGAACGCAGCGCCTGCTACCGAGCGGAACACCCCTGTCTTCCTTTACCTGAAGCGTTTTTGTCATGCCCCGGAAGCTCCTCCTCTCCCTCGTCTCCCTCCTCTTCGCCCTCGCCGCCGCCGAGGCCGCCGTGCGGCTGCTCGATCTCGCCCCCGACGTCACGGTCATCCAGAAGGGCCGCTTCCGCCTCTCGCGCAACCCGAAGATCGGCTACGAACCGGTGCCGAACATCGACTACCGCGGCGGCACGCTCTCCTTCTGGGACTACGTCGGCGCGAGCAACAGCCAGGGCTTTCGCGACCGCGAGCACGCGGTGGCGAAGCCGCCCGGCGCCTACCGCATCGTGGTGCTCGGCGACAGCATCGCCGCCGGGCTCAAGGTCGAGCGCTTCGAGGACACCTTCCCGCCGCGGCTCGAGCGCCTGCTCCGGGCGCGCGGCGTGCCGGCCGAGGTGATCAGCCTCGCGGTGTCCGGCTACAACACGCAGCAGGAGGTCGAGACGTTCCGCGAGCGCGGCCTCCGCTACCGGCCGGACCTGGTGCTCGTCGCCTACTCGCTGACCGACCGCGAGCGCGTGGACGGCGACATCCTCGCGACGCTCCTCGCGGCCGAGCGCTCGGGCGGCGGCGTCAGCCGCGCGCGCGCCCACCCGCTGCTCGTCAAGAGCGCCCTCTACCGCGCCGTCCGCTACCGGGTCTTCGCGCCGCCGCCGCCCACCCTCGCGGCGGCGGCGCAGCGCTCGCTCGACGTCGTCTCGGGCGACACCGTGGACGCCTCGTTCGCCGAGCTCGGGCGCCTCGCGCGCGAGCACGGCTTCGCGGTCGTCGTCGCCGTCTTCCCGCGCCTCGTGCGGCGCTTCCACGCCTACCGCTTCGGCGACCAGCACGAGTACGTCGCCGGCCTCGCGCGCCGCCACGGCTTCCAGTACCTCGACCTGATCGAGCCGCTCGCCGCCTGCCGCGCCGCCTCCGCCACCCCCATCGGCGCCGACAACTGGCACCCCTCCGCCTACGGCCACGGCTGCGTGGCGCGGGCGATGGCGGAGGTCATCGCGCCGCTCGCCGGCTCGCCGCAAACGCCCGGGACGTAGCCCGGGCGCTACGAACTCGCTAAGGATGACGGCGGTGGGTCGATCGAGCGTGGCGCCCGGGCCACGTCCCGGGCGTTTGCGGAAGACTTGCCGGATTTCTTCGCACGCTTCTGAGCGCGGTGCCTACTTTCCTTCGCACACGAACCGCGACCAGGCCACGGCCGCGGCGAAGACGCGCTGCGCCGCGGCGTTCGGATGGGCGTCGGTCGGGGACACCCAGAAGCGGTCGCCGGCGCCGGGCGGAAAGGCGGGTGAGGGATCGATCACCTCGAAGCCGCTCGCCCGCGCCTCTGTCGCGACGCGCGCGTAGATGTCGGCGAAGGGGCCGAAGCCGCGCGGCGCGTGCAGCTCCGGCAGCAGGACGAGGGTGGCCGCGGTGTCGTCCGCGGCGAGGCGGGCGCCGAGGGCGTGCAGCGCTTCCCGCGTGCGGCGCCAACCGGGCTGTCCTTCCTCGTACAGCGCGCCGTAGTAGGCGCGGTAGTCGCGCAGATGCACCTCGGCGCCCTGCCGCAGGCGGATCGAGAGCAGCCCCGCGAGCGCCGAGCGCCAGAGCAGCGGGTTGCCGGCCGGCTTGGGCGCCGGCTCGGCGTCGTTGATGAAGTAGCCGAGCACGACCCAGGCCGGCCGGAGCGGTCGCACCAGCCGCTCATAGCGCGCGCGCTGCATGGCGGTGTTGCTGTTGCCGATGCCGGCGTTGATCACCTTCGTCGGGCGGTCGGGGCAGCGCGTGCGCAGGAGACGCTCGAGCTGGGCCGGCCAGGTCGCGTCCTCCTCGACGCCCCAGCCGAAGGTGAGCGAGTCGCCGAGGGCGGCGACCGGGCGCGGGCGGTCCCAGTCCGAACCGAGCTCCCTGGCCCGCTGCGGGAAGTCGGCGGCTTCGGCGCGCTCCCACGCCTCGCTCACCGGATCGGCGCGCCGGAAGCCGTGCTCGTCCGTGCGCACCCGCACGCCCATCAGCAGGGTGTCGACCCCCGGTCGATGGTCCTCGACCTCCGCCGGATCGGCGGCGGGCCGCTTGACCTCGCGCGCGTAGCGCCACATCTCGACGTCGAGGACGTGCAGCCAGTGTTTCGACGCCAGGCGCAGGAGCCCCTCCGCGGCGGCGAGCGCGAGGAGCACGGAGACGGCGGCGACGACGGCGGCGGTGAGGGCGCGTCTCACGATGGCTGCGGCCCGCCCGCCGCGCCCGCCCGCCGGCGCTCGACGAGCAGCCACTCGCCGCCGTACCAGACGATGAGGACCGCGAAAGCGCCGCCGGCGGCGATGAGCGGCCAGGCGCCCCAGAAGTGGCGCACCACGATGGCCGGCGCCATGGCGTAGAAGAAGAAGGCGGCGAGGACGAAGAGCCCCTGCTGCCGCACGCCGCGGAAGCGGAGCGTCCAGCCGACCAGGCTGGCGATGAAGGCCGCGACCAGGCCCGAGGCGGTGGCGACGAAGAAGAGGACGCCCTGCCGCGAGTAGGGGCCCGGATCGAGGGCGCCGGCGCGGTAGAGCGCGTACCAGCGGGCGAGCAGCGCGAGGCCCACCAGGCTCCAGCCGTAGGCGGCGTAGGCGGCGTCGACCAGGCGGCGCTGGCGCTGCGTCATGCCTCCTCCGGGCGCCCCCAAAGGCGCGAAGCCTTCGCGCCGGGCTCCAATGGGAGCGCGAAGGCGTTCGCGCCGGGCTCCAATCTCGCGGCGCCCCGGCTCACTCCACCGTCACGCTCTTCGCCAGGTTGCGCGGCTGGTCGACGTCGGCGCCGCGGCGCACGCCGATGAAGTAGGCGAGGAGCTGCAGCGGCACGACGTTGACGATCGGCTGCAGCAGCGGCGACAGCGACGGCACCTCGATCAGCTCGTCGGCGAGCCCGGCGAACTCGGCCGGGTCGCGGTCGGTCAGCGCGATGACGACACCGTCGCGCGCCTTGACCTCCTGCATGTTGCTCTTGGCCTTCTCGTAGACGGCGTCGCCGGTGGCGATCGCCATCACCGGCATCTCGCGGTCGATGAGCGCGATCGGGCCGTGCTTCATCTCGCCGGCCGGGTAGCCCTCGGCGTGGATGTAGGAGATCTCCTTGAGCTTCAGCGCCCCCTCGAGGGCGATCGGGTAGTTGATGCCGCGCCCGAGGAAGAGGAAGTCCGCCGAGCGGTGGAAGGCGCGGGCGAGCCCGGCCATCCGCTCCTCGAGGCGCAGCACCTCGGCGACCGCCTGCGGCAGGTGCGCCAGGGCGTCGAGGTACGGGCGCTCGAGCGCGCCGCGGCGCGCCTGGCGGAGGTAGAGGGCGAGGAGGTAGAGGGCCACGAGCTGCGTCGTGAAGGCCTTGGTCGAGGCGACCCCGATCTCCGGTCCGGCGTGGGTGTAGATCACGCCTTCGCTGATCCGCGTCGCCTGGCTGCCGACGACGTTGCAGATCGCGAAGAGGCGCGCCCCGCGCTCGTGCGCCGCCTCCATCGCCGACAGCGTGTCGGCCGTCTCGCCCGACTGCGAGACCCCGACCGCCAGCACGCGCGGCGAGACGATCGGGTCGCGGTAGCGGTACTCGGAGCCGTAGTCGACCTCGACCGGGATGCGCGCGATCTCCTCGATCAGGAACTTGCCGATGAGCGCCGCGTGCCACGAGGTGCCGCAGGCGAGGAGATGCAGCCGCTCGAGCTCGCGGACCTCCTTGTCGGCCATCTCGACGGTGTCGAAGACGATCCGGCTGCGCTCGAAGTCGACGCGCCCCGCGAAGGTGTCCTGGACCGCCTGCGCCTGCTCGTGGATCTCCTTCAACATGAAGTGCTTGTAGCCACCCTTCTCGGCCTGGATGGGGTCCCAGTTGAGGCGGTGCACGGGGCGCTCGACCGGCTGGCCGGCGCGGTCCCAGACCTCGACGCCCGCCGGGGTCAGGCGGGCGAGGTCGCCGTTCTCGAGGAAGACGACGTCCTTGGTGTGGACGAGGAGCGCCGCCGGGTCGGAGGCGAGGAACTGCTCCCCCTGCCCCAAGCCGATCACCAGCGGCGGCCCCTGGCGGGCGGCGACGATCTCCTGCCCCTCGGGCTCGACCGCCACCGCGGCGAAGGCGTACATCCCTTGGAGCTCGCCGACGGCGCGGGCGACGGCGGCGCGGAGGTCGCCGTCCAAGTAAGAGGAGACGAGGTTGGCGATGACCTCGGTGTCGGTGTCGGAGGTGAAGGTCCACCCTGCCGTCAGCAGGCGCTGCTTGAGCGGCAGGAAGTTCTCGATGATGCCGTTGTGGATCAAGGCCAGGCGCCGCCGCGAGTCGACCACCGGGTGGGCGTTGCGCTCGCTCGGCGGGCCGTGCGTGGCCCAGCGGGTGTGGCCGAGGCCGTAGCGGCCGGCGAGCGGGTGCTGCTCGAGCTTCTCCCGCAGGTGCTCGAGCTTGCCCTCGGCCTTGACCGTGCGCAGGTCGCCGTCGTCGACCGTCACCACGCCGGCCGAGTCGTACCCGCGGTACTCCAGGCGGCGGAGGCCGTCCATGAGGAGCGGCACCACCTCGCGTTCGCCGACGTAGCCTACGATTCCGCACATGGTGGGGTCCCTCTAGCAAGCGGCAGGCCGCCCCCGGCGAGGCCGAGCGCGGCGCGGGCGAGCTTCTCGGGGTCGTGGCGGATGAGCCCCTGCTCGGCCAGGAGGTCCGCCTCGACCACCTTCACCCCCAGCGCCTCGAGCCGCTCGCGCTCGACCGCGACCGGCCGCGCGCCGGCCGCGGCGTAGGGCGCCGTGCGGCCGGGCGGGAGGGGTGCCGAATTGGCGAGGACCGCGTCGACCAGGCCGCGCCCGGTGTGGCGCTCGATCGCCGCGAGGTGGGCGGCGCCCATCATGTCGTCGGTCTCGCCGGGCTGGGTCATGAGGTTCAGGAGCAGGACGACCGGCCCGCGCCGGCGCGCCAGCGCCTGGCGGATGCCGGGGATCAGGAGGTTGGGCAGGATCGAGGTGAAGAGCGAGCCCGGGCCCAAGAGGATGGCGTCGGCGGCCTCGAGCGCCGCCACCGCGGCCGGGAAGGCCGGCGGCGCGGGCGGGTCGAGCTCGAGGTCCGCCAGCTCCTCGCCCGAGCGCCCGACCGCCGACTCCCCCTCGTAGACCTGTCCCGAGACGCCGCGGCCGCGGAGGCGCACGTCCTGGACGGTCGCGGGCAGGATCTTGCCGCGCACCGAGAGCACCGCCTCGGCGGTCAGGATCGCCTGATGGAAGTCGCCGGTGATGCCGGTGAGAGCGGTCAGGAAGAGGTTGCCGAACGAGTGCCCGACGAGGCCGCCGCCGTTCGGGAAGCGGTACTGGAAGAGGCGGGTCAAGAGGTCCTCGTCGTCGGCCAGCGCCACCAGGCAGCTCCGGATGTCGCCCGGCGCCGGCACCCCGAAGTCCTTGCGCAGCCGCCCCGAGGAGCCGCCGTCGTCGGTCACCGTCACCACGCCGGTCAGCTCGCGCAGGCGCTCGCCGCCGACGTGGTGCTTGAGGCCGCGCAGCAGCACCGACAGCCCCGTGCCGCCGCCGATCGCCGCCAGGCGGCAGCCGCCGCGCGCGGCGCCGCGGGCCTCGGCGCCGGCTGCCTCCTGCCCGCCGGCGATCACTAGCGTTTCCTGAGCTCGATCAGAATCTGCTTGGCGACGGCCTTCAGGGTGTCGAAGACTCCGACGCCGGTCGTCGCGACGGCCTCGAACGTCGGCTCGCGCTTGTAGTTGAGCACCCGGTACATCTGCTCGACCGCCATGGCGGTCGGCAGGTCGCGCTTGTTGAACTGCAGCGCGTAGGGCATCGCGGCCAAGTCGAAGCCGTGCTCGTGCAGGTTCTCCTCGAGGTTGCGGATCGACTCGATGTTGGCCTCCATCCGCTCCTCCTGGCTGTCGGCCACGAAGACGACGCCGTCCACCCCCTTCAGGATCAGCTTGCGGCTGGCGTCGTAGAAGACCTGCCCGGGGACGGTGTAGAGGTGGAAGCGGGTGGTGAAGCCGCGGATGCTGCCCAAGTCGAGCGGCAGGAAGTCGAAGAAGAGGGTGCGGTCGGCCTCGGTGGCGAGCGAGATCATCTTGCCCTTCGCCTCGGGCGCCGTCTTGCTGTAGATGTACTGCAGATTCGTCGTCTTGCCCCCCAGCCCGGGCCCATAGAAGACGATCTTGCAGTTGATCTCCTTGCTGGCGTAGTTGATGAACGTCATCGGCGCGTTGCTCGCTCGTTCTACTCGCTGAACAGCGCGTCGATGTCCTCGTCGGTGATCTCCGAGAACGGGCTCGCCTGCTTGGCGCCGGCCGGAGCGTGCTCGCTCTTCTCGGCCATGCTCTCGAAGACCCGCTCGAGGTCGCCGCTGGCGCGCTTGACCCGCAGCCGCACCAGCCCGAGCGAGGAGCGGTCGTCGAAGATGACGACCAGGATCGCCCGCTTGGCCACGATCGAGATGTGGATGTGGTCCTGCTGGCCCTCGTGGAAGAGGACCGAGAACTCGCGCTCGCCGATCAACTTCGCCAGGCCGTCGGTCGCCGCCACGTTGCCGGCGGTCAGCGAAGCGAGGGAGGTGGTGTCGAACTGCGAGGTGTCGCCGGCGGAGGCGATCTGCTGGCCGTTCTTGTCGATCAGGAAGACGGCCTTGGAGTTGGCCTCCTGTCGCAGCCGGCGCAACGCATCTTCCAGGAGCTTGAACTCCTCTTCGTAGAGGATGAAGTCGGCTGACATGGTGACCCCTTCCGGACCGTGCGGCGTGGCAAGCGAGTGGGCTCGACGGTCAGGCCGTCGATTGTATGGCAGTCCTCAGAGGGAGATGAAACGACAGGCGGCTATAGGTTGAACGGTAGATTGGAGCCCGGCGCGAAGGCATTCGCGCCTAGCGGAAGAGGCGCCAGCCTTTGAGCAGCTCGTTCTCGGTCAGCACCAGCGTCGTCCCCTCGATGCGGTGGGCGATCGGGATCGGACGGCAGCCGCCGCCGCCGCGGTTGACCGTCGAGAGCCGCACCGCGGTGTCGCACTTGTTGTCGACGATCCACTCGCCCTCCTGCCGGAAGCCGCGTCCGACGTTGGCGTGGGTCTCGCTGGCGTCGAAGCCGACCTGCACGACGCCCTCGGGGTCGCGGCCGACCAGGAAGCGGACTTCCTGGTTGCCGGAGTTCAAGAAGCGGTAGAAGCGCACCTCGCGCGGGGCGAGGTCGGCGAGCGGGACGCGCACCATGCCCTGCCGGTCCGGGCCGACGCGCTCGAAGCGGGCCTGCCCCGCCCGCCCCTCGAGGACGTAGTCGGCGCCCAGCACGGCGCCGATGAAGAGCAGGACCAGGAACATCCCGTGGATCGGCTTGAAGCGGCGCATCGGGAGCATTGTAGCCGAGGAGGGGCTTGACAGCGCCGCCGGCGCCTTGTATAACCATCTGGTTTTTAAACCCAGAGGTTATAGATGACGACAGCCGACCGCCTCGACGTCACCTTCGCCGCCCTCGCCGACCCCACCCGGCGGGCGATCCTCGCGCGCCTCGCCTCCGGCGAGGCCTCCGTGATGGAGCTGGCCGAGCCGTTCGCGATGAGCCAGCCCGCGATCTCGAAGCACCTCAAGGTGCTGGAGCGGGCGGGCCTCATCTCGCGCGGCCGCGAGGCGCAGCGGCGGCCCTGCCGGCTCGAGGCCGAGCCGCTCGCGGAGGCCACCGGCTGGCTGGAATCGTACCGGCGCTTCTGGGAGGGCAGGTATCAGCGCCTCGATGCCCTGCTCGAAGAGCTCAAGGCCCAGGACCGGAAACGCAAACACACCAGACGACAGGAGACGGACCGATGACGAAAGCAGGCGAGCTGAACGTGGCGGCGCAGGGCGAGCGGGAGATCGTGATGACGCGCGTCTTCGACGCGCCGCGCCACTTGGTCTTCGACGCCCACACCAAGCCCGAGCTGATCAAGCGCTGGCTCTTGGGGCCGGACGGCTGGTCGATGACGGTGTGCGACGTCGACCTCAGGGTCGGCGGCGCCTACCGCTGGGTCTGGCGGCGCGACGCCGACGGCACGGAGATGGGGATGGGCGGCGTCTACCGCGAGATCGTGCGGCCCGAGCGCATCGTCTCCACCGAGAAGTTCGACGAGTCCTGGTATCCCGGTGAGGCGATGGGCACGGTCGTCCTGGTCGAGGAGGACGGCAAGACCACGCTCACCCAGACGATGCTCTACGAGTCCCGCGCCGCCCGCGACGGGGTCCTCCAGTCGCCGATGGAGGAGGGCGTCGCCGTGAGCTACGACCGCCTCGACGACGTGCTGGCGTCGCTCAAGGCCGCGTAGCGGAGGAAGACCGATGCCGACCCAGACGACGAGCGCTCCGCCCGGCCCGGCCGGGAAGCGAGGGAAAGATCCGCTCCTGGACGAGGTCCAGGCGGCGCTCTCGTCGCTGGAACGCCTCGGCAGCCAGCGCATCCGCGACGAGATGGCGCCGCGGTACGGCATCCACGCGCCCAAGGCGTTCGGCGTGCCGATGGCGGGCATCCAGCAGGTGGCCAAGCGCCTCGGGCGGAACCACGAGCTCGCCGAGGCGCTGTGGGACACCGGCTGGTACGAGGCCCGCCTCCTCTGCGCGTTCGTCGACGAGCCCGAGCGGGTCACGCCCGCCCAGATGGACCGCTGGTGCCGGGACTTCGACAATTGGGGCGTCTGCGACACGGTCTGCTTCCACCTCTTCGACCGCACGCCGCACGCCTTCGCCAAGGTCGCGCAGTGGTCCCGCCGGCGCGACGAGTTCGGCAAGCGCGCGGCGTTTGCGCTGCTCGCTTGTCTCGCGGCCCACGACAAGAAGACCGGCGACGAGCCGTTCGCCCGCTGCCTGCCGCTCGTCGAGCGCGCCGCCGCCGACGAGCGGAACTTCGTCAAGAAGGGCGTGAGCTGGGCGCTGCGGGGAATCGGACGGCGCAGCCCGGCGCTTCATGCCGCCGCGGTCGAGCTGGCGCGGCGGCTTGCCGCATCGCCGCAGGCCGCGGAGCGCTGGGTGGGGAAGGACGCGCTGCGAGACATCACCCGCCCGGCGGTGACCCGGCGTGTCGCGACCGCGCGCCGATGAGAAGGCTCGTGCTTCTCGGCCTGTCCGCTCTCGCCATCGCCGCGACGCCCGCAGGCGCTGACTGTCGGGTGAACGAACCTAGTTTGCTTCCGCGGCGTCCAGGAGCACGAACTCGACGGTCAACGGCAAGCGTCAGTGCGGGCGCGGGTACAACGGCATGTTCCCGGCACCGACGCTCGAGACCCCCGCCCAGGAGGCCGGCAAGCCGCGGCAGGTGCGCATCGACCTGCGCAGCCGCTTCACCCAGGAGGATGTCCGCACGCTGAGCAGCGGGAACTGCGTGTGCACCGACTCGGCCGGCAAGAGCTGCGAGCCGAGCCACGCGGGCCGCGGCGGGGACAGCGCGTGCACCCTGCGCCGGGGCCGATATGACCTGCCCGCCGAACGCCACGTGCGCCGACAAGCCGAGCGCCGACGGCAAGCTGCGCTGCCTCCCGGGTGCGCGAACCAGCGCCGCGGTGCCCCGGCGGCTCTCTGCCAGTCCGGGCTCCCGTTGAGGCCTTTAGCCCACAGCAAGCCGTGCTACGATGTGATGCTAAGTGGATACCGCTCAGTCAGTTGACGGCGTACCCATTCGCCTCACAGCCGAGCGGTGGCTTCACATCGTGGAGAGTCACGATGAGGTGGCCGGGTACTACGATGAGGTCTTGGACACGGTGGCCGGCCCCGAGATCGTGCTACAAAGTTACGGCGGATCTTTGATTGCTGTCCGCAACCACGGCCGGCGGCGCTACCTGTGCGTGATCTACCGCCAGATCTCCCGTGCCGACGGGTTCATCATCACGGCGTACTTCAGCCGTAAGCTCGACCGAAGGAAGGCTATATGGAGACGATCCTAGAGCCACGAATGGTTCGAACCGTGACCGAGGCGGTGCCGCTGCTCCTGAAGTTCCCGATGGAGCGGTTCCGGGTGGACTACGACAGGGAAGCCGATGTCCTGTACATCAGCTTCCGGCGGCCCCAGCAGGCGACAGATACCAAGGTCACCGACGAGGGCATCCTGCTCCGGTACGACGGCAAGGAGCTGGTTGGGATCACCGTCCTGGAGGCCTCGACTCGCACCCCAGTGCTCCCAACGGCGGTGAAAGCGGAGCGGACTTCCGCTAGGCGGCAGGGAAGGGCTTCTCGCAGCAAGAGCCCCTGAAGCGCCAGGCCTCGCGGGGCGCCTTACCCGTCCTAACCCTTGAGCGGCAGGGCGAGGCTCTGAGGATCGTGCGGGGATTTGCGCTCGCCGTCGATCAACGTCTGCCACTCCTGGTCGGTGAGCTCCCGGAACTCACCCCGGTCGAAGGGACCGAAGACCTGCACCAGCGACCGACCCGCGCCGAGCGTCACCAGGAGATCGAGGTCGCTCTGCTCGCCGTCCTCGCCACGGGCGAGCGACCCGAAGACCCGCACGTCTCGCGCACTGTGGCGTCTCGCGAGGTCGAGGATCTCTGTGCGGTATCTCTGAAGAGTAGAGCTGACCACGCGCGGCCAGTCTAGCAGCAGCCGGACGGTCTACAGGAACGAAGACCAGTGAGGCCGGGTACGGCCAGGCTCGGCAGTTCGAGGTTCCTGCGGAAGCAGCTTGGCTGAAGACAGGTATCCTGCGCTCAGCGGAAAGGACTTACGGGCGCCGAAGGTCGCCGAGGGCTCGCCGCGCCGGCACCTCCTCGACTGCGCCGGCCTTGCTCTCGCCGAGGGCCGCGGCCGGTCTAGAGTGGTAGGCTTGCGCGTGTTTCGCACTTCTTCCCGTTCGCATGTGGTGAGCCAGCCCGACCCGCGATGACGCTACGCGAAGCTACGCCTGCGCCTGCCGCCATCATCGTCCAACAGGGGAAGTTGCTCGACTTCCTCGACGGGGTTACTCAGCGGTCCGAGACGCCTGAGGAATACGTTCGCCAAGAGATCGCGAAGTCTCTCGTTCGCGAGTACGGATACCCAAGAGAGGTGATTGCCGCCGAGTTCCCTCTCAAGATCGGTTCCCGGAAGACGCGCGGCGATTTGGTGATCTTCGCGTCGAAGGGGTCGGAGAAGCGCCGGCAGGAAACGGCGGTGATCATCGTCGAGTGCAAGGCACCGACAGTGAAGGCGAGCGACCGCAAGGAAGGCGTGGAGCAGCTACAGAGCTACATGGCCGCCTGCCCGAACGTCTCGTTCGGTATGTGGACCAACGGTGTCGAGCGCTTCTGCTACCGGCGCCTTGTCGGTGCCGGTCAAGTCGTGATTGAAGACATCGCCGACCTACCTCGGTACGGCCAGTCAGAGGAGGACGTGGATCGGCCCGAGTTCGACCGGCTCACAGCAGCTTCGTCGGACGCTCTGCTCTTCGCCTTCCGGCGCTGCCACAACTACATCGCTGGAAACCAGGGCCTCCAGAAGCCGGAAGCCTTCTGGGAGCTACTGAAACTGATCTTCTGCAAGATCCATGTCGGCGGCTGTTAGAAGCCGCCTGACATTGGCGGTCTAAGGCGCGCCCTTCGAGCAGGAGCGGCATTATCGCCGCGCGCGTGAGCGCGCCGGCATCGCGTGACTCCACAGAGAGAGAATGGAAGG
>JBIOUG010000053.1:0-14904 GCA_044866775.1 Thermoanaerobaculia bacterium | reverse complement strand
TCGCCTACTCGACCGTCTCGCAGCTCGGCTACATGTTCCTGGCGGCGGGGGTCGGCGCCTACACGGCGGCGATCTTCCACCTGCTGACCCACGCCTTCTTCAAGGCGCTCCTCTTCCTCGGCTCGGGGTCGGTCATCCACGCCATGGGCGGCGAGCAGGACATGCGGCAGATGGGCGGGTTGAAGAAGCACCTGCCGGCGACGGCGCGCACCTTCTTCATCGGCTGCCTCGCCATCTCCGGCATCCCGCCGCTCGCCGGCTTCTTCAGCAAGGACGAGATCCTCCACGGCGTGGCCGGCAGCCATCACTGGGTGCTGTTCGCGATCGGCCTGGCGACGGCGGGCCTCACGGCCTTCTACATGTTCCGGGCCTACTACATGACGTTCCACGGGGAGTTCCGGGGGACGCACGAGCAAGCGCACCACCTCCACGAGTCCCCCCGCGTCATGACGCTGCCGCTCTGGGTGCTCGCGGTCGGCGCGGTCGTGGCGGGCTGGGTAGGGCTGCCGCGCGGCGTCACCGAGGCGCTCTTCGGCCGCGACCTCCACGTCTTCCACCACTTCCTGACGCCGGTCGTCTACCGCATCGCGGGCGCCGAGCCGCAGGAGCACCACATGGCGCTCTACGTGGAGCTGCTGCTCATCCTGGTCTCGGTGGCGATGGGCGTGGTGGGCTGGCGCGTCAGCCGCGCCTTCTATCGCACCGGGCTCGAGCGCGGCGCGGCCTGGGCGGCGCGCTTTCCGGCCGCCCACCGCGTGCTGGTCAACAAGTACTACGTCGACGAGCTCTACGACGCGACCGTGGTGCGCGGCACCTGGGGGACGGCGCACGGCCTCCACCGCTTCGACGCCGGAGTGATCGACGGCTTCGGCGTCCACGGCACGCGCAACGTCACCGTCACCGGATCGCAGCTCTCCGGGTTCTTCGACAAGTACGTGGTGGACGGGCTGGTGAACCTGGTGGGCGCCGTGCTGAGCCTCTTCTCGCGCGGCTTCCGCCGCCTGCAGACCGGGTACGTCGGCAACTACGCGCTGGTGCTGGCGACCGGCGTTCTGGTCCTGGTCTGCGTCTGGGCCGTGCTGCGGCGCTAGCTTGATCGGAGCCTTGGTCGCTTCTAGCTGAAGTCTCTCGAGGGGGAGTCATGTTCGATTGGGTGGCGGACGTTCCGATCCTCTCCATCATCGCCTACGTGCCGCTCGCCGGCGCGCTGGTGGTCGTCTTCGCCTTCCGCTCCGGGCAGGGCGCGGCGATCCGCAAGTTCGCGACCGCGGTCGCCTTCGTCGACTTCCTCCTCTCGGTGCCGCTCTGGTTCGCCTTCGAGCGCCAGGGCGAGCTGTTCCAGTTCCGCGAGAGCGCCTCCTGGGTCGAGACGATCGGCGCGCGCTACGAGTTCGGGATCGACGGCATCGCGCTGCTGCTGGTGCTGCTGACGACGCTCCTCGGCTTCCTCTCCTTCCTCTCCTCCTGGACCGCCATCGCGACACGCGAGAAGGAGTACTACGTCTTCCTGCTCTTGCTCCAGACCGGCATGCTCGGCGTCTTCATGGCGCTCGACTTCTTCCTCTTCTACGTCTTCTGGGAGGTCATGCTGGTGCCGATGTACTTCCTGATCGGCATCTGGGGCGGGCCGCGCAAGCTCTACGCCGCGATCAAGTTCTTCCTCTACACGCTGGTCGGGTCGGTGCTGATGCTGCTCGGCATCCTGGCGCTCTACTTCTACAACGGGCCGGGGCTCCTCGGCTGGCGCGGCCTCGGCAACGAGCTGACCTTCTCGATCCTGCAGTTCCACCAGATCGGCCCCGGCATCCCGCTCGACCTCCAGATCTGGATCTTCCTCGCCTTCTTCGTCGGCTTCGCCATCAAGGTGCCGATGTTCCCCTTCCACACCTGGCTCCCCGACGCGCACGTCGAGGCGCCGACCGCCGGCTCGGTGATCCTCGCCGGCGTGCTGCTGAAGATGGGGACCTACGGCTTCGTCCGCTTCTCGCTGCCGATCCTCCCCGACGCCACGCTGGAGCTGCTGCCGTGGATGGTGGGGCTGTCGATCATCGGCATCCTCTACGGGGCGCTGGTGGCGATGGCGCAGAAGGACGTCAAGAAGCTAGTGGCCTACTCCTCGGTCTCGCACCTCGGCTTCGTCATGCTCGGCCTCTTCGCGCTCAACGGTCCGGGGATCGCCGGCGGCGTGCTGCAGATGATCAACCACGGCCTCTCGACCGGCGCGCTGTTCCTCCTGGTCGGCGTCATCTACGAGCGCCGGCACACGCGCATGATCGCCGAGTACGGCGGCCTTTCGGCGGTGATGCCGCGCTACGCCACGATCTTCCTCATCATCACCATGGCCTCGATCGGGCTGCCGACGCTCAACGGCTTCGTCGGCGAGTTCACGATCCTGGTCGGCGCCTTCGACCGCAACTGGGTGTGGGCGCTGCTCGCCGCCGTCGGCATCGTGCTCGGCGCGGCCTACATGCTCTGGATGTACCAGCGGGTCTTCTTCGGGCCGCTCGCGAACCCCGAGAACAAGAACCTGCCCGACCTCGACCGCCGCGAGCTCGCCTACCTGCTGCCGCTCGTCGTCCTCTGCTTCTGGATCGGGCTCTACCCCAAGCCCTTCTTCGACGTCATGGCGAAGCCGGTCGAGCAGATCGTCCAGGTGGTCGACCCGGCGTACCGCGAGGCGGTGGCCGGCGCGCGGCCCGGCGCGCCGCCGGCGACGGCGACGGCCGGCGCGGCGGCGGGGAACTAGCCGGTGCCCTTCGACCCGCGCGAATTCCTCCTCCTCGCTCCGGAGATCCTGCTCTCCCTGGCCGGGCTGCTCCTGCTCCTGGTGGGCACCATCGGGCGCGGCTTCGGCAACCGCGAGTCGGCGCTGGTCTCGCTCGTGGCGCTCGGGCTGACCGGCTGGGTGCTCTGCCGCGTCAAGGCGCAAGTGCCGGTGGCGCACGAGATCCTCGGCGGCATGTTCGTCATCGACGGCTACGCCTTCGTCTGGAAGCTGATCGTGCTCCTGGCGACGGCGATCACCGTGCTGCTCTCGATCCGCTTCCTCGAGGAGGGGCGCTACCGCGCGGTCGAGTACTACGCGCTGCTCCTCCTCGCCACCGCCGGCATGCTGTTCATGGCGAGCGGCGCGACGCTCCTCACCATCTGGATCGCGCTCGAGACGATGGCGCTCGCGAGCTACATCCTGGCCGGCTACTTCAAGCGCGAGGTGCGCTCGACCGAGGCGGCGCTCAAGTACTTCATCCTCGGGGCGATGTCCTCGGGCGTCCTGCTCTACGGCATCTCGCTCCTCTACGGCGCCGCGGGGACGGTCGAGCTCGACGAGCTGGCGCGGCGCCTGGCGCCGGCGATGGAGGCGGGGAGCCTGCTCGTGCCGCTCGGCTGGCTGCTGCTCGCCGCCGGGCTCTTCTTCAAGGTGGCGGCGGTGCCGTTCCACGTCTGGACGCCGGACGTCTACGTCGGCGCCCCGACGCCGGTCACGGCCTGGCTCGCCGCGGCGTCGAAGGCGGCCTCCTTCGCCATCCTCGTCCGCATCTTCTACCAGGGGCTCGGGCCGCTCCACCTCGAGTGGCAGTGGATCGTGGCCCTGGTCGCGACCGCCTCGATGGTGTGGGGGAACCTGGCGGCGCTGACGCAGCAGAACGTCAAGCGGATGCTCGCCTACAGCTCGATCGCCCACGCCGGGTACGTCCTGATCGGCGTCCTCTCGCTGTCGGAGATCGGCCTCTGGGCGGTGGTCTTCTACGTCCTCACCTACATCTTCGTCACCCTCGGGGCTTTCGGGACGGTGATCCTCCTCGAGCGCAAGGAGTACGCCGGCGAGACCTGCGAGGACTACTCGGGGCTGGCGCGGCGGGCGCCGTTCCTCGCCGCCATGATGCTGCTCTTCCTGCTGGCGCTGACCGGCATCCCGCCGACCGGCGGCTTCGTCGGCAAGGTCTACCTCTTCGCCTCGGCGGTGCAGTCGGGATGGGCGTGGGTGGCCGTCGTCGGGGTGGTGACCAGCGCCATCTCGCTCTACTACTACTTCCGGGTGGTGGTCTACATGTATTTGCGCGACTCGACCGATGCCGCCCCGGCGCCGCTGCCGTCGCGCGCCATCGTCGGCGCCATCGCCCTCTGCGCCCTGGCCACCCTGGTCATGGGCGTGTACCCCGGCCCCTTCATCGAGCTGGCCAAGACGGCGCTGCTGCCGCTGCCGCCGCTCTAGACATCCCGGCGGCCGGCTCCGTACACAGAGATCCGGACCGGCGAACCCGGGTGCCAAGGCTGCCGTCGGCCCTGGCACACCCCCGCCGAATCGACACCCTCACCCGAGCAGGCGCCGGGGGCCTCTGAACGCGGGCGGCGCTACCGAGCACTCACCGAGCGAGAGAATGTCACCGTCCTCAGCGAGGGACGTGGGTCTCCTGACGGGACGTCTCCGGCACCAGGGGTACGGGGGCCGAGGCGAGCGATCCGATTGGCACCGTATGTGCGTATCCCATAGCTGGGAGCGTATCGGCGCGAAAGGCGAAGGAGTAGAGCGATGGCCATCGAGAAGGCCGATCATCAGAAGGGTTGGGATTTCGAGGCGGCTGCCATGCCGTTCGTGGATGCGCTCTACAACACCGCCTACCGGATGACCCGCAACCCCGAGGACGCCGAGGACCTGGTGCAGGAGACCTACCTCAAGGCCTACCGCTACTACGACAAGTTCGAAGAGGGGACCAACTTCAAGGCGTGGCTCTTCAAGATTATGAAGAACACGTTCATCAACAACTACCGCAAGCGCCAGCAGGCGCCCGCGCTCTCGGACTTCGCCGACATCGAGGAGTCGTTCGAGACCCAGGTCAGCGAGGAGACCTCGCGGCAGATCAAGAACCCCGAGGAGGAGCTGCTCGAGAACGTGCTCGACCAGGACGTGCAGCGGGCCCTCGACCGGCTGCCGCCCGACTACCGGATGGTCGTCATCCTGGCCGACCTCGAAGGGTTCTCCTACAAGGAGATCGCCGACATCCTCGAGGTGCCGGTGGGCACGGTGATGAGCCGCCTCTACCGCGGCCGCCGGCTGCTCGAGGCGGCGATGCTCGAGTTCGCGCGCGAGCACGGCTATCTACGCGACGGGGCCGAGCCGGTCAAGATGCGCAGCCGCAAGGTAGCGAGCTCCAAATAGGCTACGGCGCGGAATTTCCCGCTTCCAGGCCGAGTTGACCTAGGAGGGATGCGAGGGGTCTCAGACGAGAAGCATCCCGGGCCGGTTGGAGACGACGGACATGGACTGTAAGCGGGTCGGCGAAGCGATCTTCCTCTTCTTCGACAACGAGCTCGAGCCGGAGCTGCTCTCGCCTTTCCGCGATCACGTCAACGGCTGCGTCGGCTGCGCCCGCCAGGTTGACTACACCCGCAAACTCCTGCTGTTGGTCCGCGAGAGCGTCCGCTGTAGCGCGCCGGACCGGCTGCGCATGCGCATCCTCACCAACATGCCCCATCGCGGCGGCATCGAACGCACCCTCTAGGCCGATCATGCACCTCCTCTCGCGATCCGCGCGGCAGCGCGCGGTCATTGCCCTCGCCCTCACCTTCGTGGTCCTCGTCGCGAGCGCGCCGGCGGGGGCGCAAGGGGCACGCCTCACCGGCCTCGGCGGTGAGCGTCTGACCGAGGCCGACCTCGGGCAGGGGACGTTGATCCTCGTCTTCTGGGCCTCCTGGTCGCCGCGCTCGCGCGACGTCGTCGACCGCGTCAACCCGATCGCCCGGCGCTGGCAGGGGCGGGCGCGCGTCGCCACCGTCAATTACCAGGAGGACCGCGCCGCGGTCGAGGCCTTCCTGGCGGGCAAGGGACTGGCGGTCTCCACCTTCCTCGACCCCGACGGGTCGTTCTCGAAGCAGTACGCCATCGCCACCCTGCCGGGCCTCCTCATCCTCAAGAACGGCCAGGTGGCGTTCCGCGGCAAGCTCCCCGACGACCCGGACCGGGTCATCGCCAGCACTCTCGGCTGAACCCGCCCCCGATCGGCGCCCGCTGCGGCGGGCGACCTTGCGTGTCGCGGCGCCGATCACTCGGCGCCGTAACAGCGGCTTCGCCCGTGCCGCCCGCCTGCGCCGCGGCCGGGCATCAGCATTGGCAGCGGCAACGAAGCGGTAACCCTAGCCGCTTGTAGCGCTTAGCCCCTGTGTGCTAGGGTCCGCCGAGTCGTCAACGGAACAGGGCCGAAGCGAGCCGCCCCACCACGAGCATGTGAGGAGGTAGTCTTCGAATGCCGCAACGGAGGGAAAAGCTTGGTCCGCGCGTCCTGCGCCTGGTGTTCCCCGCAGGGCTGTCGCTCCTGGCCCTGGCCCTGCTGGTCACCACCGAACGCCTCGAAGCCTACAGCCGCTCGCCCTTCCCGCTCCGTCCGACCCCCCGCTTCAGCTCCCGACTCGCCCCCAGCGTCACGCTCCCGACCGCAGCGAGCGCGCTCCTCGATCGGGCGCGGGTGCCGGTGGAGTTCACGCTGCTGCGCGGCGAGACGGTGTCGGAGGTGTTCGCGAAGCTGGGACTCGAAACGGTCGAGGCGCGGCACGCCACCGACGCGCTCGCCGCCCACGTCGACGTCCGCAGCCTGCGCGCCGGCAACCGCTACTCGGCGTTCTTCAACCCCGATTCGAGCCTCGCCTCCTTCGAGCTCACCGTCGCCGGCAGCGGCCGGGTGGCGATGAGCCGGCGCGACGACGGTTGGCGGAGCGACTGGCACCCGTTCAAGCGCACCACCGAGCTGCGGGTGTTGAGCGGCCGCCTCGAGGGCAGCCTCGACGCGTCGATCCGCGCCGCCGGCGGCCCGGCGGAGCTCGCCTACCGCATGGCCGACGTCCTGCAGTGGGACCTCGACTTCACACGCGACCTGAAGGCCGGCGACCGCTTCGAGGTGGTCTACGACGAGCTGCGGGTCGAGGGGGAGTTCGAGGCCGTCGGCAGCGTCCACGCGCTCGGCTACGAGACGCGCGAGCGGCGGCTCGAGGCCTACCGCTTCGGCGACCACGCCGGCTACTACGACGGCGACGGGCGGCCGCTCAAGAAGATGTTCCTGCGCTCGCCGATGCGCTACTCGAACATCACCTCGCGCTTCTCCCACCGCCGCTTCCATCCCGTGCTCAAGCAGTACCGGCCGCACTACGGCGTCGACTACGGCGCGCCGGTGGGGACGCCGGTGCGAGTCACGGCCAACGGCGTCGTGGCCTCGGCCGGCTGGGACCGCGGCGGCGGCCGGGTGGTCAAGGTCCGCCACCCGCAGGGCTACGTCACCGCCTACCTGCACCTCTCGCGCTTCGCCCGCGGCGTGCGCGCCGGCGCGCGGGTGCAGCAGGGCGACATCGTCGGCTACGTCGGCGCGACCGGCCTCGCCACCGGGCCGCACCTCGACTACCGCGTCCAGCACAACGGGCGGTGGATCGACCCGCAGTCGCTGCGCAGCGTGCGCGACGAGCCGATCCCGCGCACGCAGCTCGCGCTCTTCCACTCCTACCGCGACGCCGTGCGCGCCGCGTTCAGGAGCGGCGTCGCGCCCGAGTTCGTGCCCCAGTTGAGCGGCGGCGAGTTCGTGTACGCGGTGGCGGAGGCAGGCACGCAGGCCTCGCCCCCGCGCACGACCCGTACGCGCTGACCTCTAAAGAAAACGCCGTGTTCCGCTGGCGGCTCGTCCGTGATAGGGGAGCACCGAGGCGCGTCCAGCCTTACGCATTGGGGACCGACGACGTTCCCCTCTCCCATGTGGGAGAGGGGCCAGGGGTGAGGGAGATCGGGTCAATGCCGTAAAGCTGGAACGCAGCTCGCCCCTTCCCCTACCAAGCACAGTTCCCATCGGACAACGGTGCCTCTTTCACTCTTCGCCCGGGCGTGGTGCCGCGTCGACCTGGCCGGGGGCACGCTGGACATCTGGCCGCTCGGCCTGCTGCATCCCGGCGGGCGGACCGTCAACGTGGCGGTCGACCTCGCGGTCACCGTCAGCTTGCGGCCCGGCGGGCACCGCTACCGGGTGGTGCAGGGCGAGAGCGTCGTCGAGGCCGGCTCGGCCGCGGAGCTGGCCGGCTCGCCCGAGGGGGCGCTGGTCGGGGTCGTCGCCGAGATGCTCGAGCTGCCGCCGTTCGAGGTCCACGTGGCCAGCGCCTCGCCGCGCGGCGGCGGCCTGGGGGCGAGCTCGGCGATGGCGGTGGCGCTCCTCGCTGCCGGCGGCGCCTGGCAGGGACGGCCGCCGGGCGACCCGCGCTGCACGGTCGCCGCGGCGCGCGACGTCGAGGCGCGGCTGATGCGTCTTCCGACCGGCATCCAGGACCACTACGCCGCGCTCCTCGGCGGCGCGCTCGAGATACTCCACCAGCCGGGCGGCGAGCGCGTGCGGCGCCTGGCGGTGGACCTCGAGGCGCTCGGGCGGAGCCTGCTGGTCGTCTACTCGGGGGTGACTCACTTCTCGGCCGGGCAGAACTGGCAGGTGGTGCGCGGGCGGCTGGACGGCGACCCCGCGGTGACCGGCCTCTTCAACGGCATCGCCGAGGCCGCAGCCGAGATGGCGGCGGCGCTCGAAGGCGGCGATCTGGCGCGCGCCGGCGCGCTGATGACCCGCGAGTGGAGCTACCGCCGCCACCTGGCGGAAGGGATCTCGACTCCCGAGCTCGAGAGCCTGCTCGGCATCGCCGGCTCGCTCGGCGCGTGGGGAGGGAAGGCCTGCGGCGCCGGCGGTGGCGGCTCCCTGGCGCTCCTCTGCCCGCCAGAGCGCCGCGCCACGATCGCCCAGGCGATGACGAGCGCCGGCGGCGCGGTCCTCGCCACCGCGCCGACCTCGGAGCCGCTAGAAGTCAGGAAGGAACCGTTCGACTAGTCGGCGCAGGGTGCCCCGGCTCATTGACGTCCCCTCTCCCATGTGGGAGAGGGGCCAGGGGTGAGGGAGATCGGGTCAATGCAGCAGAGGTGGAAACAGCTCCACCGGTCGCAGAGCCCGAAGGGTCGCACTAAACGAACGGTGCCTTCTCTAAAACCGGAGGGAGATCGGATCAGTGCAGTAAAGGTGGATCCAGCTCGGCCGCTCGCCTACCGAACAAGGCCCGCTCAGCGACTGCGGACCCTACTCTTCACAATCTCGAGCGCTCGCTCCAACGACAAGCTGTCCGAAACTCGCAGCTCGCGCGTCTCGCTCCAGCCCGCGCCGGCGCTGTCGCGGTAGCGCACGCGCCCGTCCTCGACCCAGGCGACGACGACGTCCTGCCCGCTCTCGGAGAGGAAGAGGCGGGTGCTCCCGGCGCCGGTCTGCGGCGCCGGCCGGCTCGACGCGAGCCGGACCTGGAGCAGCGCCACCGGCTGGTCGCTGCCTGCGGCCTGCACTTGTACGATCTGCGCCGGCGCGGCCGCATCGTCGCCCGGCGCGGCGACGCTGCTCCGCTGGCGCAGGCCGCGGCCGGAGAGCTTGGCGCCGATGTCGATGATCTGCGTGCGCACGCCGTCGGCGAGCGGGATCAGGTCCCCTCCGCCCTTCGCCAGGATGTACTCGCGCACCTGGTCGGCGAGCGTCTGCGCCACTTCGGGATGGAACGCGCGCCCGACCTCGATGAGGTGCGTGCGCGCGGCGGCGGCGAGATGCTGCAGGCCGCCCGGGACCGAGTACCGGGCGCCGATGTCGATGATCTGCGTGCGGACGCGGTCGGCGAGGTGGGAGAGCTCGACCGGCAGCACGTCGATCTCGAGCGTCACCAGCCGCTGGGTGGCGGCGGCGGCGAAGCCCGCCACGACGGTGCGGCCGTCGCGCCCGCCCTCGAGGGCCGGTGCGCCGAGCAGCTCCGTCGCGACCTCGTACTGGGCGTTCGCCGGCGCGCTCGGGTCGAAGGCCGCGAGGCGCAGGTAGCCGGTGCTCCCCTTGTAGACGCCGTCCTCGAGGACCAGCGGCGAGTACAGCACCTCGTCCGCGCCGGCGGCGTCCTCTTCGACCCACAGCAAATGGAGGATGGTGCGGTGGCGCTCGACCGGCGAGCCGTCCTCGGCCGTCTCCTCGTGCGTGTCACGGGTGATGGCGAGGAGCGGCGAGGTCTTGGGCGTGAACGGCTTGCCCGTGACGTCAATCAGCTCCGACCACGCGGCGCCGTCGAACCAGGCGAGCTTGAGGCTCGGGTGGACGACGTTGAAGGCGCTCTCCCAGACCAGGAACACCGTGCTCGAGGCCTGCTCGAAGAGCAGCGACGGCGAGTGCTCGACCTCGGGCCCGGCGGTGCCGGGGACGAGGAAGCGCTCGACCTCGCCCGCGGCGGCGTCCGGGCGCACCACGTCGAGCGCCAGCACCAGGTTGGCGGGGTCGGCCGCCTTGTCGCCCGGGAAGAGCTCGCCGTAGGCGCCGGCGCGGACCAGGTAGAGCTCGCCGTCGCCGCCGAGCACGGCATCGCGGTGGCTGGCGGTGGCCGCGGGCGCGAGGAGGCAGAGCCCGAGGGCCCAGGCGAAGAGCGAGAGATGGCGGCGGCGGCTCACGGTCCGGTCCTCAGGCGTGCAGGTTGATCAGCTTGCGGACGTCCACCGCCAGCAGGAACCCCGGCAGGTACGACACCTCCGGGAAGAACTCGCGCTGCAGCCGATCGAAGTGGGCGCGCGCCGCGTCGACGTCGTCCCGTAGGTTGGCCGCCTCGCCGAGCAGGTAGAGGGCGTTCTTGATCGCATGACGCTCGCCCAGCCGCTCCGCCAGCGCCAGCGCCCGCTCTCCCTGCCGCTGCGCCTGCCGGTAGCGCTCGGTCTCCAGGTGGGCGAACGCAAGGTCGAGACGGGTGAAGGTTTCGTAGCGCTCGGCGCCGAGTCGCCGCACCATCGCCAGGCTCTCGTAGAGCAGCGCGTACCCTTCGCGGAAGCGCCGCTGCAGCAGCCGGCAGTAGCCCAGGTTGTCGAGGATGCCGGCGCGGGCGGGGCTCGGCTCGCGCGGCATCAGCGCGAGCGCGAGCTCGTATTCGGCGCTCGCGGCCTCCACCTGGCTCTCGCCGAGCAGCGTGTTTCCGACCTGGTTGTGGCTCGAGGCCAGCCAGTCGGGGCGGTCGAGGAGCTTCGAGCGGTCGAGCGCGATACGCGCGTAGAAGAGGCTCTTCTTGTAGTCCTTGGTCCACTCGTAGTGGAGCGAGATGTTGTACGCCGCGAGACGGCAGTTCGCCAGGTCCTCGTTGCGCATCAGGATCTGCCGCAACACCGGGAGCTGGCTCTCGCCGCCGCCGCGCGCGATCGCCACCGCGGCGAGCGCGCAGAGCGCGTTGTCGGCGAGGCGGCTGTCGTCCCGCTCCCGCGCCCACGCGAGCGCCTCGGCGAACAACGCCTCCGCCTCCTCGAACCTGCCCGCTTCGACCGCCCGCGTGCCGTGGCTGCGCAGCACGTCGAACGCGGCGAGCTCCTCCCTGGGCCCCGTCTCGATCACCCTCTCCTCCGTCGAAGCGGCCGGGACGTCGCTAGGCGTCGTCCGGCCGGGCCTGCGCGCGCTTGAAGGCGATGTAGTCCTCGATCTCGCGCTGGGCGTCGGCGCTCAACGACCGCAGGTCGCGCACGACGCGGGCGTCCCGCGGGGTGACGGCCTCCGGGTCGCCCTCCTCGAAAAACTCACCGATGCTCAAGTGGAACTCGCCCAGGAGGCGGAAGAGGGTGTCCAGGCTGACCCGGTACTCCCCCTTCTCCATGCGGGAGAGATCCGACTGCTGGATCCCGACCCGCGACGACAGCTCGGTCTGGGTGAGGTTGTGCTCTTTGCGCAGCTCGCGGATCCGCCGTCCGACCAACTGCACCTGACGAATCTTCTCGAGAGCGGCCATCTGACCTCTTGCGGAGCCTCTACCGGAGTCGCAACAGACGTTGACTCGGCGCCCGGGTATGTCACAATGACATAGACGGCGTGGTGGGGCGAGTGTACGGCTGCCCCCAGAGAGCTGTCAAGGCGCATGCGAAGACATCTCTTCCTCCTGCGGGAGCTCGTCAAACGCGACTTCCAGGGCCGCTACGCCGGCTCGCTCCTCGGCTTCCTCTGGTCGTTCGTGCAGCCGCTCTGGATGCTGCTGCTCTTCAGCTTCGTCTTCTCGACCGTGATGCGGGTGTCGCCGGTCGGCGAGCGCACCCAGCACTTCGGGGTCTTCCTCTTCTGCGGGCTGCTGCCCTGGATGGCGCTCCACGAAGGGGTGCTGCGCGCCGCCACGGCGGTGACCGACAACGCCAACCTGGTGAAGAAGCTCCGCTTCCCCGCCGAGGTGCTGGTGCTCGCCGTGGTGCTCGCGGCCCTGCTCCACGAGGGGATCGCCGCGGCCATCTTCCTCGGCGTGCTGGTCTGGCTGGGCGAGGTCTCCTGGACGGGCCTGCCGCTGCTCCTGGTGGCGGTGCCTCTCCAGGCCGCGCTGATGCTCGGGCTAGGCCTGCTGATGGCCGCGCTGCAGGTCTTCTTCCGCGACACGACCCAGGTGCTCGGGATGGTCTTCACGGCCTGGTTCTACCTCACCCCGATCGTCTATCCCCTGGCCCTCGTCCCGGGGCGCTTCCGCGCCTGGGTCGAGGCCAACCCGCTGACCCCGCTCGTGGGCCTCTACCGCCAGGCGTTCCTCGGCGGTGAGAGCGCCCTCGCCCCAGGCACCTGGGCCCTGGCGCTCGCGGCCGCCGTGCTACTATCCGCCGGCTTCTGGCTGTTCAGGCGTCTCAAGCCCATCTTCGTGGACGAGATCTGACGTGAATCCCATCAAGAGTCGTCGTTCGTTGTCCCGCGCCGGAGCGCTGGCGCTCACGCTCTTCTCCGCCGGCGCCTGCCTGGCGGGTGCCGCCGAGCGCCCTCCGGGCCCGCCGCCGCCGTGGTTGGGGCCGGCCACTCCGACGCCGCCCGTCGAGATGCCGCAGCCGCCCGACGGCGTCTGGCTCACCGACGAGCAGGGGCGCAAGTACTTCGCGACCAAGATCCCGAGGATCGAAGGTGAGTACCGCTGGGTCGACGACAAGAACATCGTGCTGCGCTACGGCATGCCGTACGAGGTGCTGGCGCACGACGACGAGACCTTCACGGTCAAGATTTACAAGGTCGAGGTGGACATGGAGGCGAAGAGCACCGGGCCCACCGACGAGGACCGGGCGCGCGTCGCGGCGACCTACAAGCCGGAGGCCGGCGTCTCCGACCGCCTCGCCTTCGCTCCGTTCGCCAACGGCCTGCCGACCAGCGGCCAGTGGCGGAACGGCTTCAAGGTCGCCGACATGAACGGCGACGGCCACCTCGACATCGTGCACGGCCCGGCGCGCAAGGGCGAGCGCCGCTCGCCCAACATCTTCCTCGGCGACGGCAAGGGCAACTGGACGCGCTGGCGGGAGGTGAAGTTCCCGCCCCTCGGCTACGACTACGGCGACGTGGCGGTCGGCGACTTCAACGGCGACAAGCGGCCCGACCTGGCCCTGGCCGTGCATCTGCGCGGGGCGCTGGTCCTCGTCGCCGACGGACCGGCCAGCTTCAAGGAGTGGGGCAAGGGTGTGGGGTTCGAGGTTCCAGGACAGGGTGGCGACTCGAGCAGCTTCACCTCGCGCACCATCGAGGCGGCGGACTGGAACGGGGACCGGCGCCTCGACCTCATCCTGCTCGGCGAGGGCCCGCGCATGGCGGCGTCGCGGACGATCGACGGCCAGCCGCAGATCCGTCCGGCGATGGGCTATGGCGTCCTCGTCTATCTCAACCAGGGAGACGGCTCCTGGCAGCGCCGGGACGAGCTGTCCAATCCGCGGACGGTCTTCGGCGACGACTTCGAGGTCGCCGACCTCAACGGCGACCGGCGGCTGGACCTGGCGCTGGGGTTGAACGTGCTCGGCGCCAAGCAGATCCTGCGGCTGGGAGAGAAGGACGGCGCCTGGACCCCGGCGGAGCTGCCGCACCTGCGTCCGGCCATGCTGACCGGCGGCGTCTACGTCGCCGACTTCGACGGCGATCGGCGCAACGACTTGGCGCTCGGCTACATTGCCAACGAGCTGGGCACGTGGCGCACCGGGGTGGACCTCTTTCTGGCGCGCGCCAAGGGAGAATGGGAGCGCCGCACGATGTACGCCGAGGAGGGGAGGCGGGGCGTCTTCGCGCTCGACGGCGGCGACCTCGACGGCGACCGGCGGATCGACCTCGTGGCGCTCACCGGCGACGGCGAGATGTGGGTCTTCCTCGGCCGGGGCGGCGCCTCCTTCACGCGCGAGGCGAACAGCGAGCTGCCGGCGCCCGAAGGCTGCCGCGGCTACGACGTCAAGCTGCGCGACCTCGACGGCGACGGCCGCGACGAGGTGGTGGCGGCGTTCGCCGGCGAGTCCTCGGCGCTCTTCGCGCCGGAGAAGTGCGTCAACGGCGGCTCCTTGCAGGCCTGGAAAGCCGGGCCGCGGCGCGAGCTCAGCGCCGCGTCGAACGGCTCTTGACAAGGGTGGGGGAGCTTCCTATAGTGCCGCAGCATAAAGTCAGTGCCGAACATGGAACCAATGGCTGACGCCCTCAAGCACCTCGAGCCAGCGCGGCCGTGACTTCGCTTACGAATCTTTGAACGGGGGGTGATGCTTTACGCTCAACGAGGAGAGATCTGGTTCCGATGTCTGCTGTCCATACGCAGTTCAACTGTCGACAAGGAGATTGTCCGTTATGAAGAAAGTCGTCCTCTGCCTGGCCTTGGTGGGGCTGCTGGGCGTGAGTGGGCAGGCGCTGGCGTTGATCGAGACGATCGACGACGTGCCGGCCGCCACCCTGCTGCTCCCGTACTTCGAGGTCGACGTCGATGATCCGAACGCGATCACGACGCTCTTCTCCATCAACAACGCGTCGGCGTCGGCCGTGCTCACGCACGTCACCGTGTGGTCCGACCAGTCGGTGCCGGTGCTCGACTTCGACGTCTACCTGACCGGCTTCGACGTGGTCACCATCAACCTGCGCGACATCCTGGTCACCGGCAACC
>JBIOUG010000052.1:0-35692 GCA_044866775.1 Thermoanaerobaculia bacterium | reverse complement strand
GCCTCCGGGTCCTGCGGCGCGGGCCGGCCGTTTGCCCCGCCGGCGGAGGAGCGACTACGATCTTCCGCCATGACCAACGCCATCTCCCGCCTCGAGCCGCCCGCCAACGAGCCGGTCCACAGCTATGCCCCGGGGTCGCCCGAGAAGAAGGCGCTCAAGGAGCGGCTGGCCGAGATGGAGGGGCAGCGGATCGAGATCCCGCTCTTGATCGGCGGCCAGGAGGTGCGGACCGGGCAGACGGCGAACGCCATCTGCCCGCACGATCACGGGCGGGTGCTCGCCACCTACCACCAGGCCGGGGCGGCGCAGGTGCAGGCGGCGGCGGCGGCCGCGAAGGCGGCCTGGCGCGGCTGGTCGGAGCTGCCGTGGGAGGAGCGCGCCTCGGTGTTCCTGAAGGCGGCGGACCTCCTCGCCGGCCCGTGGCGCGCGACGCTCAACGCCGCCACCATGCTCAACCAGTCGAAGACGGTCTTCCAGGCCGAGATCGACGCGGCCGCCGAGCTGATCGACTTCTGGCGCTTCAACCCCTACTTCGCGCGCACCCTCTACACCGACCAGCCGTGGTCGGCGCCGGGGGTGTGGAACCGCCTCGACTACCGGCCGCTCGAAGGGTTCGTCTTCGCGGTGACGCCGTTCAACTTCACCTCGATCGCCGGCAACCTGCCGACCGCGCCGGCGCTCATGGGCTGCACCGTGCTCTGGAAGCCGGCCTCGACGGCGGTCGTCTCCGGCTACCACATCATGAAGCTGCTCCACGCCGCCGGGCTGCCGGACGGCGTCATCAACTTCCTCCCGGGCCGCGGCGGCGAGGTGGGGGACCGGGTCCTCGAGCAGCAGGACTTCGCCGGTCTCCACTTCACCGGCTCGACGCCGGTCTTCCAGGGCATGTGGCGCGCCATCGCCGAGAACCTCCCCAACTACCGCGCCTACCCGCGGATCGTCGGCGAGACCGGGGGCAAGAACTTCGTCTTCGCCCATCCGTCGGCGGACGTCGCGACCTTGACCACCGCGATCCTGCGCGGCGCCTTCGAGTATCAGGGGCAGAAGTGCTCGGCCGCCTCGCGCGTCTACCTGCCGCGCTCGCTCTGGCCGGCGGTGCGCGAGCGACTGGGCGACGAGCTGGCGACCGTGCGCCTGGGGCCGCCGACCGACTTCCGCAACTTCATGGCGGCGGTGATCGACAAGACCTCGTTCGACCGCATCATGGGCTACGTTGAGCACGCCCGCGGCGCTGCCGAGGCCGAGATCCTCTTCGGCGGCAAGGGCGACGACGCGACCGGCTACTTCGTCGAGCCGACCGTCGTGCTGACGACCGATCCGCGCTGCAAGCTGATGCGCGAGGAGATCTTCGGGCCGGTGGTGACGGTCTTCGTCTACGAGGACGGCGCGCTCGAGGAGACGCTCGAGCTGGTCGACACGACGAGCCCCTACGCCTTGACCGGCGCCATCTTCGCCCGCGACTGCGGCGAGATGGCCTACCTGACGCGGCGCCTGCGCCACGCCGCCGGGAACTTCTACATCAACGACAAGCCGACCGGCGCCGTCGTCGGCCAGCAGCCCTTCGGCGGCGCCCGCGCCTCCGGCACCAACGACAAGGCCGGCTCGATGGCGAACCTCCTGCGCTGGACCTCGCAGCGGGCGATCAAGGAGACGTTCGTGCCGCCCTCCGACTACCGCTATCCGCACATGGCGGAGAAGTAGGGCCGGCCCGGTCTGGGCGCGTCAGCTCCCGCGCCGTGCTAGCGGACCACGCCCAAGTACCCCGGCGCCGTGAAGCCCGGGAACACCTCCCCGATCCGCGAGTTCCCCAGCCGCCGCTCCAGGACCTCCGCGAGGACGGTGCGATAGTCGGAGGTGATCGCGAGATCGCCCGGCCCGACCCGCTGCTCGGGCGCGAGCCCCGGCCAGATTCCGTGTACGCGGCCGCCGTTGACGCCGCCGCCCAACAGGAACATGAAGCTGCCATGGCCGTGATCGGTGCCGCCCGAGGCGTTCTCCTGGATGCGACGGCCGAACTCGGTCATCGTGACGACGGTGATCCGCCGCATCCGCTGGCCGAGGTCGGTGTAGAGGGCCGCGAGCCCGCGCGCCAGCGCGGAGAGGAGATCCGCCATCACGCCGGTCGCCCGCCCTTGTTCCGCGTGCAGGTCCCAGCCGTCGAGGTCGAGGCAGGCCACCTCCAACCCGAGATCGGCCTTGACGAGCTGCGCGACCTGGAGCAGCGCCGAGCCGAACCCGCCGTCCGGATACCTGGCGCCGTTCGCCGGGCGATAGGCGCCCGGATCGGCCGCGGCCAGGGTGGCGATGGCCGCGAAGGTCCGCCGCGCCTGGCGGTCGAGCCAGCCGTCGCCTGCGCTCACTGCCGCCAGCCGGGCCTGGAAGCGCCCGAGGTCCGTCTCCTGGCCGGCCCGGCCCAGGAGATGAAAGGCGGTGATGGATCTGAGAGCCGTCGCGGGCACCGGTCCGCGCAGCGCGGCCGGCAGCAGCGAGCCGACGCCGACCGCCCGGAACGGCGAGTCGTTGCCGGTATCGAGGGTCGCGAGGTGCCGTCCGATCCAGCCGGTCGGGACGGACTTGGCCCCCGGCGTCCCGCGCTCCATGAAGTCCATGGCGTCGAAGTGCGAGTGGGTCGGGTCCGGCGAGCCCGTGGCATGGACCGCGGCGAGGACGCCGTCGTCGTAGAGCTCCTTGAGCGGCGCGAGGGAGGGGTGGAAGCCGAAGAAGCCATCGAGGTCGATCGCCTCGCGCCCGCCGCGTCCCGGCTGGCGGATGGCCAGGAATCGGCGGCTCGCGTAGTAGTCGTCGTCGCCGAACGGCACGACGACGTTCAAGCCGTCCGCGCCGCCACGCAGGAAGATGCAGACCAGGATGTCCCGCCGGGACGCAGGCGTCGCCGCGAAGGCGAGGCGCGGGAACCAGGACGGCAGCACCAGGCCGCCGAGCCCGAGCGAGCGGAGGAAGCCGCGGCGCGTGAGCGGTTGCATCGTGCGTTCCCCGGCGCTCAACGCCACTGGAAGTACGGCGAGCCGAGGAGCAGGGACACGCCGCCCATGGTGATGCTCCTGAGGTCGGGCTGCGGGATCGGCGCCGTCGCCGCGGTCCCGGCGGCGCCGGCGAGGTAGCGGATCACCTGCCGGCGGTCGGCGGCGGGCAGGGCGCGGGCCAGGAGGCGCGCGATCAGATGGTCCGCCAGCTCGGTGGGCGTCGGGCGGCGCAGCCCGGCGGTCAGCGCCTCGAAGTCGACCTCCGTTCCCATGAGGCCGTTCGCGCCGAGGGCGAGCGCCAGGTTCCAGCGGTCGAGCATGCCGTTGGTGTCACTCCAGGCCTCCGCCACGTCGGGGTAGCCGTCCGGCGGCGGCCAGTTGAACGGGAGCTGTCCCATCGCTTCGAGGACGGCGAGGAGCGCCGGCATCGCCGCGGGGGCGAGCTGCGCCTCCAGGGTGCGCAGGGCCGAGACCAGGAGCTCGAGCGGCCGCTTGAGCTTCCGGTCCGCCGAGTCCCGGAACTCGTCCGAGAGGAGGATCGTGCGCATCACCTGGCGGATGTCGCCGCCGGTCGCGGTGAAGGTGGCGGCGGCGCGCTCGACGAGAGCCGGCGGAGGCTCGTCGGCGACGAAGCGGCGGCAGAGCTTGGCGGCGATGAAGGGCGCGCAGGCGGGGTGCGCGGCGAGCAGCTCGAGCACCCGCTCGCCGTGGCCGATCCCGAGGCCGGCCGGGATCTCGGTGCCGAGGACCGTCCGCGCGCTGTCGTCGTGCTGGGTGGCGTCGAAGAGGAACTTGCCGACCCGAACCTCCGGGCCGCCGACGGCGCCCAGCATCCAGCCGGTGAAGGCGCGTGCCACCTCCTCGACGTCGCGCTGGCCGAAGCCGCCGCCGCCGCCGAGAGTGTGCAGCTCCATCAGCTCGCGCGCGTAGTTCTCGTTCGGCCGCGCCTTGCGATTGAAGAAGTTGTCCAGGTACACGATCATCGCCGGGCTCTTGGCGGAGCCGACGAGGAGGTCGCGGAACCTGCCCAAGCCATGAGGGCGGATCACCCGGCGGTCCTCGAGCGTCTTGTAATAGGCGACGGGCCCGTCGAGGTGGTGGACGTTGAAGTGGTTCGACCAGAAGTCGACCATCATCTCGAGGAGCTGCCGGCGGCCGGCCAGCGCCCGGTAGACCGTGGCCGCCTTGAGCTCGAAGGCGACGTGGAGGCGGTTGTGCTTGTCGAGGGCGAGCGGGTGCATGCCGACCGTCGGGAAGCGCTCCCGCACCACCGCCTCGACCGCGGAGTCGTCGATCTCCTCGGGATGGAGCTGCTCTTCGACGAAGCCCTCGAACCCGAGCGCGCGGGCGTGCGCCAGCACCTCGGGGCAGGCGCCGAAGGTGATGCGGTTGACGAGATGGACGATGGGGTCGGGGGCAGACAGGCCGGAGGCCCCGGCCGTGCCGGCGCCCCAGGGGATCGACGCCGGGGACTCGGCGCCGCTCCACGCGGTGGTGAAGAGACTCCTTCGGGTCAGGGTCGCGGCCGCCACGGACTCCTCCGCCTGCTCGGGTGGCACGCTCCAGCATACGCCCCGGAGCGGCGGCGCGTTTGCCACTAGGAGGCGGCGGGAAGCCGGCGGGGCGGCGGGGTGCGGCGGCCGCCGATCTCCCGGGTCGTCTGTCGTTGGGTCACGCGGTGGCCGCGCGGCTCACTCCGCCGCCGCGCCGCCGCGAGGCCGAGCCCCGCCGCCGCCACGGCGCCGGCGGCGCCGAGCAGCCAGCCGCGGTTCTGCGACAGCCAGAACTGCAGGCTGCGGTCGAGCGCGCGGTCGTCGAAGGGGCCGTGGGCGCCGTGGTCGCCGGGGACCGGCCGGTAGAGGTTGTCCTTCCGCCGCGGATCGATCGGCTCGTCGGTCTGCTGGCCCTCGACGGCGGTGCGCGCGAGGTAGCGGTCGCCGGCCGCCGGCGCCAGCCGCTGGCCGAGGATCGCCACCACCGTGCTGGTCCCCACCCAGTACTCCCGCCGCCGCGGATGGAGCGCCGCGTGCACGATCGCCCGCGCCGCCACCTCGGGCTGGTAGATCGTCCCCAGCGGCTGCGGCTCGTGGTCGAGCGTCGTCTTGGACCAGGTGAACTGCGGCGTGTTGAGCGCCGGCAGGTGGACCGCGGTGAGGCGCACGCCGCTGCGGTCGTGGATCAGCTCGCTGCGCAGCGAGTCGGTGAACCCGACGACGGCGTGCTTGGCGGCGCAGTAGGCGGCCTGGAGCGGGATCGAGCGATAGGCGAGGGCCGAGCCCACCTGCACGATCGTGCCGCGGCCGCGCGGCAGCATGCGGCGCAGCGCCGCGAGCGTGCCGTAGACCGTGCCGTGGTAGGTGACGTCGGTGACGCGGCGGGCGTCCTCGGCGGTGAGCTCCTTGACCGGCGCCATCACCGTCGCCATGGCGTTGTTGATCCAGACGTCGATCGGGCCGAAGGCCTCCTCGACCGCCCGCGCCGCCGCCTCGACCGCCGCCGCGTCGGCGACGTCGGTGACGACGGGCAGCGCCCGCCCGCCGCGCTCCTCGACCTCGAGCGCCGCGGCCTCGAGGCCGTCCTCGCCGCGCGCCAGGAGGCCCACGCGGGCGCCCCGCCGCCCGAGCTCCCGCGCCAGCGCCCGCCCGACGCCGGCCGAGGCGCCGGTGACGACCACCACCAGGGGCTTCTTCTCGCGTCTCCTCATGGCTCCACCTCTTCGTCGAGCGGCCGGTGACGCTCGGTTCGCCCCTCTCCCACAGGGGAGAGGGGACGTGTGCGTGTCGAGCGCGGCCTGCGCTGCCGGCCCTGGCACCAGCAAGTTCGATTCCAGACCCGTCAGGCGAGGAGGTGGTCGGGCGGGACGGGGCCGAGCTCCCGCCGCGGCACCGTGCCGTCCGGCAGCACCCAGGTCGGCCGCTGCCGCCCGCAGGGCATCCGCAGCAGCTTCGGCAGGGTCACCTGGCGCGGCTCGCGGAAGGCGGGGACGCCGATCGTCAGCTCCTCCTGCGACACGTTCAGGCGCAGCGTGCCGTGGAGGCGGTCCCAGAGCGAGAGCCCGCTCGACCAGTTGGAGCTCGTCTCCTCGGGCACGATCGAGTGATGGATCGCGTGCATTCGCGGGGTGACGATGAGCCGCGCCAGGCGGCGCTCGACGGCGAGCGGCAGCCGCAGGTCGGAGTGATGGAAGAGGATGGAGGCGAGGAGCAGCCGCTGGCGCAGCGCGAAGGTCGCGGGGCGGATGCCGAGCGCCGTCACCTCGAGGGCGTTCCAGCCGACCGACAGCGCCAGCTCGCCGCAGTGGAAGCGCAGCGCGGTCGAGGCGTCGAGGTCGAGGTCGGCGTGGTGGACGCGGTGGAAGCGCCAGAGCGCCGGCACCTCGTGCACCAGGACGTGCCAGAGGTAGAGCGTGTAGTCGAGGAGGACGACGCCGAGCGCCGTCTCGACCGCGCGCGGTAGACGAAGGCGTGGGAGGAGGCCCCAGCGGCGGCGCTCGACCGCCGCGGTGAGCGGCCGGAGGACGGGCGCGGCGGCGAGCTGAAGGGCGGCGGCGCCGATCCCCGCCAGCGTCACGTTGCGCGCGTTGCGCACCAGCTTGGGCTCGACCGCGGCGCGCCGCAGCGGCCGCCGCCGCTCGAGGAGCACGAGCGCGCCGTAGACGGCGAGTCCCAGGAGCGGGCGGACCCAGCGCGACCGGCCGGCCATCGCTCGCGAGCCTAGCAGGGCGCGGCGCCTGCAGCCGCGGCTCCGGCCGCGCGCTCACTCGGAGAGAGCGCCCTGCGTGGCGGCGAGCCGGCGGCGCAGCTTGGGAGCCTCGCGGGCCACGGCCCTGGCGTCGAGCAGGACGCCCGCGAACTCCTCCTTGCGGTCCGACCCGCCGTGCTCCGCCAGCAGCATCTCGAGCCGGGTGGCGGCCTCAGCCACGCCGGCCAGGTCGTTCCGGGCCGAGGCGATCGCGCTCCGGTAGACCCAGCCCTTGAGGACGTCCGGGGCCAGCGCGGTGGCCAGGGCCAGCTCCTCCGCGGCTGCGTCCAGCTCGCCCTCGGCCTGGTGGGCGTTGGCGCGGACGATGTGCGCGTCAACGGTGTCCAGCGGCGAACGCGGGGCACGCATCACCACGAGCTGCTCGGCGCTGCACCGCACGTGGTTGGCCTCGTCGACGATGCTCACCACGTAGAGGCCCAGCGGCAGGTCGCCGCCGTTGGCGGCGCGGAGGCGCAGGACGACCACCGCCTCTTCGTAGGTGGCGAGCTCGCGCGGCAGCTCGTCCACGACCTGCTCCTCGCGCCGGTAGGTGTCGTACGGCATCAGCGGCTCGGAGCCGGGCGAGGTCGCATAGCGGCGGAACCGCGGCTCCTCGACGGGCTCTCCGTCCTCGAGGTAGACGAGGGCCCGGCGCAGCCGTCGCGCGGGCTCGACGAGGAGCTCGCCCGGCCCGAGCGCCGCCCCATCGCGGCGGACCCGCACCTGGAGGCCGCGCGTCCAGTCGCCGGCCACGTCGGCCACCGGCTGGCGGGTCGGGCTCACGTTCATCAAGGACACGCGCATCTCGAACAGGTGCGGATTGTCGAACAGGTAGTAGGTCGAGAAGCGCGAGTGGTCGCGGACGTCGGCCGGCCGCTCCTGGCGCTGGTCGAGCAAGGCGTGCTCGGGGCGGCACGTCAGCTCGAGATCCATCGGCTGCGCCGCCAGCGGAGCCACGGCGAGCAGCAGGGCCGGCGCCGCCCGCAGGAGCCAACGAAGTCGTTCCATCGCCGTCTTCCCGGTGCCATGGATTCCGCTCGTCGCCATCGTCGAATCCTCCGCTTACTTGAGCTTGATCTGCGCCAGCGAGTTGGCGTGGTACGACGTCGCCGGTCCCGCGAGTGGATTGGTGCTGCTCTTGATCTTGCCGAAGACGGCGCCGCTGTGCATGTAGAAGACGCCGCTCGGAATCACGGACTGCGGGTCGATGACGACGTTCTGGCAGGACGGGATGATGTTGATGGCGTTGCCCGCCTGATCCTCTTCCCGGTGGCAGATGCCCACCGCGTGACCCAGCTCGTGGGAAAGCACCCAGTCTTGCAGGCCCGCGGAGGGCAGGTGCGGGCCGGCTTCCTGCGTGATGCGGCTCGTGTAGATCGTGCTCTCGACCAGCACCGCCTGCGCGACCTCGCCGCTGGTGATACCCAGTTGGATGGTCCCGGTCGGAGGCGCCGCGGCGGTGCTGGCGACGAGGTGCACGGCCACGACGGCCACGGTATCCATGCCGAGGCTGGTGCCGTGGAGGTTCATCATGAGGGCGTTGTTGGGGTCCGTGTAGTAGTCGCTGCTCGTCGGCCGGTGGAGCTCGAGTCCGAGCTGGGGCGCCCCGGCCAGGCTCTGGAAGGTCGAGTTCCACTCGACGAAGGCGTCCTTCTGCGACGGGTTCAGGCGAAAGTGCCTGCCGTCGATCACCATGCCCCGGTACTCGGAGTGGGCGGACAGGCCGTCTCCGAGCTGTCCGTTGCCCACCGGCGTGCCGTCGTCGTCGGTGTTCTCCTGCAGCGAGCCGACCTGGACCGGCACACCCGCGAAATCGGTCCAGCCGAGGCTCGGCAGCCCCCTGGTGCCGGAGCCGAAAGCTGTCGCGGGCAGGGCCACGGGCGCGGTGAAGGTGCCCCCGGCGGGCCTGACCCGCATGCTGGTGCTGCCGCCGTAGTCGTTGCAGTAGAGGTTCGCGACGGCCAGGGGCGACGGCGCGGCCTGGGTGCCGAAGCTGACGGTCACGGACTGGCCGGTCGTGCTCGAGGTATCGCCGACTGCTGCGAGCCAGAAGTCCGGGTCCGACGGCCCGCTGCCGGATCCTCCTAATGGATCGGGCGGGTAGTTGGTCGCTTTGCCATAAAGGGTCGAGGTCTGCTGCAGCTCGATCTCGACGGACGTGACGTCCGCCGGCGGCGGCACGATCCGCAGCCTGTCACCGAAGGTCTGGACGTAGGCCGCGATGACCTGCATCCGCTGCGGCAGCTGGCTCGGCTGCACGCCGCCGCCCGGGGGAGCGCCGCCGGCCATCGGCGAGCACGGCAGGTAGCCCGCGCTGTCGTCGAGCTCGGTCGGGAAGTAGAGGTAGTCCAGCAGCGGATTGCCCGCCTCGTCGGGCACGACGTTGTCGCCGTCGACGTCCAGGAAGACGCCCAACTGCGGAGGCGAGGGCTCCTCGCAGTTCTCCTGCTGCACCGAGCGCACCCTGCCCTGGGCGTCGAACGTCTGCTGGAACGCCGTGCCCGTCGTGTGCAGGTAGATGTCGGCCGGCGTGCAGCAGTTGACGGCGACCGTGCCGCTGCGCTCGCCCGATTCCGAGGTCGGATCCGCGTCCTCCACGGTGACGCACCCGTTCGACGTGCTCCACTCGTGCCGCGTGATCGCCCCTTCCGCGGTCAGACCGACCGACGTCCCGCGGTTTCCGACGCAGAGGTCGAACTGGACCTTGTAGCCGCCGACCAGGGGCAGCATGTAGCTGATGCCGCCGCGCACGCAGAAGAAGACGGTGGTGACCCGGTTGTTGCAGATGCGGAAGTAGAACTCGTACTCCAGGAAGCCGGTGGCCATCATGGTCAGCGAGTTGAAGTTGAGCCGCTGCCCGGGAGCGAGCCGGTTGAGCGCCTGGCGCGTCAGCGGCTTGCCGAAGACGTCGGTCATCGTGAACAGGACGAAGCTCAGCCGGAAGGTCTGGCGCTGCGAGATCCAGCCGCAGATCACGATCGCCGGGTCGGCTGCCGACGTGCCGTCGCCGCTCCCTGCGGGCGCGCCCAGCCGCCGGTACCCGGCAATCTGCGCCAGCGATGGGCTGACCGGCTCCTGCAGCAGGACCTCGGGCATGTCCGCCCGCAGCGACCGTCCGGGGATCTCGATCTGCGTCGTCTTGAGCGAAGCGGCGGCGGCGCTCGCCACGACGTCCACCGACAGCGTCAGGGACTCGCCGCCGGGCAGCTCGACGCGGATCTCGTACTCACCGACGGGAGCGTCCGAGTCGACGTACAGCAGGCCCGCCATGCCGGTGTCACTGCTGTTGTCGAGATCGAGCACCTTGATCGCGGGGTCGACCGGCACGATCTCGGCGCCCTGCAGGTTGACGCCCGCCAGCATCAGGACGTGGATGTTGCCCTGCACCGGCTGCGAGGGGGTGAAGACGTCGACGACCGGCGCCGTCCCCACCACCCGGAACTGGCCGGCCGTCATGCCCCCCGGCGTCTCGACGGCGAGGTTGTGGAAGCCGTCGATGCCGGCCGCTCGCGCATCGATCCGCACGGTGAGTGCCGTGCCCTCGGCGTTGATCTCGAGGAGGACGGCCGTGGGGAAGACGCGGACGGGGGCCGTCGACGGGTCCTCCTCCGCGGGATCGGTGGCGACATAGACGGTAGCACCCTGCAGGTTGGCACCCGTCACCGTCAGGACGGTCTCGACGCCCTGGCGGATCACCAGCGGCGCGACGGACGTGACCTCCGGTTCGGGCACGTACTCGACGCGGTAGCGGCCGTTCCACACCGCGACCCAGCCGACGTTGTCGCGGGCGCAGAGGTAGAGCACGTTGTCGCCGACCGGCACGGTGAGCGTGGTCTCCGGCGCCACCGCCGTGCCGGCGGTGCAGGCCGCGTCGAGCGCGGTGTTCCAGGCGTAGCGCAGCTCGGCGAGGCCGGAGTTGGTGGCGGCCCCCTCGTCGTCGTCGGCCGCCGACACCGTCGCCGTGCGGCTGGTGAACCATTCCTCCGAGGCGTTGTCGGCGCCGACGGTGGGGGGATAGAGGTCCACCCGCACGTAGCGCGGAGCGTTCCAACCGCTCAAGGCGCCCGCGGCGTCCTTGGCCTGGAAGTAGTAGGCGCGGCGGTAGCCGTCCGCCGGCAGATTGATGCCCGAGACCGCGATCGAGGTGCCGCCCGAGAGCGTGAGGTCGACGTCGCAACCGCCCCAGCCCGTGGTGTCGTTGCTGCGGCAGGTCTGGTAGGTGATGGGGTCCATGCCGCCCGTCGACGCGGTCACGCTGGCCGTGAAGTCGCCCCTCACCCAACAGTCCTCGCCCGCCGAGTAGGCGCAGGCGACCGCCGTTGCGCCCGGCACGGTCGGCGGCCCCACGACCGCGATCGGTCCCGGGTTGTAGCCGGCGGCGTAGCCGTAGGTGTTCGCGTCGGGCGGCGTGTTGCCGTCCTTGACCCAGATGTAGGTCTCCCACGTCCCGACGTTGGCCACGGCGCCCGGGGTCCAACTGTAGACGTTGCTCGCCTGCCAGTCCGCAGCGGTCACGTCCGGGACCCAGGTGCCGCCCGGCCGGCGGCGGAAGAAGGCGTAGCTGATCGTCGCCGGATCGCCGCCGCCCGCGGTCGCCGTCCAGGTGAAGGGGCTGAGGTAGCTCCCCCGCGCCGGGGTCACCGTGCCGGTCAGGGTCAACGGGGCGGCCACCCGATAGCGGCCGCTCCACTGCGTGACGCGCGCGATGTTGTCGCGCGCGCAGAGGTACAGCAGGTTGTCGCCGACCGGCGCCGTCAGCGTCGCCCCGGACGACGTCGCCGTGCCGGTGGTGCACGCCGCGTCGAGGGCGGTGTTCCAGGTGTAGCGGACCGCCAGGAGACCGGCGTTCGAGCCGGCCACGCCCGCGGCGTCGCTCGCCGACACCGTCGCCGTGCGGCTGGCGAACCAGAGATCGGAAGCGTTGCTGGCGCTGACCGCGGGCGCCCAGCGGTCCACCCGCACGTAGCGCGGTGTGTTCCAGCCGCTCAAGGCCCCGGCCGAGTCCTTGGCCTGGAAGTAGTAGGCGCGCCGGTAGCCGTCTCCCGGCAGGTTGGTGCCCGAGACCGTGATGGACGTGCCGCCGGCAAGCGTCAGGTTCACCTCGCAGCCGCCGAACGCCGTCGTGTCGTTGCTGCGGCAGATCTGGTAGACGAGGCTCCCCATGCCGCCCGTGGATGCAGCCGCGCTGACGGTGAAGTCTCCTGCCACCCAGCAGTCGTCGCCCACCGCGTAGGCGCAGGCGACCGCCGTCGCACCCGGCACCGTCGGCGGCCCCACGACCTCGATCGGTCCGGTGTTGAAGCCGGCCGCGTAGCCGTAGGTGTTCATGCTCGCCGGCGTGTCGCCGTCCTTGACCCAGACGTAGGTCTCCCAGGTCCCGGCCTCGGCCGCGGCTCCCGGCGTCCAGGTATAGACGTTGCTCGCCTGCCACGGCGGCGAGGAGACGCTGGGGATCCAGGTGCCGCCGGGCCGGCGGCGGAAGAACGCATACCGCGTCGTCGACGGCGTCCCGCCGCTCGCGGTGGCGGTCCAGGTGAAGGGGCTGAGGTAGCTCGCCCGGGTGGGGCTCACCGCGCCCGTCAAGCCCATCGGCGACACCCGGTAGCGGCCATTCCATGGCGCGACCTGGCCGGTGTTGTCGCGCGCGCACAGGTACAGCAGGTTGTCGCCGGCCGGCACGGTGAGCACCGTCCCGGACGTGGTCGCCGTGCCCGTCGTACAGCCGGCGTCGAGGGCGGCGTTCCAGGCGTAGCGGACCGCCAGCAGACCCGAGTTGGCGCCGGCGCCGCCTGTGGCGTCGGTCGCCGAGAGCGTGGCCGTGCGGCTCGAGAACCAGAGGTCCGAGGCGTTGCTGGCGCTGACCGCGGGCGCGTAGCGGTCCACCCGCACGAACCGCGGCGCGTTCCAGCCGCTCAACGCTCCCGCGGAGTCCTTGGCCTGGAAGTAGTAGGCGCGCCGGTAGCCGTCGCCCGGCAGGTGCGTGCCCGACACCAGGATCGACGTGCCGCCGGAGAACGTGAGGTGCACGTCGCACCCGCCCCAGCCCGTCGTGTCGTTGCTGCGGCAGATCTGGTAGACGATGCCCCCCATGCCGCCCGTCGACGCGGCCGCGCTGGCGGTGAAGTCGCCCGTCACCCAGCAGTCGCCGGTCGCCGCCGTATAGGCGCAGCCGACCGCCGTCGCCCCCGGCACCGTCGGCGGCCCCACGACCTCGATGACTCCCGTGTTGTAGCCGGCGGCGTAGCCATAGGTGTTCATGGTGGCCGGCGTGTTGCCGTCCTTGACCCAGATGTAGGTCTCCCACATCCCGACGTTGGCCACGGTGCCCGGCGTCCAACTGTAGACGTTGCTCGCCTGCCAGTTGGGAGCGGTCACGTCCGGGATCCAGATGCCGCCCGGCCGGCGGCGGAAAAACGCGTAGCTCGCCGTCCCCGGCACGCCTCCGCTCGCGGTGGCGGTGTAGGTGAAGGGGCTGACGTAGCTCCCGCGCGAGGGGCCCACCGTGCCCGTCACGGTCAACGGTGCGGTCACCCGGTAGCGGCCGTTCCACTGCGCGACGCGGCCGGTGTTGTCGCGCGCGCAGAGGTAGAGCAGGTTGTCGCCGACCGGCGCCGTCAGCGTCGCTCCCGACGCGGTCGCCGTGCCGGTCGTACAGCCGGTGTCGAGGGCGGCGTTCCAGGCATAGCGGATCGCCAGGACGCCCGAGTTGGCGCCGGCGCCGCCCGTGACGTCGCTCGCCGACACCGTCGCCGTGCGGCTCGAGAACCAGAGGTCGGAGGCGTTGCTGGCGCTGACCGCCGGCGCCCAGCGGTCCACCCGCACGAAGCGCGGCGCGTTCCAGCCGCTCACGGCGCCCGCGGAATCCTGAGCCTGGAAGTAATAGGCGCGGCGATAGCCGTCCGCCGGCAGGTTGGTGCCCGAGACCGTGATCGACGTGCCGCCGGAGAACGTGAGGTGCACGTCGCAACCGCCCCAGCCCGTCGTGTCGTTGCTGCGGCAGATCTGGTAGACGAGGCTCCCCATGCCGCCCGTGAATGCGGCCGCGCTGACGGTGAAGTCTCCTGCCACCCAGCAGTCGTCGCCCACCGCGTAGGCGCAGGCGACCGCCGTCGCGCCCGGCACCGTCGGCGGCCCTACGACCTCGATCGGTCCGGTGTTGAAGCCGGCGGCGTAGCCGTAGGTGTTCATGCTCGCCGGCGTGTCGCCGTCCTTGACCCAGACGTAGGTCTCCCAGGTTCCGGCCTCGGCCGCGGCTCCCGGCGTCCAGGTGTACACGTTGCTCGGCTGCCACAACGGAGAGGAGACGCTGGGGATCCAGGTGCCGCCGGGCCGGCGGCGGAAGAACGCATACCGCGTCGTCGACGGCGTCCCGCCGCTCGCCGAGGCCGTCCAGGTGAAGGAGCTGAGGTAGCTCGCCCGCGTCGGGCTCACCGCGCCCGTCAGGCCGAGCGGCGACACCCGATAGCGACCGTTCCAGTGCGCCACGCGACCGGCGTTGTCCCGCGCGCAGGCGTAGAGCAGGTTGTCGCCCGCCGGCGCCGTCAGCGCCACCCCCGAAGACGTCCCCGTGCCCGTCGTGCAGCTACTGTTGAGCGCCGTGTTCCACGCGTAGCGGAGATCCTGCAGGCCCGAGTTGGCGGCCGCGCCGCCGCCGTTGTCGTTGGCAAACAGCGTGGCCGTGCGGCTCGAGTACCAGAGGTCCGAGGCGCCGGTGGCGCTGACCGCCGGCGCGTAGCGGTCCACCCGCACGTAGCGCGGCGAGTTCCAGCCGCTGGAGGCGCCCGCCGAGTCGCGGGCCTGGAAGTAATAGGCGCGCCGATAGCCGTCCGCAGCCAGGTGGCTGCCCGAGACCGTGATCGACGTGCCTCCCGAGAGCGTGAGGTTGACGTCGCACCCGCCCCACCCCGACGTGTCGTTGCTGCGGCAGATCTGGTAGCTGATGCTCCCGAGGCCGCCGCTCGAGGCGCTGGCGCTGGCCGTGAAGTCGCCCGTCACCCAGCAGTTGTCGCCCGAGGTGTAGGCGCAGGCGACCGAGGTCGACCCGGGCACCGTCGGCGGTCCGAAGATCTCGACTGGCATCGTGTTGTAACCGGCGGCGTAGCCGTAGGTGTTCATGGTGGCCGGCGTGTTGGCGTCCTTGACCCAGATGTAGGTCTCCCAGACGCCGATGTCGGACAGGGTCGGGTGCCAGGTGTAGACGCTGCTCGACTGCCACGCCGGAGAGTTGATGCTCGGGATCCAGGTGCCGCCCGGCCGGCGGCGGAAGAACGAGTACTGCCGGGTCGCCGGATCGCCGCCGCTCGCCGACGCCGAGTAGGTGATCGAGCCGATGTAACTCGCCTGCTTCGGGTTGACCGAGCCGGTCAGGGTCAGGGGGCTTTGCGCGCCGGCAGGCGGCGGCAGGAAGGCCGCGGCGAGAGACGGCAAGAGAGCGACCGCGACCGCGAAGCGGGCCGCGGCGGTCCGGCCGCGGCGGTGGCTGATGGGACTCGGGCCGACTTGCTGTGCGTTGGACACGCAGTTCCCCCCTCGGATGGATCTCGCCCTTCGCCCTGAACAGGGCCGGGCTGCCGAGCCTCGGTCTATCTGGGAATACGCCATCAAGCGATAAACTCCGTCATAGCCCAGGAGCAACATGAGGCAGGCGCCGATCACGGACCTTCTCCAGAGGTGGAGCAAGGGAGACCGGGAAGCAGCGGAGGAAGTGCTGCCGCTCGTCTATGGTGAGCTGCGCCGCATCGCCGCCAAGGAGCTGCGCCGCAGCCGCGGGGACCACACCCTGCAGGCCACCGCCATCGTCCACGAGGTCTACCTGCGCCTCAGCGGGCCCGCGGGATCACGCCTCTCCAGCCGCACTCACTTCTTCGCCCTCGCCGCCAAGTTGGTGCGGCAGATCCTCGTCGACTACGCCCGGCGCCAGCACCGCCTCAAGCGCGGCGGTCAGGCGGCACGGGTGACGCTGACCGAGACGGCCGCGCTCGTCGAGCCGAGGGGTCCCGACCTGCTGGCGGTGGACGAGGCGCTGGCGAAGCTCGAGGCCCTCGACCCCAGAAAGGCGGCGATCGTCGAGCTGCGCTTCTTCGCCGGCCTGACCTTGGAGGAGACGGCCGAGCAGCTCGGCATCTCCGCGGAGACCGTCGGCCGTGAGTGGCGCCGGACCAGGGCCTGGCTGTGCAGCGAGCTCGAGGACGAGCGATGAACGACGCCGAGCGCTGGCGCGAGGTGGATCGCGTGTTCGAGGCGGCGCTCGACCGTCCTCCCGGCGAGCGGCCGGCGTTTCTCGACACAGCGTGCGCCGGAGATGCCGCGCTGCGCCGGGAGGTCGAGAGATTGCTCGCCGCCGACGCGCGGGAGGTCGACTTCCTCGATCGACCGGACGACGAGGTACAACGCCTCGGACCCTACCGGCTGCTGCGCGCCATCGGGCGCGGCGGCATGGGCACCGTGTTCCTGGCGATGCGGGACGACGCGCAGTATCAGCGGCTGGTGGCGGTCAAGATCCTCCGCTCCGGTCTCGAAGACACCGAGCTTCGCCATCGGTTCCTCGCCGAGCGGCAGATCCTGGCCCGCCTCGAGCACCCCAACATCGCCCGGCTGTACGACGGCGGCAGCACGGAGGGTGGCCGGCCCTACCTGGTGATGGAGCTGATCGAAGGCTTGCCCGTCGACGAGTACTGCGATGGCCATCGGCTGACGGTCGACCAGCGCCTGGCGCTCTTCCTGCCGATCTGTTCCGCCGTGCAGTGGGCGCACCGGAACCTGCTCGTCCACCGCGACATCAAGCCGGCGAACATCCTGGTGACTGCGCAGGGAGAGCCGAAGCTCCTCGACTTCGGCATCGCCAAGCAGCTCGAGCCGGCGGCGGAGACCGACCCCCGCACGCGCACCGGGCTGCGGGTGATGACTCCCAGCTACGCCAGCCCGGAGCAGGTCAAGGGCGACGCCATCACCACGGCCAGCGACGTGTACTCGCTGGGCGTCTTGCTCTACGAGCTGCTCGCCGGCCGCAGCCCCTACCAGGTGGAGGAGGCCGCGCCGCCCTACGAGTTCGAGCGCGCCATCAACGAACAGGAGCCCGAGAAGCCCAGCACGGCCCTGGTGCGGTCCGGCACGCCATCGGCCGAGGAGATCGCCGCGGCCCGCAGCAGCCGGCCCGCGGCGCTCCGGCGCCGGCTGTCGGGCGACCTCGACACGATCGTGCTCGCGGCCCTGCGCAAAGAGCCGGCGCGGCGCTACGAATCGGTCGCCGCGCTCGCCGCGGACTTGGAGCGGCACCTCCACGACCTGCCTGTCTCCGCTCGGCCTGACACGCTGCGCTACCGGGGGCGGAAGTTCGTTCGCCGCCATCGGGCGGCGGTGACGGCGGCGGCGGCCGTCGTCCTGCTCGTCGCCTCGCTGGTGGCGAGCCTCTTCGTTCAGGGCCGGCAGACCGCCCGGGAGAGGGACAAGGCCCGCTACGCTCTGTCGTTTCTGGTGGACACTTTCAAGGGCGCCGATCCCTTCCACACCCGCGGCGAGCGCCTGACGGCGGCCGAAGTCCTCGATCGGGGCGCCCGCAGGGTGTCGCGCGACCTGGCAGGCCAGCCGGACGTCCAGGCCGCGCTGATGGACGCCATCGGTCAGGTCGAGCTCGGGCTGGGCAGGCTCGACGAGGCGGCGCCCCTGCTCGAACGAGCCCTGACCCTGCGCCGGCGGCACGCTGGATCCGATGCGGTCGAGACGGTCCAGAGCCTCGAGCACGTGGCCGAGCTGAGGAAGGAGAAGTCCGACTACGCCGCGGCGCAGGCCGCCCTGCGGGAAGCCTTGGCCACCAAGCGCCGCTTGCTGGGGGAGGGCGATCCGGAGGTGGCCAAGACCCTGAACCAATTGGGTGAGACGCTCGCCCTCGCGGGATCTCTCCGGCAGGCTGAAGCCCTGCACAAGGAGGCGCTCGCGATCGCCCGGCAGGCCGAGGGTCCGCAGGGAATGACGGTGGCGGAGTCGCTGCTGGCGCTGGCGCGCCGGGCGGAACGCCGGGGCGACTACCCGCAAGCCGAGACGTTCCATCGGCGGGGCTTCGCGATTCTGCGCCGTGCCTGGGGCGAGGAGGATCCCAGGCTGGCCGAGGAGCAGGCCGTTCTGGCGGAAGTCTTGATCGGCCAGGGAAAGTATCGCGAAGCCGAGGCGCTCCTCAGGCGTGCCCTTGCGGGGCAGCGCAAGGCGCTGGGGGACGAACATCCCCACGTGGCCCGGCTGTTCAGCTCACTCGCGGAGGTACGCGAGAGCCTGGGGGACAACCGTGACGCCGAGGTTCTCTACCGGAAGGCGCTGTCAGGACTGCTGCGCAATTACGGAGAGCAGACCAAACGGACCGCCGACGTGGTCGCCAACCTCGGCACGGCACTCGAAAGCCAGGGCCGCTACGAAGAGGCGATCGCCATGCTGGAGCGGAGCCTGGCGATCCGCCGGCGGATTCTCGGCGACCGGCACGAAGAGGTGGGGCACAGCCTGCTCCATCTGGCGGCATGCCGGCGCAAGCTCGGGCAGACCGAGGCCGCCCTCACCCTGGCGCGACAGTCCCTGTCGACGCTGGAGACGACCCTGGGCCGGGAACATCCGTACGTCGCCTATCCGCTCGAAGTCATCGCCCTCGTCCTGCGCGACCAGGGTCAGACGATGGCGGCAGAGCGCCACTTCCGCCGGGCTCTCGAGATCCTCAGCAAGTCCGTGCCAGCGACCCATCCGCAGATCGCGGCCGCCAAGGTCGAGATTGCGGACTGCCTGGTGACGCTCGGACGGCTGGACGAGGCCTTCGGCCTGCTGCGCGATGCAGAGCCCATACTCGCCTCCACGCTAGGTCCCGATTCCCCGAAAGTGCGCAAGGTCCGGGAGCAACTCGAGTCGCTCGAGCGCGCCGGCATCGGCACGGGTCGCCGCCCAGCGGGCGAACGGCGATGACGAGCTCCACGGCCAAGTACGTTCACGCGGCAAGGCGTATTCCAAGTAGGCTCCCGCCCGTCTGCCGGCGCCACAGGCCGCCCGTATAATCGCCCGCCGGCCCGTGGCGGCGGCGGAGGAGGTGCGATGAACGGCGGCGACCGGGTGGCGGCGGTGCTCGAGCGGCGGGGGGTGCGCCACCTCTTCACCCTGTGCGGCGGGCACATCGCGCCGATCCTGGTGGGCGCGAAGCGGCGCGGCATCCGGGTCGTCGACGTCCGCCACGAGGCCGACGCGGTCTTCGCCGCCGACGCCGTCGCCCGCCTGACCGGCGCGCCGGGCGTCGCGGCGGTCACCGCCGGGCCCGGCGTCACCAACTCCATCACGGCGCTCAAAAACGCGCAGATGGCGCAGTCGCCGCTGGTGCTGCTCGGCGGCGCCACGGCGACTCTCCTCAAGGGACGCGGCGCGCTCCAGGACATCGACCAGCGGGCGCTCGTCACGCCGCACGTCAAGTGGATGGACTCGGTCGCGAGGGTGCGCGACCTCGTGCCGACGCTCGAGCGCGCCTTCCAGGAGGCCGCCTCCGGCGTCCCGGGGCCGGTCTTCGTCGAGTGTCCGGTGGACCTCCTCTACGACGAGGCGCTGGTGCGGCAGTGGTACCTCGCCGGAACGGGAGGCGGCGGGCTCGCGGGCTGGGGGCTGCGGCGCTATCTCGAGCGCCATCTGCGGCGGCTCTTCGCCTCCGACAAGTGGCCGCCCTCGAACCCGCTGCCACCGGCGCCGCTCCACGCCTCGCACTTCACGGTGCGCAAGGCGGCGCGGCTCGTGGCCCGCGCCGAGCGGCCGGTCCTCGTGGTGGGCAGCCAGGCGGTGCTGCGCGCCGGCGAGGTGGGGGAGCTGGCGGCCGCTCTCGCCGGGCTGGGGCTCCCGGTCTATCTCGCCGGCGCCGGCCGCGGGCTCCTCGGCCGCGAGGCGCCGATCCAGCTCCGGCACCGGCGCAAGGAGGCGTTGCGCGAGGCCGACCTCGTCGTGCTGGCCGGCATGCCCGCCGACTTCCGGCTCGACTACGGCCGCCAGATCGGCCGCGACGCGGCGCTCGTCACCGTCAACCTGAGCCGCGACGACCTGCGCCGCAACCGGCGGCCGCGGCTCGGCGTCCACGCCGATCCGGGGCTCTTCCTGCGCGCGCTCGCGGCCGAGGTCGGGCGCCGCGGCGGCGCCGGCCGGCGTGCGGGCGGGGGGGACTGGCTGGCGCGCCTCCGCGCCCGCGACGCCGAGCGCGAGCAGGAGATCGAGGCGCAGGCGCGGCAGCCCGCGGGCGAGCACCTGAACCCGCTCCATCTCTGCCGCGCCATCGAGCGCCGGCTCGCCGACGACAGCCTGATCGTCGCCGACGGCGGCGACTTCGTGGCCACGGCGTCGTACGTCCTGCGCCCGCGCGCCCCGCTCTCCTGGCTCGATCCCGGCGTTTTCGGCACCCTCGGCGTCGGCGGCGGCTTCGCGCTCGGCGCGGCGCTCACCCGCCCGGGAGCGGAGGTCTGGCTCCTCTGGGGCGACGGCTCGGCCGCCTTCAGCCTCGCCGAGTTCGACGCCTTCGCCCGCCACGGCGTCGGCGTCGTGGCGGTGGTCGGCAACGACGCCGGCTGGACGCAGATCGCGCGCGAGCAGATCGAGGTGCTGGGGGACGACGTCGGCACCGTCCTCGCCCGTACCGCCTACCACACGGTGGCCGAAGGCTACGGCGGCCGCGGCTTCCTGCTCGAGCGGCCGGAGGACGTCGAGCCCGTCCTCGCCGAAGCCCAGCGCCTCGCCCGCGCCGGCACGCCGGTCTTGGTCAACGCCCAGATCGGCAGGACGGAGTTCCGCAAGGGATCGATCTCGCTCTAGCTCGATCCAGGAGCCCGGCGCGAACGCCTTCGCGCCGCCAGGAGGAAGACCCGATGCGCCAGCCCACCACCACGATCGCCGCCGCCCTGCTCCTCGCCGCCGCCCCGCTCGCGCCCGCCGCGGCCGCCGAGCCGCATCCGTTCACGGTGCAGGACCTCCTGGCCATGCAGCGGCTCTCCGAGCCCAAGCCGTCGCCCTCCGGCGACCGGGTGGTGTTCGCGGTGCGGACGCGCGACCAGGCGGCCGACAAGTTCCGCGCCGACCTGTGGATCGTCGTCGCGGACGGCGCGGGGCTGCGCCGGCTGACTTCGCACGAGGGCAACGAGAGCAACCCGCTCTGGTCGCCGGACGGCAAGAGCGTCTACTTCCTCTCGCCGGCGTCGGGCAGCTCGCAGGTCTGGCGCGTGGCGGCGGACGGCGGCGAGCCCGCGCAGGTGACGAAGCTGCCGCTCGACGTCGGCGGCGTCCTGCTCTCGCCCGACGGCACGACCTTCGCCCTCGCGCTCGAGGTCTTCCCGGACTGCCCGACGCTCGCCTGCACCGCCGAGCGGCTGGCGGCGCGCGAGAAGCAGAAGGCCAAGGGGCGGCTCTACGAGCAGCTCTTCGTCCGCCACTGGGACGCCTGGGAGGACGGCCTGCGGTCGCACCTCTTCACCGTGCCGGTCGCGGGCGGCGCCGAGCCGGTCGACCTGGCGCGCGGCATGGACGCCGACGTCCCGTCGAAGCCCTTCGGCGGCAACGAGGAGATCACCTTCACCCCCGACGGCCGCGCGCTCGTCTTCGCCGCCCGCGACGCCGGCCGCGAGGAGGCCTGGTCGACCGACTTCGACCTCTACCTCGTGCCGGCCGACGGCTCGCGCCCGCCGCGCAACCTGACGGACGAGAACCGGGCCTGGGACACGCAGCCGCTCGTCTCGCCGGACGGCCGGACGCTGATCTACCTCGCGATGTCGCAGCCCGGGTACGAGGCGGACCGCTTCCGCATCATGGTCCGGTCGCTCGTGGGCGACGGCCCGCCGCGCGAGGTGGCCCCGGACTGGGACCGCTCGCCCTCCGACTTCCGCCTCGCCGCCGACGGCCGCACCGTCTTCGCGACGGCGGCGGACGTCGGCCGCACGGCGCTCTTCGCCATCGACCTCGCGAGCGGCGCCGCGCGCACGCTCGTCCCGGGCGGCACGGTGCGCGCCCCCGAGCCGGCCGGCGATCGCCTCTTCTTCACCTTGGAGAGCATGCGCGCGCCCGCCGAGCTGTACGCGACGGGCCTCGACGGCTCGCGCCTCACCCAGCTCACGCGCCTCAACGCCGAGGAGCTGGCGGCCGTGCGCACCGCCGAGCCCGAGCAGATCAGCTTCCCGGGCTGGAACGGCGAGGAGGTCCACGCCTGGGTGGTGCCGCCGGTCGAGCGGCCGGCGAGCGGCAAGGCGCCGGTCGCCTTCATCATCCACGGCGGCCCGCAGGGCTCGTCGAGCGACAACTTCCACTACCGCTGGAACCCGCAGGTCTACGCCGGCGCCGGCTACGCCGCGGTGCTGGTCGACTTCCACGGCTCGACGGGCTACGGGCAGGCCTTCACCGACTCGATCCGGCAGGACTGGGGCGGCAAGCCGCTCGAGGACCTGCAGAAGGGGCTGGCCGCCGCCCTCGAGCGCTACCCCTGGATGGACGGCGAGCGGGCGTGCGCCCTCGGCGCCTCCTACGGCGGCTACATGATCAACTGGATCGCCGGCCGCTGGCCCGACCGCTTCCGCTGCCTGGTCAACCACGACGGCGTCTTCGATCAGCGGATGATGTACTACGCCACCGAGGAGCTCTGGTTCCCCGAGCGCGAGCACGGCGGGCCGTACTGGCAGAACGCCGAGCAGTACGAGAAGCACAACCCGGTCAATCACGTCGCGAGCTGGCAGACGCCGATGCTGGTCGTCCACGGCGCCCTCGACTACCGGATCCCGGAGTCGCAGGGGATCGGCGCCTTCACCGCTCTCCAGCGGCGCGGCGTCCCGAGCCAGTTCCTGTACCTGCCGAACGAGAACCACTGGGTGCAGAAGCCCGCCAACGTCGAGCTCTGGCAGGGGACCATCCTCGCCTGGCTCGACCGCTGGCTGCGGCCGGCGCCCTAGCCGGCCCCCGGCGGCGCCGGCGATCGGCTGCGCCGGAACCGCAGCAAATCCTAAACTTTGCTTGGCAAACGCTGAACTCGCGCGCCTGTCCCTGAAACCTACCCCACTGGCAACAACTCCTTATAGACCCGGTACGAGAGTCGTCTGTGCCGCGAAGGAGCGTTGCCGATGGACACTGCCTCGATTCCGATCCCCGGCGCCCAGCGCCTGCGTCCGCTGCAGCCGATGGTCGACGCCGACGGCTCCTGCAGCCGGGTGTTCGACCTCGAGCGCGCCGCGGAAGTGGAGGTGCCGCAGGAGCTGCGCCTCCACCTCGCGGCGGCGCTCGAGAACGGGGACTTCGACGAGGCGCTGTTGTCCTGGCTGGTGAGCGAAGGGCTGATCACTTCCGAGGGGCGGCAGAGCGTGCCGGCGGAGGAGGGCGCCCCCCGCGAGGGGGTGCCGCCGCGCGGGCCCTGCCGCCTCGACGGCGAGCTTCACGTCCGGCTCGAACTGCGCGACGACGACGGGCTGGCGCCGGCGCTCGACCTCGCCTTCGCCGACGGGCGCGGCGGCGGCCGCGTCGTCCTCCACCTCGGCTGCGGTGGCGCGTTCCCGAGCCCATCGACGCTCGAGCGCGTCGTCGTCGAGGCCGAGCAACGGGCCTACGAGACGGGGCTCCGCGTCCTCTACGAGCTGGCGCTCGCGCCGCGGGCGGTGACCGCCGGCATCGTGCGCTACGTCGCCGGCACGCCGCTCCACCTGCGCCTGGCGTGCGAGGCGCCGGTGGCAGGGCGGCCGGGCGGCGCGGCCTGGGCCGCCGCCGAGAAGGCGACGGCGCTGGTGCTCGAGAGGATCCCCGACCGGCTCACCTTCCACGCCGTGCTGGGCCCGAGCGGGCGCCTCCGCGACGTCCACGGCTGGGCGCGCGCGCAGCCCCTGCTGCACCTCGACGTCCTCCTCCTCGGCGCGCACCCGGACGGGCTGCCGGCGGCCGCCGTCGAGCGCTATCGCGCCGATCTGCTCGCCGCGGCCGAGGAGTTCGCGGCCGACCTCGGGCACGACACCCCGCCGCTCGACGTCCAGCCGCTGACCTGGCTGGCGCGGCGCCTGCTGCGCGACGCGGCCGGGGAGCGCGATCAGTATCCGCCGCGCGCCAGCCAGCCGGTCCGTCCCGCGCGGCGCGGCGTGCGGGCGATCACCGCCCCCGCGGGCGTGCTCGTCGCCTTCGGCCGCCTGGCGCCGGCCGCGGACGCCGCCGCCGGCGCCGCCCGCGCGGTCGAGGCCGAGGCCGCCCTCCACCTGGCGCGCCGGCTGGCCGGCCCGCAAGCGGGCTTCGCGCTGCGCGTCCTCGACGAGCTGGCGCGGGCGCCGCTCGATCCGTTCGCCGAGACGGGCTTCCCGGGGCAGCCGCTCAGCGTCTGCTGAGGCGTCGGGTCGTAGCGCCCGGGCTACGTCCCGGGCGTTTGCGGAAGAACCTTCGCGCAGCGCGAGACCCGGCTAGACTCGCGCGGTGTCGACCAACGCCTGGTATCGCCTCAAATACACCCTGCAGGCGCCGCTCTACGACCGGGTGGCGCGCTTCGACGACGAGCGCCGCCGCTCGATCGAGCTGCTCGCGCTGCGTCCCGGCGAGAAGGTGCTGGTGCTCGGCGCCGGCACCGGCGCCGACCTGCCGTTCCTGCCCCCCTACGTCGAGATCCTGGCGACCGACTTGACGCCGGCGATGCTCGAGCAAGCGCGGGCGCGGGTGCGGCCGGGGGTCGCGCTGCGCGTCATGGACGCTCACCACCTCGACCTGCCCGACGCCTCCTTCGACGCCGCCATCCTGCACATGGTGCTCGAGGTCTTCCGCGACCCGGCGCGCTGCCTGGCCGAGGCGGCGCGGGTCCTCCGCCCCGGCGGGCGGATCGCGGTCTTCGACAAGTTCCTGCCCGACGGCCCCCGCCCGGGCCCGCTGCGCCGCGCCGCGCTGGCGCTCCTCAACCTCGTCTTCACCAGCACCGACCGCCACATGGCCGACATCCTCGCCGCCGCCGGCGCGCCGCTGGCGGTCGAGCACGACGAGCCCGCCCGCGGCCCCTACCGCCATGTCGTCCTGCGCAAGCCCTCGTAGCGCCCGGGCCACGTCCCGGGCGTTTTCGGTACAGCAGCCGAAGTCCTCCACCGCTGCGATCCCGCGCCACCGCAACGCCCATCAGCCCCGCGAAGCGGTATCATTCAGCCCCAGATCCGCCTGTCGTCCCGCATGAAAGGAGACCCGCCGTGTCGCGAACGCTGCGTGCCGTTTGCCTTGGCCTCGCCCTTTGCGCCGCCGCCACCCCCTTCGCCCCGGTCCTCGCCCAGTCCCAGGCCACCGGCGGCGCGATCGAGGGCACCGTCACCGATCCCGACGGCGGGGTGCTCCCCGGCGTCGACGTCACCATCCAGAACCAAGGGACCGGCCTGCAGCGCCAGACCCAGACCGATGAGGCGGGCCGTTACCGGGCGCCGCTCCTGCCGGTCGGCACCTACCAGGTGACGGCGCTCCTCGACGGCTTCGCGACCACCAAGCGGACCGGGCTCGAGCTGACGATCGGCCAGACCCTTGTCGTCGACTTGGAGATGGGGCTCGCGGGCGTCAGCGACACGATCGAGGTCACCGCCGAGGCGCCGGTCATCGAGGCCGCGCGCACCCACCAGGCCTCGACGGTCGGGCGGCAGGCGGTCGAGAACCTGCCGGTCAACGGCCGCAACTTCATCGACTTCGTCCTCACCACTCCCGGCGTCACCCGCGACGTGCGCCTGGGCGACATCAGCTTCGCCGGCCAGCGCGGCACGCTCAACAGCCTGGTCGTCGACGGCTCGGACAACAACAACACCTTCTTCGGCCAGGCGCTCGGGCGCACCGGCTCGGGCCGCGCGCCCTACCAGTTCAGCCAGGACGCGGTGCAGGAGTTCCAGGTCAACAGGAACGCCTACTCGGCCGAGTACGGCCGGGCCGGCGGCGCGGTCATCAACGTCGTCACCAAGTCCGGCACCAACGACTACCACGGCTCGCTCTTCGACTTCTACCGCGACAAGGACTTGAACGAGAACAGTTGGGCCAACAAGACCGCGGTGCCGCCGCGGCCGAAGTCCCCGTACCACTTCGACCAGTACGGCGGCTCGCTCGGCGGTCCCATCCGGCGCGACGAGGCCTTCTTCTTCGTCTCCTACGACGCGCAGCGCAACGAGGTGCCGAACCCGGTCAACATCGACCAGAACCTCGCCGGCCTGACGCTGCCGACCGACCCCGACACGGTGGCCGGCCTCGCCAGGCTCCGCGCCTTGGGCGAGAGCTGGCAGCGCGGCCAGGACCAGGACGTCTACTTGGGCAAGGTCGACTGGAGCCTCAACCCCGCGCACCGCCTCTCGGTGCGCTACAACCAGCAGGACTTCACCGGCACGAACTTCGAGAACGGCGGCCCGACCAACGCCGCGGAGCACACCGGCAACAGCCTGGTCGAGACGCGCACGCTCAACGGCTCGCTCGCCTCGGTCTTCGGCGCCAACGTCTTCAACGAGGTGCGCGGGCAGTACGCCAAGGACAAGGAGCCAGGCGAGGCCAACAGCGACCGCCCCGAGGCGACGGTCCGCCAGGCCGGGCGCACGATCCTCACCGTCGGCCGCAACTTCTTCAGCCCGCGCGAGACGACGATCGAGCGCCAGCAGCTCGCCGACACCGTCACCTGGCTCGCCGGCGCCCACGCCTGGAAGGCCGGCGTCGACTGGAACCGCGACGAGATCGTCAACTTCTTCCCCGGCAACTTCTCCGGTTCGTACACCTTCAACTCGATCGCCAGCTTCAACCGCGGCGTCCCCAACGGCTCGGGCGAACGCTACGTGCAGGCCTTCCCCGGTCCCGGCACCTCCGGGCCGCTGACCAACCCCGACGTCGAGGAGCTCGCGCTCTTCGTCCAGGACGAGTGGGATCTGCGCGACGACCTGACGCTGACCGCCGGCCTGCGCTACGACCTCCAGGACTTCGCGCAGCCCGCGGTGCGCAACCCCGATGCGGAGCTCGCGGCGGCGGGGATCGACACCAGCTTCTTGAACACCGACGACGACAACTTCGCGCCCCGCCTCGGCCTCGCCTGGACGCCGAGCGAGAAGGCCGTGCTGCGCCTGGGCTACGGCCTCTTCTACGGCCGCACGCCGGCGATCATGGTGGGAACCGCGCACTCGAACAACGGCATCAACGTCCAGACCGTGACCTTCACCGGCGCCCAGGTGCCGACCTATCCCAACATCTTCCCCACCCTGCCGACCGGCATCGCGCTCCCCAAGCCGACGATCTTCGTCTTCGACCGCGACTACGAGAACCCCGAGGTCCACCAGGCGAGCGTCGGCTTCGAGTACGCGCTCTCGGACGACCTCGCGGTCGGCGCGAGCTACCTCTACGTCCGCGGCGAGAAGCTCCAGCGCTCGATCGACGTCAACCTGCTGCCGCCGGTGCCGACGGCGATCCCGATCGACGGCGGCGGCACGCTGACGGTCGACCGCTTCCCGGCGACCCGCCCCTTCACCCACTTCGACCGCATCATCCAGTTCGAGAGCACGGCCGAGTCCGAGTACAACGGCCTGACGCTCGAGCTGCGCAAGCGCTTCCGCGGCCACCTGCAGGCGACCCTCGCCTACACCTTCGGCGAGGTCGAGGACACGGTGCCCGACGCGACCGCCGTCGTCCCCAACAGCGGCGACGACGCCAAGTTCGCCTCCAACCCCTTCGACTTCGACGACGACCGCGCGGCCGGCGTCAACGACCAGCGCCAGCGGCTGGTGCTCTCCGGCGTCTGGACCCTGCCGTTCGGCGCCGGCGCCGAAGGCTGGAGGAAGGCGCTGCTCGACGGCTGGACGCTCGCCTGGATCGGCGTCGCGCAGAGCGGGCAGCCCTACTCGAAGACGGTGACGAACGACTTGAACCGCGACGGCAACACGCGCAACGACATCGTCCCGGGGAGCCGCAGCTCCGAGACCCTGCCCGACATCTACACCGTCGACCTGCGCGTCGCCAAGCGCATCCCGCTCTTCGGCCGCACCGAGCTCGAGCTGATCGCCGAGGCGTTCAACCTCCTGGACCGCGACAACATCGTCGGCCAGCGCACCGCCTTCTACAACTACGACGTGGCGCGCAACCTCCTCATCCCGCAGAGCAACTTCGGGCAGGACGTGGCCGCCGCCGACAACCGGATCGTGCAGCTCGCGGCGCGGCTGTCGTTCTGAGAAAAGAAGCGCCGCGCCTCGACGACGAGATCCGCGACCTCTACCGCGGGCCGCTCGCGGCGTTCACCGCCGTCCGCCAGGCGCTCGCGAAGCGGCTCAAGCAGGCCGGTGACGCGCGCGAGGGCGAGGTGCGCACGCTCGCCAAGCCGCCGCTCTCGGCCTGGGCCGTCAACCAGCTCTTCGTGCACGAGCCGCGCGGCATGGCGGCGCTCGTCGGCGCCGGCGAGCGGGCGCGGGCCGCGCAGCGGCGGGTGGTGGGGGGAGGCGACGCGTCGGCGCTGCGCGAGGCGATCGACACCGTGCGCGCGGAGACCGAGCGGCTGGTCGGCCGCGGCGTCGAGATCCTGACCGCGGCCGAGCGCGCGCCCGGCGAGGCGATCGTCGAGCGCCTGCGCGCCAATCTCGAGGCGCTCGCCTTCAACCCCGCCACCGCTCCCGTCGCGGAGAGGGGCTGGCTCGACGACGACCTCGAGCCGGCCGGGTTCGAGGTGCTGGCGGGACTTCAGGTGGCGGCGGCGGGCGCGCGGCCGGGGAAGCCCGAGAAGGTGGAGACGGCGGAGAAGCGCCGGCCGGCCGTGACGCCGCACGAGAAAGCGCCGGCGCGGGCGCAGAGGGAGACCGCACCGGCGTCCGCCGCCAAAGGCGCTACGGTCCACCGCTTGGAGGACGGGCGGAGCGCGGCGGCGAAGCGGAAGGAACAGGCCGCGGAGGAGCGGCGGGAGCGGATGGCGCGAGCCAAGGCGGAGCTGAAGCGCGCCGAGGAGGATGTCGCGGATCAGCGCCGTGGCTCCGACCGCGCCAAGCAGGTCGCGGAGCGGACCGAGCGCGAGGCCGCCGAGGCCGAGCGGCGAGCCGCGCAGGCGGCCGAGCGCGCGGAGGAGGCGAGGCGGCGGGCGGACGAGGCGCGACGGAAGGCCGACGAGGCGGAAGAGCGGGCGGCACGCGGCGACGCGGCCGTGGCGCGAGCCCGTGAGAGCCTCACCCGCGCCGAGCGGTCGTAACCCGCCGTCGCATACTTCCGCCGGGCCTCACTGGACTCTCGTCTCACGGCTTGCGCCCGCTCCGGGCGTAGCGCCCGGGCCACGTCCCGGGCGTTTTTTTCGGTACGACCTTCCTGATGGAAAGGAGGCCTTACCAGCTCCGCCGCAGCGGGTGCGCCTCGGTGTTGAACACCACCTGCCCGAGGTCCAGCGTCTCCTCCGGCGCGAACACGAGATAGAGGTACTTGAGCGTCTCGGCCAGGAAGTAGCTGGGCATGAGGTCGCCCTTTTCCTTGGTCGTGACGTCCTTCAACGTCGTGTAGCCGTCGTCCGTCCGGCAGTGCGCGACGAGCCCCTCGAAGTAGTCGCGGCTCATCGCGAGGTAGCGCGGGTCGCCGGTCAGGCGATGGAGGGTGAAGGCCGACTCCATGATCTCCGGCCGCAGCGGGTACCCCGCGTGCACCACGCGCATCGCCTGGTAGTCCAGCACCTCGGGCTCGATGCCGTGCAGCGTCCACATGCGGTGGCCCGAGTCCTGGAGCCGCCGCGCCCGATCGAGGTCGCCGCCGAGCGCCAGCACCGCCGGCAGGAAGGCGTGGAGCGCGCCGTACTCGGTGGCCATGCGCCGCCCGGTCGCCATGTCCACCTGCCCGTACCAGAGCCCGCTCGGCGCCTCGTCGGCCAGGTGCGCGTCGAGCGCCCGGGCGCTCTCCCGCCACATCCGCTCGCAGTCGCCGTCGCCGAAGAGGCGCCCGCACTTCAGGAGGTACTCGTAGTAGGAGTCGATGCCGCCGCCGACGTGGCTCGCCGGGCTCACCCAGGCGCCGGTCTCGACGTCGATCTCCTCGCCGACGAGCCCGAGCGGCGACCGGCGCGCGAAGAGCTGCGCGACCGCGTTCTTCGCCTTGTCGTAGAAGACCGGCTCGCCGGTCAGCCGCGCGAGGGTGCCGAACTCGAGGAGGAGCGTGCCGATCTCGGCCGGATTGGTGCGCGCCCCGCGCGTCGCGCCGGTCTTCAGGTTGACGTACATGTACGGCATCCCGGTCGGCGAGTCGAAGACGGGAAGGAGCCGCCGCCCGAGGTCCTCGGCGAGCCGCCGCAGCCGCTCGTCGCCCGTCATCTGATACCCCGAGAGCAGCCCGCCGAGGATGCGGATCGTGATCTCGAAGTTCTTGACCGAGATGTCCTTGTCGAACGACAGCCGCTCGACGATCAGCGCCTTCGCCTTCTCTGCCTCCTCGGTCAGGCCCATCAGGAGCAGCGTGTCCAGCGCGTCGACCGGCGTCATCAGCAGCGGCTCGGCGTGCCAGTCGTGCACGGTCCGCGAGAGCGGCCGCAGCTCGTCGTGCCCCCAGGCGAGGCGCTCGTAGGCGCGCCAGGAGTGGAGGAGCTCCGCGCGCACGCGGGCGGCGAGGGCGGCGCGGTCGACGGAGGGCGCGGCGGGGGGCGCCGCGGCAGGCGGCGAGCCGGATGGGGCGGCGGTGCACGCCGTCAGGCCGATGGCGAGCCCGGCGAGGAGAAATCCGGCAAGGGCGGGAGCGGGAGCGAGAGCGCGTTCTCTCATGGCGGGCGCGATTCTGGCGCGCGGCCGGGCGGCGGGCAAGCGCCGCAGCTAGGCGTCGGGGCAGCGATGGCAGAGCGGCAGGCGCTTCTCGCGGCGGATCAGGCGGCGGAAGGCGCGGAAGCGCCGGCCGTTCCACACCTCGAGGAACGGCCGCTCGAGAACGTTCCCCATGTCGAGCGTGAGGCAGGGGTAGAGCCGCCCGCGCGGATCGACGAAGGCGTAGGACTCCATCGTCGTGCACTCCCGGCGCGCGGCGCGCTCGTACTCGGCCTCGCCGTAGTAGCGGACCATCTCCTCGACCGAGAGGTTGGGATGCGGCTCGATGCGGAAGGGGTAGCTGCGGGCGGCGAGGGTCCTGAGCTGCTCGGCGAGCACCGCGACGTCGATCTTCGGCAGCGCGGCCCGGGCGTAGGACTTCTCCTCGTCGCGGAAGAACGCCGGCGCGGGCAACGCCTGCGCGAGCAGGTGCATCGAGGCCCCGAGCTGCCCGGGCGAGAACCAGATCAGGTGCTGCAGGCGAAGCGCGCTGATCCCCCAGGCGGCCAGCTCGTCGGCCCACTCGACGAGGTGCTCGTACGTCCCTTCGTGCACCGTCGTGTAGATCTCGACCTGCGGCGTCTCGACCCCCAGGCGCGCCTTCGCCTCGGCGAGCGCCCGCAAGCCGCTCTCGACCGCCGCCAGCGTGCCGCGGCCGCGCAGGGCGTCGTTGACCGCGCCGTTGGTGTCGAGCGAGATCCCGATCGCCAGCAGCCCCGAGGCGACGACGTCCTCGGCCTGCGCCGGCAGGCGCGTGCCGTTGCTCACCGCCGTGCAGTGGAGCCCGTGCTCGCGCACGCAGGCCACCACCCGCCGCCACTCGGGGTGGAGGAACGGCTCGCCGCCGAAGAGCCGGATCATCGGCCGGAAGGGGGCGACCGAGGCAATGAAGCGGAGCGCCGCCGCGGTGTCCATGAACGCCGCCGGCGCGGGGACCACGGCGTCGTCCCCCCAGATCGGGCAGTAGCTGCAGCGCAGGTTGCAGGCGTCGGTGAGGAGGAGGTCGATCCCCCACGGCGGCGCCGCGTACCCGCGCCACCAGCGGTAAGCGCCGAGGAGCCGCGTCGCCATGCCGTGGTGTACGCAGGAGGAGCCGCCGGTGCCCAGGCGCGGGGCGGCATCACCCGGCGAGCGTGCCTGTGGTCAGAGCCTCGACGGAGCCGGCAAGGCCACGCCTTGGTCACCGCAGGCGGAGGGTGACGAGGGACAGGGCCGAAGCAGCACGGCTTCGGCCCTGTCCTCTTGGCTACTGGACTTGGTGCGCCCCTTCGTCGGCTGCGAAGAACATCTTGACGTTGTAGGTGCTCACGGGACGCAGCATTTGCGGTGTCTGCCGCACCTGGTACAGGCTGCGCGCGAGAAGCGCCGTCTCGCACCGCACCTTCCAGTACATCCTCCACACGTGCAAATCGGCGGGGCGGCCGACTTGGTGCTCGAGGCAGCGCTGCGCGGAGAGATAGCGGACCAAGGCCTCGGTGAAGAGGCCGGACCGCAGGTGGGGAGACTCGACGGCGAGCTGGCCGGGGAAACCCGCGACCATGACGTGCGGGGGATTGGGCCCAAGCGCTCGGGCCGAGATTGCGGCATCGAGGTCTCGCGCCGCGAGCGTAGATCGGTTCGAGCAGCTATCGATGAGCACGATGGCAGTGCCGCGGTGATAGGAGAGGAGCTTCACGATCTCCTCGAGGGCGACGAGCTCGGTCGAGCGGTCGCCGGCGAGGACGAGGGCGTGCCTGCCGCTGCGGTCGGTAACGCCGTGCCCCGAGTAGTAGAAGACGTACTGGTCACCGTGGCGGCTGGCCGCGACCTCTTCCTCCAGTCGCCGCACGAGGCTCAACCGGCTCATCTGCCTGTCGAGGGCGAGGTCGGCGGCGAATCCGAGATGCCGCAGCGCCGCCGCGACGCGGGTGGCATCCCGCTTCGCGAAGGCGAGGCGGTTGAATACCGAGCCGCGGTAGGTGTCGATCCCGATCGCCAGTGACGCCGCCCGGTGTCGCGGCGGCGTCGCGGGCTGGTGCGAATCGACAGCGGAGCCGTGCCCGGCGATGTGCAGCACTGCGACGCCTGCACCGCCGGTGCGCCGGGAGTAGCTGGACCAGGTGGCTCGACCGCCGCCCGCGACGCTGCAGCCGACGGCGTAATCCCCTTCGCCCGCCGCGGCGCAGGCGCTTCCGCCCCGCGGACCGCCTGCCGGCAGCGCGAGGAGGTCGAGCAGCATGAACTGCCGTTGCGAGGGAGCCAGCGCCGTGGCGTGCAGATACGCACCATCGAAGGTCGACTGCCTGCCCGGGAAACTCGCCGAGGTCGCTTCTCGGAGCGTCAGACGAGCGATACCGGTCGCAGCCGAGGCGTTGTTGACGGAGAACAGGCAGACGCGGCTCGAGACGACGTTCCCGGCGGCCGCCATCGTCCCGGAACCTGCTATGGCGCTGCTGCAGCCGGTGGCAGTGGCCGCCGCGCCCCCCGAGATCACGCCGTGGTCGAGCGCCTGCGCGGTGTCGTCGAAGACGAAATTGTAGCGCTGGTCGGCCGTGACGTCTCTCTCGCGGGTTACATGCGCCAGGACGGCGTATCTCGACACCGCGGCGGCTTGGCGCTCAGCAGACAGAGCGAGCGCGTCGCGTAGGTCGCGGATCGCGAGGTCGAGGCATGGCTCACTGCCGCAGGCCGGCACCCCCGCCACCTGACGCGACAGGTCGATCCCCTGCTTTTGAAGCTGCGTCTCCAAGGAGGACATCTCGTTGGTGAGTGCCTTGATCGTCTCGAGCACGTCTGCGGTGAACGGGCTCTCGTGTTGCCGCAGGAGGTCTTCTCGCTGTCGCTTCAAGGCCGACCAGAGGAGAAGCATGAGGCATGAGCTCTGCGGCATCTTTTCGAGCGCGTCACGGAGCGGGGGGGCGGCGGCTTCGTGCCGCCCTTCCAAGAGCCGCACGTGGCCCAGCAGTCCCTGCAGCACGGCGACAGTCTTCCAGTCCGCAGCCTTCTCCTCGAAGTCGATCACCCGCTGGAGACATTGCTCTGCTTGCTGATGGTTGCCGTCGTTGCGATGGTCCAAGAAGCAGTCGAGATAGGGGTGGCTGCGGCGATTTGTCAGGTCGAGAGAATCTCGCTCCGGAACGCCTTTGGTATTGAAGGGGGGCGGGAACAGCGGGTCGGCAGAGACGTGCCATATGTCCAACGTTGGCAAGTAGAGCGCGAGCGCAATGATCGAAGCGATCGAGCCAACCGTGCCAAGCAGAGTGTTCCGTCTGAGCACCCTTCGCCACCTCAGGCGGTGCTGGGTCATCGGCGCCGAAGTTCGCTCCGGCTGCGTCTCCAGGATCTCGCCCGAGAGCTGCGGCCCGCGGGCGCTCTGCCCGTTTTCGACCACCGTAAGCTGGATTCCCGTGTCACACATGTCGCACCCCCCGCGACAAACAAAGCAGCCGAGTTGTTCCTCCGTGTTCGGGCTCGCAGGTCTGGGTCTTCCCCGAGTTGATGTGCCGCCTGAGGTCCCACCTTCCCTCTACGGCAATTCTCGTGCCGCCCGCCCGTGTTTGCGGAAACGCCCAATTTTCCTACACCTCGGAGTTCGTATGAGGACCGTCAACGGCGCTTCGCACCGCAGATTCTTGGAGGCGCACCGGATTTCTGAATCCACGGAACTGTACGATTGCGCTCCCACACGCCAAGGGAAGGCACAGGCGCGGGGCGTAGCTGTCGCCAGATCTGGCGACGAGTACGTTCGCCAAATGGGTTGTAGTTGCAGAGCTTTACCGTTGAAAAGCGTACGTCAGCGTTGGCGGCTCAACGCCCTCGGTTCGTCAAGCGACACGATTGCATCACGCCCGTCTCCTACCGCGTCGCTGTGGGACACTCTGAAAGCGTGCGGGCGCCCCGCTCTGCCGGCGGGCTCCGTCCCGCCGGAGGAGGAATCCAATGAAACGGTTGCGTTGGGCGGCCCTTGCGGCCGTCGTGTTGGTGTGTCTGCTGGTGGCCCCGCCGGCAGTCATGGCGGAGGACGGCACTCCTCCCATACCGCCGAAGCCTCTCGGCGTTCGGCCCGGTGGATGGGCGGCTGAGTGGCTGGAGAGGCTGGTGGAATGGTTCGGGTGGGGAGAGGAGACGCTGAGACCAGTCGTGGCGCCGGGGAAGCCTATCGGCCCTGATACGAGCCCGGTACCGCCGCCGACCGCTGAGGGCGACTGTGGTGGGGGGATCATCCCCGACGGAGCTCCCTGCCACGCGTGAAGGGCAGCCGGGGCCGCTGCGGCGGCCCCGGAGTGCCCCGCCAGGGCTTGACGAACAGGCCGCCGTGTTTCCGTATTAAAATGGGTGCACCTTGACCGACCACGGCTCGCACGAGGTCCCCCCTGAAGCGTTCGTCCGCTTCCTCGAAGCGAAGGCGAGCGATGAGGAGAAGCGAGCCATCGTCCGCCATCTCTTCGAGGGCTGTGGCATCTGCCGGCACCATCTCGACCGCGCGGCTGCCGAGCCCAGATTTCGCCACCTGAAGCTACGCTACGGTGACGGCGTCGTGGCGACGATCCCTGCGAACGCCTACGACGAAGCCTTCGCCGCGGCGGAGCGAGCGCTCGTGCGTGAGATCGAGCGGCAGAATCGGTCGCTGGATTCGTTGCTCGCCGAGCTGGACAAGATGCCCGCCGCCGAGCGCGAGATGAAGGTGCGGAACGGGCGCCGTTTCGCGTCGCCGCAGCTCGCGCTCGCGCTTGTGGAACGGAGCTACGAAAGGCGACACGCCGACCCGGCGGCGATGCTGCACTATGCGCGCCTTGCCGCCGCGGCGGCGGAACGATCAAGCGCCACGGCCGCCGGCGGGAAGGCACTCCTCCATGACTGTCGGGCGCGGGCGTGGTCACAGCTCGGAAGCGCGCACCGAGTACGGAGCGAGATTGCTGCTGCCGAGCAGTCGTTCGCCCGGGCACGAGAGCATCTTGAAGCGGGTAGTGGTGCTCTCGATCTAAGGGCTCGCGTCTTGACGCAGGTGTCGGCGCTCCGGATCTACCAGCGGCGCTTTGAGGATGCAACTGCCCTCCTCGAAGAAGTGACGAAGTTGCATCGAGCGCTGCACGACCGCAGGGGCGAGGCAGAGGCGCTCATCACCCTCGGCATTACCCTGTTCCCTCTCTCCAGGTTGACACTCCGGGAGGGGGAAAATCCCCTCGACCAGGAGGCAGGACTCGATGTCAGCACAGCGTAGGAACGAAGAGGGACGGGTGGAGGGGGTGGGGGGAGCTGCGG
>JBIOUG010000051.1:0-39568 GCA_044866775.1 Thermoanaerobaculia bacterium | reverse complement strand
TGCTCTGGCGCTGCTGGCGCGACCAACAACCCTACGACCCCGCACGGCATGGCGCGGCCAAACACCTTCTCCAACAACCTCAACAGGCCGGCTGACCCAAAGGGGGTTGACACAGGGTGTCTCATGGCACCGCGTGCGCTCGTGCGGTCCAAGCGAGCGTAGCGCCCGGGCCACGTCCCGGGCGTTTTCGGAGGCCCATCCGGTCTCTCACCACAGGCCCCGACTCTACGGCCCTGGCGCCGGCGGCGGCACCGCCGGGCGCCCGAGCGGCCGCTCCATCTCGGCCGCGGCGTAGGCGAGCGCCGCCCAGGCGGCGACGTTCTGGTCGAGGTCGCGCGGCACGACCTCGTCGAGCGTGTCGTTGGGCGAGTGGTGGACGTCGAAGTAGAAAGTGGCGTCCTGGGCCAGGGCGAGGACCGGCACCTGGGCCGCGCGCAGCGGCGTCAGGTCGGCGCCGCCGGACGACTCGTTGCCGCCGCCGCCGCGGACGCCGAGCGGCTCGACCAGCGCCGCCAGCTCCGCGACGACCGGCAGCGACTCGGGGGCGACGCGCGAGGCGAGCTGGTACACCCGCCCCGAGCCGAGGTCCGCCTCTGTCGCCATGACGTGCCGCGGCAGCTCCGCGGCGTGCGCCGCCGCGTAGGCGCGCGCCCCCGAGAGCCCGAACTCCTCATTGGCGTAGAGCACCACGCGCACCGTCCGCCGCGGCGCCTGCGGGAGCTGGGCGATGCGCCGCGCCGCCTCGATGACGATGCCGCAGCCGGCGCCGTCGTCGACCGCGCCGGTGCCGAGGTCCCAGGAGTCGAGGTGGCAGCCGAGGAGGACGACCTCTTCCGGCCGCTCCCGCCCCGGCACCTCGCCGAGGACGTTGGCCGACTGCGCCGGGGGCAGCTCGCGGCTGCGCAGCGCGAGGCGGAAGGTGACCGGCCGGCCGCTCGCGAGCTGCGCCTGGAGGAGGTCGGCGTCGACCGGCGACAGGGCCGCCGCGGGGATCCGCGGCACCCCGTCCTCGTAGCGCAGGGCGCCGGTGTGCGGCGCGCGGTCGTCGGCGGTGCCGACCGAGCGGATGAGCACCGCCACCGCGCCGAGCTTCGCGGCCTCCGACGGGCCGCTCGAGCGGATCCCCACCGTCTGGCCGTAGCTCGCCCCGTCCTGGCGGCGCTGCATGCGCTGCGAAAAAAAGACGATCTTGCCCCGCACCCGCTCCGCGCCCAGGCCGGCGAGCCCGCGCACCGCGGGGACCTCGATGACCTCGGCCTCGAGCCCGGCCTCCGGCGTCGCGACGCTGCCGCCCAGGGCGGCGAGCACGACCGGCTGCGGGAAGGGGGCGGTGATCCGGCCGTCGATCGTGCCGCGCTCCCAGTGCGGCACCTCGACCGGCTCGGCGCGCACGTTGCGGAAGCCGAGAGCGGTCAGGGTGCGCACTCCCCACTCGACCGCGGCGCGGTCACCAGGCGACCCGGCGAGGCGCGGACCAACCTCGACGGTCAGCGAGCGGACGAGGGCGTAGGCGCCGGTGCCTTCGAGGGCGGCGTCGCGCAGCGCCGCGGCGGTGGCGCGGGCCTCCGGCGTCAGCGCGGTCGCCACCGGCGGCGCGGCGCCGTTCTCGGCGGCGGCAAGACGCAGCGAAAGAGCCGCGGCGAGAGTTAGGACGGCAACCAATTCAGGCCGGCAGCGCCGTCGATGCCTGCCGGAGCTGCCGCAGCACCCGCCGCCACTCGGCCAGGGCCTCCTCGAGCGCCCGGTGGCACATGCCGAGGCGGGTCTCCTCGGGCAGCTCCTCGCCGGCGGCCGGGGCCCTGCGGCGCTGCAGCGCCAGCAGGTCGTGGATGCGCGCCTGGACCGCCGTATAGGTGTCGTGGAGGCGCCGCTCCTGCGTTTCGCGGAAGTCCCCCATCGCCCGCGACAGCCGCTCGCGCGCATGGTCGAACTGCACCGTCACCTTGGCGCGCAGCACCAGGACGTCCGAGGCGCGGCGGAGGTTGCGCGCCAGGCCGACCTTCGACAGTCCCCAGATCGTCCACTTGGCGGGGTCGAAGTGCCAGGGCTTGATCCCGTTGCGGTAGTCGAAGGGGAAGCTGTGGTGGTAGTTGTGGTAGCCCTCGCCGAGCGCCAGCACCGCCATGACGGCGCTGTCGCGGGCGCTGTGCTCGCGGCTGTAGGGCTGGCGCCCGATCATGTGGCAGAGGCTGTTGATGAAGAAGGTCGCGTGGTGGCTCGCCACGATGCGCGCCACGCCGCCGATCAGCAGGCACCCCAGCACGCGGCCGGTGGCCAGCCCGACGACGAGCGGGATGCCGAAGGCGACGCCGATCCCCAGCCATTTGGCCCAGCGGTCCTGCCAGCGCACCAGCGGGTCGTCCAGGAGGTCGCGCACCACGTTCTGGCTCGGCCTCTCCTTGTGGAAGAAGACCCACCCCATGTGCGCCCACCAGAAGCCCTTCTGGATGTTGTAGGGATCGCGGTCGTGGTCGGTGTGCGAGTGGTGGACGCGATGGTCGGCCGACCATTGCAGCGCCGAGTTCTCGAGCGCGCCCGCGCCGACGATCAGGAAGAGGAGACGCACCGGCCAGGAGGCCTGGTAGGTCTTGTGGGCGAACAGCCGGTGGTAGCCGGCGGTCACCGACACGCCGACGGCCAGCCAGAGAGTGAAGAAGGTGATGGTCTCGGGCCAGCCGAGCCCGACCTGGATGATGTACCAGGGGGTTCCGATCAGCGCCACGGCCAAGGTGCCGAGGAGGAATGCGGTGTTGACGGGGTCGAGGCGGAGCTTGGCGTTGTCGGTGTCGGTCACTATCGATCGGGTCCTCGTCGGGATACTTGGTGAAGGGGGCGGACTCTCTCTCCGCGGCCGCTCTACACAACCGGTCTCCGAGCCGCCAGATTCCGGGACGGGCGCATTGTACGCCCATGCGAGCCGGGCGCAAAGCGGGGCCGGCGGGGGTGGAATGCTTCCACCGCGCGCCGGGTTGAGAGAGACTTGAGTGACCCAACCCAGGGGGAAAGAACGGTATGAGCGCAACCCATCGTCGTTTCCTCGCCACCGCGGCCGCCACGACCGCCGCGGCGATCTGCCTGCTGATCGTCCTCGTCGCCGGCGGCGCGGCGCTCGCCGGTGAGAGCAAGGGCGAGGCCGCCAAGCCGCCCGCCGAGAAGCCGGCCGAGACGCTGAAGAAGGCCGAGGCGAAGAAGGTCTGCATGGTCAACGACCAGCTCTTCGAGAAGGACCAGATCCCGGTCGAGGTGCAGGGGAAGACCTATTACGGCTGCTGCATGATGTGCAAGGAGCGGCTGACGAAGGACGCCGAGATCCGCACCGCGGTCGATCCGCTGAGCGGCAAGAAGGTGGACAAGGCCGCCGCCGTCATCGCCGCCCGCGCCGACGGCAGCGTGCTCTATTTCGAGAGCGAGGAGAACCTCGCGAAGTACCAGAAGAAAGAGAAGCCGTAGCGGGGTCGGCGTCCTCGTTCGAGGACGCCTTCCACCATTCACCCCGTCTCAGCCGCGGCTCACCCCTGGCGGGGGCCTTGCAGGCTCTGCTCGCCAGGCGGGCGCTACGCCCGCCTCCGACGAGGAGGGCCGCCATGAACACCACGACGCTTCGCTCCGCCGCCCTGGCGCTGGGCCTTGCCCTGGCCGGGGTCGGCGCCCTCTCTGCTGAGTCTCAGACCGCCGTCAAGAAGTCGCAGGCCGCCCCGCGGCTCGACGGCGCCAAGGTCATCGCCCTCCAGGCCTGGGTGGAGAACCTGACCGCCGGCACCGAGGCGCGCTATGGCATCGCCCCGACGGCCGAAGGCATCCCCATCCAGATCGGCGACCGCCTCCGCGTCCGCCTCGTGGGCACCGCCATCGAGGCCGACGGCGACGGCGTCGAGGTGCCGATCCAGGCCCGCTTCGTAGAGGCCCCCGGCACGCACCGGCTCGCTATCGAGGAGCGCGGGCCCAACTGGGTGGTGGTGAGGATCGGGGACCGCGACGGCGGGCGCAACGACGACCGCGCCCAGCTCGCCTACGAGGTGACCGGCCGCTACGACCTGCGGCAGGCGATGCAGCAGGGCCGCATCACCTTCGACCTCGGCGGCCGCGGCAGCGCGGCGATCGGCACCCGGCCGGTCGAGGACCGCGACCGGCTGCGGCGCTCCGAGGAGCTGGCGGCGCTGCTCTACGACAGCATCCTGCGCGTCGACTCGCGCGCCGTGCACCTCGTCTCCGGCTTCGACGAGGCGGTCGACCGCATCTACCGCTTCGGCTACGACGGCATCGTGCAGATCGCCCTCGAGCTGGCGCGCGAGGCCGAGCGGCGCGACACCTTCCGCGGCGTCTCCTCGACCGACGTCGTCGCGCACCTCTATCGCCGGCTGCTCGGGCGCAGCGGCAGCGATTCTGAGCTCAGGAGCGACGCCGGGTTCAGCGGCAACATCCGGCTCTACGAGCGCGAGGGGATCGTCGCCCTGGTCGACACCATCGTGCGCTCGGACGAGTTCCGCGACGTGCAGGACCTCGGCCGCTTCGGGCTGCTGCGGTAGGAGCCCGTCGCGCTGGGCGCGCGACGGACACGGGATCGTCTTCGTAGCGCCCGGGCTACGTCCCGGGCGTTTTCGTCTTCGTCACCAACCCCCCGACGCGCCGCCGCCGCCGAAGCCGCCCCCACCGCCCGAGAACCCCCCGCCGCCCCCGCCGAAGCGGAAGCCGCCCCCTCCTCCCCCGCCGCCGACCGAGATCCACCGCCCGAGGCCGCCCGGCCCGGTCATCTGATCGTCCCAGAAGCGCTTGCCGCGCGCCGTCGTGCGCCAGCGCTTGAGGAGCGGGAAGCCGATCGCCCAGGCGAGGGCGGCGACGAGGCCGGCCCAGGGGGTGCCGAAGATGACCATCGGGAAGCCCGAGTAGAACGGCATCAGGAAGAGCCAGAGGCCCCAGGAGTGGCAGCCCTCGGCGGACACCGCCGCGAGCGAGAAGGTGCCGACCACGACCAGGAACATGAAGCCGAAGAAGGCGCGCATGAACCAGGGCGCCGCCTCGAGCCCCGGCTCCTCGCCCGGCGGCGCTTCGGGGAGCGGCTCGCCGCGGATCGCGGCGGCGATCGCGTCGGCGCCCTGCTCGATCCCGCCCGGGAAGTCGCCGGCGCGGAACGCCGGGCGGATGACGTTGTCCAGGATGGCCCGGCTCTCGAGGTCGGTGAGCACGCCTTCGAGGCCGTAGCCCACCTCGATCCGCATCTTGCGGTCCTGCTCGGCGACGAGCAGCAGCACGCCGTCGTCCTTGCCTTTGTGGCCGAGCTTCCAGGTCTCGGCGACGCGCAGCGTGTAGTCCTCGAGCACCTCCCCGTCCAGGCTCTCGACCGTCAGCACGGCCACCTGGGCGCCGGTTGCGCGCTCGAGCTCGGCGAGCTTGGCGTCGAGACGCGCCTCGGCCTCGGGCGGCAGGAGGTCGGCCTCGTCGACGACGCGGCCGGAGAGGAAGGGGACCGGCTTGTCGGCGGCGGCGGGCGCGGCGAGGAGGAGCGGCAGCGCGAGGGCGAGCAGCGCGACGGCGGGCAGCACGCGGGCAACCGGCGTCGCGGGCGCGCGGCGCGGCGGGCGGACGGCCACCTAGCTCTCCTCCTGCCGCAGCCGGTTCTCCAGCTCGTCGACGTCGTCGGCGCAGCGCGCCACGCCGCAGCGCTCGAGCAGCGCGCCGCACTCGCGCACCGCCGCCGCCACGGCCTCGCCCGGCCGGCCGGCGCGGATGCCGGCCACGATCGTGCGCACGATGCCGTCCCACTCGCCGGGCTGGACCAGGCGGTTGATGCCGGAGTCGCCGAGGACGACGACGCGGTGCTCGAAGAGAGAGAGGAAGATGAGGATGCCGGTGCGGTCGCGGGTGGCGAACAGCTCCTCGTCGAGGAACGCCACCGCGGCCCGGCGGCGCACCCGCAGGTCCAGGGTGGCGGCGCCGGCGAGCAGGCGCCGCACCGGCGGGATCGCCGCCAGGAGATAGCCGAGCGCGGCGCCGGCCGCCGCCGGCAGCACCATCCAGACGAAGTGCTGGCCGCCCCAGAGGCCGGCCAGCCGGTGGACCGACCAGGCCAGCAGCGGCGCCGCCAGCGCCCCCAGCGCCGCGCCGGCCCAGGCGGCGTTCGGGTAGGTGTCGCTCGCCGGCACGACGTAGGGCACGATCTCCCCCGACGTCCGCCGCTCGGCCTCCTCGACCGCGGCGCGGATCGCCCCGCGGTCGGCTTCGGAGAAGAGGCTGTCGATGGAGGAGCGGGAGCGGTTCACAGGGAGAGCTCTCGGCGGCGCATCTTACGGCAGGGCCGCCGCCGGCAGGGATCCCGAGACAAAAAGGATCTGGGCAAGGGGGTGCCGGTGACGGATCGATCATCTGCTATGTTTCGGCTTGGCACGCGCACCTCGGCGGCGCGAATCTCGCAATGCCCGGCCTGATCTCGATGCGCTCCTTCCGCACGGCAACCCTCACCCTTTTCCTCCTTACCTGTTCTTTTTTTCTCGCTGGTAGTAGTCAACAAGGCGTAGTCACCGCGGCCGCCAACCTCGACGGCGTCTTCCTCGAGTGCCTGCGCTCCGGGCTCGGGGCGATCACGGCCATCACCCACGCCGGGGACGACCGGCTCTTCTTGACCCTGCGCGACGGGCGGATCGTCATCTTCGCCGGCGGCCAGGTCGTGGCGCGGCCGTTTCTCGACATCCGGCCGCTGACGACGACCGACGGCGAGCGAGGCCTGCTCTCGACCGCCTTCCACCCGCGCTACGCCCAGAACGGCCTCTTCTTCGTCAACTACACCGACGTCCGCGGCGACACCGTCGTCGCGCGCTATCGGGTGTCGGCCGGCGACCCCGGCCTCGCCGATCTGGCGAGCGGGCGCACGCTGCTGACCATCGAGCAGCCCTTCGCGAACCACAACGGCGGCCAGCTCCAGTTCGGGCCGGACGGCTACCTCTACGTCGGCATGGGCGACGGCGGCGCCGCCGGGGACCCCGCGTGCCGGGCGCAGCGCGGTGAGGAGCTGCTGGGCAAGATGCTGCGCCTCGACGTCGACCAGAACGCCGGCGCGCCGCCGTTCCACGGCATCCCGGCGAGCAACCCCTTCGTCGGCACCGCCGGCATGCGGCCGGAGATCTGGGCCACCGGGCTGCGCAACCCGTGGCGCTTCGCCTTCGACCGCGCGACCGGCGACCTCTACATCGCCGACGTCGGCCAGGGCTCGCGCGAGGAGGTCGACTTCCAGCCGGCGGCGAGCCGCGGCGGCGAGAACTACGGCTGGAAGGTGATGGAGGGGAGCCTCTGCTTCAGCCGCGACGCCTGCCCGGCGAGCGTGCCGCCGTGCAACGCGGCGGCGCTGGTGCGGCCGATCCTCGAGTACGGCCACGGCGGCGGCGACTGCTCGGTGACCGGCGGCTACGTCTACCGCGGCAGCCGCGTGCCGCAGCTCGCCGGCGCCTACCTCTTCGGCGACCTCTGCAGCGGCGCCGTGCGCGTGGCGGAGCGCCAGGGCGGCGTCTGGAGCGTGCAGCAGCTCGCCGATCAGGCGCCGCTGCTGACCACCTTCGGCGAGGACGTGAAGGGCGAGATCTATCTCGGCACGCTCGGCGGCGACCTCTTCCGGCTCGCCTCGTCGACCGAGCCGCCGCCTCCACCGCCACCGCCGCCGCCGCCTCCACCGCCACCCCCGCCTCCCCCACCGCCTCCGCCCCCGCCCGGAGCAGGCGACGGCGCCGGCCTCTACGACCCGGCGGCGGCGCGCTTCCACTTGAAGACCGCGCTCGCCACCGGCGCGGCCGAGCGCAGCGTGCGCTTCGGCCCGGCCGGGAGCCCCTGGCTGCCGCTGGCCGGCGACTGGAACGGCGACGGCGTCGCGACGATCGGCCTCTACGAGCCGGCGACCGGCACCTTCCGGCTCAAGAACTCGCTCACCGGAGGCACGGCCGACCTCAAGTTCGCGCTCGCCCCGCGCGGCCCCGGCTGGCTGCCGATCGCCGGCGACTGGGACGGCGACGGCGACGACGCGGTCGGGCTCTACGACCCCGCCACCTCGACCTTCCATCTGCGCAACCACGTGTCGGCGGGGCCCTACACCGCGGAGTTCGCCTTCGGCGCCGCCGGCGCCGGCTGGCTGCCGATCGCCGGCGACTGGAACGGCGACGGCCGCGACACCGTGGGCCTCTACGACCCGGCGGCCTCGGTCTTCCGGCTCCGCAACGCGCTGAGCGCCGGCCCGGCCGCGGTCGTCTACGCCTTCGGCCCCGGCGGCCGCGGCTGGCTGCCGATCGCCGGCGACTGGGACGGCGACGGCGACGACACCATCGGCCTCTGGAACCCCCGCGCCCTGAGCTTCCACCTCGAGAACCGCCACGCCACCGCCACCGCCGACCTCCGCTTCACCGTCCCCGGCGCCGGCGCCACCTGGCGGCCGCTCGCGGGGAGGTGGTGAGACGGATGACATCTCATGCGCGTGACGCTCGAACGATTGCGCCGCTGATTGCTCGGCGCCTTGCGGGCGGCCGGGCGGCGGCCTAGAATCGCTCGCAGCGATGGTACAGAAGGACCTTCGGACGCTGCGGCAGTTGCTGCGCGAGGTGGTGGCGCGGCTTGGGCGGTCGAACCGGGAGCTGGAGGACCTGCTCGGGATCGGGCACGGGAACTTCGGCCGGCTGCTCGACGGCACGCTCGAGCTGCGGGTGCGGCACCTGCTGGCGCTCGCCGAGCTGATGGAAGTGGCTCCGGGCGACCTGCTCACGCTCGGCTCTCCGGAGACGACGCAGGCGGCGACCCGGCGGCTGCAGGACGTCGTCGCCTGGGGGCGGCCGGACGGGGATGGGCGCGCCGCGGAGCATCGGGGGGCGCTGCCGGCGACGGTCGAGGAGCTGCGGGACATGCTGCGCGCCGAGATCCGCCGCGAGCTGGCGCGGTCCGGCCGCCGGGGCCGCGCAGCGCGCGAGCGCGACCCTCAGGACTCCGACTAGCCCGACGGGCGGCTCGATGAGGCCGTCTCTGACCGGCAGTTACGGGCTTGCCGCCGATCTCCGCCCCTCTCTGACCGCGCTTGAGGAGCTTCCCGCCGCCGTTTACGGGCCTCTGACCTTTCTTTACGAGCTTCCGGCCGCCAGTTACGAGCTTGCGCCGCCAGTTACGGACTCCGGGCCGCCCTCTACGAGGTTGGCGCCGCCAGGTACGGGCTTTTTTCTTCCATCCGCCCGCCGCGGTCCGCCGTTTACGAGCTTCTGACTGCCATTGCCTGAGATCACAGTCCCGTGAGGCCGCCGCGCGCCGCGAGAGGGCCGCGCGACATCGGAAGCCTCGACGCCGGCGTGCGCTACATCTTGAACAGCGCGTCGAAGGCGGCGCGCGGATCGCCGGGGGCGGGCTTGCTGCTCTCGGCGGCGAACTCCTGCACGGTCTTCGGCTGGAAGAAGGTGCAGTCGTTGCGGTCGCGCTTGCGCGCCACGCGCGCGGGGATCGGCTGGCGGCACTCCCAGCGGACGCCGGTGTCGAAGTGGACGCAGGTGGCGCAGGTGTGGAGGTCGGCGCCGCAGCGCGAGCAGGTGGCGTCGGCGGCGATCTCGCCGGCCTCGCCGGTCAGGAAGAGCTTCTCGCCGCAAGCGGCGCAGCGGAAGACGCTCTCGGTCGGGCGCCCGAGGCCGCGCCCGCGCGGCCCCTCCGGGCGCTCCCGCGGCCCCTGCGGCTGCGGCCGCCGCTCGCCCTCGGAGCGGCCGGAGTCCTGATACCCCCGCTGGACGTACTTGCGGTCGGACATGGAGATCCTTATAGCACGGCCATACGGTCAGGCAACTAGCCTACCTAGGCGACCCCGGTGCCGTCCGTGGAGCCTCGAGCAGCGCCGGCTCTTCATCGAGCGGGAAGCAGTCAAGGCGCGTGCGAGGCGCCCTTGGGCGCGCCGCCCGCCGCGTCGTCCACAGCCGGCCGCTCGACCTGCGCCGTCTGCGCCGGCGCGGCGCCCCAGCGCGCCGGGGTGCCGCGGGCGTCGACGTGCAGGTACGGGCCGTAGGACGAGGTCCCCGGGTAGACGCCGAGCCCGCCGGTGAAGCCCGCCTGCCGGTCGATGCGCTCGACGAGCGCCGCGAGCGCCCGGGCGTCGGCGTCGTCGACCCGGCCGTTGCCGTCGAGGTCGTCCATCCGCCCGTCGCCGTCCCGGTCGACGAAGACGTCCGCCGCATCGCCGTAGATGTGCCGGCTGTAGATCCCCTGGCCGCGGGCGTGGTTGTGGAACGGGGTGCGGTAGCCGCTCTGCACGAACAGGCCGTCGGCCGGGTGGCCGGCGGCGGCGAGCGCCTCGAGGACCAGCTCGAGCTTGAGCGGCAGCCGCTCCTGGAGCGCCAGGTACTTGGGGAAGGGACCCGGCTGGCGGCTCGCGAACTGCCCGAGCGTGAAGTGCGGCGCGACGCGGACGCCCTGCAGCGCCTCGCTGACCTCGACGAAGCCGCGCGGCGGCAGGTAGGCGGCGCGGCCCTGGAACGGCTGCGCCGGATAGTCGCCGACGCGGTAGCCGTTGAGCTCGCCCCCGGCGAGCCGGGTCGCCGGCACCATGACGAAGACGTTGAAGGTCATCGCCCGCCCCGCGGGCCGCTGGACGAGGCGCAGCGGGTAGAGCCCGGGCGCCGCCGGCGCCCGCCAGGCGAAGGAGGCCGGTCCGGTCGCCACGGCTCGGGTGGCGACCCATTCGAGCGCGTAGGTCCCGGCCGCCGCATCCCGTGGCTCGACCGCGAGCCGCAGCACCTCGCCGGGAAGCACGAAGACCCCGAGCACCGTGTGGCGCGAGACCTCGCTCTTGACCTGGACGGCGAACCCGGCGCGGTCGGGCTCCCAGGCCGCCGCCGGCGCCGCGACGGCGAGCAGGAGGGCGAACGAGCTGGCGGCCCGCGCTGCGCGATACACCTACACCTCCGTGGCCCGGGTGGTGATGCCGGAGAGACCGGGGCCGACGTGACAACGCCTGTCGACAGAGCGACTGGGCGAAGGATAGCAGGACGTCGATGCGCGGGGAAGTCAACTTCGGTTCAAGTAGCCTTTTTCTTCTAGCCGCTCTCGACCAGCTCGGCGAGCGCCTCGGCGCGCTCCAGGATCTCCTCCCGGACGGCCGGCGGCGGCGGGGCCGCCGCCGGCGTCGCGACGAGCTCGAAGTCGATCACCACCGGCAGGTGATCGCTCGCCACCCGCGAGACGGCGAGGCGGCAGCGGTGGGCGCCGGCGCAGCGCAGGCCGCGGTAGTAGATGCGGTCGAGGCCGCCGCGCGGCGAGAACGAGGGGTAGGTGGTGATCGGCCGGCGGGCGCCCGAGCGGCGGTCGGTGGCGCAGCCGAAGCCGAGCCCCTCGGTGAAGACCGGGCGCAGCAGCGAGCGCCAGTCGTTGAAGTCGCCGCCCACCAGGCACGGTCCCTCGAGCGCCATCGTCGCGAACTCCGAGGAGCGCACCAGCAGCTCCACCTGCTGCGCCCGCTCGCGCGCCGAGAGCCCGAGATGGAGGTTGAAGACCTCGAGCGTCGGACCGCCGGGCGTGGGCTGCAGGCTCGTGTGCTGACAGCCGCGGCGCTTGCGCACGCCGATCGTCAGGTCGATGTTGCGCTCGCGCAGGATGGGGAAGCGCGACAGCGTGGCGTTGCCGTAGCGCCCCTTGCGCAGGCTGACGTTGTGCCCCACCGCCACGTGGGGATAGTCGAGGGCGCCCGCCAGCATGCGGCCGAGGTCCATCTCCCGCGACCGCGGCACGCCCTCGTCGACCTCCTGCAGCAGGACGACGTCGGCGTCGTGGTGGCGCAGGATGTCGGCGATCCGCCCCGGCCGGAAGCGGCGGTCGACGCCGATCGCGCGGTGGATGTTGTAGGTGACGATGCGCAGCCGCAACGGCGGGCGCGGGCGCCGGGAGCATGAGGCCGGCGCGCCGGGCGGCATCTATAGTAGCCGGATGGGGCGCATCGCGACCGCCGGCCACTCCACGCGGCCCGCCGCCGAGCTGGTGGCGATGCTCGCCGCAGCCGGCGTCGAGCTGCTGGTCGACGTGCGGCGCTTCCCCGGCTCGCGCCGCCACCCGCAGTTCGCGCGCGAGGCGCTGGCGGCCGCCCTGGCCGCGGCCGGGATCGCCTACGCCTACGAGCCCGCCCTCGGCGGCCGCCGCGCTCCCCGCCCCGACTCGCCCCACACCGCCTGGCGCAACGCCGGCTTCCGCGGCTACGCCGACCACATGGAGACGGCGGAGTTCCGGGACGCCCTGGCCGACCTCGAGCGGCGCGCCGCCGAGCGGCCGGCGGCCATCCTCTGCGCCGAGGCCGTCCCCTGGCGCTGCCACCGCCGGTTGATCGCCGACGCCTTGACGGCGCGCGGCTGGGAGGTCGTCCACCTGCTCGCGCCCGGACGCAGCGAGCCGCACGCGCTCCATCCCGACGCGCGCGTGCTCCCGGACGGACGGCTCCTCTACGCGGGCGGCGAGGCGCTGCGCCTCTTTTCCCCATGAGGCGGAGCCGCCGCACGGATCTCGCCAGGAAATCCGTCTTCTCTGGTGGGGGTAAGATCCCGGACGGGACGCCCGCGAGGACATGGACGACCGACAATTCGAACAGCTACTGACAGAGATCGCCGAATCGCGGCGGCACACCGACGAGGTGTTTGGCGCCTCGCGGCGGCACACCGACGAGGTGTTCGGCGCCTCGCGGCGGCACACCGACGAGGTCGCCGGCGGTCTGGCTGAGCAGATCGCCGAATCGCGGCGGCACACCGATGAGGTGTTGGCGCCTCGCGGCGGCACACCGACGAGGTCGCCCGCGACCTGGCCGAGAGGATCGCCGAATCGCGACGGCACACCGATGAGGTGGTCGCCGAATCGCGGCAGCACACCGACGAGGTGGTCGCCGAATCGCGGCGGCACACCGACGAGATCGCCGGCGGTCTGGTCGAGCAGATCGCCGAATCGCGGCGGCACTTCGAGGTCCTCGCCGAAGGCCTGCGGCATGACGTGCAGCTCGTGGCCGAGGGCGTGGTCGCCAACACGGAGGCGATCGGGCGTCTGGAACACCAGATGAAGGAGGAGTCCGCCGAGACGCGGGCGATGATCCGCTCGTCGTACTCCGAGCTGGACCACCGAGTGCGCGCCCTGGAAGGAGCGACCTAGGCGCGAAAGCTTTCGCGCCGGGCTCCAATCAAACGCGAAGGCTTTCTCAGCCCGGGCTCCAATCAAACGCGAAGGCTTTCTCAGCCCGGGCTCCAATCAATTCCTAGGAGCGCTTTCCGTCGCGCGACCAGCGCGACGGGCTCCTAGGGGCAGGGCGCTCCGGCGGCTGCCCACTGCCGGAAGGCCGCCACGAACTCGTCGTGCGGCACGTCGACCGGGGCGCGGCCAACGCCCGGGTCCCAGCCCCAGAGCACGAGCTTGTCGGCGCGGACGTGCTCGAGCAGGGCGTCGAGATCCTTGCCGCCGTTCTCCCTCTGATCCTTGAGGCCGCGGCACAGCTCGCCGGCGCCGAGGCCGATGAAGACCATCTTGTGCTCCGGCGGCGGCAGGTGCCAGTTGGGGGCGCCGGGTGGCATGTGCGCGCCGTAGCTCACGGGTGGGTTCTGCGTGGCGTGGCAGGTACCACAGCCGAGCCCGCGGACTCCCTTCCCCTCCGGCCCCCGCAGGACGTTCTGGGCGTGCACGCGCCCGTCGTCGAACTGCAGCGGCGCATCGCCCGGGATGTGGCAGTTCTGGCAGCGGGGGTGTTGGAGGACCTTCTGCACGACGGTGAACGCCTCCAGGGCATCCGCTTGCGGACGGTCCTGCGGCGCGGCGGCGCCGAGTGCGAGCGCCAGTCCCACCGTCAAGGGAATCAGGAGAACGCCTCGACCGATTTGCCGCATCGTCTCCCTCAGGCCAGGCGCAAGGGCAGGCGCCGCAGGCGCTTGCCGGTCAGCGCGAAGAGGGCGTTGGCCACGGCCGGCGCGATCGGCGGGGTGCCCGGCTCGCCGACGCCGCCCATCTTCTCGTTGCTGCGCACGATGTGCACCTCGACGCGCGGCATCTCGAGCATGCGCAGCACCGGGTAGTCGTGAAAGTTGGACTGCTCGACCCGGCCGTCGCTGAAGGTGATCTCGCCGTAGAGCGCGGCCGAGAGGCCGTAGACGATACCGGACTGCATCTGGGCCTCGACGCCGTCGGGGTTGACCACCGGACCGCAGTCGACGGCGCAGGCGACGCGATGGACGCGGATGCGCCCCGTCTCGACCGAGACTTCGGCCGCGTGCGCCACCGCGCTGCCGAACGACTCGTGGACGGCGATGCCGGCGGCGTGCCCCGCCGGCAGCGGCCGGCCCCAGCCGAAGGCCTCCGCGGCTTGGTCGAGCACGCGCCGGTGGCGCGAGCCGGGCGGCAGCAGCTCGCGCCGGAAGGCGACCGGGTCCTTCCCCGCCGCGTGCGCCAGCTCGTCGACGAAGCTCTCGACGACGAAGGCGGTGTGCGAGTGCCCGACCGAGCGCCACCAGAGGACGGGGATCGGCACCGCCGGGCTGTGCAGGTCGACCCGATGATCGGCGATCGCCGCGAGGTAGGGAGAGTTGGCGGCGCCTTCGACCGAGGTCTCGTCGATGCCGTTCTGGATCATCGCCGCGAACGGCGTCCCGGCGATGATCGACTGGCCGACCAGCGTGTGCGCCCAGGCGATGGGCTTGCCCGCGGCGTCGAGGCCGGCGCGCACGCGGCTCACCCAGAGCGGGCGGTAGTAGCCGCCGCGCAGGTCGTCCTCGCGCGTCCAGACGACCTTGACCGGCCGCCCGGAGGCCTTGGCGAGATGCACCGCCTCGGAGACGAAGTCGCTGTTCGGATTGGCGCGGCGGCCGAAGCCGCCGCCCAGGAACAGCGTGTGGACCCGGACCTGCTCGGGCGCCAGCCCGGCGATCTTCGCCGCCGCCTCCTGGTCGCCGGTCTGGAACTGCGTGCCGGTCCAGATCTCGCACGCGCCGGGGCGCACCTCGGCGGTGCAGTTGAGCGGCTCCATCATGGCGTGCGCGAGGTAGGGCACCTCGTACTCGGCCTCGAGCTTGGTGGCCGCCCGGGCGAGCGCCGCCGCGGCGTCGCCCTTGGCGGCGGCGACGGCGCCGTCGGTCCGCGCCAGCCGGTGGTACTCCGCGAGCTGGGCGGCGGTCGAGTGGCCGGCCATGCCGCCCGCGTCCCACTCGACCTCGAGGGCGTCGCGTCCCAGGCGAGCGGCCCAGAAGTGCTCGGCCAGCACGGCGACGCCCGAGGGGATCTCGACCACGTCGACGACCCCGGCGACGGCCTTCGCCTTGGCGGCGCGGACGCTGCGGACCTTGCCGCCGAACCAGGGCGAGCGCGCGACCAGCGCCACCAGCATGCCGGGACGCCGGACGTCCATGCCGAACTCGGCCTGGCCGGTGATCTTGACCCGGCTGTCGAGGCGGTGCGTCGGGCGGCCCAGGAGCTTCCAGTCCTGCGGCTCCTTGAGCTTCACCGTCGCCGGGACGGGGAGCGCTTCGGCGGCTGCCGCGAGCTCGCCGAAGCGGAGCCGGCGGTCGCCGTGGATGACGAAGCCGTTCTCGGCGCGGCACGCGCCGGCGGCGACCTGCCAGCGGGCGGCGGCCGCGGCGATCAGCATCTCGCGCGCCATCGCCCCGGCGGTGCGGAGCTGATCGAAGGACTCCCAGGTGCTCGTCGAGCCGCCGGTCATCTGGATGTGGAAGACCGTGTGGGCGTAGACCGGGTCCGCGGGCGCGTGCTCGAAGCGGACGTTCTCCCAGGCGCACTCGAGCTCCTCGGCGATGACCATCGGCATGGACGTCGAGATGCCCTGCCCCATCTCCGAGTGCTTGAGGAGGATGGTGACGGTGTCGTCGGGCGCGATGCGGATGAAGGCGTTGGGGGGCGTGACCTTGGGCGCCGCGGCGGCGGCCTCCTGCGCCAAGATCCGGCGGGCGCCGCCCGGGAGCGAGAGGCCGATGACGAGGCCGCCTCCCACCGCCGCCGAGCCGGCGAGGAAGGCGCGGCGGGAGATAGGTCGCGCGCTCATGAGCGCTCCTCGCCGCTCGCCGCCAGCTCCGCCGCCCGGTGCACCGCCGCGCGGATGCGCTGGTACGTCCCGCAGCGGCAGAGGTTGCCGCTCAAGGCGGCGTCGATGTCGGCGTCGCTCGGCCGCGGCACCTCGCCGAGCAGCGCCACCGCGGCCATGATCTGCCCCGGCTGGCAGTAGCCGCACTGCACGACGTCGAGCTCCGCCCAGGCCTGCTGCACGGGATGCCCGGCCTCGGGGTCGAGCCCCTCGATCGTCGTGATCCGGTGCCCGACCGCCCGCGCGACGGGCAGCACGCAGGAGCGCAGCGCGCGGCCGTCGAGGTGAACCGTACAGGCGCCGCACTGGGCCATGCCGCAGCCGAACTTGGTCCCCGTCAGGCCGAGCACGTCGCGCAGCACCCAGAGCAGCGGCATCTCGGCCGGCACGGCGACCTCGTGTTCCTTGCCGTTGACGTGGAGCTTCATAAGGAGAGGCTAACGCAACCGACTCCGGGTTGCTAGAGGCGCCGGCCGCGCGTCGAGAGCGCAGGGGGCCGGCTACGCGAGCTCCTGCCCCGGCAGGTCCAGAGTGATCACCAGCGCGCGCTCGATCCGCAGCAGAGCCGCCGAAGGGAGCATGCCCCAGCGTTCTCTCAAGCGGGTCTTGGCGACGGCTCGCACCTGTTCGCAGAGGGCGATGGAGTCGACCTTGAGACCGCCGGCGGGCGCGCGCAGGACGACCTGGCTCGGGTAGACCCGTCTCGGCGGGTGGAAGGTGGTGCACGGTACGACCACCACGATCGGGCTCGACTGATTGATGGCGTCTCGGCTCACGACGACGACGGGGCGAGTCCCGGCCTGCTCGGAGCCTTCCGTGGGAGCGAGGCGTGCCTCGTAGATCTCTCCCCGTCTCAAGAATCGCCCTCGGCCGAGCGCAGGGCTTCCCAGCCGGCGAGCGCGAACTCCTCGTCGATCTCCGCAGACTCTCGCTGGTAGGCGCGATCGTGGGCCATTTCCACGAAGGCGGCATCGATCGCGGCGCGGTGGAGGGCCGACAGCTCCTTGCGCAGCGCGGTTTCGAGAAACTCGTTGCGGCTGTCCATCTTCCCCTCGCGGACGGCTTCATCGACGGCTTCGAGCAGGTCCGCCGAGATCGCGACTGTGGTTCGAACTCTCTTGGCGGGCATGGAGGCAGCTCCTGGATGGCTAGTATGATGCGCTCATCGGCATCAGGCAAGACATCATTCGAGGAGATCGCCATGCCCCGGCCGCTCCGGCTCGTTCCCCGCGGCTCCACGGCCCTGACCGGCGACATCCGCCCGGCCGGACCGTCGCTCGAGATCGGGCGCGACCGCGGCTGCGAGATCGTGATCCCGGACCTCGCGGTGTCGCGCCGCCACGCGCGCCTGCTCTGGGACGGCGCCGACCTGGTGCTCGAGGACCTCGGCTCCTCGGGCGGCACCTATCGCAACGGCGAGCGCGTCAGCCGCTCGGCCCTGCTGCCGGGGGACGTCGTGCGCTTCGGGCGGCACGTCGAGTACGCCGTCGAGGAAGAGGCGGCGACCTCGACCCTGCACCAGGCGGCGCACCAGGCGGCGCGGCAGGGGACGAGCGAGGAGGGGGAGGTCCGCCACCTCCAGCTCCTGCTCGAGGTGGCGCGGACGCTCAACACCGCGACGGTCCTCGACGAGGTGCTCGAGCTGGTGCTCCAGGCGGTGGTGCGGCTGATGCGCGCCGACCGCGCGTTCCTGCGCCTCAGCGAGGGCGAGGGACGCCCGCTGCTCCTCGCCCACCCGCGCGCCGGCGAGACGCCGAACCCGCCCGAGGCGGCCCTCCTCGAGCGGGCGCTGCGCGAGCGCCGGACGGCGGTCGGCACGCTGCCGGTGTCGGTCTCCGACTCGACGCTCGACGACGACGCCGGCGAGGGGGCGGCGACGCCGCTGCTCGTCGTCCGCCGGGCGTTCGGGCCGGCGCAGGAGGCGTCGTTCGTCGGGCAGGTCGAGCTGATCGGCGGGCTCCTCGTCGGGCGCGCGCGCGGCCGCGGCGGCTTCGGCGTCGCCGAGCTGGCGGTCCTCGAATCGCTCGCCGCCGATGCCGCGATGGCGATCGACGGCGCACGCCTCTACCGCGAGGCGCGCGAGAAGGCCAGGATCGACCACGAGATGACGCTGGCGCGCGCCATCCAGGTGCGCCTCCTCCAGCCGCCGCCGCCGGTGCCCTTCGCCCAGGTCGCCGCCTTCAGCCAGCCGGCGAGGAGCGTCGGCGGCGACCTCTATCACTCCACGCTGCGCCCCGACGGCCGGCTCGCCCTGGCGCTCGGCGACGTCTCCGGCAAGGGCGTGGCCGCGGCGCTGCTGATGGCGATGATCCAGGGCCTCCTCGAGCTGCTCCACGACCTCGGCCAGCCGCTCGCCGACGTCCTGCCGGCGCTCGACCGGACGCTGCGGCGCCACAACCCGGGAAACAAGTTCCTGACCCTCGGCGCCGCGCTCCTCGCCCCCGACGGCGCGGTCGAGCTGGCCAACGCCGGTCACTGCCCGGTCGCCCTGCTGCGGCGCGGCGGGGAGATCGAGCTGGTCCAGCCGCACGGCCCGATCCTCGGCATCCTGCCGGCGGCGAGCTGGCGCAGCGAGCGCGTCCAGCTCGCGCCCGGCGACGTCCTCGTCTTCTACAGCGACGGGATCCTCGAGTCGGCGACGCCGGACGGCACCGAGTTCGGGATGGACGGCGTCGAGAGCTGCCTCAAGGCGCTGGCGGGGGGCGCGCCCGAGGCGATCTCGGAGGCACTCCTGGCGGCCGCGGCCGCCCACCGCGCCGGGCGCGAGGCGGAGGACGACGTGACGGTGCTGGTGGCGCGCTACGAGGGATCGGCGGCGCGCAACGGGCTGTGACAGGGGAAAGCAAGAGATCTGGGTAGGAAGAGCTACTCGAGGCCGTCGTGGAGGTCTTACCGCCGACGGGCGCGGCGCCAGACCCAGGTGTAGATGGCGACGTTGATCAGGATGACGGCGACCCCGAGGACCAGTTGAATGTCGTGGGTCAGCCCGCGCGGATAGAGCGTGCGCAAGACGTAGTGCTCGACGAAGCCGCCCGGATAGCCCGCTTCGCCTCCCAGCCGGCGCAGCCGGTTCTCGAGCGGCGTCAGCGGACAGATGCCGCTCATGAATTCGATCCCGGCCCCCCAGACCGCCGCCGGCAGATGCACCCAGGCCGCACGCGGCCAGCGCAGCGCGAAGAGACCGCCAAGGGCGACGAACAGCACGAAGCCGAGGTGGGCTAGGAGCACCGCGTCGGCGGCGAGGCGGTAGAGCACGCCGCCGTGCCTACCGGTTGCGGCGAATCTGTTTGGAGCGGACCTTCGTCGAAGGTCGCTTCGACCGCTTCGCCTCGGGCCCGGGCTTCATCAACTGCGCCAGTATCTGCACAGCCGGCCCCCTGACTTCGGGCGCTACCCGGCGCAGGCAAGACTCACCGCCACGTGTGACCGCTTGCAACGACGCACGCAGCGGCCACCATCGCTCCGCCACCCCGGTATCCTCGAGGATCTCCAGCGCTTCCCTGGCTCTGCCGGCACGCACCGCCTCACGAAAGATGGCCAAAGTTCTCGGCCATTTCCCTTCAACGTCTTGATCCATCCTCCCGCGAATGAACGCCCTCACCCGTCTCGCAGCCTCCATCCACTCGCCCTTTCGCGTGAGAACGATCGCCATGATGCCATCGACCTCGTGGTTCGTGGCCGAGATGCTTCTTGCCACTCTCTCCGCCTCTCCGTACCGACCGCGTTCCAAGAGAAGGAACCACGCGAGAATCGCTCGTATCCGCGCGTCGCGTGGCGCAAGGCGAAGGGCGCGCCGATAGGCCCGCTCCGCGTCGTCGAGGCACCGACGCGCATGCAGAACACGCGCGAGGTTCAGCCAAGCGGCCGCATCTCTGCCGTCGTGCTCGAGCGCCCGCCGGCAGGCCTCCTCCGCGAGCGAGAGGTCCCCCAGGCGGAACGCTACGGCTCCGAGGTTCAACCAATTCGCCGCACGCTCCTCGAATTCGAGAGCCTTCCTGCGCGCCTCGTACGCCTGCTCGAGGCGGTCGCCACTGAGAAGCACGAAGGCCAGGTTCGTCCAGTTGTCACTGTCAGAGGAGTCGTTGGGGGGCGCGTGGTGTGAGGTTCCTACCGACTCCGCCAGATCTGCGATGCGTGCGAGCACGGCGCCGAGGTCGGACCACGCGTCTCCTCGATCGGACTCCAGCGCCAGGGCCCGTCTGAACGCCTCTATCGCCTCGCTGTACCGTCGTAGGCTCAAGAAGGTGTCGCCCAGCCGCAGCCAGGCGGCAATACTGCGGGGGTCGAGGTCGAGCGCCTGCCGCAGGACTTCCGCCGCCTCGGCGTCACGATGAAGCCCGCGAGCCAGCAGCGTCCCAAGGTCGATCAGGAGCCGCACATCCCGGCCGTCGATGGAGATCGCTTGCCGAAGAGCCGCCTCCGCCTCTGCGTAGCGGTCCAGCCCAATCAGAGCCTGCGCGAGGTCCGAGAGCACCCCGACATTGCCGGCCCCAAGCTGTGCGATCACCTGACTTGCTCTGTTCACCGCCTGCGGTAATCTTTTGAACTCGCGCGCGTGGCGCAACCAGACCAGCCACGGCTGCGGCGATGGCGTGCTCTCGATCCGCTGCTCCAAGAGCGCCATCAACTCCTGCGTTGGGCGGAGCCTGAGCTGGTTGCTCAACGCGATGGCTTGCAAGCCGCGTGCGCACAGCACGGTTTCAGCCTTTGCGGCGCCTTCCGAGTCCCAAGCGTCCCTCATGATCCCGCTACGCATCGCAGTGGCGAGCGCGGCAACCGCTTGCGGACAAGCGTAATGGAGCTCAAGCAGCTTGGGCTCCGAATCCAGAACGGTCTTCAAGTATGCCAAGCGCTCAGGCGGCAAGGTCGACAGCCGTTCCGCGATCACGGCCTTCGCCTGGAGCGGCAAAAGCAGCGACTCCTTGAGCTGCATCCAGAACTCGTCGCCCGACCAGCCCGGCAGACCCACCGGCGTCGACGCGACGACTGACCGCGCCCGTTCGAGGCGCAGGAGTAGATCCGCGTCGCCACTCAGATCCGACCCATCATCAAGCGTGAGCAGCTCCGCGAGCTCGCCACGAAGCATTTCGTCTCGCATGAGCGTATGGAGGCCGCTCCTCTCTAAAGAGCCGCGCCAGGCCGGGTCGTGAATCGAGTCAGCGAGCGCGAAGCCGTACTCGGCATGGCGAAGCCGCTGAGCGGCCTCGAGCGTGAGGCTCGATTGAATGTGGCTGAGCGCCCTCGCTCGCAGCTCGTCCTGGGTGTAGAACATCTTCAGGAACTCGACCAGCCAGACGAGACGCCGGCGGACGCGGCGGCTTGCGCGCATCAAATACCAGATGTTGAAGAATCGCTCCGCGACCTGGAACCCGGTCTTGGTTTCCGGGTCATAAGCTACCTTCTCCACCACGCCTTGCCTCACCAGGCGTGCGAGCTGCGAGGAAACCGCGTTGACGTCCATCTGAAGCTGTGGGGCCAGCTCACCGGCGCTGGTCGGGTCCCAGTGCACCGCTAGCGCATGAACCACCTGTTGCGCCTGTGGCGGGAGGGCCTCGAATCGCGCCTTGTAGAGCGGCGTGCACTGATCGAGGAGCCGTTCGAGGTCGGTTCGCACGTCGCCGTCCACGCCTGCCGCCAGGACGTTGAAGAGCAGGACGACCGTCCGCGGGTTTCCGCCCGTCAGGTTGTGGAGGACCTTGATTCGCGCGGACTCCTGCTCGGTGACGCGCTTGACCTCGGGAGCGTTCCAGGTCTCGGCGTAGTGGACGAGGAGCTGCCGGGTCTCGTCGAGGCTCAGCCCGCCTAGCTCGTGGACGCGGAAGAAGTCGTAGAACGCCTTGCTGTAGGTGAAGGACGACTCGATCGCGTTGGCGCTGGCGCCGATGAGCACGAGCGCCGGCTGCGACGACAGGACCTCGCGCAGCGTCCATTCCTGATCGCTCACGCGGTCGAGGACGAGATCGACGTTGTCCACCAGGAGGACCAGGCGGCGGTTGATGCGCTTCGCGGTGTCGACCAGCAGCGCCAAGGCTCGTTTCGCCCGCGCCTCCTCGGCGAGCGAGCGGAGCGCCTCGGCGGCAGCGTCGAGTTGCTCCGCCTCGGCATGCCGTCCCTTACTCTCGAGCAGGTCGCTCAAGGCGTCCGCGCAGTTGAGCCAGAAATCGGAGAGGCGGGCGATGTTGTATTGCTCTTCGGGGAACGTCAGCGCCAGCCACCCTTCGCCGAGCGCCGGGTCGTCTTCGATCGCAAACGCGAGCCTTCGCAGCAGCATGGTCTTGCCCATGCCGCGTTGCCCGAGAATGAGGTGATGCTGCGGCGTCTTTCCCGAGGCGGTTGCCCGCAGATCGGAGACGAGGAGAGCGAGCAGTTCCCGCCGCGCGACGAAGAGCGAGACCAGCTCGTCCTTGCCGTGGAGGTGCGGGTTGTAGAGGGCGGTGCCGCGGAGGGACTGTTGCTCGATCATGGCAACACCCGTCGCACCCAGTACTCCCGCAGGAGCGGCGAGCAGAAGCGCCAGCGGCCGCTCGCTTCGTCCTCGACGATGTAGCCGTCGCCCTCCAGCACGTCGACGAGATACCTGAGCTTCTCCCGGCGCTGGTCCGCGTTGCGGACCCGCTTGACGAGGCACTGGCTCAGGGATGAGGAGGCAGCGCCATCGGCGTCGGCAGCGATGGCGCCGAGGAGGGCGAGCGCGTGGGCGCTGTCCGACTTCCCCAGCTCCTGCTCCAACCGCTGGCGCCAGTAGTCGAAGTACATCTTCTTGGCCGGCTTCAGGAGGTCCTCGAACACCTGCTCGACATCCTCCACAGCGGCCTCCCGCGCGTGGCGGCACTTGTCGCGCAGCTCGGAGAAGACCAGTTGGAGATAGAAGGGGATGGTCCAGCCGACGCGCCGGAGGATGTCGGAACGGACCTCCTCGGAGAGAGGCAGGTCGTGGGCCGCGGAGAGCTCGCGCAGCAGCGCGTCTCCCACCTCGTGCGAGAAGGGGCCGAGGTGGAAGATGTGGAGGTCGTTGATGGTGTCGCCCAGGTTGAGCCGGGCGGCAACGGTGTCGAGACCGATCGATCCCGCCAGCAGCCAGCGCAGCGAGCCGTGCGCGTCGGAGCGCTGCCGCAGCTCCCGGAACCAGGTCAGGAAGCGCCGTGCCCGCTCGCCCGAAGGGTCCAAGCGGAGGAGGGAGAGCACGAAGACGGGCACTTCGTCGACCAGGAGCAGACAGCGGCCATCCTGCTGGTCGAGGGCCCGCGCGAGCTTCTCGCCGAGCAGCGCCCACTGGCCGTCATGGCTGCGGTCCAGCTCGACCGTGAAGCCGCCGACCTCGATCTTCTGGATGTCGCGGAAGAGCTGCCCCACCGGCCCTTCGGCGAGCCGTTGCCAGGTGCTCTTCCAGACCGTCAGCTCGCCGACGGCCTCGTAGAGCCTGCGCACGAACCCCGCTTCGTCCTGCGCGTCGGCGCTGCTCACGTACGCCGGCTCGAACCCGCGCGCGACGGCGCCCTCCTTGAGCCGCAGCATCAGGGAGGTCTTGCCGACACGCCGGGGCGCCAGGAGCAGGATGTGATCGGCCCGCAGGTACTCCCAACACTGGTCCTGCTCGAGCTGCCGCCCGAAGAAGTCGTCCCCGGTGACCGGCGGGCCGACTCGATTCGTGACCATCGCCCCTCCCGACAAGACCGTCGTACAACGATTCTGTTGTACAACAGACTTGTTTTGCCGTCAAGGGCCGAGGGTCTCGGAGCGCACAGTCAGGTCGTCCACTCGATCCATATCGACTTCGACCCCCATCCCCGGCCGGTCGAGCGGCACGCGGGTCCGCCCTTCGCCGTCCATCGTCCACTCCGGGCGGACGATGTCGCGCTCCCAGTAGCGCTCCGAGGGGGAGACGTCGCCGGGGAGGGTGAAGTTGGGGAGCGAGGCGATGGCGACGTTGTGGGCGCGGCCGACGCCGCTCTCGAGCATGCCGCCGCACCAGACCGGCACGCCGTGGGCGGCGCAGAGGTCGTGGACGGCGATCGCCTGGGCGTGGCCGCCGACGCGGCCGATCTTGACGTTGACGATGCGGCCGCTGCCGAGCGCGATCATGTCCTCGGCGCGGTCGACGCTGGTGATCGACTCGTCGAGGCAGATCGGCGTCGCCAGGCGCCGCTGCAGCTCGGCGTGGCGGCGGAGGTCGTCCCAGGCGAGCGGCTGCTCGATCATCAGCAGCTTCAGCTCGTCGAGGGCCGCGAGGGCATCGGCGTCGGCCAGGGTGTAGGCGTTGTTGGCGTCGGCCATGAGCGGCGCCGCCGGGCCGAGCGCCTCCCGCGCCGCCCGCAGGTACGGTAGGTCGAGCCCGGGCGCGATCTTGATCTTGACCTTGCGGTAGCCGCGCGCGAGGGCGGCGCCGGCCTTCTCGACCAGCGCCTCGGGGCTCGCCTGGATGCCGAGCGAGATCCCGACCTCGATCGTCTCGCGCGTGCCGCCGAGGAGGCGCGCGAGCGGCACCCCTTGCAGGCGGGCCGCCAGCTCCCAGGCCGCGGTCTCGATCGCCCCCTTGGCCATGTGATGGCCGCGGAAGTTCTCCTCGAGCGCCGGGTGGATCTCGTGCGGGTCGCCGAAGCTCCGCCCGAGGACCCGCGGCGCCACCCACTCGCGCATCGCGAGCCACGCCGTGTCGGCGGTCTCCGGGCCGTAGTTGGGGCGCTCGCCGGCCGTACACTCCCCCCAGCCGGAGACGCCGTCGCCGTCCACCACCTCGACCAGGACGATGCGCCGCTCCTGCTGCACCCCCGAGGAGATGCGGAACGGCTCCTTGAGCGGCAGCCGCACCTCGCGCAGGACGATCCGCTCGATCCGCAGCATGGGAGCGGGAGGTTAGCAAATGGACGGCCGCGTCGTTCGGGTGACCAAGCCGGTGGGCACCCCTCGCCCGTATCTAGCATCTGGCGGTAGATTCAGGCATTGTTTGGCGCCCCACGTGGCGTTGCCGGGGGCCGACGCTCGTGTTGCCTCCGGAGGAGCCCGAACCGGTCATCCAACTTCGAGAGGAGATCGAGATGAAGAACGACGACGTCAGCAGAAGGGACTTCGGCAGGCTGACCCTGGCCGCGTTCGGCGGCGTGCTCGCCGGCTCGCTGCTGGGCGGCAGAGTGCTGGCCGCGGACGAGAAAGCGGAGGCGAAGGATGCCCATGCCTGCTGCGGGCTGAACACCTGCAAGGGCCACGGCGCCGACGCGAAGAACGAATGCGCCGGCATGGGCAACTGCGCCACCACCGAGGCCCACTCCTGTCAGGGCCATAACGCCTGCAAGAACCAGGGCGGCACCGGACAGAACGACTGCAAGGGCAAGGGGAGCTGCGCGGTGCCGATCAAGGGAGATGCCTGGAAGAAAGCGCGGGCCAACTTCGAGGCCGCGATGACGGAGGCCGGCAAGAAGTTCGGTCCCGCGCCGGCTTCCTGCGGCACTTAGAGGGCCGCTGGAGCTTCCGTCGGACAGTCCACCATGAGCCTCCCGCGCCTCGGACACGACAACCTCGGCCTCGGAGTGGGACTGCGCGCGGTCCACTTCGACTACATCCTGCGGCACCGGCCGGCGGTGGATTGGTTCGAGGTCATCAGCGAGAACTTCGTCGACTCGCAGGGGCGGCCGCGCTACGTCCTGCAGCAGATCGCGGAGCGATACCCCGTCGTCATGCACGGGGTGTCGCTCTCGATCGGCTCGACCGATCCCCTCGACCGCGAGTACCTGCAGAAGCTCAAGCGGCTGGCGCGGGAGGTCGGCGCGCGCTGGATCTCCGACCACCTCTGCTGGACCGGCGTCCTCGGCCGCAACACCCACGACCTCCTCCCGGTGCCGTTCACCGAGGAGACCCTGCGTCACGTGGTGGAGCGGGTGCGCGTCGTCCAGGACGTGCTCGAACGCCCGTTCGTGCTCGAGAACCCCAGCTCCTACGTCACCTTCCGGGACTCGACGATGGACGAATGGGAGTTCATCGCGCGCCTGGCGGAGGAGGCCGACTGCGGCCTGTTGCTCGACGTCAACAACGTCTACGTGTCGAGCTTCAACCACGACATGGACCCGGACGCGTTCATCCGCTCCCTGCCCCACGAGCGGATCGTCCAGTTCCACCTGGCGGGCCATACGGACTACGCCACCCACCTCATCGACACGCACGACCACCACGTCATCGACCCGGTGTGGGAGCTCTACCGCACGGCCCACCAGCTCACCGGCGGCGTCTCCACCCTGCTCGAGTGGGACGCCAACATCCCGCCCTTCCCCGTGGTCCATGACGAGGTGTTGAAGGCCAAGCGGTTCATGAGCGAGCACCTGCCGGAGCCCGCGCCCGCCGGTCGAGAGGACGCCGCGATCCCCGCGGCGGCGAGCGCGACCGTCTTTCACCCGCTCCACCACATCCAGCCGGAGGTGGAATGAGGGAGACGGGCAGCGGACCCCGCCCTCTCGACGTCGTGCAGCGCTGGTTCCAGGCGGTGGTCACCCACCCCGCGGGAGTCCAGGGGGGCGTCCAGTCCGCGGCGGCGCAGCGGCTGATCCGCCTCGATCGCGGGGAGCTGGAGGCCGTCGTCCGGCGCTCCCGCAGCCTGACGGCGGCCGAACGGCTGTCGATCTACGCCAACGCCTATTACGCCCGACTGCTGGAGTGCATCGGCGCCTGCTTTCCCATCCTCAAGCGGGCCCTGGGCGACGAGGTCTTCGACAGCTTCGCCTTCGAGTACCTCCAGCGCTATCCCTCGCGCAGCTACACCCTGGACCTCCTGGGACAGCACTTCGCCCGTTTCCTCGACGAGACACGGCCCGAGCGTGAGGCTGGCGCAGGCCCGGAGCGTGTGGACTGGCCCGATTTCCTCATCGACCTCGCCACCCTCGAGTGGACGATCGCCAAGGTCTTCGACGGTCCCGGCGTCGAAGGGCAGTCGCTGCTCACCCCGGAGGCGCTCCGGGCCTTCCCGGCGGAGCGCTTCGCCGCGGCCCGGCTGGTGCCCGTGGTCTGCCTGCGGCTTCTTACCTTCCGCTACCCGGTGAATGCCTACTACACCGCGGCGCGGCACGCCGGAGACGACGAAGCAGTCCCGCTCCCCGGGCCCGCGGACGAGCGGGTCGCCGTCCTCCGCCGCGACTTCGTCGTGCGGCGCTATCCGCTGAACGTGGCCCAGCACGCCCTGCTCCAGGAGGTCCAGGCCGGGGCCACCGTGGGTGAGGCCATCGCCGCGGCCGGCGCGGCGAGTGACCTCGAGGACGACGCGCTCGCCGTCGAGCTGCGGGCCTGGTTCCGCTTCTGGTCCGCGGAAGGCTTTTTCCAGGCGGTCTTGCCTTAGCCGGCTAACAGAGCGGCAGGCGGACCTCGGCGGCGGCGCCGCCGCCGGGACGGTTGGCGAGCGCGACGCGGCCGCCGTAGCCCTCGACGATCGCCTTGACGATCGCGAGGCCGAGGCCGCTGTGGCCGTTGCGTCCGGACTCGGCCGCCGCCTCCACGGGCGCCGGCCGGTAACTGACGAAGCGGTCGAAGGCGCGCGGTAGGAGCTCCTGCGGCACGCCGGGGCCGTCGTCGGCGACCTCGACGACGCCCATGCCGTCCCGCGCGCCGAGCGCCACCCTGACCGTGCCGCCGTCCGGCGAGAAGCCGAGCGCGTTGTCGAGCAGGTTCTCGAAGACCTGGACGAGCCGCTCGGGGGAGCCGGCGACGACGACCGGGCCGGGCCCGGCCGCCAGCTCGATCCCCACCCCGCGCGGCGCGCGGCCGCGCCAGCTCTCGACGAGCACCGGCAGCAGCTCGTGGAGCGCCACCGGCCCGGCGGGCTCGGAGTCGAGCCGGGCGTCGATCCAGCCGATCTCGCGGACCGCCGAGAGCAGCCGCTCCATGCGCGCCACCTCGCGCTCGACGATGCCGAGGAAGCGGGCGCGCGCCGCCGGGTCGTCCTCCTCGGCCAGCAGCTCGGTGGCGCTGGCGACGGCGGCGAGCGGGTTCTTGATCTCGTGCGAGAGGTCGGCGGCGAAGGCCTCGATCGAGCCGAGGTGCCCGGCGATGCGGGCGGTCAGCTCCTCGAGCGCGCGGGTCAGCTCGCCGATCTCGTCGCGGCGCCGCGACCCCTGGAAGCGCCCGCGCAGGCGGCCGCGGCGGTCGACCAGGGCGGTGGCCTCGTCGCGCAGGCGCGCCAGCGGCCGCGCGATGGTCGCGGCGAACAGGAGCGTCAGCACCGCGGCCGCGGCGACCGAGGCGAGGAACACCCGGAAGACGTTGAGCCGCAGCTCGTCGAGCGCCAGCAGGATGCGCCAGGTGGACTGCGAGACGAGGACCGCTCCCACCACTTCGCCGCCGCCGCCGGTGATGGGGATGGCGCTGTGCATGGTCTGCGAGCGGCCGTCGCCGGTGCCGCGCGTGACGGCGCCGTAGCGGCCGGCGAGCGCCGCGCGCACCGCGGTCTCGGGCCAGGGCGGCGGCGGCCGGCGCTCGTTGGCGGCGGAGCCCGGACCGGCTTGCGCGAGCCACCCACGCAGCCGGTAGAGCGCGGCGCCGATGCGATAGAGCGGGTCGTCCTTGGCCGAGGAGCCGACGGCGCCCGCGGCGGCGGGGTTGCGGTGCGGTCCGAGGAGAGCCGAGTCGGCAAGCACGCTCCCCCGCCGATCGACGATCCGCAGCCGCGCGTCGACGCGGCGCTCCAGCCGCTCGAGCACCACCCGCGTCTCCTCAGGCGCCAGCTCGCCGCGCCCGCCGAGCGCGGCGGCCAGGATGCGGCCCTGCTGCACCATCGCCCGCTCCTGCGCGATGAGAAGCTGGCTCTCGTAGGTCTGGAGGTAGAGCGACCCGGCGACGGGCAGGAAGACCAGCAGCACGTTGAGCAGCAGCAGGCGCACCCAGATGCGCGAGAAGAACGGCGGCGCGTGGCGACGGGGCACGGGCGTCACTCCTCGCGGTAGCGGTAGCCGAGGCCGTAGACGGTCTCGATCGGTGAGGCTTCGGCCGCGGCGAGCTTGCGGCGCAGCCGCTTGACGTGGCTGTCGATGGTGCGGTCGCTCGCGTAGGCGTCGTGCGGGTAGGCCTCGTGGAGGAGCTGCGCGCGGGTCTTGACGTGCCCGGGGTGGCGGGCGAGGGCGTGCAGCAGGTTGAACTCGGTGACGGTGAGCGGCAGCGGCCGCTCTCCCCAGCGCGCCTGATAGCGCAGCAGGTCGAGGCGGAGGCTGCCGAGCTGGAGCACCCGCTCCTCGGCGCCGGCGCCCGGGACGTCGTGGACCGCCGCCCGGCGCAGCAGCACCCGCACCCGCGCCACCAGCTCGCGCACCGAGAACGGCTTGCAGAGGTAGTCGTCGGCGCCCAGCTCGAGGCCGAGCACGCGGTCGAACTCCTCGTCGCGCGAGGAGAGAAAGAGGATGGGCAGGCGCTCGGAGAGCGCGCGCAGGCGCCGGCAGAGGTCGCGGCCGTCGAGGCGCGGCATCAGGATGTCGAGCACCACGAGATCGGGGAGCGCCCGGGCGAAGCTCTCCCAGGCGGCGAGGCCGTCGGCGTGGAGCTCGACGCGGTAGCCCTCGCGGCGCAGCGCGAAGGCGACCGTCTCGCGCAGCTCGGGCTCGTCGTCGACGACGGCGATGAGCGGGGCGCCGGTGCTCATGGCGTCAATCTACTGCACTCTCCGCGGCCCGCCCGGCCGCGCCACGATCTCGCCACAATCTCGCGGCGCTTCGCCACCGGCGGGCCCTCGCCGCGCCCCCGCCGGCTGTTCGACTCCTCGCCGGCGTACCTTTCCGAGGAGGAGACTGGCCATGATCGAAGCACCCCAGGAGCCCCGGCGCTGGCGGGACTCGGTGATCCTGAAGCTGATGGCGATCGGCGGGCTGATCGTGCTGCTGCTCATCCCGCTCGCCAAGGTGGGCTGGCTGGTGACCGAGCGGCAGGCGCGGAGCGAGACGGCCGCCCGGGAGGTGGCGGCCACCTGGGGGGCCGCTCAGACCTTGGCCGGCCCGGTGCTCTCGGTGCCGTACACGGTGCGCTGGAGCGACGAGAAGGGGAAAGCCTGGAGCGATACGCGCTGGGCGCACTTCCTGCCGGACGCGCTGCGGGTCGAGGCGCGCCTGCTGCCCGAGCGGCGCAGCCGCGGCATCTTCGAGACCGTCGTCTACCGCACCGAGGCGCGGCTCTCCGGCGCCTTCGCGCGCCCCGACTTCGGGCGCTGGCGGGTGGCGGAGCGCGACGTGCTGTGGGACCAGGCGTCGCTGGCGCTCGGCGTTCCCGACCTGCGCGGCGCGCACGAGGTGGCGCTGCGCTGGAACGGCCGCGACCTGCCGCCCGAGCCGGGGCGCGGCGAGGCCGGGGCCTGGACCGCCGGGCTGCGCGTGGCGCTGCCGGCGCTCGCGGCCGCGACGACCGGCGAGCGCTACCCGTTCGACCTGCGGCTGGGGCTCAACGGCAGCGAGCGGCTGCTCGTCGTGCCGGCCGGCAAAGAGACGGTGGCGACCATGCGCTCGAGCTGGCCCCACCCGAGCTTCACCGGCGCCTTCCTGCCGGTGCGCCGCACGGTGTCCGACCGCGGCTTCGCCGCCACCTGGCGCATCTCCTGGCTCGGCAGGAGCTACCCCCAGCAGTGGCGCACGGAGGAGGCCGAGGCGATGGTGCCGGAGAGCGCGGTGACCGGCTCCGCCTTCGGCGTCGAGCTCTTCCTGCCGGCCGACGGCTACCAGAAGACCGACCGGGCGATGAAGTACGCCCTCCTCTTCGTGGCGCTCACCTTCGGCACCTTCTTCCTCTGTGAGCTGTTCAATCCGTTCGCGCTGCACCCGGTGCAGTACCTGCTCGTCGGCTTCGCGCTCTGCCTCTTCTACCTGCTCCTGCTGTCGCTGTCGGAGATCCTCGGCTTCGCGACGGCCTACGCCGTGGCGGCGGCGGCCACCGTGCTCCTCATCTCCGGCTACTCGGCGGCGGCGCTGCGCGGGTGGGGGCGGGCGCTGGTCATGGCGGGCGAGCTGAGCTTGCTCTACGGCTTCTTGTGGGTGCTGCTGCAGGCGGAGGACCGGAGCCTGGTCCTCGGCTCGATCGCGCTCTTCCTGATCCTCGCCGTCGTCATGTACCTGACGCGGCGGATCGACTGGTACGCCCCGCGCCCGGGGCGGGCCGGCGGGTAGCTGGATTCACTCTGCGGACTCGACACCGCCGCCCGGCTCGAGGCCGTAGAAGCAGCGGCCGGTGGCCGGGTCGGAGTAGAAGATGGTCACCCGGTAGCCGCGGCCGAGGTAGTGCTGGAAGGCGCGGCGGGAGGTCTCGCGCCAGCGCGCGGCGTCCTCCGGTTGCTGCTGCTTGAGCGCCTGGATGGAGCGCGGGACCTCGACCAGCACCCGCGGGGCCTCCGGCAGCGGGCCGAGGCGCGGGCGCGGCCCGCCGGCCGCGCTCTCGGCGTTCACCACCGGCGCGCCGGCGAAGCGCTCCGGGCGGTGCGGCAGCCGGCCCGCGAGCGCGGCCTCGGTCTGCGGCCCGGCGATGCGCCAGGAGACGATGAAGCGATCCGTGCCGATGCCGCGCGCCAGCTCGCTGCCGATGTCGCCGCCGTACATCTGCTCGACGTACTCGACCGGCTCGGCGCCCAAGCGGTTCAGGTTGAGATGGGCGTTGCGCGCCTCGAGCGGGTCGTAGGTCCACTCGACGTCCTCGACGCCCAGCGGCAACAGCAGCTCGCGCTGGTAGAGCTTGAGCCGCCGCCCGAGGCCGAGGTCGCGCGCCTCGGGGCGCACCGCCAGCATCTTGGACCAGTGGACCAGCCGCCCGCCGCGCACGCCGGTGAAGCCGAGGACGAAGCCGATCATGCGCCCGGCGGGATCGTAGGCCCCGGCGGCGACGCCGCCGATCCGCTGCGTCACCTTGATGACGCTCGCCGGCACCCGCTCCTCGAAGTCGGCGCCCCAGGTCTCCTTCTGCAGCTCGACGCAGGCGTCGCGGTCCGCGGCGCTCGCGAACGGGCGCAGCGTGAGCTGGTCGGCGGCGAGCGCGTCCGCCGCCGCCCCGCCCGCCGCCGTTCTGGGGTCGCTTCCGGCCATGGCCGGCGAATCTTGCCACAGGGACGGCCGCGGCCGGGCGGGCAGAGGGCGGCGATCTCCGGACCGGGTGAACGGACGGCCGCGCCGGCCATAGCCCTCCCACGACGGCAGCTTTCCCCACCGCCGCAGGGTCTTCCACTCGACGTAGTCCCGCGGCCGCCGGCGCACCATCCACGCCGGGGGAGGCGGCAGGTCACGGCGTGGCGGAGCGGCGTAGATCAAACGCTTCTTCTGAGCCATCGGTCGAGCCCCGCGCGGTCTTGCTTCCCACAAGCGCTGGATTGCAGTCGGATCGCCATTTGCCGCCGCGGCCGGGGTGCGACATCGTATGGCCGGAGCTGCGACCTGCCCGCCGGCGCCGTGGACGACCGCCACCCACCCTCCCCCACCCCGCCGTCGGCCGGCGCTTCGCCGCCGCCGCCGGGCCAGCCAACTGCCGCCGCGCCGTCGCTCGCGCTTCCGCCCGAGCGCATCGACTTCCGCCGCTACCGCAAGCTCCGCCGCTTCGTCACCTCGGTCTTCCTCCGCGCCCTCTGGTGGGACGTGCTGCTCAACCAGCCGGGCCTGGCGCGGCTGCGGCCGCCGGCGCTCGGGCGGTGGCGGCGGGTCGCGCGGCGCTATCGCGCGCTCGCGGTCGAGATGGGGGGTGTGCTGATCAAGCTCGGGCAGTTCCTCTCCGTGCGCGTGGACCTGCTGCCGGCGGAGGTGATCCGCGAGCTGGCCGACCTCCAGGACGAGGTGCCGCCGGCGCCGTTCGCCGCCGTCGCGGCGCAGATCGCCGACGCTTTCGGCCGCCCCGCGGGCGTCGTCTTCGCGAGCCTCGACCCGGTCTCGGTCGGCGCCGCCTCGCTCGCGCAGGTCCACCGCGCCACCCTGCCCGGAGGCGAGGAGGTGGTGATCAAGGTGCTGCGGCCGGGCATCGAGGTGCTGGTCGAGACCGACCTCGCCGCGGTCCGCCTGGCGCTCCGCCTCCTCGCCTGGTCGCGGCGCGTCCGCCGGCGCGTCGACCTGCGGCGGCTGGGCGACGAGATCGCCGAGACCACCCGCCGCGAGCTCGACCTCGTCGCCGAGGGACGGCACGCCGAGCGCTTCGCCGCCGACTTCGCCGACGACCCGCGGGTGCGCGTGCCGCGCATCTACTGGTCGCACACCACGCGCCGCGTGCTGACGATGGAGGACGTCTCGGCGATCAAGATCTCCGACCTGCCGGCGCTCGCGGCCGCGGGGATCGACCGCGGCGAGCTGGCGCGCGCCGTCCACGACATCTACGTGCGGCAGGTCTTCGTCCACCACTTCGTGCACGCCGATCCGCATCCGGGCAACCTCTTCGTCGAGCCGCTCGCCGCCGAGCCCGACGGCGGCGCGCTGCGCCCCGGCTCCGGGCGCCCCTTCCGCATCGCCTTCGTCGACTTCGGGATGGTGGCCACCATCCCGCAGCGCTTCTGGGGCCCGCTGCGCGAGTACGTCATCGCCATGGCCACCCGCGACGCCGCGCGCCTGGTGCGGGCCTACGAGAGCGCCGGCGTGCTGCTGCCGGGGGCGGACCTCCACCGCCTGATCGAGATCCACGAGGACGTCTTCGAGCGTTTCTGGGGAGTGCAGATGGGCGAGCTGCGGGAGGTGGCGCTGTCGGAGGCGCGCTACTTCCTGCGCCAGTACCGCGACCTGCTGTTCGAGGTCCCCTTCCAGGTGCAGGTGGAGCTGCTCTTCGTCTCGCGCGCCGTCGGGCTGGTCTCGGGGCTCGCGACGTCCCTCGATCCCACGTTCGATCCCTGGGCGGCGCTCATGCCGTTCGCCCAGCGGCTGGCCGAAGACGAGCTGCACCTCGGCTGGCGCGACTGGCTGGAGGAGGGCGGCAAGCAACTGCGCTCGCTGGCGCTGCTACCGGGGCGGATCGAGCGCTTCCTCGGGCAGGCCGAGCGCGGCGACCTGCAGGTCGAGGCGGCCCTCGCCACCGACACGCGGCGGGCGATCCACCGGCTGGAGCGCGCCGTGCTGCGGCTCGCCTGGATGGCGACCGGCGCCGCGTTCCTGATCGCCGCGACGGTGGTCCACGTCGTCCGCCCCGAGGAGCCGCTCGACACCTGGCTCGGCGCCGCGGCGGCGGTGGCGTTGCTCTGGGGTGTGTTGTTCCGGCGCTAGAGCCTGCTATTGTTTCGTTGGCAACCCCGAAGATGACGATCGAGCTGAAGAGTGTGTTCGTGAGCAGTACCGCGGATCTGCTCGAAGAGCGGCAGGCGGTCCAGAGCGTGATCCGCGACTATCAGATCGAGCGCCAGCTCCTGCCGTACATCTCCGACTCCGACATGCGGCCGGGCGGGACGCCCGAGGAGCGGGTCCGCGACGAGATCCGCAACGCCGATCTCTTCATGCTGATCCTCGGCGGCAGGTTCGGCTCGTCCTACCCCGCGGCCACGCAGCAGCCGGCGCCGTCGATCTGCGAGTGGGAGTTCGAGGAGGCCCGGCGGCGGGGGCTGACCATGCTGTCGCTGGAAAAGCTCCTGCCCCCCGAAGCCATCGAGGAGCCGCAGCGCCGCTTCCGCGACCGCGTCCGCACGTTCTGCACCGGCGTCTGGCGGAAGACCTTCTCCAACCGCGACGAGCTGTCGAAGATCCTCGTCGGAGTCCTCATGGCCTGGGCCCTCTCCGAGAAGCAGTCGCTGCGGCGCGTCGAGGGCCTGACGTGGGTGGTCCTGGCGCTCGGGGCCGGGCTCCTCCTCGCCTTCCCTTGGCTGGACGACAACGTCTCGCGCGCTTTCGTCGCCGGCGCCGTCGTCATGACCGCCGCCGTGCTCCTGGGCTTCTCGGGACAAAACCTGATCCGGATGATCCGCCGATGAGCGAGCCTCTCACCCCATCGCAAGACCCCGAGATCGCCACCATGGCCGCCGAGCTGGCGAAGCGGCGCCAGCGCCTCGTCTTCCTCAACGTCGCGATCCTGATCCTGCCGCTCGCGGCCGGCGCCGTCTTCCTGCTCTTCGGCAGGAGCGATCGCGCCTGGGTCCAAGAGACCGTGGCGGAGTCCGTCACGGCGAGCGTCCCGGCGAAAGTCGAGGCGACGATCGCGGAGACGGTCCCGGCGAGAGTCGAGGCGACGGTTCAGAAGATCGTCCCGGCGAAGGTCGACGCGGCGCTCGCGCGGGGCGTTGCGCCGGTCGTGCAGAGAGCGCTCGAGCAGCGGCTCGCGGCCCTCGAGGCCGCCGAATCGCAGTCCCCCGAGCGCTTCGTCAGGAAGCGGGAGCTCGACGCGCTGCAAGAGCAGATCAACGCCCAGAAGCTGGACATCGAGAGGCAGAAAGGGCGGCTCGACGAGCTGGAGCCGGTGCGCAGCCACCTCGCGCAGGCGATCCGACGTCTCAAAGAGGCCGAGACGACCCTGCAAGGAGTCCTGGACCGGCCGTTGCCAAACATACCGGGAATCGACGACCGTATCGGTCAGCGGGTAAAGGAAAGCCTCCTCAGCGACATCGTCAAGGCCCGGCAGGAACTGGCTGCGTTGCGGGAGGAGCTTCAGGCAGCACAGGACTGAGCGTGAGTGTGAGTGTGAGGGACGCTTGAGAGTGGTCACTGTGTTGGCCGGGACGTTGGCGGCCGCCATCGTGGTCGCCGGCCTGATTTTCTGGCTGACTGACCGGCGCCCCGCCCCGAGCCGCCGTCCCGCCGCGGCCGCCGGCGCGGCGGCGCGCGCGCCACGCCCCGCGTCCCGCCCGGCAGCCCACCTCGAGCTGAGCGGCCGGCCCGCGTTCGCCGGCTCGGCCCGCCCCGCCTGCACCCTGCACGAGCGGTCCGGCCTGCAGGTCGCGCTGCGCACCGGCGTCGCGGCGCTGCCGGTGGTCGCCCTCCAGATCGATGCCTTCCACGGCCCCGGCCGCTACAGCGGGCGCCTCTACGTCACCGCGCGCGGCCGCGACGGTCTCGTCCGCTCGACCGGCGAGGGCCGCCTGAAGGTCGACGCGCGACCGCTCCAAGACGGTCGCAGCGCCCTCGCCGGCTCGTACACCGGGTCGTACGCCGGGCCCGCCGGCAGCGGCAGGGTCCGTGCCCGCTTCGAGCGCTGCGCCTACCGCGCCGAGCGACCCTCGCCCACGGCTCCCTGAGCCTCCTCCCTTCGTCCCAGGCGGGCGCCGCGAAAGTTTTCGCGGCCGTTTTCCGTCTACCTGGTGAACCATTACAGGGAGGGGAGACCATGACCCACGAACTGACCTACCCTGCGCTCGACGCCGCCCACGCGGTCGTCATCGCCGCCTACGACGCCACCCGCTTCCACGCCGAGCCCGACTTGGGTGGCCTCGTCGGCCGTTTGCGCCGCACCGCCATCGCCGCCAAAGACGCGACGCTGCGCGGCTGCAAGGCGCTGGCCGACGCCGGCCGTGTCGACGAGCTGTTGCGCGCCGACGACCTGCTCCGCCAGCTCGCCGACTGCGCCGAGTCCGCCCACCGCGGCGGCCTGGACCTCGCCGCCGCCGCCGAGCTCTTGGAGTACCAGACTTACGCCACCCTGACGCTGGCGGCGCTCTTGGAGGATCTACAGGGGAGAACGGCCCTTGCGGCGTGACAGCGCGGCCTCCGCCGCCAGCCACCCCGCGGTGCAGGCGACGCCGCCGCCGGCGTGACTGCCGCTGCCGCCGAGGTAGAGCCCGGGCAGCGACGTCGAGTACCGCGCCGCGGACGGCGCCGGGCGCAGGACCAGCATCTGATCGAGCGCCGGCTCGCCGTGGTGGAGCTGGCCGCCGGTGAGCGCGTAGCGGGCCTCGAGGTCGGCCGGCGTCAGCAGCTCCCGCGCCACGATCCGCCGCCGGACGCCGGGAGCGTGGCGCTCGAGCGCGGCGACGACGGACTCGAGGAGCGCGACGCGGCGCTGCGAGGTCCAGCCGCCGTCCACGTCGTGCGGGGCGTAGCTCACCAGGATCGAGACCACGTGATGGCCCGGCGGGGCGAGGGTCGGGTCGGCGACGGTGGGGACGCGGACCTCGAGATGCGGCCGGGCGGAGACGGCGCGGTACTTGACCGCGTCGAAGGCGCGCTCGAGGTCGTCGACGTGGCCGCCGCCGATGCGGATCGACTCGAAGAGCCGGCCGGGGCGGGCCGCCAGCTCGAGCGGGCCGCTCAAGGCGAGGTGCACCTTGGCGGCGGTGCCCCGCATGCGGATGCGGCGGTACTCGTCCTCGATGCGGATCGGCAGCGTGCCCGGCGCGACGAGGTCGAGGAAGGCGCGCTTCGGGTCGCTGGTGGCGAGGATCGTCGCGGCGTCGAGGGTCTCGCCCGAGGCGAGCGTCACGCCCACGGCGCGGCCGCCGGCGACGCGGATGCGCGCGACCGCGGCGCCGGTGCGGACCTCGGCGCCGGCGGCGCCCGCGGCGCGCTCGAGGGCGGCGACGAGCGCGGCCGGGCCGCCCGCCACGTAACGGCCGGGCGCGGCCTCGGCGAGGATCAGATTGGTGTTGGTGCCGGCCGACCAGGGGCCGGCGAAGGTGCCGACGACCGCCGGCGCCGCCAGGCCTTCGACCAGGAGCGGCGTCGCGAACTGCTCGTTGAGGAAGTCGGCGACGCACATCGGCGCCACCCGCATCAGCTCCAGGGTGTCGTGCCGCCCGAGGCGCCAGAGCCCGAGGCCGTGCTTGCCGATCTCCCAGAAGTCGCCGGCGCCGGCCGGCGAGAGCGGCGGCGGCGGCGCGCTCATCAGGCGGTCCACCAGCGGGCGGAGCTTGGCCATGAACGCGCGGTAGCGCGCGTAGGCGTCGGCGTCGTGGGGCGAGCGCGCCCTCAGCTCCTCGTCGGCGCGCGCCGGGTCGCGGTCGAGCACGATGCCGCGGCCGTCCGCCTCGGCGAGGAAGGTCGGCGGCGCATCGCGCCAGGCCAGGCCGTGGCGCTCGAGACCGAGCGCGGCCACCGCGCGCGGCGACACCAGGCCCTCGTCGTGGAGGATGCCCGGCACCCGATAGCCGGGGTGGACCTCGCTCGCGCCCGCCAGGCCGCCGACTGCATCGCGCCGTTCGAGGACCACGACCTTCCTGCCGGCGGCGGCGAGCCGCGCGGCGGCCGCGAGACCGTTCTGGCCGGCGCCGATGACGATCGCGTCGATGCGGCCGGCGGCCATCAGACGGCTCGACCCGCGAGCATGGTGCGCGCGCAGAGGGCGCCCGGCGCGCCCATGATGCCGCCGCCGGGATGGGTGCCGGAAGCGCACATCCAGAGGCCATCGATCGGCGTCCGGTAGCGGCTCCAGCCGGCCACCGGGCGCAGGAACGCGAGCTGCTCGAGCGACAGCTCGCCGTGGAAGATGTTGCCCTCGGTCAAGCCGTAGATCTGCTCGAGGTCGAGCGGCGTCAGCACCTGGCGGTGGAGGATGCGGCTCTTCAGGTTCGGCATGTACTCGGCGAGCGTGTCGACGACCGCGTCGCCGAAGGCCTCGCGCTGGTTGGGCCAGTCGGCGGCGCCCTCCTTGAGGTTGTAGGGCGCGTACTGGACGAAGATCGACATCGTGTGCTTGCCCGGCGGCGCCACCGTCGGGTCGGTCAGCGACGGGATGACGATGTCCATGAACGGCCGCCGCGAGAAAGCGCCGTACTTGGCCGCGTCGTAGGCGCGCTCCAAGTACTCGATCGACGGCGCGATGGTGATGTCGCCGCGCAGGTGGGGACCTTCGCCGGGCAGGCAGGCGAACTCGGGCAGCGCGTCGAGGGCCAAGTTCACCTTGCCGGTCGAGCCGCGCATCTTGAAGCGCTTGACCTGCCTGGCCAGCTCGGGGTCGAGGTGCTCCTCGCCCACCAGCCGCAGGAACGTGCGGTGCGGATCGACGCCCGAGACGACCGTTTTGGCGGCGATCTCGTCGCCGTTCTCGAGCACCACGCCGGTGGCGCGGCCATCGGTCATCTGCAGGTGCGCCACCGGCGCCTCGAGCCGGATCTCGACCCCCAGCTCGCGCGCGGCGCCGGCGATCGCCTCGGCGACGGCGCCGGTGCCCCCCTTGGGCAGGCCCCAGGCGCGGTAGGAGCCGTCGATGTCGCCCATGTAGTGGTGCAGTAGCACGTAGGCGGTGCCGGGCGAGCGGACGCCGAGGAAGGTCCCGATGATGCCCGAGGCGCTCATCGTCGCCTTCAGCACGTCGGTCTCGAACCACTGGTCGAGGAAGTCGACGGCGCTCATCGTCAACAGCTGCACCTGGTTGACGCGGTCGTGATAGCGCATCCTCTGGAAGCGCCGGCCGACCGACAGCAGCTCGAGCAGGCCGCGCGGATCCAGCGACATCGGATCGGGCGGCGTCATCGCCAGGATCGGCTTGGCGAAGCGGCCCATCTCGACCATCGCCATGCCGTACTCGTCGTAGGCGTCGGCGTCGAGCTTGCTGTGCCGGGCGATCTCACGCCGCGTCTTCGCGTGGTCGTTGACCCGCCACAGATAGTCGCCGCTCGGCATCGGCGTGAAGGTGCCGTCGAGCGGCAGCAGCTCCATGCCATGCCGTGGCAGGTCGAGCTCCCGGATGATCTCCGGTCTGAGCAGCGACACG
>JBIOUG010000050.1:0-6659 GCA_044866775.1 Thermoanaerobaculia bacterium | reverse complement strand
CCGACAGCGAGGCGATCCGCCTCGCTGCCGGCGGCACGGCGGTGCCCGGGTCGATCGCGCTCTCGGCCGACCGCATGACGCTCACCTTCACGCCGACGCTGCCGCTCGCCACGGCGACCGCCTACGGCGTCGAGGTCGGCGGCTTCACCGACCGCTCGGGCAATGCGGTGGCGCCCTTGACCGCCGGTTTCACCACCTCGGCCTCGGCGGTCGTCGACACCGGGCGGCCGAGCGTGGTCGCCGTCTCGCCGGCCAACAACATCACCGGCATGAGCGTCACGACGCCGATCGTCTGGACCTTCAACGAGACGATCGACCCGGGCAGCGTCGGCGGCGACTCGATGCCGGTCACGGTCGACGGGTTCTCGGGCGTCGTGGCCGGGAGCTATGCCGTGGCCGGGACGGTCGTCACCTTCACGCCGGTCGCGCCGCTCCCCGGCGGCGCCCGCGTGCGGCCGCAGGTCTCCTTCGGCCAGGTGCGCGACCTCGCCGGCAACGGCAGCAACTCCTTCGGCAGCTCCTTCACGACCGCGCCGGTCTCGGACACGACGCCGCCCGAGGTGCAGCTCGTCACTCCGTCCGACGGCGCCACCGATGTCGGCCCGAACGCCGTCGTCGTGCTCACCTTCTCCGAGCCGCTCGACGCGGCGACGATCAGCAACCAGACCTTCGACCTGCTGGCCAACGGCGAGCGCCTCTTCGCCTCGGTCACCCGCTCGTCGGACAACCGCACGGTGACGCTCTCGACCGTGCTGCCGCCCGACTCGCTGGTGACGGTGGTGGCGACCGACGCGGTCAAGGACCTCTCGGGCAACCCGCTCGCCGACTTCGCGAGCCGCTTCTCGACCGCCGAGAGCTTCGACAACGGCCGCCCGTCGGTCGTCTCGCAGCGCCCGGGCAACGGCGCCACGGGCGTGCCGCTCGGCGCCACCGTGGTGCTCTACGCCAACGAGCAGCTCGACCCCTCGACGATCGCCGGCGCCCTCTTCGTGTCGCAGAACGGCGTCGTGGTCGCCGGCACGGCGGCGGTGACCGGCAACGGCCGGGCGATCGAGTTCACGCCGGCCGCGCCCTGGGCGAACGGCGCGCTGGTGCAGGCCTTCCTGACCACCGACGCGCGCGACGTGCGGGGCAACGCTCTCAACAGCTACGAGGGGTCGTTCCGCACCGCCGCCGATCCGCGGGCGGCGGCGCCGTCGGTGGTGCGCACGCACCCCGAGTCGAGCGCCACCGGCGTGCCGGTCAACGTGGTCGTGGAGCTCGAGTACAGCGAGGCGCTCGACCCGGCGACGGTCAACGGCTCGACGGTCGTGCTGCGCCAGAACGTCGGCGGCCAGCCCCTGGTGCCGGCGGCGGTGTCGCTGGTGCGCGGCGGCCGGGTGATCCGGGTGGTGCCGGCGGCGCCGCTCACCGCCGGCCTCCAGCACTTCGTGCAGGTGACGACCGGCGTGCGCGACCTCGACGGTCAGTCGACCGGCTTCACCTTCAACCGCTTCTTCACCACCGGCGCGGCGACCGACGCCGTGCGCCCCGGCGTGGCGGCGCTCTCGCCGCCGCAGGGCTCGGCCGGCGTCGGGCTCAACGCGCGGGTGCGGGTGCGCTTCGACGAGCGGATCAACCCGCTGAGCGTCGACGCCGCGACCGTGGTGGTGAGCCAGGGCGGCAGCGGCGTCGTGCCGTCGACGATCAGCTTCGGCGCCGGCGACACCGAGGTCACCGTGGTGCCGCACGCGCCGCTCCTCGCCGGCCGCAGCTACACCGTGCGCGTCGAGGGGGTCGAGGACCCGGCCGGGAACCCGGTGCTGCCGGCGTCCGCGACCTTCGCGACCGGCGCCGAGCCCGACACGCGGGCGCCGGCGGTGGTGCGCACCAACCCGTTCTCGGGGGCCGTGGGCGTGCCGGTCAACTCGCCGGTGGTGCTCGAGGCCGACGAGCCGGTCGACCCGATCACTTTCACCGCCGACTCCTTCCTGCTGCGCGAGAACACCAACTTCTCGCAGCTCGCGGGCAGCTATCAGGTGAGCGGCGACGGCCGGACGCTCGTCTTCGTGCCGGCGGCGCCGCTGCCGGCGGGCAGGAGCCACAGCGTCTTCTTCTCGAACCGCGGCGTCGAGGACCTCGCCGGCAACCGCCTGACCGGCTCAAACTTCTCCTTCACCGCCGCCTTCGCCGCCGATGCGACGCCGCCCGAGGTCGTGGCGGTGGGGCCGCGCGACGGCTGGACGGGCGTGCCGACGAACGGCCGGGTCAGCGTGCGCTTCGACGAGCCGGTGCAGGCCCAGAGCGCCGACGGCGTGGTGCTCGCGGCCGGCGGCGTGCCGGTCGCGGTCAAGCGCGCCCTGGCCGACGGCAACCGGCTGCTGACCGTGACGCCGCTCCTGCCGCTGGCGCGGACGACCCTCTACACGGTCACCGTCAACGGCGTGCGCGATCTCGCCGGCAACCCGCTGGCGCCGCCGGTCATGACCGGCTTCACCACCGAGACCGGAGTCGACCTCACCAAGCCCTCGGTCGCGCTCGTCGAGCCGCCGAGCGGCGCGGCCGGCGTGGCGGTCGACGCGCCGGTGAGCCTCCTCTTCAGCGAGCGGGTGAGCCCCGGCACCGTGACCCCGTCGACCTTCCGGCTGCTGCGCAACGCCACCTTCACGCCGGTGCCCGGCGAGGTGGTGGTGGCGCCCGACGGCCGGAGCGCCGTCTACACGCCGGCCGGCGGTCTCCTCCCTTCGACGCAGTACCGGGTCGAGGCGAGCAACGAGATCACCGATCTGACCGGCCAGACGCTCAACTTCTTCGTCTCGACCTTCACCACCTCGGCGGCCGGCGACGCCGACGCGCCGCAGGTCGTCGCGGTGTCGCCGCAGGACGGCGCCTCCGGGGTGCCGGTCAACGCGCGCGTGGTGGTCCAGGTGAGCGAGCCGGTCAACGCCCTCTCCGTCGGGCTCGGCGCCGTCGTGGTCAGCGCCGGCGGCGTGCCGGTGCCGGGCGCGATCGGCCTCTCGACCGACCGCACCCTGCTCACCTTCACCCCGGCGGTCTTCCTCGCGCCGAGCACCGCCTACGCGGTCGAGGTCGGCGGCTTCACCGACCGCAGCGGCAACCCGGGCGCGCCGTTCGCGAGCGGCTTCACCACCTCGGCCTCGACGACGCCCGACGCCGGCCGCCCGAGCGTGGTGGCGATCGCTCCGCCCAACAACGCGACCGGCGTGCCGGTGACGACCGCGATCGTCTGGACCTTCAACGAGGCGGTCGACCCGAGCAGCGTCCACGGCGGCTCGATGCCGGTGACGGTGGACGGCTTCAGCGGGGTGGTGCCGGGCAGCTACGCCGTGAGCAGCACGACCGTGACCTTCACCCCGGCGGCGCCGCTCCCCGGCGGCGCCCGGGCGCGGCCGCAGGTCTCCTTCGGCCAGGTGCTCGACGCGGCCGGCAACGGCAGCAACTCCTTCGGCAGCTCGTTCGTCACCGCCGCGATAGCCGACGCGACGGCCCCCGAGGTGCTGCTGGTGACGCCCTCCGACGGCGCCACCGAGGTGGGGCCGAACGCCTCGGTCGTCCTCACCTTCTCTGAGCCGCTCGACGCGGCGACGGTGAGCAACCAGACCTTCGACCTGCTGGCCAACGGCGACCGGCTCTCGGCGTCGGTGTCGCGCTCGTCCGACAACCGTACCGTCACGCTGTCGACGGCGCTGCCGGCGGGCGCGGTGGTGACGGTCGTGGTGACCAACGATGTCCGCGACCTCTCCGGCAACCGGCTGGCCGACTTCCAGAGCCGCTTCTCGACCGCCGCGAGCTTCGACGTCGGGCGCCCCTCGGTCGTCGGCCAGCGCCCGGGCAACGGCGCTCTGGGCGTCGACTCCGCGACCAGCGTCGTGCTCTACGTCAACGAGCGGCTGGACGCGGCGAGCATCCCCGGCGCCGTCGTCGCCTCGGTCAACGGCGTGCCGGTCGCCGGCAGCCTCGCGGTGACGGGCAACGGCCGGGCGATCGAGCTCACCCCCGACCAGCCCTGGCCGCACGACGCGCTGGTGCAGGTCTTCCTGACGCCGGACGCCACCGACGCGACCGGCAACGCCCTCAACTCCTACGAGGGCTCGTTCCGCGTCGTCGCCAACACCGCGCTGACGCCGCCGGCGGTGGTGCGCGCGCACCCCGCCTCGAGCGCCACCGGGCTGCCGCTCAACGTCGTGGCCGAGGTCGAGTACGACCAGCCGCTCGATCCGGCGACGGTGAACGACTCGACCGTCACCCTGCGCCAGAACGTCGGCGGCCAGCCGGTGGTGCCGGCGGCGGTGGCGCTGGTGCGCGATGGGCGGGTGATCCGGGTGGTGCCGTCGGCGCCGCTCGCGGCCGACGTGCAGCACTTCGTGCAGGTGACGACCGGCATCCGCGACCTCGACGGCCAGGCCCCGAGCGGCACCTTCAACCGCTTCTTCCGCACCGGCACCGCCGCCGACGGCGGCCGGCCCGGCGTGGTCTCGCTCTCGCCGCCCGACGCCGAGGCGGGCGTCGGCCTGAACGCCCACGTGCGCGTGCTCTTCGACGAGGCGATCAACCCGCTGACGGTGAGCGGCGCGACGGTGCTGGTGACCGGCGGCGGCGGGGCGCTCGTTCCCTGCACCATCGCCTTCGGCAGCGGCGACCGCGACGTGCTCATCGTGCCGCACGCGCCGCTCGCGGCGGGCACCGCCTACGCGATCGCGGTGGCGGGGGTGGAGGACGCGGCGGGCAACCCGGTGGTGGAGGCGGCGAGCGCCTTCTCAACCGGCAACGAGCCGGACACCGCGGCGCCGGTGGTGCTGGCCAACAATCCGTTCTCGAGCGCGACCGGCGTGCCGGTCAACTCGACCGTCTCGCTCGAGCTCGACGAGCCGGTCGATCCGATCACCGTCAACGCCGCCACCTGGGCCGTGCGCGAAAACGTCGGCTTCCAGGAGCTCGCCGGCAGCCGCGACGTGACCGCCGACGGGCGCGTCCTGACCTTCGTGCCGGCGGTGCCGCTGCCGGCGGCGCGGAGCCACAGCGTCTTCTACTCGAACCGCGGCATCGAGGATCTGGCGGGCAACCGCCTGGCGGGCTCGAACTTCTCGTTCACCACCTCCGCCGTGCCGGACACGACGCCGCCGCAGGTGGTCGACGTAGGGCCGCGCGACGGCTGGATCGACGTGCCGCTCAACGCCCGGGTGGTGGTGCGCTTCGACGAGCCGGTCGGCGCGCTCAGCCTCGGCGCCGTGCAGCTCGAGGGGCCGGTCGGGCCGCTGACGGCGGCGCGCGTCCTCTCGGACGGCAACCGCACGCTCACCCTGACGCCGATCCTGCCGCTCGCGCCGCTCGCGGTCCATACCGTCCGCATCGCCGGCGTGCGCGACCTCGCCGGCAACGTCCTTGCCGCGCCGCTCGTCGCCACCTTCACCACCGAGACCGGCGCCGACCTGGTGCGGCCGACCGCCAGCGCCTTCGCGCCGCCCAACGGCGCCACCGGCGTCGCGCGCTCGACCGCCGTGCAGGTGACGTTCTCCGAGCGGATCAACCCGGCCACGGTCACCAGCGGCACCTTCCGCCTGCTGGTCAACTCGACCTTCGCGCAGGTCGCCGGCGACCTCGCCGTCGCCGCCGACGGCGGCTCGGCGACCTTCACCCCGGCGGCCCCGCTGGCGGCCAACACCCAGTACCGCATCGAGGTCAACACCGACGTCACCGACCTCGCGGCGCAGCGCCTCAGCTTCGCGGTGGCGCTGTTCACGACCGGGAGCTCGTAGCGGGCGCTGGGACCCACAGGCAGGCCGCCTGTGGCGAGGCGAACCTGACGATCACGGTCGACGACGAGGTCCTGGAGCGGGCGGCGAACCGCGCGGCTGGAGGCCTCGCGCCGCGCCACCAGCGGGAGCGGCGGCCGCCGCTGGACGCGCGACGAGCTCTATGACCTCTAGGACGTTCTTCGACACCAACGTCCTCGTCTACCTCTTCGACACCAGCGAGCCCGCCAAGCGGCCGAGCGCCTCTTTGACGACGAGCTAATCGCCGGTCGCATCGTCCTGAGCACCCAGGTGCTGCAGGAGTTCTACGTCTCGGTCACCCGGAAGCTCAAGACGCCGCTCGCTGAGGACGAGGCTGCGCGCGGGAAGTGCGCAGAGCGAGAAGCTGGCGCCTGATCTCTCGGGGGTATAGGAGTGCGAGAGACGGTCGGTAACTGAGGAGAACGGTATGCAAGACGAGCTCTGGGACAAATGGCACCTCTTCCCCGTGTGCTGACATCGAGTCCTATCTCCTGGTCGAGGGGATTTCCTAGCCCCATGCCCCGGCGGGCCGCCGGCCGCGCCGGGGCTCTGGCGATCCGCCGCACGCTGCCCGCCGAGGGGCGACCCGCAGCGGATGACCAGTCCTCGGTGAGCGCGTCGCATGAGACCCTCCGGCTGGCTCATGGCGCTGTGGCGCCGTGGCGGCTCGGCGGGTACGCTTCGCGCGGAGGATCACGATGATGCACACCGGGACCGCGCTCTTCGCCGCCGCCCTTGCTGTGCTCGCCGCCGGCGCCGCCGCGCGGCCGTGAGAGGCCGGCGGCGGGCCGGAGGCGAGCACAGCAAGGGCGGCGGCGAAGAGCGCGGTCCCGGTGTGCATCATCGTGATCCTCCGCGCGAAGCGTACCCGCCGAGCCGCCACGG
>JBIOUG010000049.1:0-23325 GCA_044866775.1 Thermoanaerobaculia bacterium | reverse complement strand
CGGGGCGCGCCGGCGGTCCGCCCGCGGCACCTGGTGATCCTGCGCCCCGAGAACGGCATTCACCTCGAGCTCGAGGAGCGGCGGGCGTGAGCGACGCGCTGCGTATCCTCACCCGGCGTCTCGGCTACACCCTGCTGCGGGTCACCCGCGCCTCCCCCGGCCCGGCGCACGAGCTGGTCGTCCCGACGGCCACCTACTCGCCCTGGAACCTCGACCCGCTCTTCCTCGCCACCTACGAGCGCATCCGCCGCCACACGCTGGTCGACAAGTACCGCTGCCACGAGCTGTGGTCGTTGGTCGAGCAGAGCGCCAAGGCCGAGGGGGCGCTGCTCCAGGTCGGGGTCTGGCGCGGCGGCACCGGCGCGCTCCTCGCCGCCCGCGCCCGCGGCTGCGGCATCGCCGACCCGGTCTACCTCTGCGACACCTTCCGCGGCGTGGTCAAGGCCGGGGCGAGCGATCCGGGCTACCGCGGCGGCGAGCACGCCGACACGGCGCGCGGCGTCGTCGAGTGGCTGGTCGGCGCGCTCGGGCTCGACGGTGTCGTCATCCTCGAAGGGATCTTTCCCGAAGAGACCGCGGCGCGGGTGGCGGCGCCGACCTTCCGCTTCTGCCACGTCGACGTCGACGTCTACCAGTCTGGGCGCGACGTCCTGGACTGGGTGTGGGAGCGGCTGTCGCCCGGCGGCATCGTCGTCCTCGACGACTACGGCTTCCGCTTCTGCGACGGCATCGTGCGGCTGGTCGAGGAGGAGCGGCGGCGCCCCGGCCGCGTCGTCGTCCACAACTTGAACGGCCACGCCATCCTGGTCAAGGCCTGACGCCGGCGGCGCGGGCGACGCGCTCGATCGCGGCGGCGGCGGCGCGGCGAGCGGCGGCGAAGTCGACGCGGCCGCCGAGCGCGCGGCAGCGGCGGGCCACGTCCTCGGAGCCCACGAGCTCCTCGAGCGCCCGCGCCACGGCCGGGGCGCGGAAGCGGGTGGGCGGGAGGACGCGCGCGATGCCGAGCCGCGCCAAGCGCGCCGCGCTGTCCGGCTGGTCCTGGCTCATCGGCATGAAGAGCTGCGGCACGCCGGCGCGTAGCGCCTTCGCCGCCGTGCCGACGCCGCCGTGGTGCACGATGGCCCGCGCGTGGGGGAGGAGCGCTGCGAGCGGCGCCCACGGCACGTGGAGGACCGACGCCGGGAGCGGCCGCGGCAGATGGGCTTCGGCCGGCGTGAGGAGGACGCCCCGCCAGCCCAGCGCCTCGCAGGCCGCGATGGCTGCGGCGAAGAACCGCCGCGCCTGTCCCATCGCAGTTCCCGGCGTGAAGACGACCGGCGGCTCACCGCGCTCGAGGAATGCCGTGAGCGCGGCCGGGAGCGCCTCCTCCTCGCCGGGGTCCCAGCCGATGAAGCCGGTCAGCTCGGCGTTGGGCGGCCAGTCGGGCTGCGGCGGCACCATCCAGTCCGGGAAGAGCCCGAGGACCCCGGCCGGCGAATGGCACCAGCGATGGAAAAAGCGGCGTACCGGCGGCAGGCCGTGGCGGGCGCGGAAGGCGTTGACCTCCGGCGCCAGGACCCGGTCGAGGACGACGGCGTCGATGGCCGCGAAGGCGGCGCGGACGAGCGGCCGCGGCAGTCCGGCCAGCCGCGGCAGCCCGGCGCCCCGCGGCGGGTCGAAGGCGCTGCGCAGGAGGTAGGGCTGCACGGCCAGCGTCACGAGCGGCGTGCCGAGCTTCTCCTGCGCGATCCGGGCGCCGAAGGACTGCGGTGCGGCCGCGACGACGGTCCGCCGCGGGTCGAACGACGCCACCAGGTCGTAGACCGCCGGCACGAGCGGGATGACGCCGCGGCGCAAGACGGCCTCATAGCCCCTGCGGCCGTCGAAGAGCTCGGGGCTGGCCGCCGCCGATTCGTAGGCGCGCCGTGCGCCGAGCGCCGCCAGCTTGAGCCCCGCCGCCGCGATGGTCTCGGCGAACCGCTCGTTCGCGCCGACCACCACCCGGTGCCCCCGCGCCGCGAGCTCGACGCCGATCCCCACCGCCGGGTGCACGTCGCCGGCGCTCCCTTGCGTGACCAGCAGGACCTCCACCGATCGAGTCTGACATCGCCGGCGGCGCAAAACGAACGTGCGGGTTGGTAACAACGGAACTGCTGCCGAGCCTAAACGCTGACGAGGGAGTGTCGAAAGGCGGACGGCGGCCGCCGTAACCAGAAAGGAGGGCTCCTCTATGGAGTTCAAAACCAAAGATCTCCTGGTCACCGTGGTGCCCAAGGCAGAGATCGGCGAACTGGAGAAGGCCTGTATTCTCCGCACCGCGATCTGTCTCAACCCCACCTTTCCTTGTAAGTGCAGCCGCTTCGTGACCTGCTGGTGGGGGTGCTCGCGCTTCATCTCGTGCTTCTGTTCCAACCGCACCTTCGGTTGCGAGCTCTTCGCCTCCTGCGGGCGGGGTGGCTCGGCCTGCGACCCGACGGACATCCCCTGCTTCGGCAGCGAGTTCGTCGTCACCACCAAGGAAGACCTCGTCACGCTGCGCAGCGAGCTGCAGGACACGCTCAAGCGGCTCGACGAGATCGAGCGGGGTGGGCTGCCGGCGACCGGCTTCAGCTCCAAAGCCGAGGCCGAGAGCGTCGAGAAGAGCTTGAGCGATGCGCTCGAGCAGGTGAGGGCTGCGAAGAAGGGTCTCAAGTAGCAGCAGTCGGCAGTTTCCAGGAGGCCGCCGTCTCCCTCGCCATGCCGAAAGGAGCCGAACCGACGATGACCGTGACCACATCCGAGATCCTGGACGGGCGGCGGTTCCGCGCCGGCGGCGGCTACGAGCTGATCGTCTTCGACCGTCTGCCACTGGCCGAGCAGGCGGTGCTCGCCGAGCTGCGCGCCGATCCCGACCTCTACGGCGTGTTCAAGCCGCGCGCCGGCAGCGGTCGCACCGTGAGGTCGGTCGGCAAGGACACGGCCCTCCTCTGGCTGACCCTCCAGGCGCCCGGGCCGCTGCCGTTCTTCGTCTGGAGCGGCGAGCCCGAGCGGGCGCGCCAGGCGCGCGAGGCGATCGTCGAGCTGGTCCTCGACGGCGTGCTGGAGATGGAAGAGGGCGAGCGGTTCGTCTCCGGGCCGGCGGCCGCGTCGCTGCTCCTCGGCGGCGGGGGTGAGAGCGCCCCCCGCGGCCGGCTGGCCGAGCTGTCGCTCGCCGCCCTGCGCTACGGCGCCGCGCTGGGGCTCGAGGATCCGGCCCGCCTGGCCGTGCGGCTCTACACCTTCCATCGCCTGCCGCTCACCGCCGCCTGGACGCGGCGTCTGGCCGACGGCGAAGCGGTGCTCGCCTTTCTGGGCGCCGCGCCGCGCAGCCCCCTGCGCCGGCGGCTGGAAGCTGGCTGGGAGCGCGCGGCCGACATGGAGGAGCGCGGCTGGATCGCCTGGTCGCCGCGCGAGCCGGGGCGACGGCGTGTCGGGAGCGCCGACTACAAGCTCTACGTCAGCCCGGCCGTCGCGGCGCTGCCGCAGGCGTTCGCCGCCGTGGTGGACCACCTCGCCGAGCGCGGCGCCGGAACGTTCAAGGTCGGCGCCGACGCCGGCGGCCTGCTGCGGCCGGACAAGCTGGTCCTCTACTTCGACGAGCTCGAAGCGCTGCTCGCGGCCGCCTCGGAGCTCGCCGGCCGCCTCGCCGGCATCCCGGCTCACGGGGTGCCGTTCTCGGCCGAGATCGGCGGCGACGGTCTTCTCTCCTGGGGCATGGATCCGCCGCGCAGCGAGCAAGGCCTTGCCTGGCAGGAGCAGGCGAGCTGGCGCCTCTGGGTGGTGCGCCGCCTAGCCGCGGCGCTCCTCGCCGCGCAGGGCGAGAGCGCGGCCGAGATGACGCCCTGGCAGTTCGCTCTTGAACGGCTGCGCCGCGAGGGCGTCGACGTCGATCGCTGGACCCCTTCGGCGGCCCTCTGGCGGGCCGCCGCCTGAGCGAGGAGGAGCCGATGAGCCTTACCGGTCTCTTGACCTTGACCGACGACGTGCTGCTCGTCCCGGTGCGTGACCTGCCCGACGAGTCGCGGGCCCAGATCGACTGCGGCCCCGAGGACTTCGCCGTCTCGCGCCTCCAGGGGCGCAGCGGCTCGCGGGTGATCGACGCGCAGGGCGCGGAGCTGCTCGAGCGGTTCCGGCAGCCGCGGACGGTCGCCGAGGCGGTCATCCTCTTCAGCCGCGCCAAGCAGCTCGACGCCCGGGAGGTGCTGGAAGGGGCCTATCCGCTGCTCCGCAGCATGGTGGCGGGGGGGTTCCTGGTGCCGGCCGACGGCACAGACGCGCCGCGCAGCGGACCGCGCTGGAGCTCCGGCGAGCGCCTGCTGGGTGGCGTCATCGAGCGGTGCCTGCAGGTGCTCGACGATACCGAGGTCTACCTGCTGGCGCGCGACGACGGCCAGCGCTCGGTGCTCAAGGTCGAGCGTCCGTTCCCCGGCGCCGGTGCCCCGCCGTTGCGCGAGCGGCTGGAGTGGGAGGCGCTCTTCCTCGCGCATCTGGCCGGCCGCGGCGCCCCGCGCCTCCGCGGGCAGGGCGACGTGGAAGGCAGCGCCTATCTGGAGCTCGAGCTGGTGGTGGGAGTCGACGCCGTGGCGGCCGCCGCCGAGTGGCGGGAGCGCGGCGGGGAGGGCGGACGGCGCGGGCTGCTGGCGCTGGTGCGCGCGATCGCGGACACCTACGCCGATCTCCACCGGCGCGGCGTGCTGCATGGCGACGTCCACCCGCGCAACGTCCTGGTCGGCCGCGCCGGCGAGGTGTGGTTGATCGACTTCGGCGTCGCCCGCGCGACGGAACCCGGCAACGGCCTGCCGGTGACCGCCGAGCGCGGCGGCATTCCGTTCTTCTACGAGCCCGAGCTGGCCCGGGCCTCGCTCGCCGAGTCGTCGGCGCCTGCCGCCTCCGCGGCCGGCGAGCAGTTCGCGGTCGCCGCGATGTTCTACCTCCTGGTGACCGGCGCCCACCGCCGCGACTTCAGCCTCGGCCGCGAGGAGATGCTGCGCGAGATCGCCGAGCAGGAGCCGCTCGGCTTCCGCGAGCGCGGCGTGGCACCGTGGCCGGAGCTCGAGGCCGTGCTGTGCCGGGGACTCGCGCGGCGGCCGGAGGAGCGGTTCCCGAGCATGGCGGCCTTCGCGGCGGCGCTGGCGACCGTGCCGGCACCGGCGGCGGGAAGCGCCGCGCGGCCGGCCCAGGCTTCGCCGTCGGCCCTCGACCGCCTGCTCGAGGAGGCGCTGGAGCAGGCGGCACCCGAGGGTCCCTGGATGGCGGCAGCGCTCGCCGCGCCGGCGGTGTCGGTCAATTACGGCGCCGCGGGCACCGCCCTCGGTCTGCTGCAGATCGCCCAGCGGCGGAGCGATCCCGGCCTGCTGGCGGCGGCCGACGTCTGGGGGCGGCGGGCGGCGCGCGAGATGGCCGGCGAGTACGCGACCGCCTTCTACAACCCCGACATCGAGATCACCCGCGAGATCGTGGGCGAGAGCTCGCCGTACCACGCGCCGACCGGCGTGCACGCCACGACCGCCCTCGTCGCCCGCGCGATGGGCGACGCGAGCACCCAGGCGGAAGCGGTGGCGGCCTTCCTGGCCTCTGTGGAGAGGCCGGCGGTAGGGCTGGACCTCACGCTCGGCCGCTCGAGCCTGCTGCTCGGCGCGGCGATCCTCCTCGACGCGCTTCCCGGCCTGCGCTTCGTCGACCCGGCGCCGCTGCGCGCCTTCGGCGACGCCGCGCTCGCCGCGCTGTGGCGGGACCTCGACGCCAAGCCCGAGATGACCCGCTCGGACGTCGAGTATCTCGGCATCGCCCACGGCTGGGCGGGGTTCCTCTACGCCACTCTCCAGTGGTGCCGCGTCGCCGGCGCGGCGGTGCCGAACGGCGCCGCGCGGCGCCTGGAGGAGCTGGCGGCGCAGGCCATCCCGGTGGGCCGCGGCGTCCAGTGGCCGTGGGTCCTTGGCCACGCCGGTGAATCGCCGCGGATGCCGGGCTGGTGCAACGGAAGCTGCGGCTACGTCTTCCTGTGGACGCTGGCGCACCGGCTGCTCGGAGAGGAGCGCTGGCTCGACCTCGCCCAAGGCGCGGCGTGGGACAGTTGGGAGGCGCCGGACTCGGTGGTGACCCTCTGCTGCGGCCTCGCCGGCCGCGCGTACGCGCTCCTCAACCTCTATCGGCACACGGGCGAGACGGTGTGGGTCGATCGCGCCCGCGACCTCGCGCTGCGCGCCGCCAAGCACGGACAGATCCCCGACGAGTACCCGCACAGCCTGTACAAGGGAAAGTTCGGGCTCGCCGTGCTGGCGGCCGACCTCGAGGAGCCCGACCAGGCGGCGATGCCGCTCTTCGAGCCGGCGGGGTACCGAAGCTAGCGGCCGGCACCAGGTCACGCAGACCGGTCTGCCGGCGTGGCCCGGCCGCTACACGGTGCCGTCCGCCTGCAGCGCTCTGCGGTAGACGAGATCGGCGCTCACCACGTCCTCGACCGCGACGCCGACCGATTTGAAGAGCGTGATCTCCTCCGCCGAGCGGCGGCCGGGCTGCGCTCCGCTCACGACCTGGCCGATCTCGGCGCAGACCCCGGCGGCGGCGATGACGTCGCCGGACTCGCGCGTCGCCGCCTCGCGCGAGTCGACGTAGAGCCGCGCCCGGCGCAGCGTCTCGTCGTCCAGCTCCCGCCAGTCGGGCCGCGTGGCCCCCACGGCGTTGACGTGCGCTCCCGGCGACAGCCACTCGCCACGCAGCACCGGCGTCGTCGCGGCCGTCGCGACGACGATCACGTCGGCGCCCCGCACCGCCTCCTCGGCCGACGCCGCCGCGCGCACGCCGAAGCGCTCCGCGAAGGCCTCGGCGCGCCGCGGGCTCCACACGCGCACCTCGCGCAGATCGCGGACCAGCCGCAGCGCCTCGAGATGACTGCGCGCCTGCACGCCCGAGCCGAGCATGCCGAGGACCGACGCCTCGGGCCGCGCCAGGAGCTGGGTCGCAACCGCCGAGGCCGCTGCTGTGCGCATCTCGGTGATCAGCCGGCCGTCCATCACCACCAGCGGCTCGCCGGTCTCGGGCCGGAAGAGCACGATCATCGCGTGGTGAGTATGGACGTCCTGATTCTGCGGATAGAAGGTCACCAGCTTGGCGCCGAGCGCGCCCGCGTAGGCAGGCATGAGGCCGAAAAATCCCTCGTGCTCGGCGACCGGCACCACGACGCGCACCGGCTGCACCACCTTGCCACGCGACAGGTCGGCCAAGGCCTCCGCGATAGCGGGAATCAAATCCGTCATGCGGAGCAGCGCACGGACGTCGTCTTCGTTCAGGACCATCGGCATGGACATGCGCGCATGATGCCAGAGGTGCCGGCCGGCAGGCGTCAGGGGCTGGCGGCCGGCCGTTGACAGGCTCCAGACCTGCCCCTACACTGCCGTGTCCCGGTGGGGCCGTAGCTCAGTTGGGAGAGCGCTTGAATGGCATTCAAGAGGTCGTCGGTTCGATCCCGATCGGCTCCACCACCCCCAACACACACCGCTCGCTCGCCGCCCGCCGCCTGGAGCGCCTAGCTCAGGATCGCGGGTGAGAGGCTCCGGCCGCGATCAGCTGCGAGGTACCTGCGAGCTGCTGACACGCGAGGCGGCGGCGTGCACCCCGGCCGGACGATCCGGCAAGTCATCCGGACGCCTCGGCGAGCTTGCCGAACGATCCGGCAAGTCGTCCGGGTGGCCCGGGAAGCTTGCCGAACGATCCGGCAAGCCGTCCGGGCAGCCCGGCAAGCTTGCCGAACGGTCCGGCAAGCCGTCCGGACGGCCCGGGAAGCTTGCCGAACGCCCCGGCAAGCCGTCCGGGCGGCCCGGGAAGCTTGCCGAACGACCCGGCAAGCCGTCCGGGCGGCCCGGCAAGCTTGCCGAACGATCCGGCAAGTCGTCCGGACGGGCCGGGAAGCTTGCCGAACAATCCGGGCGAGTCATCCGGAAGGCCCGGTTCGCTTCCCGATCGCTCCATGGCGCATCCGCGAAGCTGGCTGGAGACGCCTCCGGTCGACTGGTGGATCGAGCGACGGGGCGCGTTGCTCGCACAGCGCGCCCCGCGCTCGGCCTGTCGCATGGCCTACGGAGGGAACGGTCCTTTGAAGGCGGTCTCCTGCACCGCCATCGTCCAGACCTCTGTGCCGGTCTTCAGGTCCACGGCGCGCAGGCTGGCCGGGTGATCGGCGATCCGGCCCTCCTCGACCAGGACGTGGGCCGGCGCCGTGTGGAAGAGCGTCGTGCCGACGACCAGGAACGGCGTCGCGGAAACGAGCGCCGGCGCCGAGCCGAGCCGGGCGCCGCTCGCGCGGTCGTAGACGGTCCAGCGGTGCCGGTAGAGCGTGAACTCGGTCGTGCTCACTGGCTCGGTGACCAGGACGTGCCGGCCATCGGCGGAGAGCAGCTGCCGGCCTTCGGCGCCTTTCACCAAAGGCGCCTGCAGCTCCTGCAGCCCGGGCCGCGCCAGCGCGGGGGACCGCACGGAGCGAACCGGCTGCTCCGTCTCCACCTTCAGTGACGACGCCCCGAGGTCGATGACCGCCCCGCCGGCGACGACCATGGGCGCCTGACCTTCGTTGTCGGCTGGGAGATAACCCTGCGCCGGGCCGCCAGAGGTCAGGCTCGTGGACTCCCAGCGCACCGCGAGCTGCGAGCCCGCGTGGTCGGCGCGGACGCGGAAGGCGCCTGCCGGCGTGTCGACGACCGTGGCCGTGATGCCGGCGGGGAGAGGCATGCGAACGGAATCGCGGACGGCGCCGCTGCGCGCGTCGAGGATCGCGAGGTCGAGGGCGTTGGCGCCGCGGCTCTCCGCCTGCGCGACGAGCCGGTCGCCGGCGAGCGCGAGGGGCTTGGCGCCGCCGTCGCTGTGCCAGCGCACCGCGCCGCTGGCCAGCTCGACCGCGTCGATGCCGCCGCCACGACGCATGACGTACGCGAGACCGTGCTGAGGAGCGACCACCACTCCCTCGAGCAGCGCGGCGCCGCTTGCGGGCGCTGCCGGGCGCACCCGCTGCCCCAGCGCGGCGCCTGGCAGGAGAAGGATCGCGAGGAGGAACGAGGTAGGGACACACCGACCCCAGTATGGCCGGTGCGGCCACCGCTTGGATTGGTTCACGTGGACTCCGTGCTTCTTACTAGGCCAGCGTCCCGCTGTGCCGTCGCCGTCGCACCGTATAGTGTAGTTTCCAGTCCGCGTCATTTGCAAGGGAGGATGCGTCCCACCTAGAGACCCACCCTCTTGACTGAGAGCGGCTCCTCCGCCCGTCTCGGGTGGTGTGCACCCGAGGGGTCGATCAGGGGCCTCGGAATCGCCAGCGTCGCGCCGCGTTCGACAATCGCCGTTGCCTTTCGAGAACGATGCCCCCAGGGCATCCTGCACAGAAAGGACACGGCACATGCTGAGGAGTAGCTGGAGCTCGAAGTCCCCGTGTGGCCGGCTGCGCCTGGCCACCGGGCTGAGCGTTCTCTTCGCCGTCACGGTGGCGCTCACGTTGCCGGTCGGCGCCTTTGGCCAACCCGGGCCGATCGACGCCGGCAAGAAGTGGAAGCCGCAGGGTCCCGGTCCGGCAGTCGACGGCCAGATCGAGAACGTAAGCCCGAACAACGCGGTGGTGGGGGCCATCCACACCGTCCTCGCGCATCCCACCGATGCCAAGATCCTCTACATCGGCGCCGTCAACGGCGGCGTCTGGAAAACGACGAACGCCCAATCGCCCACTCCGAACTGGACCGCGCTCACCGACTCGCTGGCCACCTCCGCCATCGGCGCGATGGAGTTCGATCCCACCGATGCGACGCACAACACGATCTGGGCCGGCGTCGGCCGCTTCAGCTCGTTCGGCCGCCTGGGCGGCAACCGGGTCGGGCTGTACAAGACGACGGACGCCGGCGCGAGCTGGACGTCCATCACCGGCGGCGGCACCCTGCTCGGCAAGAACATCTCCGGGGTGGCGCCGCGCGGCAGCACGATCGTCATCTCCGTCGACACCGCGGACGTTTTCTCCTTCCCCAACATCGGGGTCTGGCGCAGCACCAATGGCGGCGCCACCTTCACTCAGATCGGCGTCGGCAACGGCTCGACGACCGGTCTTCCCGGCGGGGTGACGCACGACCTGGTGGGAGACGCCGCGAACCCGAGCCGTCTCTTCACCAGCGTCATCTTCGCCAACCTCGTCGGCGGACAGAACGGCCTCTACCGCAGCACCAACACCGGCGCCAACTGGACGAAGGTCAGCGACGCGGCGATCGACGCGCTGGTCCTCAACACGACGAGCAACATCGAGTTCGCGGTCGGCCCCAGCAACACCGTCTACGTCGCGATCGCCAACTCCGGGCGCCTGGCGGGCCTCTTCCGCTCGGGCGACGGCGGCACGACCTGGACCGCGATGGACCGCCCGCGGACCGGCCCCAACAACGTCGGCATCCACCCGGGCGGGCAAGGGTCGATTCACCTGTCGATCGTGGCCGACCCGGTGTCTTCGACGGTCGTCTACATCGGCGGTGACCGGCAGCCGTTCCGCCTCGAGGAGGGCTTGTCGTTCCCGCCGCAGTTCCCCAACAGCATCGGCGCCGAGAACTTCTCGGGCCGGCTCTTCCGCTGCGATGCGTCGCTGCCCGCGGGCAGTCAGTGCACGCCGCTCACGCACGTCGGCACCGCCTCGAACAGCTCGCCGCACGCCGACTCGCGGGAGATGGTCTTCGATGCGGTGGGGAACCTGGTCGAGACCGATGACGGCGGCGTGTACCGGCGCTCCAGCCCGGCCACCGCGGCCGGCGACTGGTTCTCGATCGTCGGCGATCTGCAGGTCACCGAGCAGCACGACGCCTCCTTCGACACGCTGGCCGACATCGTCTTCGTCGGGACGCAGGACAACGACGACCCGCACCAGGACAAGCAGGACCAGCCGGAGTGGTTCGTGCTGCTCTCCGGCGACGGCGGCGACACCGCGGTCGACAACCAGACCCTGGCGCCCAACGGGTCGATCCGCTACGACAGCGCCCAGGGCCTGCAAGCGTTCGTCCGCACGTTCTGGAACCCGGCCAACAACCTACAGGGGTTCGTCTTCCCGCCGCTCACGGTGGTCGGGGGCGGCGCGCCGTTCGTGGGGCAGTTCGTCACGCCGGTGGAGGTCAACGCGATCACGCCGACGCGGCTGGCGATCGGCGGCGGGAACTCGGTCTACGAGTCGCTCGACCAGGGCGACACGATCCGCGAGGTCGGACCCGGGATCGTCGCCAACGGCAGCGGGCTCGACGCGGTCTCCTATGGCGGTCTCGGCAATGCGGACCTGCTGGTGGTGGGCTCCGGCGACCGTCTCTTCATTCGCAACGCCGCGCACCCGGCGCCCTTGACGCAGGTCGCCACGTACCCCGGCACCGGCACGGGCCGGACGGTGCGCGACATCGTGATCGACCCCGACAACGCCGGGGCGATCTACCTCACTAACCTCACCCAGGTCTTCCAGACCCTCGACGGCGGGGCGACGTGGAACAACGTCTCGGGGAACATCCAGTCCTTCGCGCCGATCGCCTTGCGCGCGATCACCTACGTTCCGCGAGGCATCGGCACCCTGACCAACGACGCCGTGGTGGTGAGCACGTTCAACGGCATCTACGTGGCGTACGAGTCGAGCGGGTTCAGCGTCTGGTCGCCGCTCGGGACCGACATGCCGAACGTGCCGATCCTCGACCTGCACTTCGACGCGGAGAACCAGGTCATCGTGGCCGGCACCCTCGGCCGCGGCGCCTGGAAGCTGAGCCTCTAAGGCTTGCGCAGCGCCTCATCGACGCCCCCGGGGTTCTCCCCGGGGGCGCTCTTCACCGCCCGCACGGCGTCGCGGCCGATCTGCATCGCCAGCGCCTTGGCGGCGCCGTCCGCTCCCATCTCGAAGGTGACGCGAGTCGATCGTTCCTGGCGGTAGAGAGGATCTCGCCAGTGGACGACGAAGACGTCGCCGGGCAGCGGAACCAGGTCCGCGCTCTGGCCGCCGAGCGCCACGTGCCCGGCACGCTCGCTCGCGCCTGCTCCCGGCGCCCGCAGAACCCGGGCCGGCGGCGCCGCCGGCCGGTCCCGCCGCGCTCCGGCACGGCCGCGAGCACGTGAGCGCTCGGCGTCTGCCATGCGGCGCTCCGCACGACCGGGAGATCGTAGGTCGGCGCAGCGCGCGATGGATCTCCACCGCGGTTGCCTCTCCCAGCCGATAGACGATGTCCATGAGCTGGCGCTCGCGCCGGCTGTAAGCGGGTCCGCTCGGAGCCTGTTCGCTCTTCTCGCGCCGCAAAGTGTCAAAATTCTGGCACAGGCGCGACCGGCGCGTCAGGCGCGCTGGGCGGCGGCTCAGCGCACCAGCTCGCGGAGGCGCTGCGGCTCGACCGGCTTGAGCAGGTGCTCCTCGATGCCGGCGGCGCGGGAGCGCTCGCGGTCTTCCGGCTGGCCGTAGCCGGAGATCGCGACGATGCGCAGGTCGTCGAAGGTCGGCTCGGCGCGCAGGGCCCGCGCCACCGCGTAGCCGTCGAGCCCCGGCAGCCCCAGATCGAGCAGCAGGACCTCGGGCCGCAGCCGCTCGGCCGCGGCGAGCGCGCCGGGGCCGTCGTAGGCCGTCCCCACCTCGTGCCCGTCGAGGCGGAGCAGGACGGCCATGCTGTCGCAGGCGTCGACGTTATCGTCCACCACCAGGACGCGGCGGCGCGGCCGCGCCGCCGCAGCCGGCTCCGCGACCGGCTCGCCGGACGCTGCGGACAGCTCGGCCGGCGGCTCGGCGGCCGGCAGGCGCACCACCAGCTCGCTCCCGCGCCCCGGTCCGTCGCTCGCCGCCGCGACGGTGCCGCCGTGCAGCTCGACCAGCCGCCGCACCAGCGTCAGACCGAGGCCGAGGCCGCCGTGCGGGCGGTCGAGAGGCGGCGGTCCCTGGGCGAAGAGCTCGAATGCCGAGGCCAGCACCTCGGGCGTCATGCCAATGCCGGTGTCGCGGATGGCGACGGTGACCTCGCCTCCGGCGGCCGTGGCGGTGAGCGCGATGCGGCCGCCGTCGGGCGTGAATTTGGTCGCGTTGTGGAGCAGATTGGCGAGGATCTGCGCCAGCCGCACCGGGTCGGCGTCGAGCCAGAGCGGCTCGGCGGGAAGGTCGATCACCAGGTCGTGGCGGCGCGCCTCGAGCCGTGGGCGGCAGGTCTCGACGGCCGTCGCGACGGCCTCGCCGAGCGTCATCCGGCGGCGCTCGAGGCGCACCGTGTCGCGGGTGATGCGCGAGACGTCGAGCAGGTCGTCCACCACCCGCGCGAGGTGCTCGCCCTGGCGCTGGATGACGCGCCGGGCCTGCTCGTTCGGCGCGCTCGGAGCGCTGCGCCCGAGGATCTCGGCGGCGTGGAGGATCGGGGCCAGCGGATTGCGCAGCTCGTGGGCGAGGGTGGCCAGGAACTCATCCTTGCGGCGGTCGGCGTCGGCGAGCAGCTCGGCCTGCCGGCGAAGCATCTTCTCGCCGCGCCGCTGCTGCGCGGAGACCGCGCCGAGGAGGAGGCCGGTGGTGGCGGCGACCGCCATGAAGACCTCGAGCAGCAGCAGGCCTCCCTCGGCGCCGCCGGCGAAAGGGCCGCGCCCGTGGACCGTCCCCCAGACCGCGGCCGCGTAGGCGACCGCCGTCACCGCCGCCGTCCCGGCGGGGCCGAAGCGCAGGGCGGCCCAGATGAGGAAGGGGAAGACGACGTACTCGGCGACCGGTCCCGGCGGCGCCTGGCCGAAGACGAGCATTGTCGCGCCGGCCAGCGCCGCGATCAGCACGGCGCCCTCGGCCAACGGCCGGCGCCGCACGCGGCGCACGTAACCACCGCTCCAGGTGAGCAGCAGCGGTGCCACGACGAGGATGCCGAGAGCGTCTCCCACCCACCAGATACGCCAGAGGTGCGGCAGGGCCGGGATCGGCTGGACGCCGCCGGCGCCGAGGCTGGCGACGCCGATCGTGGCGCTCAGCACCGGGCTCGCCGCCGCGGCGGCAAGGAGCGCCAGCACGTCGCGCACCCGCGCCAGGCGGGGATCGAAGGCGGCGCGGCGCAGCAGCGCCGCTGCCGCCAACACCTCGAGTGTGTTGCCGAGTGCGACGCCGGCGGCGACCAGGAGCGGCTCCTGGGCGGTGGCGTTCGCAAAAAAAGCGCCGAGCAGCACACCCGGCACCGCGCGCGGCCCGAGGCGCCAGACGGCCGCGAGAGCGAGCCCGCTCGGCGGCCAGACAGCGCTCACCTGCGCCGCCTGGAAGGCGAGCGCCAGCCCCAGCTTGGCGGCGGCGACATAGGCCGCTGCCACGGCGAGGGCCACGAAGAGGTCCGTCACCGGCGAAGCCGGCGCGGTGCGACGCAGAGCCTGCATGCTTGCCGCAAGTCTACGCCTAAGCCTCTCTCCCGGATCGCCTTGCGAGCCCTGGGCGCTTGGCCTAGACTCGCCGTTCCGTGCAGCCGAGGAAAGTCCTGGTCGTCGACGACTCGAAGCTGATGCACAAGATGTACGAAGTGATGCTTCGACGATACCCACTCGTCTACGCCTCGGACGGGCGCGAGGCGCTCGACCGGTTGCGCGAGCACGCCGACGTCGACCTCATCCTCCTCGACATCAACATGCCGAACATGAACGGGCTCGAGTTCCTGGCAGCGATGCGCGAAGAGGGCAGCCTCGGGCGCATCCCGGTCATCGTCGTCAGCACCGAAGGCCGGGACGATGACGCCGCGCGCGGGATCGCGGCGGGCGCCCTCGCCTACATCAAGAAGCCGTTCACCGGCGGCGAGATCATGGAAGTGATCGCCCGGCTGCCGCAGGGGTCGGCGCAGTGACGCGTCTGCCGGTCGCGGTCGGCGGCGAGCTGGTCGACCAGTTGCGGACGACGCTCGACCGCGCCGCCGAGCTGCTGCGCGTCCTCGAGACGAATCTGCAGCAGGCCGCCGCGACCTCGGGCGGTCCGCCCACCTCGGCGCGCGTCGGCGAGCTCGAGCGGCGGCTCTCGACGGCCGAGTCGGACGTGCGCGAGCTGGCGGCCCGGCTGGTCGACTCCGAGCACCAGGTGGGACGTCTGATGAACCTCTACGTCGCCACCTACCAGCTCCACGCCAACCTTGATCCCGCCGAGGTGCAGGCGACGATCGCCGAGATCGCCATCAACCTGCTCGGCGCCGAGCAGTTCGTGCTGCTGCTGCGCCGCGACGACGACGAGAGCGACTGCGAGATCGCGCTCGCCTCGGGCATGCACGGCGACGCCGACCCGCTCTACGGGGGCAGCGCCTACTGCGGCGGCGATCCGGTGGTCGACGCGACGCTGCGCGACGGCGTGCTGCGCCTCGGTCCCACTCCCGACTCGCGGGCGCTCGCCGCGGTACCGCTGCGCGTCCAGGACGCCGTCGTCGGCGCCATCGTCCTGCTCAAGCTCCTCGACCACAAACCCATCCTGCGCGCGGAGGATCGCGACCTGCTCGACATGCTGTCGGCGCACGCCGCTTCGGCCCTCTTCGCCGCCCGGCTCTTCGCCGCCAAGGACCGCAAGCTGCGCACCCTCGAGAGCCTCGTCAAGCTGGCCCGCGGAGAGTAGGCGCCGCCGATGGGGATCTCCGGCAGCCTGCAGGACGTCTCGGTGGCGGACGTCATGCAGTTCATCCACCTCGGGCGGCGCACCGGCACGCTCGTGCTGGCGCGCGGTCGCGAGCGGGCGATGATCGGCTTCCATCTCGGCAAGCTGGTCTCGGCGCAAGCGCCGCGCACGCCCAAGCTCGGCGACCTGCTGATCGTCTCCGGCATGATCGACCGCGAGACGCTGCGCGCCGCCATCGCGGCCCAGGAGCGCGCCGCCGACCGGCCGACGCTCGGGCAGATCCTGGTCTCGACCGGGGCGATCGACGCGCAGGGGCTGCGCAACGTGATCGTGCAGCAGATCGAGCAGGCGGTGGCCGAGGTGATGGTATGGGACACCGGCACCTTCGAGTTCGCGGTCGACGACCTGCGGCCGGTGGACGACGTGGCGCTCTACCCCGGGGACGTCATCCCCGACTCCGAGATCAACACCCAGATGGTGCTGCTCGAGGCGGCGCGGATCTTCGACGAGCGGAGCCGCTTCGGCAGCGAGGCGCCGCACGGCGGGGAGGCGCCCGAGCCGGTGGACGCCTGGCGGCCGACGCCCACCCCCGAGGCCGACCCGGCGACGCCGGCGGGGCGGCTGCGCTCCGCCCTCCTCGCCCTCGGCGAGGAGGAGGGTGACGACTTCGAGCACCTCTTCAGCGCCGCCCCGGTCAAGCACCCGGACGAGGCTTTCCACCTGCAGGTGGTCTCCTCGGACCAGGCGTTCGCGCGCGGCATCGCCGACCGGCTGGCCGAGCATCGGGATTTGGCCGGGGTCGAGACGGTGAGCCTGCCGCAGGCCGGCCGGGTGCCGGCCGGCGACCCGCCGCCGATCGTGCTCCTCGACCTGCGCGACACGATCACGCTGCCGCAGATGGCGGCGCTGCGCCGCGCCCGGCCGGGGGTCTCGCTGGTGGCGGTGGTCGAGCCGCGGACGTCGCTCGCCCAGGTCTACGCGGCGGGGGCGCTCGCCGCCATCCCGGCCGACACCGAGGCGCTGGTGGCGTGCGTCGAGAACCTGGCCGGCAGCCGTCGCGAGACGACCGGCGGCCCCGACGACCCGCGCTCGGGCGTGGCGCGCCTGCGCCGGGTCTTCGGCGACCTGCGCTCGGGGCTCATCTCGGCGACCGTGGCGCTCAACCTGATGCACATCATCTCGGAGTCGGTCGAGCGCGCCGTGCTGTTCCTGGTCAAGCGCGACCAGATGGTGGCGCTCGGCGCCTTCGGCACCGACCGCAACGGCAAGTCGCTCGCCGAGCTGACGCGCGGGTTGAAGCTCGCGCTCGAGGGCGACAGCGTGCTGGCGCGCAGCCTCGACAGCGGCGAGGTGCAGTCGGTCAGCTTCGAGGAGGCGCAGCTCCCAGAGCCCTTCCGCTCCCTCGTCGGGCGACCGCGCAACGGCCAGGTGGTGGTCTTCCCGGTGCTCGGCGCGCAGCGCGTCATCTCGATCATCTACGCCGACAACGGCGACCGCGAGGACCCGGTCGAGGACATCGACATCCTCGAGCTGGCGACGGCGCAGGTCGGGATGGCCTTCGAGAACGAGCTGCTGCGGCGGCAGATCTCGCAGGCCAAGTAGCGCCCGGCCTCCGTGCGGGGCGCTTTCGGCTAGGAGCCCGGCCCGCGGGGCAGCGCAGGGATTCCCCGCCCTGGCTGTTCCACTGCCCAGGAGAGAAGTCCGATGCGCATTCGAGCTCTCATCACAGTCGCCGCCACCGTCGCCGCTCTGGGCTTTGCCGCCGCCGCCACGACTCCGCCGGCGCCCGCCGGCCAGCCCGCCGCCCTCCACATGCCCTGGCGCGCGGCAGGGTGGAGCGAGCGCGAGGCGGCCGCCCACCTGGTCGATCGCTTCGCCTTCGGCGCCCGTCCGGGCGAGGTCGACCGCATGGTCGCCATGGGGGTCGATCGCTGGATGGAGGCGCAGCTCGACGGCGGCCTCTCCGAGCGCGCCCTCGAGCGGCGCCTGGCGCGCCTCGACGCGCTCGACATGTCGGCCGCCGAGATGGCGCGGCGCTTCCCGCGCCCGCCGATGGTGCTTGCCGAGGCGCGCCGGGCCGGGGTGATCGAGCCGCGGGGAGACGCGGCGAAGGAGGCCAGCGAGGAGGAGGCCGCCGCCGACGAGCGCCGCGAGACGCGGGCCGCGGTGATGCGCTGGGCGCGCGAGCAGGGCTATCGCCCCGAGCGCGAGCTCGTCGGCCAGCTCATGAGCCAGAAGCTCTACCGCGCCGTCTATGCCGAGAACCAGTTGACCGAGGTGCTGGTCGACTTCTGGTTCAACCACTTCAACGTGTCGTTGACCGACCGCCGCGCCCGCGGCTATCTCCTGGCCTACGAGCGCGACGCAATCCGCCCGCATGTCCTCGGGCGCTTCCGCGACATGCTGGGGGCGACGGCGCAGCACCCGGCGATGCTCGTCTACCTCGACAACGCGCAGTCGAGCGCGGCCGAGGGGACGTCGACCACGGCCGACCGGGCGCTGGGGAGGAGGGGCGGCGAAGGCCGGCGGCGGGCGCGCCTCTCGCGCCAGCCGCAGCTCCCGGAACCGGAAGCGGAGCGGGTACCGACGGTGCGGCGCGGCGCCGGCGGCGTCGCCAGCCCCGAATTTCCGGGAATGGCGCCCGGCGCAGCGGGCGGCGCGGACGCGGAGAGCGCCGAGGAGCCGTCGGCGGGCGACATGGCTGCCGACCCGCGCCGCCAGCGGCGCGAGCGCCCGCGCGGCCTGAACGAGAACTACGCCCGCGAGCTGCTCGAGCTCCACACTCTCGGCGTCGACGGCGGCTACACGCAGCAGGACGTCGTCGAGGTGGCGCGCGCCTTCACCGGCTGGACGCTCATGCCGCCGGGGGTAAATCGCCGGCGCGCCGAGCGAAGGCTAGCGCGCGTGGCGCGGATGGGAGACGGCCTGGGGTTCGCAGTCGACGGCGAGTTCCTCTTCCGCGCCGACCTCCACGACGCCGGCGCCAAGATCATCCTCGGCCAGCGCTTCGCCGCCGGCGGCGGAGTGGAGGAGGGGCGGAAGGTGCTCGACGTCCTCGCCAAGCAGCCGGCGACCGCCAAGCACCTGGCGCGCAAGCTCGCGGTGCGCTTCGTCGCCGACGAGCCGCCGCCGGCCCTCGTCGACCGGCTGGCGGGCGTCTACCTCCAGACCGGTGGCGACCTGCGCCAGATGGTGCGCGCCCTCGCCGAGTCGCCGGAGCTCTGGCGCCGCGAGGCCCGCGGCGCCAAGATCAAGAGCCCCTTCGAGCTCGCGGTCTCCGCCCTGCGCGCCCTCGGCGCCGAGGTGAGCGAGCCTCGCGCGGTGCTGGAGTGGACGGCGCGCATGGGGCAGCGCCTCTACGCCTACGCGCCCCCGACCGGCTATCCCGACCGCGCCGACGCCTGGGTCAACACCGGATCGCTCCTGAACCGCATGAACTTCGGCCTCGAGCTGGCGGCGGGCAAGGTGCGCGGCGTGCGCTTCGACCTCGCGGCGGCGCAGCTCCCCGTGAAAGTCGACGCGGCCACCCCGCTCGAGCGGGCCGCCGGCGTCTTCCTCGGCTCGCCCGAGTTCCAGCGACGGTGAGGAGCAGAGCCATGTGGACACGCAGGGTCTTCCTCAAGGCGGGCGGCATTGCCCTGTTCGGCCTCGGCGCCGGCCCGCGGTTCCTCACGCGCACGGCGCTCGCTGCCGCGCCGCCGGCGCCGCTCGGCCGCCGCAAGGTGCTGGTGACCATCTTCCAGCGCGGCGCCATGGACGGCCTGGCCGCCGTGCAGCCGGTGGCGGACCCGGCGCTCGGGCGGCTGCGCCCGCGCCTCGCCCTCTCGGCGGCCCGCGCCGCCGGCGAACAGGCGGCGATCGACCTCGGTACCGGCTTCGCTCTGCATCCGGCGCTCGCCCCGCTGCTGCCCCTCTGGCGCGAGCGGCGGCTCGCCGTCGTCCACGCGGTCGGCTCGCCCGACCCCACCCGCTCCCACTTCGACGCTCAGGACTACATGGAGAGCGGCACGCCCGGGCGCAAAGGGACGCCGTCCGGCTGGCTCAACCGCGCCGTCGGGCTGCTCGGTCACGAGGGCTCGCCGCTGCGCGCGGTGTCCCTGACCGCGGCGCTGCCGCGCGCGCTCTACGGCGAGGAGCCGGCGATCGCGGTCGCCGACCTGAGCCGCTTCGAGGTCCGCGCCCCCGGCGAGGGTTTCGAGGCGCTCTACGGCCAGACCGCGCAGGAGCTGCTCCATGAGACGGCGAACGGCACGTTCGAGGCCGTCGAGATGCTCGCGGCGGCCGAGCTCGCCGCCTACCGTCCGGCCCCCGGCGCGCGCTACCCCCTGGGCCCGCTCGGTGAGGCCCTGCGGCAGATCGCCTTCCTGGTCAAGGCGGGCGTCGGGCTCGAGGTCGCCTTCGCCGAGTCGGGCGGCTGGGACACGCACGTGCAACAAGGGTCGACACGCGGCACCTTCGCCCGCCGCGCCGACGACCTGGCGCAGTCGATCGCCGCCTTCTGGACCGACCTCGGCAAGCACCAGGACGACGTCGTGCTGATGACGATGACCGAGTTCGGCCGCACGGTCGCCGAGAACGGCTCCGGCGGCACCGACCACGGCCACGGCTCCTGCATGTTCGTTCTCGGCTCGCGCGTCGCCGGCGGCAAGGTCCACGGCCGCTTCGACAGCCTCGCCCCCGGCGCCCTCTTCGAGGGCCGCGACCTCCCGGTCACCACCGACTTCCGCGCCGTCTTCTGCGAGGTCGCCGGCAAGCACCTCGGCATCGCCGACGACGCGGCGCTCTTTCCCGGGTGGACCGGCAAGCGCTTGGCGCTGTTGGCGTAACCTCACCCAGCCATCGCGGCCGCGCGCCACCGTCGTCAGTCGATCCAATGCTCGAACGATGAGCGCCGGGACGCGCTTGAATTCGCGCAGGTTCGCGGTTATCAGGATTAGGCTGCGCTCCAGAGCGGTGGCTGCCAGCCATAAGTCGTGAGGGCCGATCAGCTGACCCGTCGAGGCCAGTTCTGCCCAGAGCTGGGCGTGGACGCGCGCTGTGGCGAGATCGACGTGGAGAATTGGGAACCGCTCGAGAGTTGTCTCAACCAGCGCCGAACGCCGCGCCCTTATCGCGGCATCGCTGGCACGGTGAACGCCATGGAGGAGCTCACTGGCCGTGATCGCCGAGAGGAAGAACTCCTCTCCTTCGCGGCCGTTGAGTCTTCGCTGTAGATCGAGTCGTCCTCGCTCGTACTCGATGAGGACAGTGGCGTCGATCAGGACCCCCATGGGTCCCGAACCACAAAGCGCCCGAGCTCGTTCCTGGCCTCCGTGAGGTCGGACTCGAAGCTGTCGAGCTCTTCGGGCGAAAGGCGAGGAAGGGAAGCGAGCAGCTCAGGGAGCTCGCCGAGTCGTCGCACGCGTGCTACCGGCCTCAGCTCGGCGACCGGCTCCTCGTCGAGCATGAGCACGAAGCGCTCGCCACGGTGGACAACGCGGTCGAGGTACTCCGAGAAGTTCCGCGCGACTTCACTCACTGTGGGGCGCGATTCCATCGCCGCTACCTCCGAGGTGATCATAGCAGCGAGATCCTGCGTCAGTGCGGGGAGCCGTCCAGCACCTGCGCGCGCCCGAGGCGTGCACCCAGCTCGCGGAACACGCCCGCATCCCGCCAAGCACTACGGTTGCCGATAACGTAGAGCCGCTCCTTCGCCCGCGTGACGGCCACGTTCAAGAGATTGGGCCGCCCTCCCGCCCAGCCGCGCGCCCCGGCTTGGTGCGGTGCGGGCGCCCCGAGCACGAACAACACGGCTTCCGCCTCCCGCCCTTGCACCGTGTGCACGGTGCCGATGCGCTCCGCCGTCCAGCACCACGGGTCGTTTGTCCATTTGCCGAGCAGCTCGCTTTCCCGAACAATTCTCCGCAAGTTGTCGGCGACGATGACGAACGGTGTGACGATGTAGAGGTCAGGGGTGTCCGCCTCAGCGAGGCGACCGAGCAGAGTCAGCATTAGGTCTCCCTCCTCGGGACACCACTTCTCCTCTGCACCGCCGCGAATGTCGAACCATGCCGAAGGTCCAAGGATCTCGCCGATCCGGGAACCGCCTTCCTCCTTGGCATTGACCATCTGGCGTCCGTAGGCAATGGCATTTGAAATACCGAACATCGGTTCGCAGCATCGCCGGTGTACCAACAGTGGTACGCCGACAGTCCGAGTCCCCTGCTTGGCCTCGAACTCCGCAGCATATGGCGTCGCCGCGTCGGCGAGCGCCTGAACAGACGCCTCCGGGGCATTGAAGCGATCGGCATCGATACCGAACTGCCGGCAGATCGCGTGGGTCATGGTGTCTGGCAGCTCGACAACCGGCTCGATCTGCATCGGATCGCCTACGATGACCGCGCGACGCGACCGCATGAGCGCCCCGATCGTTGCCTGTGGAAGGGCTTGCCCCGCTTCGTCCACGAACAGCCAACCCAAGCTCTCTGTTGGCAGATCGCCGAGCATCCGCTCGACGGAAGCGAAGGTTGTGGAGATCAGCGGCACGGCGAGAAACAGCGAGGCCCACAAGTCCGGCACCAGGGCCCTCTTCTCCGTCGTCGGAAGCTTACGGCTACCCAGTGTGTTCATGAGCACGCCGAGGTTGTGTCTAAGTGGCTTCGCGGCGGCGTCGACGAATGCCTTGTGTAGGAAAACGGCCGCGACGAAGACGTCGTCGCGGGCTCGCTGCTCCGCTGCAGTCAGCCACGGTACGGACTTCTGCTTCTCTTCATGCCCACGAGCGAAGAAGTCTGGATCAATGAAGCCGTAGCCGAGTCGCTCTCGTGCCGCCGACACCTCGCGCCGGACGGTGGCGTGAAGTACGGCAGCGGTGTCGCGACGTCGTTCAGCCGCTTGCCGTGCAGGGACCGTACCGCGGAGCCGCTCTTCAGCTGCCGATAGAGATCGAAGGGCCGTTGAGTGACGCGCCCGAGCCTCAACACGAGCCTTCACGAGAGAACTTCTGGCGGACCGCCACCCGCGCGCGCGGCGGGTGCTGAAAAGGCGCGCGAAGAACCCAGGCTTCGCTTGATCATTCTCCTTGAGCTTCGCTTCGTGATCGGCGCTCGCACGCTCCGCCTCCGCAAGGCGACCGCGGGCGGCCTCGACGGCGCCATAAGCGCTCGCTTCCGTGGTCTGCGCAGCCGCCGCATCCGCCACCGCCGCGGCTTCCTGGCGAGCCAGCGATGGCAGTAGCATCGCCTTCTCGCGCACCTGCGCCAGCTCCGTGAGATTCCTGCGGCTCTTCTCGAGAGCCGTGCGGAAAGCTCGTCGAGCCTGGCCCCAATGCCGGAGTGCCTCCTCTCGGCTTCTCGGAGGGTGCTCTCGACTGACGATCGACGGCTGCCGTGTCTCGGTGACCCCCGTCTCTGGATTGGCCACCTCGACCAGCTGCGGTGTGCCCGCGGCTTCCGCGAGGTACGTCGAGAATCCGACGTCGTCGTCCCACCAGAACGCCTTCTTGAAGCGGGCTCGATTGGCTGCATTGCCGAGCACCGCAGCCACGAGGCCCCAGGTTTCCTTTTCGTGGAGCACGTCCGACAGTGTGCTGAGATACCTGAGATCGCTGGCGTCTTCCGCGATGGCCTTGAGCGCCGGTAGCTCCGCGCTGACGTTCTCAACCGCCTTCCATAGAAAGCGATGTCAAGCCTACACCTCTCCCGAGCGCTCGACGGGGTGGGCATCGAACGTCCCGGTGCGGTGAGCCGAGTGTGTTCGCTACGGCAAGCTCCTGCGGTCGACCGGAGGTGAAC
>JBIOUG010000048.1:0-27694 GCA_044866775.1 Thermoanaerobaculia bacterium | reverse complement strand
GTCTTCTCTATAGATGCAGGCGGAGCGGCTTTCCTCCGCCCGTGGACCCGAGCCCGTGCCACGCCGCCACCGCCCCGCCCCGCCGCCGCCCCGCGACCTCCTCGTGGCGCTCAACGCCGCGCCGGCGCTCGCCCGCGCCACCCTCTATCGGCTGGCCGAGATGCTGGACGTCTGGGTGGAGGCGGCGGCGGCCGGCGCGCCGGCGGCGCCCCTCGCCGCCCGCTGCGGCGTGCCGCCGGCGCAGATGGCGTGCGCGGTGGCGGCGCTGCCCGAGGCGGAGCGCATCGCCGGCCGCGAGCACGCGGCCGCGGCGCGGCTCGGCGCCGCGGTCGTCACCCGGCTCGACCCCGGCTACCCCGCGGCGCTGGCCGAGCTGCCGCTGGCGCCGGCGGTCGTCTACCTGCGCGGCACGCTCCCCGCCGGCCCGGCCCTCGCCGTCGTCGGCTCGCGCCGCGCCGACGCCTACGGCCGCGAGACCGCGGAGCTCCTGGCGCGCGAGCTGGCCGCGGCGGGCGTCGTCATCGTCTCCGGGTTCGCGCGCGGGGTCGACGCCGCCGCGCACCGCGGTGCGCTCGCCGCTCCCGGCGGGCGGACGGTGGCGGTGCTCGGCTGCGGCCTGGGCGTCGACTACCCGCGCGGGCACCGGCGGTTGGGCGACGAGATCGCGGCGCACGGCGCGGTCGTCTCGGAGTTCCCCTGCGGCCTCCATGCCCGCGCCTGGCACTTCCCGGTGCGCAACCGCGTCATCGCGGCCCTCGGGCGCGGCACGCTCGTGGTGCAGGCGACCGCGCGCTCGGGCTCGCTCGTCACCGCGCGTCACGCGCTCGACCTCGGGCGCGAGGTCTTCGCCGTCCCCGGCCGCATCTTCGATGAGGCGGCGCTCGGGCCGAACCTCCTGCTGCGCGACGGCGCCGTGCTCGTGCAGCACCCGCGCGACGTGCTCGAGGTCATCCATCCCGAGGCGCTGCGGCGCGGCGCGCATCACGCGCATCCTGCGGATACCGCGGGCGCGGCGCCGCTCGCGACCGCGCGCGCGGGACCGCCGGGCCCGCTCGGCGAGCTGCTGGCGGCGATGCCGCCGGCCGCCGAGCAGACGCCCGAGCAGGTCGCCGCGCGCGCCGGCGCCGCGATCGAGCGCGTGTTGGCGGCGCTGCTCGAGCTCGAGCTCGGCGGCTGGGTGCGGCGGCTGCCGGGGCCCGCGTACGTGCGGGTGCCGTGAGGGTGATACCGGGGCGATGGTGCGAAAACGCCCGGCACGTGGGCCGGGCGCTACGTCCCGGACTCGAAAGGACGTGTAGCGCCCGGGCCACGTCCCGGGCGTTTTCGGAGGACGAACCGATTTCGCCTCACACGCCCTGGGCGCAGTGCACCCCCCTTGACAGTCGTGCTACTGTCCGCCGCCTCGCTCGCCGCGGCACTCTACGAGCCCGATGAAATGCAGCGCCCGCCGCGGGCGTTCTAGAGCACCACGATGGCCAAGAACCTGCTGATCGTCGAAAGCCCCGCCAAGACGCGGACCTTGAAGAAGTTCCTCGGGCGGGACTACGCCGTCGAGGCGTCGCTCGGGCACATCCGCGATCTGGTGAAGAAGGACCTCGGCATCGGCGACAACTACGAGCCGCGCTACGCCGTCCTCGCCGCGAAGAAGGAGGTCGTGGCGAAGCTGCGCAAGGCGGCGCGCGACGCCGAGACGGTCTTCCTGGCGCCCGACCCCGATCGCGAGGGCGAGGCCATCGCCTGGCACATCGCCGAGGTGCTGGGCAAGGACACGGGCGCGATCCGCCGCGTCACCTTCAACGAGATCACGCGCAACGCCGTGCTCAAGGCGCTCGCCAACCCGGGCGAGATCGACTTCAAGAAGGTCGACGCGCAGCAGGCGCGGCGCATCCTCGACCGCCTGATGGGCTTCCGGCTCTCGCCGCTGCTCTGGGAGAAGGTCAAGCAGGGTCTCTCCGCCGGGCGCGTGCAGTCGGTGGCGCTCAAGATGGTCTGCGAGCGGCAGGCGGAGATCGACGCCTTCGTGCCGGTCGAGTACTGGGTCATCGGCGCCGACTTGAAGGCCGACCAGCCGCCGCAGTTCCGCGCCCGGCTGCAGCGCATCGACGGCGCCAAGGCCGAGGTGGGCGACGGCGAGCGGGCGGCGGCGATCGTCCGCGACCTCGAGGCCGGGCGCTTCATCGTGCGCGACGTCGAGCGCAAGGAGTCGAAGCAGCGCCCGTCGCCGCCCTTCATCACCAGCCGCCTGCAGCAGGAGGCGGCGCGCCGCTTCGGCTTCTCGGTCAAGCGCACGATGACCCTGGCGCAGGGCCTCTACGAAGGGCGCGACGTGGGCGGCCGCGGGTCGGTCGGCCTCATCACCTACATGCGCACCGACTCGACGCGCGTCGCCGACGAGGCGCTGGGCGCGGCGCGCGAGGTGATCGCCTCAACCTACGGCAAGGAGGCGCTCCCCGAGCACGCCATCCGCTACGCCTCGAAGAAGGGCGCGCAGGACGCGCACGAGGCGATCCGCTCGACCAGCTTCGACCTGCCGCCCGACGCCGTGCGCGAGTTCCTGAAGCCCGACGAGCACAAGCTCTACAAGCTGATCTGGGACCGCTTCATCGCCTCGCAGATGATGCCGGCGGTCTTCGACGTGACCCAGGTCGACGTCGAGAACGGCCGCTACCTGCTGCGCGCCTCGGGCAAGGTGATGAAGAGCGCCGGCTTCCTCGCCGTCTACCGCGAGACCCCGGACGAGGACGCGCGCAGCGCCAATGGCGCGGGGGGCGCGGGCGACGAGGAGGCCGCGCTGCCGCCGCTCGTGCCGGGGCAGGCGCTCGAGCTGGTAGGGGTGGCGAGCGAGCAGAAGTTCACCCAGCCGCCGCCGGCCTACAGCGAGGCGACGCTGGTCAAGGCGCTCGAGGAGAACGGCATCGGGCGGCCTTCGACCTACGCCGCGATCCTCTCGACGCTGACCGAGCGCGAGTACGTCACCAAGGCCGAGCAGCGCTTCCGCCCGACGCCGCTCGGCAAGCTCGTCAACGGCCTGCTGCAGGCGAGCTTCAACGACATCCTGAACGAGGGCTACACGGCCGAGCTCGAAGGGCAGCTCGACGAGATCGAGGAGGGGCGCGCCGACTGGCGGGAGACGCTCGCCGCCTTCGACAAGAAGTTCACCGTCGACCTGGCCACCGCCGGGCGCACCATGCCCAACATCAAGCGCGAGGGCGTGCCGCTCGACGAGACCTGCCCCGAGTGCGGCTCGCCCCTGGTCATGCGCTTCGGTCGCTTCGGCCCGTTCGTCGCCTGCACCAACTACCCCGAGTGCAAGTACACGCGGAACGTCGAGGAGGAAAAGCCGGCGGCGACAGGCGGCGCGGCGGCGGACGGCGCCGCGCCCGCCGAGGGCGAGGCGATCCCGCCCTGCGAGGAGTGCGGCCGGCCGATGGTCCTCAAGCGCAGCCGCTTCGGCACCTTCTACGGCTGCACCGGCTACCCCGAGTGCAAGAACATCAGGAAGCTCGGCCCCAAGGCCGAGCCCCCGAAGCCCACCGGCGTCGCCTGCCCCGAGTGCGGCAAGGGCGAGATGCTCGAGAAGCGCTCGCGCCGCGGCAAGGTCTTCTACTCCTGCAGCCGCTACCCCGACTGCAAGTTCGCCCTCTGGGACCGCCCCATCGACCGCCCCTGCCCCGACTGCGGCGCTCCCTTCCTCCTCGAGAAGACCACCAAGCGCGCCGGCACCCGCCTGGTCTGCAACACCGAAGGGTGCAAGTTCCAGGAGAGCGTGGCGGAGCCGGCCTGACGGCAGGCTGCTCACGGGCCGCGTAGCGCCCGGGCTACGTCCCGGGCGTTTTCGGACGACGTACCGAGTTAAATCACAGGCTCTGAGCGTCGCGAAGGATCTTTGCGGGGGACGCTTCGGCGCCGTCCGCTAGAATGGCACCATGAGCAAGTAATACGTAGAGCGGCGCGACGGGGGGCTCTGGGTCGCAGGCACCCGTGTCTCGCTCGACTCCGTGGTCCTGGCGTTCCTCGAAGGGCTCTCGCCCGAGACGATCGTGGCGGAATGCTTCCCCGTCCTGACGCTCGAGCAAGCCTACGGAGCCATCGCCTACTACCTGGCGCACCGCCGCGAGGTCGATGCCGAGCTCCAGGGTGCCGATGCCGAGTTCGAGGCCCTTCGCCAGGCCGGCCGAAGCGCTGAGCCGGAGTTCTACCGCAAGCTGGCCGAAGCCAGGCGACAGGTGCGCAGCGGCTGCCGCACAGCGGGTCAAGCCGCCTTGAGCACGAAGCTGACGCGCACGGCGTCGAACGGGAACACGATGCGGCCGTCTTTGGTCTTGCGCAGGATGCCTGCATCGAGCAAGGCATGGACATCACCGTGAACTGCCTTGACGTCCCGCTCGACGCGACGAGCCGCTTCGCGCAGGCTGACGGGACCGGCTCCCGTGAGCGCCGCGAGCAGCTCCCAGCGCTTTTGCGTCAGCACCTTGAACAGCAGCGCCGGCGTCTCGAAGCTGATGAACGCTCCTTGCGGCCGTCCCTCGAAGGCCTGCCGTACGCGGCGGTTGGTTTCCTCGCGCGATGAGACCTCCAACGTTACGGCACGCATCTCATAGCCTCCAGTCGTCCACATCGCGCCAGAAGTCGTCCAGGAGTTGCGCCAGGGTGGTGAACGGGTAGGGGACCTGCTCGCCGCCGAGGTGCTTGTGATCGCCCTTGCCGGCTTCGTTGTCGTAGCGCATCACGCACTCGCCATTCACCACCAATGCCAACCGATACTTGAAGTCGTGCCTGCTGCCGGACACTGACGAGGGCACCTGCCAGATCACCAATTCGACGAACATACCCTCGGCTACGACACGCCGCTCGTCGAGCAGCGGCTCGGCCCTCATGTTGGACATGTTGACAACAGCCTGAACTGTTGTCAAGCACTCCAACGCTGCGCTTCAGCGCCGCGAAGCCGCGGTCAGGGTCGTCGTCTGAACGCCCCGTCGAGGCTCCAGATGCCGGAGCCGCGGGCGGCCATGTAGAGGAAGACGAAGCAGTAGAGCGCCGCCAGCTCGCCCTGGTTCTGGATCGGCCAGGTGCCCTGGGGCTGGTGGACCATGAAGTAACCGACCGCCATCTCGCCGCTGGCGATGAAGGCGGCGATCCCGGTGAAGAGGCCGAGCATGATCAAGAGCCCCGCGACCAGCTCGATGAGCCCGGCGAAAAACGGCACCGAGGCCCCGGGCGGCACCTTCTGGCCGCCGAGGAGGCCGAAGATCTTCTGCAGGCCGTGGCAGGTGAAGAGGAACCCCGCGACGATGCGCAGGACGGCGTAGAGCTGCTCCGTGTATTTGCCGAGAAAGCCCATGCGCTGACCCTCCTTGGTCGGTCGGTGGTCATGCTGCATGGGCGGTACGCTACACGACTGGTGTGACGAAAGGGGAGCCGCGAGCCGCGAAGGGCACGCCGGGCCCCCATCCCCACTGGCCGGGCGCCAGGGCGAAGACCCCGCCCTCATCCGCCCGCGCCGCGGTTGCGTACAGTAGAGGCATGAGCCTGCGGAAGAACGTCTCGGTCGTCTGCCTCCTCGCCGGCGGGGTGGTCCTCGCCCTCGCGGCGCCCGCAAGCGGCGGCATGCTTGCCGCCGCGCCTGGGTCGACCGCTGCACCCGACTACACCGTCTGGGGCGACCTGCTCGCCAAGCACTACGACCCGCTCAAGGGCATGAACTACAAGGCGCTCAAGGCGCGCGACAAGGCCACCCTCGACCGACTGCGGCAGCAGATGGCGCAGGTCGACGTCGCCGCGCTCCCGCGCCCCGACCAGCTCGCCTACTGGATCAACCTCTACAACGTCTCGGTCGTCGGCATCGTCGTCGACAACTACCCGGTCGAGTCGATCCGCGACCTCTCGACCGACCCCATCGTCCGCCTGAACGTCTTCAAGAAGCCCTCGGTGGCGGTCAAGGGCGGCAAGCTGTCGCTCAACGACATCGAGAACGACAAGGTGCGCGCCGGCTTCAAGGACCCGCGCATCCACTTCGCCATCAACTGCGCCGCCGCGAGCTGCCCGCCGATCCGCAAGGAGCCGTACGTCGGCGCCCGGATCGACCAGCAGCTCGACGATCAGACGCGCTGGTTCTTGAACGGCCCCAAGGGCGTGCGCCTGGAGCAGAAGGGCCGCACGCTGGTGGTGCACACGACCAAGGTGATGGACTGGTTCGCCGACGACTTCGAGACCTGGGGCGGCGGCCGGGTGGCGTTCCTCAAGAAGCACCTGGCGCCCGAGACGCGGCGCCGGCTCGAGGCGGCGCGCGACGTCGAGCTCGCGTTCGACGACTACTCCTGGAAGCTCAACGACACCTCGCGGTGAGCGCCGATCGCCTGCGCCGCGCCTGGCAGCTCTGCCGCGACCCGGTGACGCCCGAGAAGCGCGGGCTCCTGGCCGAGCGCTGGGCGGCGCTCGACCCCGCGCTCCGCCTGCCGGGGCAGGGGCTGGGCCAGAAGGCCACCGGCTGCGGCGCCACGGTCGGCATCCAGCCGCGCTGCGACTTCGCCTGCACCGGCTGCTACCTCGGCCACGAGGCCAACCACGTCCCGGCCCTGCCGACCGCCGCCGTCCTCGCCCAGCTCGACGCCCTGCGCCGCCACCTGGGCCCCAAGAGCAACGTCCAGATCACCGACGGCGAGGCGACGCTCCGCCCGGTCGCGGAGCTGGTCGAGATCCTCGCCCACGCGCGGGCGATCGGCGTCATCCCGATGCTGATGACCCACGGCGACTCGTTCCGCCGCCGGCCCGGCCTCCTCGAGCGGCTGATGCTCGAGGGCGGGCTGACCGAGGTCTCGATCCACGTCGACGTCACCCAGCGCGGCCGCGACGGCTGGGGCGCGCCGCGCTCGGAGATCGAGCTGATGCCGCTGCGCGACGAGCTGGCGGCGCTGGTGCGCGCCGCCCGGCGGCGCACCGGCCGGCGGCTGCGCGCGGCGATGACCCTGACCGTCACGCGGCAGAACCTGCCGCAGATCGCCGACGTCGTGCGCTGGCTGGTCGCCAACCGCGACGCTTTCTCGCTCGTCAGCTTCCAGCCGCTCGCCCAGGTCGGCCGCACGCGCAAGGGGCTCGAGGGCGTGAGCGCCGCCGAGCTGTGGACCGAGGTGGGGCGCGCGACGGCCGAGCACGGCTGCCCGATCGAGGGCACCGCGACCGGGCCGATGCACTTCGGCCACGGCGAGTGCACCCGCTTCGTGCCGCTCCTCGCGCTCGAGCGGCCGGGCGAGAGGCCGCACCTTCTGCGCTTCATCCGCGACTGCCCGGACGACGTGGCGCTGATGCACGAGTTCTTCGCCCGCGGCCTCGGCGGCGTCGCCTTCCGCGACGACACCCCGATCGAAGCGCTGGGGCGCGCGCTCGGCATGCTGCGCAGCGCGCCCGGGTGGATCCTCGGCCGCGGCCGCCGCTGGGTCGACGGCCGGCTGCGCGCCGAGGCGGGGACCGGCCTCTGGCGCCTCCTCGCGGCGGCCCTCGCCGGGCGGGTGCGCGTCGACGGCCTGACCTTGACCAGCCATCACTTCATGAGCCCCGCCGAGCTCGCGACCGAGGTCGGCCGCGCGCGCCTCGCCGCCTGCGTCTTCCGCGTCCCCTACCGCGGCGAGATGGTGCCGATGTGCCGCATGAACGCCGACGGCCTGCGCGAGCGGTTCTACGCCGAGATCGCGGCCGGGGGCGCGACGACCGCGGCGCATCCGCTGCCTGTCGTCCACTGACCAGCGCCGGTCATGGCGCCCGCGGTCCCTTGCCTTCACCTCCCTCGCGCCCCGCGCGGCTTCCGCGCGGCGGCGCCGCTCGCGACGCTGCCGTGGGGCTTGACGTCGCCGCCGCTCCACCTGGTGCGCAGTCAGGACGGCGGTCAGCCCGCGCAGCCCACGGCCGTACGGGCCTGCTGGGACGACGCGGCGCTCTACGTGCGCTGGGACTGCGCCGACCGCGATGCCTGGGGGACCTTCACGCGGCGCGACGATCCGCTCTACGAGCAGGAGGTCGTCGAGCTGTTCATCGCTCCCGGCGAGGTCGATCCGGCCGACTACTGCGAGCTCGAGATCGCCCCGACGGGCGTGCTGTGGGACGGTCGCATCCGGAATCCGCGCGGGCGACTGGAGGGGATCGCCGGCGACACCGCCTGGGACTGCCCGGGTCTGGCGTGGGAAGCCGGGAGATCAGGCGCCGCCGAGGACTGGTGGTGGGCGGCGCTCGCCATCCCCTTCCGCAGCCTGCTGCCGGCAGGTGCGCCCGAGCTGCCGCGCCTCTGGCGCGCCAACTTCTACCGCATCGACCGCCCGCGCGACGGCGGCGCCGCCGAGCACAGCGCCTGGTCGCCGACCTTCGCCGACCCGCCGGACTTCCACCGCCCGAGCCGCTTTGGGGTGTTGGCCCTCATCGGCGGCAGCGAAGAGACAGGCTGGATCGAAGCACCTGGTTAGGTCAGCATCGGCGTGCCCCCGGGGCGAAGGTGGCAACGCTATCGTGATATCATCTGCCTCATCATGGCGCAGCTCTTGGTCCGCCATCTCGACGACGACGTGAAGGCCAAGCTCCAGCGCCGTGCGCGCCGGCACGGCCGCAGCACGGAAGAGGAAGTGCGCGACATCCTCCGCAACGCCGTCAGAGGGGAGAGCGGCGCCCAGCCACCGCTCGGTTCGCGGCTCGCAGCCCGCTTCGCGGGCGTCGGCCTCTCGCAAGACATTGCTGAGCTGCGCGGCCAACCGCCCCGCCCTGCCGACTTCGAGTCGTGATCCTGCTCGACACGAACGTGCTCTCCGCGTTGATGCGGCGCGAGCCCGACCCCGTTGTCGTCGCCTGGCTCGACGGATTGCCGGCCGAGTCTGTCTGGACGACGTCGATCACTGTCTTCGAGGTCCGGTTGGGCTTAGAGATCCTCGCGGCCGGCCGCCGACGGCGGCAACTCGAGGAGGCTTTCGCCAAGGCGCTCGAGGAGGACTTCGAGGGGCGTGTGGTGGCTTTCGACCAGGCTGCCGCACACGCCGCCGGTCGCATCGCAGCGGAGCGTCGCCGTGCCGGCCTCACGGTTGAGATACGCGACGTTCAGATTGCAGGAATCGCCATCGCCCGCAAGGCGACCCTGGCGACGCGCAATCTCCGCCACTTCGAAGGGCTGGGCCTGGCGCTCGTCGATCCTTGGTCGGGGTGACACGCGCCTGGCTCGGTTGCTGACCCAGGCGCAGGTGGCCGCTCTCTAGTCTCGTTCTCCGGCCCTCTCGATGACCAGAGCGCGGAGCTTAGGCGAAGAGTAGATGCGGTTTTCGCTCAGCCGGTCCAGTAGGGGCGCAACCTCCGTGAGCAGGCCGAGCTTCTTGGCGGCGAGAAGAACGCCGAAGGTGCCGGTGAGGTTGAGTCCGAGTCGGCTCGCGTGACGACGACCGAGGCGATCGTCGAGGATCGCTAGGCGGGCGCCGACCTGCAGCGCGAGCGCGATGACTTCTGCCTCGCCGCAGGTTGAGGTGTCCGAGACCGGCAAGGGCGATGATCGGCGTTGCGTCGACGACGACCGGCCGGTCAGCCGAGGGCATGGGCGATGTCGTGATCGAGCTCGTCCGGATCTTCGCTGAACGGGGAGACCTTGAAGCGGTGGAGAGCGTGCAGGAACTCCACCCGCCCGAGCCCCGCCAGCTCCGCCGCCCGCCCGGTGGAGATCCGACCCATCTCGAACAGCTTGACCGCCAGCAGCAGCCGGGCCTCGGCCTCGAACTCCTCCGGGGTCTCCTTGAGCGATAGGAGGAGGTCGTCCGGGTAGGGGATGGTGAGGGTCCGCCGGTCCATGCTGGCAACCATGATACCGCGACACCGGGGGAGCCGTGATTCGCCAGTGGGCGCTGACCGCGTGCTACCGACTCGTACCCGGCGGCGGCCGACCCCTCGTCGCCGAAGTGCGGGTACTTCCGTCGCCAGTCAACACAAACAAGAAGGGAGAGCCCAGCGGACATCACGAGCCACCAGGCGCAGGACTAACGGCCGCAGTGCTTAAGGAGGTGGTCATGGGCTGGCACATTTACGAGGTACTCCCGGCTGCATTGCGGCGGGAGCGAGCAGGCGTTGGCGAGGCGCGCGAGCACTTAATCCTGCCGCGTAAAGCCCTCGATCGACTCGTGAACCATGCAGCGTGAACTCAGCCGGCGACCGAGCCGTCCTTTCTCAGCGCCCTACTAGGGGTCGGGTACACTGGGTTCACCGATCACGGAGGCAACGAGATGGAGCAACTGGGGCAGGGCAACCCGGACTGGGGCCCCGTCGCCGACGTCCCGAAGGCGGAGGAGAGGAGAGTGGAGAGCGTTCCCGCGTGGGGACCCGTCCAGCGAGCCCTGTTCCGGTTCCTGTTCTCCTACCTCGTTCTCTACAACTTCCCCTTCCCCCTGAGCGTCATCCCCGTCTACGGCGACGTCCTGAAGCAGTCGTACGTGGAGATCTGGAAAGTGGTCGCGCCCTGGGTGGGAGAGCACATATTCGGGATCGAGGTCCGCTATCGCCTCTCAGGCAGCGGAGACACGACCTACAACTACGTGCTCATCTTCTGCTATCTGATCCTCGCGCTGGCGGCCACGGCCGTCTGGACGCTCCTGGACAGCCGGCGCGCCAACTACGCGCGGCTCCACGAATGGCTGCGGGTCTACGTCCGCTTCGCGCTCGCGGTTGCGATGATCCGGTATGGAGCGTACAAGGTCATCCCGGAGCAGTTCGGCACCCCGTTTCCGAGCGACCTCCTGCAGCCGATCGGCGAGAGCTCGCCGATGGGGCTCCTGTGGACGTTCATGGGGGCGTCCATTCCCTACGTCATCTTCACCGGTGCGGCCGAGATGCTCGGCGGCCTGCTGCTTGCCGCCCGGCGCACGACGCTGCTCGGCGCGCTCGTTTGCATCGGAGTCCTGAGCAACGTGGTCATGCTCAACTTCAGCTACGACGTGCCGGTCAAGCTGCACTCATCCCACCTGCTCCTGATGGCCGTCTTCCTGGCCGCTCCCGACCTGAGGCGACTCGCGAGCCTGTTCGTCTGGGACCGCCCGGTGCCGCCGGCCGAGCAGCGCCCGCTCTTCGCCAGCCGCCAAGGCAACCTCGCTGCGCTGGTCTTGCGCACGGTGTTCATCCTGTACGTCACCGTCGCTGCGCTTCACGGATCCCACGAGAACAAGCTGCAATTTGCGGACGTGGCGACCGGGCAGCGGTTGTACGGGATCTGGGAGGTCGAGGAGCTCGCGGTCAACGGGGCCGTCCGGCCGCTGCCGGTCATGGACGAGACGCTGTGGCGACGGCTGGTCTTCGAGTGGCCGGGGGTCATCGGCATCCAGTACCCACACGAGACCGACGTCCGCGAATACGAGCTCCGACTGGACCCCGGGCCGCACCTGTTCACGCTCTGCTGCGACCCGGAGTGGAAGGCTGCCATCTCCTTCAAGCGGGTCGGGCCGGACGCGCTCGCCTTGGAGGGGACGGTGAACGGCGAGCAGATCCGCGGCCGGTACCGCCGGATGAACGATTCCCGGTTCCTGCTCATCAGCCGTGGCTTCCACTGGATCAACGAGTGGCCGATGAACCGCTGAGCCCTCTTTGCCAACGACCAGTCAGGGCGCCAATCGGGTTGTGAGCCTAACTCGTTGATTCCATTGGTATCCCCACGGCGGGCCGTCCTTCAAAACAAGCCTGAAACCTGACTCGTCGCGCTATCGGAGCTGTCCAACTCTCTCGTCAGCCTGCCTTCATCTCGTGAGCCGCTCGAAGATCTCCTCGAACCGGCGGGCGATCTCGCCCCAGTCGTAGTGCTCCGCGCGCGCCCGCGCTGTGGCGCTCATGCGGCTCCACTCCTCACCGTCGCCGAGCAGCCGGCGGAGCGCCGCCGCCAGCGCCTCCGGCTCCGGCGCGCAGCGCAGGCCTTCGACGCCGTGCCGCACCAGCTCCGGCACCGCGCTCTCGCTCGATTCGCAATAGACCACCGGCAGGCCGGCCGCCATCGCCTCGAGGGGAAAGAGGCCGAACCCCTCGCGCGCCGAAGGCTGGACGGCGATGCGGGCGCCGCCGAGCGCGCTCCACACCTCGTCGCTCGCCGCCACGTGACCGCGGAAGCTGATGCGGTCGGCCACGCCCAACTGGGCCGCCATGGCTTCGAGCGCCGGCCGTGCCGGGCCGTCGCCGAAGACCGTGAGCAGCAGGCCGGGAGGGGCATCGTCGAGGTGACGCAGCGCCGCGAGCAGCAGCTCGAGACGCTTGTGGGCGATGAGCCGGCCGGCGAAGACGAGCGGCGGCTCGCCGCTGGTCGACCGCCGCGCCGCCGCCGCCCGCACCCGCCCGACGTCGATGCCGCAGGGAACGAGCTCGACCGCCCCGCGCCGCCGCGCCGCCACCCGCCGCTCGGTCAGCTCGCTGGTCGCGGTCGCCAGCGTGCCGAGGTGCGCGGTCGCCCACTCGACCGCGCGGTACGCCGGCGCCTTGAGCGCCCCGACGTACCCCCGCCAGTAGCCGGCCCAGTACTCGTACCAGGTGACGACCAGCGGCTTGCCGGCCGCGCGGCAGCGGGCGGCGAGCGGGAAGAGGTGGACATAGGGCATGTTCGGCGTCTCGACCACGTCGTAGGGCGTGAGGTCGAACCGCGCCGCCGCCGCGGCGAAGCGCAGCGCCTGCCGCGTGCTGCGCTTCCCCGCGGCGTTGTAGAGGCGGCCGCCGAGGTCGCCCAGCGACCGCACGTGAAGGCGCGGCGGCTCGCCGGTCAGCCCGCTGCAGAAGCCGGCGAGCGTCACCTCGTGCCCGCGCCGGACGAGCGCCCGCGCCAGCTCGTAGTTCCGCGTCTCGACTCCGCCGATGAAGCCGGGGAAGACGGTCTCGTAAAGGATCAGGACGTGCACGCGGGAGCCAGTGAAGAGACTCGGTACGTCCTGCGAAAACGCCCGGGACGTAGCCCGGGCGCTACGGCGTGGCCCTCAGCGCACCCATGCGCCGTCACCGCCACGGCAGCAGCGCCGCGATCTCCGCCGAGCGGCGGTTGATCGAGGAGAGGAGCACGCCGCAGGTGAAGGAGAGGGCGGAGAGGATGAAGAGCGCCGCCGAGAGCACCGCCAGCGGCAGCCGCGGCACGAGGCCGCTGCGCAGGAACTCGGCGATCACCACGGCGCCGCCGGCGAGCGAGAGGACGAGGAAGACGAGGGCGAGCGAGCCGAAGAAGGTGAGCGGTTTGTAATCGCGGAAGAAGGTGAGGATGGCGAGGAGGATGCGGTAGCCGTCGCGGTAGGTCTGGAGCTTCGACGGGCTCTCCTTGGGGCGGGCGCGGTAGCGCACCGGCACCTCGGCCACCGGGAAGCTGTGGACGAGGGCCTGGAGCGACAGCTCCGCCTCGACCTCGAAGCCCTGGGCGATCAGCGGGCAGGCCGCAAGGAAGCGGCGCGAGAGGACGCGATAGCCGGAGAAGAGGTCGAGCGTGCGGATGCCGAAGAGCAGGCGCACGAGCAGGATGAAGAGGCGGTTGCCCCAGGAGTGGCCGGCGCGGAACGCCCCCTCCTCGGCGCCGGCGAGGCGGGTGCCGACCACCATCTCGGCGCCGTCGCGCGCCGCGGCGAGGAGGCGCTCGGCGTCCTCGGCGGGGTAGGTGTCATCGCCGTCGACCATGACGAGGTAGTCGGCGTCGCGGGCGTGCCGGAAGCCCGAGACGAGCGCGAACCCCTTCCCCGGGCGCCGCTCGCCGAGCACCGTCGCGCCGGCCTCGCGCGCCACCCGCGCGGTGCCGTCGGTCGAGGCGTTGTCGACGACCAGGATCTCCGCCGCCGGCAGCGCCGAGCGGAAGTCGCGCACCACCTTGCCGACCGTCGCCTCCTCGTTGCGGCAGGGGATGACGACCGCGACGCGCGGCGCGGCCTCAGGTTCCATAGACGATCCAGACGACGGCGCCGCCCCACAGCAGCAGGTTGATCAGGAAGGGTGGATCTCCGAGAATCGCCTCCGTCGGATTGCGCCGCTCCGGGTTCTGGTAGATCAGGTAGAGATAGCGGAAGATCCCGAAGAGGACCAGGGGGACCGTGTAGACGAGGTACTTCGTGTGGTACTTCTGCTCGGTCTCCGGCGACACCGCGTAGAGCGCGTACGCCACCACCGACGAGGCGGTCACGACGTTGATCATCTGGTCGAGGAAGGCGGGGCTGTACTGGTCGAGCACCCGCCGCTGCTCGGCCGCGCCGCCGGCCAAGAGCGTCAGCTCGTGGCGGCGCTTCGAGAAGGCGAGGAAGAGCGCGAGGAAAATGGTGCAGAGCATGAGCCAGGAGGAGACCTCGACCGCGGTCGCCGCCGCGCCGCCGAGGACGCGCAGCACGAACCCCAGGCTGATCGCCATCACGTCCAGGATGACCTGGTGCTTCAACCACAGCGTGTAGGCGAGGTTGAGCGCCAGGTAGCCGGCGAGGATCGGCACCAGGCTCCCGCCCACCGCCAGCGCCGCCGCCAGCGCGCCGGCGGCGAGGAGCACGAGCGCCCCGGCCGCCACGCCGACCGAGAGCGTGCCGGCGGCGAGCGGGCGGGTGCTCTTCAGCGGGTGCCGGCGGTCCTCCTCGCGGTCGCGGATGTCGTTGAAGAGGTAGACGGCGCTCGAAGCGGCGCAGAAGGCGAGGAGCGCGAGCAGCGCGTTGGTCAACGCCGCCGGCTCGTCCAGCCGCCGTCCGAAGACGAGCGGCGCCAGGACGAACAGGTTCTTGGCCCATTGCATGGGCCGCAGCGAGCGCACCAGCGGCCGGAACATCGGCGGGTATTCTAGTTGGCCGGCTCAAGAGAAGTAGTGGCGGGGAACGCGGATGCCGCGGCCGGGCGTGGTGTGGCCCTCACGCTGGTCGCCGCGCTGGCGCTCGGCGTGTGGCTCTGGGTCGCGCTGCCGCTGGCGCTCGGCCGCCGCACCTTCTACTACCGCGACGTCTTCGCCACCCATCTGCCGCTCAAGGCGTTCGGCGCCGCCGAGCTGCGGCAGGGGAGGATCCCCGCCTTCAATCCGACCTGGGGGCTCGGGCAGCCGTTCCGCGGCAACCCCAACGCCCTCGCCTTCTACCCCGGCAACCTCCTCTACCTCGCGCTGCCGTTCTGGAGCGCCTTCAACCTCCACTACGCGCTCCACTGGCTGCTCGCCGCGCTCGCCATGCGGGCGCTCGCCCGCGCCTTGGGGCAGGGGCGGGCGGCGGCGCTGGCGGCCGGGCTCACCTACGCCGGCGCCGGCTGGGTGATGAGCTGCCTGTCGTTCTACAACCTGCTCGCCGTCTCCGCCTGGTGGCCGCTCGCGCTTCGGGGCGCGGTGCGCGGCGGGCGGCGCGGCGTGGCGCTCGGCGGCGCCGCCTGCGGCATGGCGCTCCTGGGCGGTGAGCCGGTCATTGCCGCGCTCGGCACGGTGCCGCTCGTGCTCGCGGCGGCGAGCGGGCGCGGGCTGCGGCGCGGCCTCCCGATCGCCGCCGGCATCGGCGCCTTGGGCCTCCTCGTCGCCCTGCCGCAGGCGGTGGCGACGGCGCGCGTCCTGCCGTTCACCTTCCGCGGCGCCTACGGCGCGCTGGCGGCGAGCGGCGGCTACGCGCTGCGGCCCTGGCGGCTGGCGGAGCTCCTGGTGCCGTTCCCGCGCGGTCTCCCCTGGGACTTCGGCCCGCAGGGCTACAGCGGCCCCGAGCCGCCCTACATCCTCTCGCTCGGCTTCGGCGCGGTGGGGTTGTGGCTGGCGGTGCTCGGCGCGCGCCGCGGCCGCGCCTGGGCGGCGCTCGGGGCGGCGGGGATCGCCGGCGCCTGGGCGGCGGGGCTCGGCGGCGACGCGCTCCTCGCCGTCTCGCGCGGCCTCGCGCGCTATCCCGAGAAGCTCCTCTTCTGGACGGCGCTCGCGGCGCCGCTGCTCGCCGGCTGGGGGCTCGAGCGGGCGGCAGCCGAGCGGCGGAGCTGGCGCGGGGCCGCGCTGCTGGCGCTCGGCGCGCTCGCCGCCGCCGGGGCGGCGCTCGCCGCGGCGCCCGCGCTGGCCGGGTGGGTCGCCCGGTCCGTGCGTCCCGACGCCCACCCCGGCGCGCCGCGCGGGCTGGTGACGCTGTGGGTCGTGTCGCTCGCCGTGGCGGCGGCGCCGCTGGCGCTCGCCGCCGGCGCCACCCGCCGCGGCAGCGCTCCCGGCTTGGCGCTGGCGCAGCTCCTCGCGCTCCTGCCCTTCGGCGGCCTCGCGCTCACCGCGCCCGTCGCGGCGTTTGCCATGCCGGCGCCCTGGGTGCGGCGACTGCCGCCCGGCGCCGCCGTCGTCAGCTCCACGACCGCCAGCCCGTTCGGCAACCCGCGCCCCGCCTACCGGCTGGCCGACACCTCGTACCGCGCGCAGGTCGAGCTGTCGGCGCTCGACCTCGATCCCGCCCCCGGCGTCCTGCACGGCCTCTCCTACCCGCTCGCTCCCGACCTCGACGGCATGTACTCCCCGCTCTCGGCCCTCCTGCTGCGCAACCTGCCCGGCGTCGACTGGGACGAGCGCGCCAACTGGCTGCGGGTCCTGGGGGTGACCGCGGCGGTGCTGCACGCGGACCCGCGCACGCCGGATCTCCGCCCCATCGCGTCGGCCGCGCGCGCCGGGACGACGAGCACTCTCTTCGCCGTCCGTGACCTGGCGCCGGCCGCTTGGTGGCCGCGCGAGGTGACCGCCGCCGCCACTCCCGCCGAGGCCTTCCGCGCCGTCTCCCGCGCCCAGGACCCGGTGGCGAGCGTCGTCGCGGCGCGGGTGGTAACGCACCGGCCGGGAGGCCGTATCGCACGGGTAGCCGCCACGGCCGATCGAGTGGTCGTCGAGCTCGAGAGCCCGGGCGGTCTGCTCGCCGTGCGCCGCGCCTACCAGCCGCTCTACCGGGTGAGGAGCGGCGGCCGGGCGTTGGCGACGCTGCCGGTCGATCTCGGCCTGCTCGGGATCGCGGTGCCCCCCGGCGAGCACCGGGTGGTGATCGACGTCGTCGACCGGCCGGAGCTGGTGGCCGGCGGGATCGCGGGTGCGGCGCTGGCCGCCGCCCTGCTCGCCGGGCTCTTGCCCCGGACCTCCACGGTGAGCGCGTGAGCGAGCCGGAAGATCCCCGCACTGCGGCGGCGACTGACGCCGGGCCGCCTGCGATGGCGATGCCGGCCGCCGCCGAGCCGGGGCAGGAGCAGGAGCACGGCCCGCCGGTGAGCCATCCGCGGGTTCGCCTCCGCCCCGTCCCAGTCGTTCAAGCGGCGCTTCTCGTCGTCCTCCTCCTCTGGGTCTTCCTGCCTCTGGTGCGCGGCACCGAGACGCTCTTCCTGCGCGACGTCTTCAACGCCCACCTCGAGATGAAGTGGGCGCAGGCGGAGGCGATGCGCGGCGGCAGCCTGCCGCTCGTCGACGTCTACCGCGCCGGCGGCCAGCCGCTGCTGGGCAACCTGAACGCCGTGCCGCTCTACCCCGACAACCTGCTCTATCTCGTGGCGCCGTTCTTCTGGGCCTTCAACGCCCACTTCTGGCTCCACGTCTTGGTCGCGCCGTTCGCGATGGCCTGGCTGGGTCGGGCGTGGGGCCTCTCGCCGCGCGCCGCGTGGGCGGCGGGCGTGTGCTACGGCCTCTCCGGGTTCTTCCTCTCGAACCTCGCCTTCTACAACCTGATCGCCGGCGCCGCGCTGGCGCCGGCCCTCGTTGCCGCCTGCCTGCGCCTCGCCGAAGCGGCCCCCGGGACGCAACGCGCGTGGCGGACCGCCGCGGCCGCTCTCCTCTGGACGCTCCTCCTCCTCGCCGGCGATCCCGTCACCGCGCTCCTCTCGGCGGTCCTCGCCGCCGCGGCGGTGGCCGTCCGCCACGGCCGCCGCCTGGCGCCGTGGGGGCCGGTGGTCCTCGCCTTTGCCTGCGGCACCCTCGCCGCCGCGCCGCAGCTCGTCGAGTTCCTGCGCATCGTGCCGCTGTCGACGCGCTTCCACTGGGGATACACGCCGGAGGCGACGACGGTCGCGAGCTGGGACCCGCGCCAGCTCGCGGAGTGGCTGGTGCCCTTCTTCTTCGGCCGCCCGGACCGGCTCGGGCTCGGCTCGTTCTGGGGGCGCTACGCCTACACCGGCTGGCAGCCCTACTACTACGCGCTCTACCCCGGCCTCCTCGCGCTCTGCCTGCTCGCCGCCGCCGGGCGGCCGGGCGGCCGCCGCGCCGCCTGGTGGGCCTGGGGGTGCGCTGGGCTCGGAGTGTTCCTCGCCCTCGGACGCTTCAACCCGCTGGTCAAGCCGCTCTTCGCTCTGCCGGGCGCCGAGGCCTTCCGCTACCCGATCAAGTTCTGGCTGCTGGTGGCGGTGGCGGCGGGCGTCCTCTGCGGCATCGGCTTCGAGCACGTCTTCGAGGCCGGCCGGCGCGGCCTCTTCCGCGGCGCGCTGGCGGTCCTCTTTGGCCTGCTCGCCGCGCTCTGGACGACGCTCTCCCTGCTGCCGGGGCCGGCGCGGGCGCTCGCCCGGGCGGTCCTGCCCTCGCGCTACGGCGAGGACTTCGCCGCCAACGAGCGGACGCGCTGGGCGGGCTTGTGCCTGATCTCGATGCTCGTCCTGGCGGCGATCCTCCTCGCCTGCGGCGTCTGGCGCCGCCGCCCCGGCGCGGCCGGCGGCGCGGCGCTCCTGGTCCATGCCGCGGCGCAGCTCTTCTTCCTCGCGCCGCTCGCCGCGCGCGACGCCGTCCTCCCGTACCGCGTCCCGCCGGCGCTGCTCGCCGCCGTGCCGCCCGGCTCGTACGCCTCCCACGCCTCGTTCCTCGAGCTCTTCGGCGGCTGGAAGGACGACGCCCGCTTCCCCGAGCAGCTCAACCGCTGGGTCGAGCGCCGCGCCTTCGCCGAGCTCTATCCGCTCGCCGGCCCGCTCTGGGGCATCCGCTATCAGCTCAACACCTCGCCCGAGGGCCTCGACGCCTTCATGGCCCGCGTGGCGCGCGGCACGATCAAGCAGAGCCGCGACCCCGAGCGGGCGCGCCTGCTCGCCGCCTGGGGAGTGGACTACCTGATCGTCAACCGGCCGCTCGACCAGGCGGCGGCCGACGAGGTGCGGCTGGTGCACCGCGCGCCAAGCTTCGGCCAGGAGGTGCTCGTCTACGAGCTGGTGCGGCGGGCGCCGCGCGTCTTCTTCACCGGCGAGGTGCAGCCGGCGCCGAGCATGACCCACGCCTTCCGCTACCTCGTGCGGCCCAACTTCGACCGCCGGCACGCCGCGGTCGTGCGCGGCGAAGGCCCGCCGCGCCACGGCGCCGGCGGCACCGCGCGCCTGCTGCGCGAGCGGCGCGAGAGCCTGGAGATCGACGTCGACGCCCGCTCCGCCGGCCTCCTCGTCGTGCAGCGGGCGAGCCTGCCGCTCTACCGCGCCACCGTCGACGGCCGCCCCGCAGAGCTCACCGTCGCCAACCTCTACCGCCTCGGCCTCGAGCTCCCCCCCGGCCGCCACCGCGTCCGCATCTGGACCGACCGCCGGCCGCTGCGGCTGTCGCTGGTGGGGCCGCTGGTGGCGGTGCTGTCGCTGGCGGGGTTCGGATGGCGGGAGCGGCGGCGGCAAGCCGCCGCGTCGTCGCCGCTCAACCGAGGCTCTGCGACCGCAGCTCGTTCAGGAGAGTCTCACCATCAACGAACTGACCCCGGCGAATCTCCGCCACCGCCTCCGCCAGCTCCGCCTCCTGAGCAGGAGTGAGCCGGATCGGCTCGCCGGCCCCTTGCGCCACGACGATCACCTGCATAACTGTCGTCACGATCCTCATTCCCGAGACCTTTCCGCGCGACCGGCGGCGCGATTTGACCGCCGTACTCGAGCGACTGCGGCCATTGGTCTCTAGCGACTCAAGCTCGTGATCGCCCTCATTATGATGACCAATACTGCGAACAGGGCGATCGCCGCATGCGTTCTGGCAATGAAGAGCGCGGTATTGTGCACACGAGGATTCGCGATGTCCAAAAGAGAGAATGGGCGGGGCAGGCGGACCGCTCCATCGCGCACCCGTTGAGGTTTCGAGCCCAGTTTGCCGTCATCCTCAGGTATGAGGTCATCGCGATGCAGGCCGAGCCACTGCTCACAGTTCATGATGTGGACAAATTTCCGGATCTCCAGGCCACGATGGCGATGCGTAACGGAAAGGCCAAATGACGCTCCGAGGACCACGAGGAGCCCGGCAGTCAACGTGTAGATAGGATTCTCAAACTCGGCGTCTACGGTCACGAGGCCTGCGCCGAGAACCGCGACCATCTGAAGGGCCTTCCACGTCTGATCGCGCGCATGATGATGGTCTCGCCATGCGTGATCCATTGCCATCCGAACGCTGTCGGGGTCGGGTCTCTGTGGCGTGTCTTCCATAATTGAAGCGTCCTCCTTCCATTCGCCAGGTTTAATTCTCATTTCGTCCAACACATGCTTCCAGATGACGCGGTTCCGCTCGATCGTAGTGCGCAACTTTGATGGTCGATAGTGTATGGCAGAGACAGCGAACCAAACGGTCAGCAGCGCGGTTCCGGCCGCGCACGCGGCGGACTCGGGAGATGGAGACCGTAGCACCAGAAGACTTGCGCTTACAAAGGCCAACAAAACTATACCGATGTGTAGCTGGTAGATGGCGGGGTAGTAAAGGAGCGCGTCCGGCACCGCGTCCCAATCGAGTGCGCCATCGACCGTTACGGAGGCGCCGGGCCTCTTGATCCACTTCCGGTACTCGCGGAGGCAGCTCTCCCAACCCCTCCACGGGCGCAGCCGTCGCTCTTCGAGCTGCAATTGGATGTAGGCGACAATCCTGCCAGCGCTGTAGAGCCTATTGACGGTGAACCACAGATTGAACAGGAGCAAGCCAGCCATCAGGAGAGGCACGGCGGCCGCGTAGAAGTCCCGGAACGCGACCAAAGCTCCAGTGCCTGCGGCCGCGATGAGCAGCGGTCGCTCGAACACGTAGCGCTTCGACTCGAGCAGCTCCTGACGGAGGCTCTCATATTCCTCGCTCGGGCCGATCTCGTCGTCAGTGGTCATAGCTTTCTCTGTCGTCGAGCCGGCTGTAGAACGGTGGCTCGGCTCTTCGCGAGCCGCTGCGTCTCCACCCACATCACCTGCTGCAGTTGCCGCTCCGGCTTGCCAACCGCCATAGGCTTGGCCCTCGTGGAGTTGGCTCGAAGCTTACCGTCCTCGTTGCAGAGGCTCAAGTGCGGTGGCCGAGCTTTGGTCGAGCAGGGAGACGCGGCGGAGAAGAAGGAACGCGCGAGCCCGGGAGCGCAGCCCGTGCAGCGTTTTCAGCGGCGGCACTGGCGGTCTTCAGGCGCTGACCGTCAGCTTTACGCCGAGGCTCTGCAGCACCTTGAGGATCGTGTCGTAGCGGGGCTTGGCGCCGGGAGCGAGCGCCTTGTACAGGCTCTCGCGGCCTAGGCCGGCATTGCGGGCGATCGTGCTCATCCCGCGCGCCTTCGCCACGTCGGAGAGTGCGGCAAGGAACATGTCCGGATTGGGATCCTCCAGGGCCGCAGTCAGGTACTCCGCGATCGTCGCCTCGCTGTCCAGGTAGTCGGCGGCGTCGAATTTGGCGAAGGTAGTCATCGGTCACTCCTTCACTGCTTTGGCCAGCACCTGCGCGCGTCGGATATCGCGCTGCTGAGCCGACTTGTCTCCACCGACGAGCAGATACAGCAGTGACTGGCCTCGCCGCGTGAAGTACACCCTGTAACCTGGGCCGACATCGATCCGCATCTCGCTCAATCCCCTGCCCGCTGGTTTCACGTCGCCCGAGGTTGCCGAGCTCGGCGGATCTGAGACGCGCGAGGATGTGCGCCTTTCCCTGCGCGTCTTTCAGCCCCGCGAGCCACGCATCGAACTCGCTGGAGCGAAGGACGGTGAACACGTTGCGGATTGTATCCGTATGGATACAAACTCGTCAACGGTGCCCGCACATCTCGCTGAAGAACAGCTCCTGGAAGGCCTCGCAGGTTCCCAGGAAGACGTGCGCGATCTCGATGCACGTCAGCATGCGGGCGATCCGCTGCTCCGGCGTCTCGAAGACGACGCGCTCGCCGTCGCGGCGCGCTTCGAGCGTCGCGGGATCGCCCGGTCCTCGGGCAACTGCACCGCCGCGAGGATCGCGGGCAAGAGAGCGTCGTCGCCCGCGTCGGTACAGAGGACGAGCCGCGAGAAGGACGGCAGGAGCCGCAGCTCGCTGTGTCCCGTCGCATCGGTCTCGACCTTGGGCTCCGGCCGGCGCGAGAGCTTCGCCAGCGCGTTCTCTCGGGTGCCGAGGAGCTGGTGGACGCGGTCGAGCGCGGCCTGCCCAGGCCACCCGCGATCGGCTCCGTGCAGGCTGCGAATTCGAAGCAGCGCAGCACGCCACCGAGATGCTCGAGCGCGACGCCGGCCGCGAGCTCGAAGCGGAGCAGCACCGTGCCGACGCCAGGATCGTCAGCTCACAGCGGGTGATCGGGTGAGTGCCGAGCAGGTCCGCCAGCGCCTCCTTGAAGCTCTCCTCCGGCACTGCCAGCCCCGGCGTCCAGCCGAGCTCCATCTCCTTGCGCGCGAGCATCGACTGCGCCGCCCGCCGCCAGGCGCCGATCAGCTCCGGATGCGCCCGCAACAGATCGACGGCGACCCCGTCGCCCAGCGGGTTGTGGATGCCGACTTGGAGGATGTCCGGCGGCGCGGCGCGCTGGTCCGCCGGAAACACCACGTCGCCGAAGTAGCTGAGCAAGGCCAATCGCATCGTTCCCCCCTGCGCCCGCAAGTTTGGGACACCCGCTGGCTCTTACGACCGCAACCGCGGCAAGGCACCACGGCTGGTGTGCCACAGAGCCAGGACCTCGACCGTCTCCCCCTCTTGCGAGACGCGATAGTAGAGGTGGTAGCGAATGCGGCTCAACAGGATACGGCGGATGTCAGGATGGCGAACGTGAGAAACCGGCTCACCGGCCGAAGGCCACCTACGCACGAGGTCGAACCCCTTCTCGACCTCCTCCCTCAACGCTCCGGGAGCCTTCGATCGGTTCTCCGACCACCACCGGGCGGCAGCTCGGATCTGGGCGGCGGCTTGTGCGGAGACGCAAAGGCTGTAGCTCAACCGAGGTTCTGAAACCGCAGCTCGTTCAGCAGCGTCTCGCCATCGACGAACTCGCCGCGGCGGATCTGCTCCACCGCCTCTGCCAGCTCCATCTCCTCAGCAGGAGTAAGCCGAATCGGCTCGCCGGCTTCCGGAGCCACGATCATCACCTGCTCACCTTCGGCGACGAACTCCGCCGGGAGCTCTACTCTGCCGTCGCGCACAGTTGCCGTCGCGATTCTCATAGGCGGAATTCTACGCTCAAGCCGGCTGCTTGGCGTTGCCGGGCTGCGCGCCCGCGGGCCCTCCGATTCGATCGCAGTTCCAGCGAGAGACGGCATCCGAGCGCTTGAGCGTAGCGCGCCAGGGTAGACAGCCGGAGGTTGCCTACCCCTTTCTCGATCCGGCTGATCGCTGACTTGTGCGTTTTCAGCCGCTCCGCGAGTTGCCCCTGGGTGAGGCCTGCGTCCTCGCGCGCCAGGCGAAGCAAGACCCCCAGCTTGAAGTCAGCGTAGCCGGACTCGAGATCGGCTGTGAACTTGGGATCCACCGTGGCGCGCAGTCGCGTGTAGCTCGTGACGTCGCTCATTCTTGGCTCTCCTGCTGAAGGTGTCGCGGCCGGCGCTGCTTTGCGCCGGGGCTACTCCAGGAGGTTAACACAAATGTGAACGGCGACGAGTCCGTTAAGATACCGCCTCTCCATGCCCCTCCCGCCCCCGCGCCCCATCCGCAAGGTGCTGATCGCCAACCGCGGCGAGATCGCGGTGCGCGTGCTGCGGGCGCTGCGGGAGCTGGGGATCCGGGGGGCCGTCGTCTACTCCGAGCCCGATCGGCGGAGCCTGCCGGTGCTGCTCGCCGACGAGGCGTATCCGATCGGGCCGGCGGCGTCGCGCGAGAGCTACCTGCGCGGCGCGGCGATCGTCGAGCTGGCGCGGGAGATCGGCGCCGACGCGATCCATCCCGGGTACGGCTTCCTCTCCGAGCGCGCGGAGTTCGCGCGGCTCTGCCGCGACGCCGGGGTGACCTTCATCGGCCCGCCGCCCGAGGCGATCGCGGCGATGGGCTCGAAGGTCGAGAGCCGGCGGCTGATGATCGCCGCCGGCGTGCCGGTCGTCCCGGGCGGTCAGGACCCGCTGCCGACGCTCGAGGAGGCGGCCGCGGCGGCGCGCGACATCGGCTATCCGGTGATGCTCAAGGCGGCGGCCGGCGGCGGTGGCAAGGGGATGCGCCAGGTGCGCGAGCCGGGCGAGCTGGCGGCCGCCTACCGCGCCGCGCGCTCGGAGGCGGCGGCGAGCTTCGGCGACGACGCGGTCTACCTCGAGAGGTACATCGAGGAGCCGCGGCACGTCGAGATCCAGGTCATGGGCGACCAGCACGGGCGGCTGGTCTCGTTGGGCGAGCGCGAGTGCTCGCTCCAGCGCCGCCACCAGAAGGTGGTCGAGGAGGCGCCCTCGCCGGCCGTCGATCCCGAGCTGCGGCGGCGGATGGGCGAGGCGGCGGTCAAGGCGGCGGCGGCGGTCGGCTACACCAACGCCGGCACGGTCGAGTTCCTGCTGGCGCGCGACGGCAGCTTCTACCTCCTCGAGATGAACACCCGCATCCAGGTCGAGCACCCGGTGACCGAGCTGGTGACCGGCATCGACCTCGTCGCCTGGCAGGTCCGCGTCGCCCAGGGCGAGCCGCTCGGGCCCGAGTTCGACGACGTCGAGCCCCACGGCCACGCCGTCGAGGTCCGCCTCTACGCCGAGGATCCCTACCAGCGCTTCGCGCCGTCGCCGGGGCGGATCGCTCTCCTGCGCTGGCCCGAGGGGCCGGGGGTGCGCACCGACGCCGGCGTCTACGAGGGCTCGGAGGTGACGATCCACTACGACCCGATGCTCGCCAAGCTCATCGTCTGGGCCGCCGACCGCGAGCGGGCGCTGGCGCGGCTCGGCCGGGCGCTCGACGAGCTGCGGATCGAGGGCATCCGCACCACGGCGCCGCTCTACCGCGCCCTCCTCGCCGATCCCGACTTCCGCGCCGGCCGCCTCGACATCGGCATGCTCGACCGCAAGCTCGCGGCCGGCGAGCTGGCGCCGGCCGGCGGCCTCGACGACGACCTGCCGCTCCTCGCCGCCGCCATCGCCCACTGCGAGCGCGCGAGCCGCACCGCCGCGACCCCTCCCGCCCCGGGCGGCAGCCGCCGCTCGCGCTGGGGGAGCGCGGCGCGCCAGGGCAACCTGCGGAGCGACGCGTGGAGCTGATCGTCCGCCGCGGCGAGCGCGAGGAGCGGGTGCGTCTGCGGCGCGGCGACGCCGGCTACGAGGTGACGCTCGGCGGGCGCACCTTCACGGTCGACGCCGCCGGCGTCGTCGACGACGTCTACAGCCTGCGCTTCGACGGCGCCCAGCACGAGGTCTCGGTCCATCGCCTGGAGGAGGGGCGCTACCAGGTCGCCTGGCGCGGCGGCGCGGCCGAGGTCGAGGTCGCCGACCCGCTCACCGTCCTCGCCCGCTCGACCCACGCCGGCGCCGCCGCCAAGGGGGCGCGGCGGGTGGCGGCCTACATGCCGGGGCGGGTGGTGGCGGTGCTGGCGCGCGAGGGCGAGGTGGTCGCCGCCGGGCAGGGGGTCGTGGTGCTCGAGGCGATGAAGATGGAGAACGAGATCCTGGCCGACCGCGCCGGCGCCGTGCGGGCGATCTTCGTCGAAGCAGGGCAGGCGGTCGAGGGCGGCGACCCGCTCTTCGAGATCGAGTAGCGCCCGGGCCACATCCCGGGCGTTTTCGCAACACCCACCGAAGTCCCCCACGCCTTGGTGCAGCCGACCGGTTACACCTCCGCTCGCCCGGCGCCTTCCCAACGACGCCGGAGTCACCGTCGCGGCGGCGGAAGACCTCCCCGCGTCCTCTCAAGAGGTCGCCTGGGCGCCTGCGGAAGCCTCCCCAGGGCCTCCAGATGCGGTAGCAGACCCTGGAGATGTCGTACCCACGGCCGGGGATATTGCCGCGAGCGCCGGGGATCTATCCGGAACGCCTGGAGATACATCCCCGGCGCTCGGTGATGGATCTCCGCCGCTCGGTAATGTAACTCCGCCGGTTGGTGATGCATCTCCGCCGGTTGGTGATGTATCTCCAGCGCCTGGGGACGTATCCCCAACGGCCGGGGATCTATCCCCAACGCTCGCTCCCTTATCCCCAGCCGTTCCGACCGCATCCGGCGCGGCCGCGCCCCTCAGACCGCCCGGACGACCAGCGTCCCCGCCAGCACCTCCACCTCGCACGCCTGCCCGAGATCGAACCCCGCCGCCCGCAGCCACCACCCCGACAGACGGAGGTCGGGAATCCTCGCCGTTCCCGTCCACCAAGCCCGTGACCATTCACTGTCTTCGCCACAGCTTCGCCACCCATCTCCTCGGCAGCGGCTACGACATCCGGACCGTCCAGGAGCTCCTCGGCCACCGGGATGTCAAGACGACGATGATCTACACCCATGTGCTCAACCGCGGCGGCCAAGGCGTGCGCAGCCCTGCGGACCTGCTGTAGCACCCCGTTCGGGCATGGGCGGCAGCGCGGCGCCGGGCGAAGCGAGCCCCACGCCAAGGAAGCGACGGCGCATAGCCGGCACCCTTCCGCCCGCCTATGCGGACTGGTCCCCAGTCCCGATCGTTTCGGCGGCAAGCCGGCGGCCCGTCCGCAAACGACTCGCCGTCGCCCAACGCCCACTTCCACCGCGACTTCCAGCTCTCCGGCAATCCTCCGGAGACCGCCAGCGGTCCGTCCTGGCGCCGCCCATGCAGTCGCCGGGCGAAGCCTTGGTGACCCTCCGCCGGGCGGATTAGACGGCGCCTCGCCGGCGTCTAGCCGACCGGCGCCATCGTGGTACAATTCATTTAACTGATTGGGCGCAGTGCGTTCGCGGTCAAGAGGCTCATGGCGACCTGCGCATGGCCCCATGATTCCTCGCCGCAGTTCGCACCCAGGCGAAGATTCGGCCAATCCGTAGAGGAGAGGTTCGGCGTCGTAAGAGCGTATAGCGCGCGGAATGAGTCTATGATGATGAGGTCGTACTCGTTTTCACGTCCGACTTACTCCGGACGGGCGAGTGAACCCGCAGCCTGCACAGTTCTATAAGAGGAGGGAAATGGAATGTCTGGAACACTTGTGGCTTTATGGATCATCGTTGGGTTAGTAGCTGTGTTGCCTAGATGGTATCCGTGGTGGTGGTGGTGGCCCGATCCACCCATAGATCCAATCGGTAAGCCTCAGCCTAACCCGTGGATTCCTTTGCTAATTACAGTTGTCGGTGGTGTTCTTGGTGGTTGGATCTTTACATCCGTGTGGATGGTTGGAGACCCTGTGACGGTAGTAGACGCGGCAGCGACTACCGTTGGCGCTTTCTTGGGAGCGAGGCTTCTCCTTGGCATCTATAGCTTGGCCACTAGGGGGCTAGCGCGAGTGAGTGGTTCGGCGTCCAAGGCAGTAGGTAGCGCGGTTGAAAGGAATCATGGCTAGAAGAGTGCTACGTGCTCTACGGCAGCGGCAAGAAATTCAAAGGGTGATGCCTTGGAGAAGCGAGGGGGCTAGCTAGTTCTCGTCCTGACGCCGCTAAGTGGTAGGAGAGAGAAGGAGTTAACGCGCACGCTGGGCTAGCGTTGTGCCAGTGGGTTGTCGTAGAATCGGGTTGCCAAACCACTGATTCCAAACA
>JBIOUG010000047.1:0-2032 GCA_044866775.1 Thermoanaerobaculia bacterium | reverse complement strand
CCAGCTACACCGTCACCGTCGTCGGACGTCCCGCGACCGCGCTCTGTGACGCCGACGGCCGTTTCGCCCTCGACCCGGCGCCGCCGCCGCCGTTCTCGCTCGTCGCCAGCGGGCCCTCGGGCGACGTCTCGGCGCCGCTCGAGATCGAGGCGCTGCCGGCCGGCCCGATCGACCTCACCCTCCCCGAGGTGCTGCGCGACAGCATCACGGTGGTCTCGGGGGTCGCTCCCTCGCTCGACCTCCTGCCCGGCAACGCCGCCACGGTGCTGACCCGCGAGGCGCTCGAGCAGCGGGCGCCGCAGCGCCTCTACCAGGTGCTCGAGTCGGTGGCCGGCGCCTCGAAGCTCGGCGACGGCGCCGACAGCGTGCCGGCGCTACGCGGCCTCGGCCGCGGGCGGACGCTGATCCTGCTCGACGGCGCCCGGGTGACCGCCGAGCGGCGCGCCGGGCCCTCGGCGACCTTCGTCGAGCCGGCGAGCCTCGCCTCGGTCGAGGTGCTGCGCGGTCCGGGCTCGGTCGTCTACGGCTCCGACGCCTTGGGCGGCGTGCTCAACGCGATCACCCGCGATCCCGAGCCGGGGCGGTTCGGGCTGCGCTTCAGCGTCGAAGCGGCGGCGGGCGCCCTCGACCAGCGCTCGGGCTACGTCGCGGCCTCGGCCGACGTCGGGCGCGGCACGCTCCTCATCGAGGGCCACGCCCGCGAGGCCGACGACGCCGCGGTCGGCGGCGGCGCGGAGATCTTCAACTCCGCGTTCTCGGGCTGGGGCGCCGGCACGCGCTACGTGCGGGACGCCGGCTCCGGACGGCTGCGTCTGGGCGTGAGCCGCGACACCACGGAGGACCTGGGCAAGGCGAGCATCGACTCGCGGCAGATCCGCTCCTTCTACCCCGAGGAAACGTCAGAGCGCCTCATCGCCTCGTGGATCGGCGCGCCGGGAGGCGGTTGGGAGTCGCTCGAGACGTCGCTCTTCGCCGGCCGTTACCACGTCATCCTCGACCGCGACCGCGCCCCGACCGCGACCTCGAACCGGCGCATCGACAGGAGCGACACCGCCGCCGACGACGCCGCGCTCCGCGCCGTCGCCGCGCGGGCGGTCGCCGGCGGGCGGCTCCAGATCGGCCTCGACGCGCACTCCCGCTTCAACCTCGAAGCGATCACCGGCCGCACCGACTTCGCCGCCGACGCGACGACGGTGGTGCGCGTGCAAGAGACGCCCTCGATCGCCGACGCCCGGCAGCTCGCGAGCGGCGTCTTCGCCACCTGGAGCCGGCCGCTCGCCTCGTGGCTGTCGCTGGGCACCGGCCTGCGCGGCGATCGCGTCGACACCACGAACCGCGGCGGCTTCTTCGGCGATCGCGCGGCAGAGCACGCGGCGGCCACCGGCCACCTGGCGCTCACCGCCGGACCCTTCGCGCACTGGACCACGACCGCACAGGTGGCGCGCGGCTTCCGCTCCCCCACCCTCTCCGACCGCTACTTCCGCGGGCCCTCGGGCCGCGGCTTCGTCACCGGCAACCCGGACCTCGATCCCGAGACCAGCCTGCAGCTCGACTTGGCGGCGCGCTACGCCCGCGACCGCCACGCCGCCGGCTTCTACGCCTACCGCTATCGCATCGACGACCTCATCGAGCGCTTTGCCCAGGGCGACAGCTTCTTCTTCCGCAACCGCGGCGAGGCGACGATCGAAGGCGTGGAGGTGGAGGGGCAAACCGCCCTCGGCCGCCACTGGAGCGGCGACCTCGGCTTCGCCTGGGCGCGGGGCGAGGCCGACAACGGCGACCCGATCGACGACATCGCGGCGCCCAACGGCTGGCTGACCGTGCGCCGCTCGGTCCGCCGCGGCTACGTCTACGGCCGCGCCACGACCTACCTCGAGCACGACGACCCCGGCCCGACCGAGCTGGCGCGGCCGGGCTTCACCGTCTTCGACCTCGGCGCCGGCTTCGGGCTGACCAGCGAGATCGAGCTCCGCATCGCCGCCCGCAACCTGGGCGACAAGCGCTACTTCGCCTCACCCGACGAGACCGCCGA
>JBIOUG010000046.1:0-10986 GCA_044866775.1 Thermoanaerobaculia bacterium | reverse complement strand
CCGGAGGCCTGCGGCGCGGGCCGCATCCACTGCCTCTCTACCCCACCAGAGTCTCGAGGCCGGCCGCGAGCGCGGCGCGCTCGGACTCGATCTCGAACTGCTTGGCGTTGCGCTCGAGATCAGCCAGCGCCCGCGCCAGCTCGTGGCGGTCGAGCACCCCGTTCTCGGTCTCGGAACCGGACGCCGGAGTCGCGGCGTCGAGCTCGGAGGCGCCTTCGGCCGCGATGGGGAACGCGTAGTAGCTGACCACGGACTGGATGGTCGCCCGCACCTCGCCTTGCGGGTTCTTCGCCCCGGAGTAGGAGGCGCGGACGTTGAAGGCGACCTGGAGCTCGTAGTCGTACGGCGCCGGCAGGACCGGCGACCACGGCGCCACCACCGTCACGTAGGACGTCTGCCCCCGGTAGAGCACCACGCTGTTCAGGATGTCCGGCCCGCCGGCCACCGGCCTGAGCGTCAGGAAGCAGCGCGGCACGAAGGTCCCTTCGCCGTTGAAGATGACGCGGTCACAGCGGACGACCACGGTGAAGGCGGTCTGGATCTGCACCGAGATCCGGCGCTTCCACCCGCCCCAGCACCAGCCGATGGCCAGAGCGGCGGTCGGCGGATGGGGATCTGCGCCCAGCCGGATCACGCCGGCGCCGGTACCGGAGTCGAGCTGCACCGAGCACCAGTAGCCGATCGGATCGGGGCTGACGTACTTCATCCAGGGTGGCCCGAACGGCGGCGCCAGGTGGGTATGCGAGGTGGAGATCGGGGCGTCGGTCTGCTCGGTCGCGGCGAGGGTTGCGTTGGTGCTCATGGAAAGGCTCCTTTCGCAAAGGTCGGTCGATTGCGAGGTCCCGAACGCCGCCGGTGCGACCACCGCACCGGGGCGTCCGGCTTGGGTTGTCCTCGTGTCACCCCCGCTTAATGCCCGGCCCGCGAGAAAGGGTTAGGTGGGGCCGCGCCCCAGGCCGCCGTGGTCGACGGGAGGCGGATCGATCTGACCGGTGGACCCCTCCGCACCGGAATCGCGAATCCGATCCACCAGCAGGTCGCGCGCGCGGTCCAGGTGATTGACGGCGGAGAGAGCGCGCGGCAGTTGGGTCGTGTGACCCTGTTGCGCGAGCTCGGCGATGAGAGCGAGCAGGCCCACCTCCAGCGCGAGCACCTGCTCCGAGAACTGGTTCAAGCTCTTGTCGACCTCTTGCGGTGTCTGACTCACGACCGTCCCTCCTTGTCGGTTGGTTTCACTGTCAGCAAATGCCCCGGCTCTCGATCCGGGTGAGCGGCGGGCGAGGGCTCAGGGCTCGAGCGGTCCCTGGAGCACGAAGCCGGCCCAGCGCGAGGGCGCCCGCCAGCGCGGCTCGGCCGCCATCGCGGCCTGGGCGCGGGCGAGGGCCTCCGCCGGCGGCCGCCCGGCGGTGAAGAGCTCGCCGTAGAAGCGGCGCATCAGCTCGGCGGTCGCGCGGTCGTCGACGCTCCACAGGCTGACCAGGAGGCTCCGCGCCCCGGCCTCGAAGAAGCTGCGCGTCAGGCCCACGAGCCCTTCGCCGCGGATCTCCTGGCCGAGCGCGGTGCGACAGGCGGACAGCACCACCAGCTCGGCGGGCAGCTCGAGGGCGGCGATCTCGTGCGCCCGCACGAAGCCGTCGCGCGGCCGGCCGGCGGCGTCGATCGTGGACAGGACGAGACCCGAGAGCTCGGGGTGAAGAGGATCGACGACGCCGTGGGTCGCGAAGTGGACGCGGCGGAAGCCGGCCAGGCGGCCGGAGAGGACGGTCTCCCGGCTGGCGGCGAGCCCCAGAGCGGCGAAGACCCCGTGCGCGGGCGCCTGCGCCAGCACCGCCTGGGCTTCGCGGCGGGCGAAGGGCAGGCGCCGGAACGGACCGCCGGGCGCGAACGCCGGATCGGCGACGACCGCCACCTCGCCGTCCCAGCGGCGGCGTCCGCCCGGCGCGGCCAGGGCGGCCAGCAGCGAGGCCGAGGGGAGCTGCACCACGGCGTGAGTCGCGGCGAGCGGAGGCGCCGCCGGGCAGCCCGCATCGCGCGCCAGGGCCGCCGGATCGGGGAGCGCGGCGAGCGGCAGGTAGAGGAGGGCTCCCTCGGCGACGACCAGCAGACGCCGCCGCTCCGCCAGCGCGCGGACCGGCACGAGGAGCGTGCGGCTCAGCTCGCAGAGGGCCTGGCGGGCGGGCGCTGCCGCCTCGTGGCGATGGCTCCGGGTCAGCAGCTCGTAGGCCCGCCGGGCGGCGGCCTCGAGCTCCCGCCGCCCCGGCAGCTCGTGGCTCTCGACGCCGCCGGCGGTCACCACCCAGAGGTAGCTCCTCTCGGCTCCCAGCTTGACCTCGAGCAGGGCCGCGTCCGCGGGCAGGCGGCGCTGGATCGCGGCGGCGGTGAGCGGCTCGAGGCGGATGAGCGCAGCATGCCGAGGGTCGGACGCGCGCAGGCGGCGGCCGAGGCGGTCGAGATCGATCAGAGTGCGGCCGATCTCCCGCTCAAGCGCGGCGGCGAGGGCCGGCGGCCCGTCGCGCTGCCGCAGCGCCAGCCGCTCCGCGTCCAGGGCGTTGAGACGCCGGCGCTGGCGCGCCTCCTCGGCGGCAAGGCCCCCCGCGGCGCGCCGCGCCGCTACTTGGGACATGGCCGCGGCATCGAGGAAGGAGCGGGCCCGGGCCCGCTCGCTCGCGGCGAGCGCCCGGCGGTCCCAGCCCGCCGCCGGCTGCCGGCGGTGGAGAGCCATGAGCGCCTCGACCCAGGCGTCGAAGTACGGCTGCACGGCGGCCGAGTAGGAAGCGGTGAGCGCCAGGCTCCCGAGGCGATGGCGCGGCGCATCGACGAGGGCGACGGCGGCCTCGGCGGCCTCCCGCCCAGCCTGCAGCCGGCCCAGGGCGAGCTCCGCCTGCGCGCGGCCGAGAAGGTTGTCGGCGCGGATGCCGCGATCGCCGTCGGCGGTGAGGTACGGCACTGCCGCGAGGAAGCGGTCGCGCGCCGCCGTCGGCTCGCCCGCGGCCAAGTCCACGGCCCCGAGGCTGGTCAAGGCGGCGCCCACCCACTCGCGCTCTCCCAGCTCGCGGACGAGGCGTAGCGCGGCCTCGTGCCGCCGCCGCGCCGCCCCGAGGTCGCCGCGGCGGCGTGCCAGGACGCCGAGGTGGGAGAGCGCACGGGCGATGCCCCGGCGGTCGCCGCTCCGCCGGGCCGCCGCGAGCGCCTGCCGGAAGATCGCCTCGCTCTTGGCGGGCGATCCGGCCCCCTCCTCGGCGCGCCCGATCTGCAGCAACGTCGTCGTGCGCCGCCGCTCGTCGCCGGCCCGGCGCGCCGCGGCCGCCGCGCGGCGCAGCGGGTCGAGGGCCTCCCGCGGCCGGCCCAGGGTGAGGAAGAGCACTCCCAGGTTGTGGAAGGTGTCGAGCCCCCTCTCCTCCTCTCCCCGCTGCCGCCAGCGCTCGAGTGAGCCTTCGTAGAGCTCGAGGGCCCGTTCCGGCTCGCCGAGGAGCTGGTGGAGGTCTCCGAGGTTGTGGAGGAGAAGGGCCTCGCCGGCGGTGTCCCCGGCAGCCCGCCGCAGGGCGAGCGCCTCGTCGAAGAACGGGGCGGCGGCCCGCAGCTCGCCCTGCTGGAAGAGCGCCGTGCCCAGCACCGTGAGCGCGATCCCCCGCCAGCGCGCCTCGCCGGCGGCCGCGAAGAGGGCGGCGGCGCGGCGGTGGTGGTCGGCCGCGGCCCCGAGGTCCCCGCGGCGCGTGGCGATGCCGCCCAGGCGGTACTCGACGTGCGCCTGACCCGCGGGGTCGCCGAGGCGCCGCCAGGCGGCGCCGGCACGGCGGAAGGCCGCGTCCGCGGCGGCGACGTCGCCCGCCGCGGCCAGCTCCTCGGCGGCGGCGAACGCCGCCGCGGCCGCGGCCCGCGCCCAGTCCGCCGCGGTGGCCGGCCGCAGGGCCCTGACCGCCGCGGCGTAGCGGCCGCCGCGGCCGGGAAAGGCCCGCACTTCCAGGCGGTGCTCGCCCGTCTCCGTCGCGACCAGCAGCAGCGTCTCCGGACCGACGTCGTCGGTCGGGCTGTCCACCTCCCGCAGCAGGCGGCCGCCCGGGCCGCTGAGGCGGACCGCCACGTCGACCCCGCGCTGATCGACGCCGAGGTGGAGGAAGTCGCCGACCGTCAACGGCAGGCGGTAGAGGTGCCGCGCGCCGCCCGCGATGCGGCGCTCGACGACGGCCCCTGGCCGGAGAGTCGGCGGGCGGCGCGCGCCGGTCGCTGCGGACACCGACGAAGGCGAGGCTGCGGTCGGCCGCGGCGGTGTCTGGCGCTCCGTGCCGGGCTCACACCCGGCAAGGCCGAGCGCAGCGAGGAGCGCTCCGCCCGCGACTGCGATCCGCTGGCGTCGGCGAGGCGTGGCTCGTCCCTACCTAACGAAGCTCTGCCTCAGACCGATAGGCTCCGCCCCTACACGGAGTTTGACCCAATTCGCAGGATTCCGTGGGAGGAGCATTGTCAGCTCTCAGACGGGCTCTCTGAGCACGAAGCGATAGACGGCTGGCGGGGCCCCCTGCCGCCCGCCCGAGAGGCGCAGCTCGTAGCGCCCCGGCGGCAGCGCCCGGCGGGTGAAGCCCAGACGCACGGTGCCGTGATCGCTCGGCGGGACGCCCTCGTGCCGCCAGACGACGCGGCCTGCGGAGTCGGCAATCTCCACGCGGTAGCGATCAGTGGTTCCCTCCCCGCCCGGCGTGACTGCGAGGAGGAAGAAGCCGTCGCCGGCCGGCAGCTCCAGGGTGGCACCGTCGATCGCCTCGTCGCGGGTGGCGGCGTCCAGATAGAGGACGGGCACGCCGGTCTGCGGCGCGGCGAGCGTTCGGCGCAGCGCGTCCGCCTGCTGCCGGCTCTGGGCGAGGAGCACCGCCAGGACGGGCACCGCCACGAGCAGGGAGGCGGCGAGCGCCCGGAGCCAGGGAGAGCGCGCCGGGCGGCCGGTGGCGCGCGGCCCCGCGCCGGCGCCCGTGGCCGTCCGCAGGGAAGCGGCCACCTCCTCCTCGGCGAGGCGGGGCGCGAGGGCCCGCCAGGCGGTGGCGGTGCCGAGGTTCGCCGGCGCGCGCCCGCCGCTCGCCGCCGCGGCGGCGGCGAAAGCGTCCAGGTCCAGCAGCGCCGCCGCGCACGCCGGACAGACGGCGAGATGGTCCTGGAGAGCGGCCTCGTCGTCCGCCGGCAGCCGGCCCTCGTGATAGGCCAACAGCCGGCCGGGGTCGGGGTGCTCCGCCGCCGCGCCCGGACCCGCCGCGACGAGGTCGGCGAGGAGCGGCTCGAGCTCCCGGCGCGCCTCGCCGTCCACCGCCCCTCCACCGTCCGGCCGCCGGCTCATGCGGAGCCTCCTCCCAGCGCCGCGCCCGCCGCCGCCCCCAGGCGCTCCTTGAGCCGGCGGCGCGCCTGGAAGAGGTGGGCCTTGACGGTCTCGACGGAGACGCGCATCAGCGTCGCGATCTCGGGATAGCTGAGCCCATGGTCGAGGCGGAGCAGCAGGCAGTTGCGCATCTGGGCGGGCAGCTCCTGGATGGCGCGGCGCAGCGCCCGCCGCTGCTCCCCCTCGACGAGGGCGTCGAGCTGCCGGCCGGCCAGCCGCAGGCTCTCCGCCTCGCCGAGTGCCTCCTCGTCGGACTCCTCGCGACCGGCCCGCTTCGCGGCCTTCCCCGCCCGCACCCACTGCAGATAGGTCGTCGCGGCGATGCGCAGCACCCAGTGGCTGAGCCGGTCGTCCGACCGGTAGCTCTCCAATCCACGATAAATGCGCAGGAAGGTCTCCTGGGTTAGGTCCAGGCAGTCCTCCGGGCGCACGCCCCGGCGGGCGAAGAAGCGCTCCACCGGCCGGCGGAAGCGCTCGAAGAGCAGGCGGAAGTTGCGCTCGCGGTCGCGCCCCGCCTGCACCGCCAGCGCCGCCCGCTCGAGCGCCGGATCCTCGCCGCCGCCCTCGTAGACGGGCGCGGAGCGCATCTGGCCCTCGCCAGCAGGTCGGCTCATCGGCAGCAAGGAAATCAGTGTGACCGGATCTCAGCAAGTATACAGGCGTCCGGCCGCCGACACCCGCCTCCCCGGCGCGCTGAGTGGCCTGCTCGCGACGCCGACCACCCGACTCGCGCCGCCGACCGGCCTCCGCGCTCCGCCGACCGGCCTGCTCGCGACACCCTCAAAAAAACCTGAGACGGCCCGAAAAAATCGCCAGCAGACTTCCTCGGCTCTCAATCGCGCCGGACCGCACCGCGGGGAGGGCCATCGACGCGGGAGCCGCGTCCACCGGACCGCCGCACCGGTGGCGGCGGCGCCGCTCGTAGGGGTCAGCCGCGCAACGCCGCCCAGGCGAAGAGCAGGAAGCCGAGGATGAGGAGCGTGCCGCCGAGCGGCGTCACGGCGCCGAGCCACCGCGGACCGCCGAGCGCGAGCCCGCAGACGGTGCCGCTGAAGAGGACGGCGCCGGCGAGCAAGCACCAGGCCGCCGCGCGCAGCGCCCCGCCGCCCGCCGCGGCCTGCCGCGCCCAGGTCCCCACGAGCGCCAGCCCCAGCCCGCCGTACATGAGGTACCGCGCCGCCGTCTCCCAGAGCGCGAGCGCCCGCGCGTCCAGCCGCGCCCCGAGCGCGTGCGCCCCGAACGCCCCGGCCACCACGGCGAGCGCCGCGAGCAAGGCGCCCACAGCCGTCCAGGCCCCCATCGTGCTCCAACCCCGCTAGCCGTCGCCGAGCGGTTGGCGAGTCCCCGACCAGGTCGGGGCACCTGCGCCCGCGGGCTGCTGCCGTGGGGCCAGCTCCTCGTCGCCGGTGGGCTCGAGGCCCCGGCGGCGCAGGTCGGCGCCGGAGAGGAGGGGCCAGCCGCGGCGCAGGACGTAGTCGAGCCAGAAGCCGCAGGCCTGCGAGGTGAGAACGGCGGTGAGCACGAGGGTGGTGAAGAACGGGGCGTTGATGATGCCGGCGTCGAAGGCGACGGAGGCCATGACGATGCCGGGGCCGCCGCGGGCGTTGTGGGTGACGGCGATGTTGACGATGTCGAGGCGGCTCATGCCGGCCAGCTTGGCGCCGAGGCCGATCGAGGCACAGGCCACGAGCGAGGTGCCGGCCAGGAAGCCGGCGAGCATGACCGGATCGAAGGTCTTGGAGAGGTCGAGGCGGTAGCCGACGAGGGCGAAGTAGACGGGGACGAAGAAGAACCCGGCCACGTCGCTGATGGACTGCACCGGGTTGCGGAACCGGGCCTGCTCGGTACCCTTCATGCCGCCGGTCAAGCCGAGGCCGGCGAGCAGGGCGGCGAAGGCCAGGGTCACATCGAGGGCGGCGGCCAGGGAGACGTAGGCCAGGAAGACGGTCAGCATCCAGGCCACGGGGGAGCGCTCGGCCACCACGTTCCAGCGCGCCGAGGAGAGCCTGCGCAGCACGCCGGGCATGACGGTGAGAGCGGCGACGACGAAGGCGGCGTTGACGGCGATGTGCCCGGAGATGGTGGCGGTGAGGTCGCCGCCGCCGGCGCTGGCGTTGGCGGCGGCGATGGTGGTGGCCACCGAGAGGACGCCCCAGAGGACGATGTCCTGGAGGACGGCGGCGCCGAGCAGGAGGCTGGCGAAGCGGGTGTGGAGGATGCCCAGGTCGTAGAAGATCTTGGCGATCACCGGGATCGACGTCACCGCCGCCGCGGCCGCGAAGACCAGGACCACCGCCTGCTCGCTGCCCGCGGTCCCGGTGAAGCGCTCGAGGGGAAGCAGCGGGACCACGAGGACGGCGAGGACGAAGGGCAGCGGCGTGCCCAGGCCGACGATCCAGGCGGTGGCCCGGCGGTTCTCCCTGCCCAAGAGGTGCCGGGCGGCGCAACCCGAGACGAACATCAGGGTCAGCAGGCCGAGGTTGTACATGAAGCCGAGGACGATCGCCTTCGGGTCCGACCCGTCGGCGCCGAAGATGCCGGCGGCGAAGCCGGGGGCGAGCTTCCCGAGCAGCGTCGGCCCCAAGAGGACGCCGGCGAGGATCTCGCCGACGACCTTGGGCTGGCGGAACCGGCTGAAGAGCTGCCCGAGGAGGTTCGCCCCCAGCATGAGCAGCAGGAGGGCGAACAGGACGTTGCCCAGCTCGTAGTTGTTCATCGGCGGAGCCGGCGTACACCCCCGCCGGGGTCGGTCGCGGGAGGAACCGGCCGCGTGGCGGCGGTTTGAAGCATGGACTCAGGATAGCATCGCCCCACGTGCCCAGCGTCTACGACTTGAAGCCCAGGTTCCAAGGCCTGTTGCGGCCGGGGGTCGGCGCGCTGGCGCGGGCCGGGGTGACGGCCAATCAGGTGACGGCGGCGGCGGCCGTGCTCTCGCTCGCGGTCGGGGCGACGATCGCGCTGCTGCCTGAGCGGCGGTGGCCGCTGCTGCTCTTGCCGCTCGCGCTCCTCGTCCGCATGGCGCTCAACGCGGTCGACGGCATGCTCGCCCGCGAGCACGGGCAGAGGAGCCGGCTCGGGGCGCTGCTCAACGAGCTGGGGGACGTGGTCGCGGACGCGGCGCTCTACCTGCCGCTCGCGGTCGTGCCGGGGGTGCCGGCGGCGCCGGTGATCGCCATCGTGCTCCTGGCGGCGATCTCCGAGCTGGCGGGCGTGCTCGGGGTGACGATCGGCGCCTCGCGCCGGTACGACGGCCCCGGCGGCAAGAGCGACCGCGCGCTGGTGCTGGGCGCGCTCGGGCTGGCGCTCGGCGCCTGCGCGCGGCCCGGACGGTGGCTCACGGTCCTCCTCTGGCTCGTCGCCGCGGCAGTCGCTTTGACGATCGTCAACCGGTCGCGCGCGGCGCTGCGCGAGGCCGCGGGGGCGGCGCCGCGGGAGAACGCTTGATGGATCGGATCGCTTCCCTGCTGGCGCCGCTCCGCGACCGCCTCGACCCCGCGGTCGCCTGGGCGCTCGGCGGCATCTTCGTCCTCCTCGTCGCCGCCACCCTCGCCGTCTGGCTCCTCGGGCGCCTGCGCCCGCTTGCGGACTGGACCGAGCTGCGGCTGCGGGTGCGCACCTGGTGGGTCATGGCCGGCGTCTTCGCCGTGGCGCTCGTCCTGTCGCGCAAGGTGTCGCTCGTCTTCTTCGCCTTCGTCAGCTTCCTGGCGCTCAAGGAGTACCTGTCGCTCATCCCGACGCGGCGCGCCGACCGCGGCGTCCTCTTCTGGGCCTACCTGGCGATCCCGGTGCAGTACCTCTGGATCGGCATGGGGTGGTACGGGATGTTCATCGTCTTCATCCCGGTCTACGCCTTCCTGCTCCTGCCGATGCGCATGGTGCTGATCGGCGAGACCGGCGGCTTCCTGCGCGCCGCCGGGACGCTCCACTGGGGCTTGATGGCGATGGTCTTCAGCATCAGCCACGTCGCCGCGCTGCTGGTGCTGCCGATCGCGAACCCGTACGGCGGCGGCGCCGGGCTGGTGCTGTTCCTGGTCTTCCTGACGCAGTTCAACGACGTCGCGCAGTACCTGTGGGGGAAGTCGCTCGGCCGCCACAAGGTGATCCCGCTGGTCTCGCCCAACAAGACGCTCGAGGGCCTGCTCGGCGGCGTGGCGACGACCGTCGCGCTGGCCTGGCTGCTGGCGCCGCGCCTGACGCCGCTGACCGAGTACCAAGCGCTGGCGGCGGGGCTCATCATCGGCCTCGGCGGCTTCATCGGCGACGTGGTGATCTCGGCGCTGAAGCGCGATCTCGGGATCAAGGACAGCGGCACGCTCCTGTCGGGCCACGGCGGGATCCTCGATAGAATAGATAGCCTTAGCTACACCGCGCCGTTGTTCTTCCACTTCGTGTGGTACCTCTACGGCCCGCTGGTCACGCGCGCGATCGACTTGCAGTCGGTGCCGGTGCGGTGAGCTCCGACCCCACGCCCCCGAGCCGTTTCCTCCGTCCTCTCTTCTTCTGGCTCGTCGTGCGCCCGGTGGTTCTCGTGGTGCTCGGCTTGAACGTCCGTCATCGCGAGCGGCTGCCGCGGCAGGGGCCGGCGATCTTGGTGGCCAACCACAACAGTCACCTCGACGCGATGGTGCTGATGACGCTGCTGCCGACGCGGCTCTTGCCCAAGCTGCGGCCGGTGGCGGCCGCCGACTACTTCCTCAAGAACCGCCTGATCGGCTGGTTCGCGCTGCGCATCATCGGCATCCTGCCGGTCGAGCGCGGCGGGCGGCGGCAGGGCGGCGACGACGCGCCCGCGGACCCCCTCGCCTCCTCGTCCGCGGCGCTCGGCCGCGGCGAGATCGTCCTCCTCTTCCCCGAGGGCTCGCGCGGCGAGCCCGAGCGGCTCGCCGAGTTCAAGAGCGGCGTCTGGCACCTCGCCCGCCGGCACCCCGAGGCGCCGGTCGTGCCGGTCTTCCTCCACGGCCTCGGCAAGACGCTGCCGCGCGGCGCGGTGCTGCCGGTCCCCTTCTTCTGCGACGTCTTCGTCGGCGAGCCGGTGCCGCTGACCGACGACAAGGCGGCGTTCCTCGCCGACCTCAAGGCGCGCATGCAGGCGCTGGCGGCGGAGGGGAGGTTGTCGGTCTGGGAGTGACGCTCGTCGTCGCCGCCCTCTGGGGCTTCGCCGAGGCGACCGTCTTCTTCCTGGTGCCCGACGTCTACCTGACCGCCGTCGCGCTGCGCGACCGCCGCGCCGCGCTGCGCGCCTGCGTCGCCGCCCTGGCCGGCGCGCTCCTCGGCGGCTGCCTCATGTACCAGTGGGGCGCGCGCGACCCGGCGGCGGCGCGCGCGCTCCTCGATCGCGTGCCGGCGGTCTCGCAGGAGATGCTGGCGCGCGTCGACGGCGAGATCGCGGCGCACGGCCCGCTCGCGCTGTTCGTCGGGCCGCTGCGCGGCACGCCGTACAAGACGTACGCCGTGCTCGCCGGCGAGCGCCACGCGGGGCTCGCGACGTTCCTGGCGGTGAGCGTCCCGGCCCGCCTCCTCCGCTTCCTCCTCCTCACCCTCCTCGCCGCCTGGGTCGGCGCCCATCCCCTCGCCGCCTGGAGCCTGCGCGCCAGGCGTCTTCTCCACACCGCGCTCTGGGGCGC
>JBIOUG010000045.1:0-22759 GCA_044866775.1 Thermoanaerobaculia bacterium | reverse complement strand
TCGAGCCAACCTCCCGATCGTGAAGAGACCGCCTCGACCCTCTCCAGATCACCACCCACTCACTACTAACCCCCTCAGAAGACGGGGGTTACTGGACGAGAACTAGCTAGGCGCGAAGGCTTTCGCGCCGGCCTCTAATCGCTCCTAGAGGCCCGGCCGCCAGCCGGGGGGCGCCATCTCGAAGCCGGAGAAGGCGAAGGCCGGGGCCACCGTGCAGCCGGCGAGCGTCCACGGGCCGAGCGAGCGCGCCGTCTGCCAGGCGCCGGCCGGCACCGCCGCCTGCGGCCGCTCGCCGGCCGCGAGGTCGTCGCCCAGCCGCCAGGTCACCAGCTCGCGGCCGTCGGCCGAGACCGACAGCTCGAGCGGCGCGCCCGCGTAATGGTGCCAGAGCTCGACCGCATCGGTCACCCGGTGCCAGGCCGAGACCTCGCCCTCGCGCAGCAGGTAGTAGATCGCCGTCAAGCAGCCGCGGCCGCCGCCCGCCGGGGCGTCGCGGAAGGTCTCGCGGTAGCGGCCGCCCTCGGGGTGCGGCGCGAGGCCGAGGAGCCGAACGATCTCGTCGGCCGGCAGGAGCGGCAAGCTCAGGGCCTCGCCGGGGCGCCGGGCGCGATGCGGAAGGTCAGCGAGACGCTGGCGTCGACCGAGATCTGCCCCGGCGCCACCGGCGTCGCCGACGCGTCCATCGCCTCCATCGCCATCCGCGCGGCGGCGAAGCGCGGCCTCACGACCTGCACGCCCCCTTCCACCGCCTCGAGCAGCTCGACGATGTCCACCCCGAGCGCCTCGGCCATGGCGTCCGCCTTCCGCCGCGCCTCGACCGCCGCCTCGCGCAGCGCCTGCTGGCGGGCGGCGAGGTCGGAGCGCAGTCCGAAGCTCACCCCCTCGACCTGGTTGGCGCCGGCGCCGAGGCCGGCGTCCACGACCGGCCCCACCTTGTCCAGCTCCGCGAGCCGCACCGAGACGACGTTGCTCGCCCGGTAGCCGACGATCCGCGGCTCGCGCTCGAGCGCCGACTCCGGACGCGGCGGCGCCTCGGAGTAGACCGGGAAGAGCTGCAGCTCGGAGGTCTGGATCCGCTCGCGCGGCACGCCGAGGCGGCCGATCGCCGCCAGGACGGCGCCGGCCACTCGGCTGACCTCCCCCTGCGCGTCCTTGGCGGTGGCGGCCTGCGCCACCACCCCGAGGCGCACCGTCGCCTCGTCCGGCGCCGCCTGCACCTGCGCGTCGCCCTGCACGGTGAGCGACGGCACCACGTGGTCGCCGTTGTCCTCTTCGTGTGCCAGCGCCGGGGCGGCCGCTGCCAGCAGGCCGGCCGCCACCGCTGCCATCCAAGCTGTTCGTCGCATCGCTCTGCCTCCTCTCGACCTCGGCCCTGCCGCAAGCAAGCGGCGGGCCGGCGACTCGTGGGCAGGACATCCCGGGAGAGGTGCCCTTGCCCAGAGGCGGCATCGTATGCGCTTTGCTACCCGACCGGCGGCCGGCTCTTCGCAGCCTGCCGGCGCGCCTCGAGGCTCTTCCAACCCGAGACGCACCTGTCGACCTCACCCCACATCTGGCGCAGGTTACTCACGCCGCAGGTCAGGTCGATGATCTCGAAGACGAGCCCCAGGATCATGAAGGCCACGAACCCCAGCTCCATCCCCAGCAGACAGAGCAGGAGCGCCACGATGAACAGCACCAGGCTGAAGCTCCGCACGTAGAGGTTGCTGACGGCGAAGATCGGGCTGGGGGGCTGAGGATCTGAAGGGACATCTGACGAGCCTTGCGGCTCGACCGTACCGCCGGGCGGTTCATCCCTGGTTGCCATTAGAACCCTCCCATGAAATGGAAATCCGCGGCTCTAGATGAGCCCCGGTGGCTGTGGATCCATCGGAACGTCCGATGAGCCTGTCGTCTCGACGTCGTTACTGTCGGTGATCGGCATGATGTCTCTCCTTCGGCGGTTAGGTCAAATGTGCGTCCGCCTGAAGCACGGGCGGCCGGCCGGCCGCTGTGTTACATCGCCGCGATCAGAACGGCTCCCCAATCAGAACGAAAGGCGACCAATACGCAGGGTGCGCGAATCTCCCGCTGCCGACCAGCTCCAGCTTGGCGCGGCGGAGCGCGTCGATCTTGCTCTCGCCGTCGTGCACGCCGGTGTAGAACTGCACCATGAGCTCCGGCGTCGGCGCATCCCTGACTTTCCAAAGGCTCACGATCAGGCTGCGGGCGCCGGCGTAGAAGAAGGCGCGCGACAGGCCCACCAGGCCTTCCCCGTCGACCTGCTCGCCGAGGCCGGTCTCGCAGGCGGAGAGCACGACGAGGTCGGAGGCGATCGAGAGGTTGAAGATCTCGTACATCTGGAGGAAACCGTCCTCCTCGGAGCCCTCCCGGCGCGCCAAGGCGATGCCGGAGAGCTGCGGATGCTCCTCGTCGATGAAGCCGTGGGTGGCGAAATGGATGGTCTGCGCCCGCTCGAACAGGCGGTTGTGCTTGACGTTGTCCTCCGTCGCCTGCTCCCGCAGGTAGAGCGCCACCTCGGCGGCGGGGTAGATCGCCGCGATCTTCGCGACCTCGCGCGCGGTATGGGGCAACCGTTGCATCTGCCAGCGCTCGGGCGCGGAGCGGTAGCCGTCCGCAGCCGCCCGCTCGTCGTCACCGTCGCTCAGCACCGGGTCGGCGAAGGCGACGAAGCTGACCTTCGAGCCCGGGGTATCGACGTGCGGGCGCGGCTGGCGCAGGCTGGCCAGGACGCTCGCCGAAGGCACGTAGGCGATGGCGTGGGTCTTGATCAGGTAGGGCAGGCGGCCCAGCGCCGCCGGCGACTCCTCGCCCGCCAGCAGCACCTCGAACGGCAGCAGGTGGAGAGCGCCGTCGGGGGCGACGAGCAGGCGGCGCTTGCGCGCCACCACGTCCGCGGCGGGCTCGACGAGCATGCGATAGAGCGCCTGCGCCGCCCGCACGTACTGGCCGACGAGGAGCATGTTCGGCTCGGCCAGCGAAGCCCGCACCTGCCGCACCGGCGTCTCGATCGCGGACGCGCCCGGCAGCACGTGGCTCGACAGCCCCTCGCGGGTGACCACGAAGAGAAAGGAGCGCTCGTCGCCGAGGCAGTACTCGAGCGCCACCGTATCCGCGTCCAGCTCGCGCTGCATCGCCGCCAGCCCGATCGGCAGCGGATAACGGATCGCGGCGTACGCCGGGTCGCGGCGCCGGCTCTCCCATTCGAGCTCCTCGCGCGCGTCCTCGATCTGCGCCAGCTCGCCGCGCAGCGCCGCCACCTTCGCGGTGTCGGGAGCGCTCGCCGAGAGCGTGTCGACCAGTTGCCGCTGCGCCCCCGAGAGCCTGCGCTCGAGCTCCGTCTCGCGCTGCTTCAACTCCGGCGTGATGCCTTTGTCGAGCTGCAGCCGGCCCTCCGCGAGCAGGTCCAACAGACCCCGCGCGCGAGCGCGCTCGCACGCCTCGAGGGCCCGCGCACTGTACCCGCCCGCCGGGTCGACGCCATCCAGCTCCATGAGCAGGTCGATGTAGGTCTTGTAGTGTGAGTGCTTGGCGGCGAAGAAAGAGGTTCGGAGCTGCGGGCCGGCGACCCGGCTGCGCACCGACTCGAAGATGCGGAGGGCCTCTTCGATGCGGGCGAGAGCGGCCGTCAGCCGGCCTTCACGCCGTTCCAGGTGCGCGACGCTCATCAGGCACCTGGCCTCGAGCTGCGGATATCCGACCTCGCGCGCCACCGCCAGCGCCGCGCCGAGGTGCTCGCGCGCCAACGGCAGCTCTGCGGCCCGGACGTAGGCCGTGCCGAGCTCGAGATCGGTCAAAGCCGCGTCGATGCGGAGTGAGGCAGCGCGGCGGAGCGCCAGCGCCTGCTTGAAGAGATCGATGGCGAGCGGCAGCTCGCCGAGCGCGGCGTGCGCGGCGCCGCTGTAGTGAAGAGCCAGAGCTTCGTACGTCCTGTCGCGCGAGAGGCCGCGCGCGAAGAACTCCAGCGCCCGCTCGGGCGCGCCTTGCGCATAGTGGACCCAACCGATCGTGATCAGCGAGCGAGCTTCGAGCTGCGGCATCTTGGCGCTCTCATAGATGCGCAGCGCCTCCTCGTAGGACGCCAGCGCTCTGTCCAGCTCGCCGAGGTCAAAGTAGATGCTGCCCAGCGACTGCAACGTTTCCGCCTCTTGCAGGCGTTCATCGACACGGCGGAAGCTTTCGAGAGCGCCCAGGTAGAGCTCGAGCGCGACCTGCAGCTCACCTCTCCATTGGTGCACCTGGGCGAGGTTCGTCGTCGCGCTCGCGGCGCTGCGCTCGACATCCCCGCGCCGGGCGAGATCCAGGGCCTCGCGGAAGTAGGTGATCGCTTTCTCCAGGTTGCCCACCCTGCGATAGACGAGACCAATCCCATTCAAGCTGTTCGCGGCATTGCCGAGATCTCCGGCGGCCAAAAGGAGCGGCAGGGCGCGCTCGTAACTCGCCAAAGCGGCGGCGTTGTCTTGCCGTAACAGGTAGTGGAGATACCCCAGGTTGTAGAGGGTGTTGCCGATCTCACGCCCGTCTCCCATCTTTTCCCAGAGCGCGAGCGCCCGTTGCAAGTAGTCGAGCGCCGCGGTGGCGTCGCCGCGGCGGCGGGCGACGAGACCGAGATCGTTCAAAGCGTTCGCCTGTCCCACCTCGTAATCGACCGCGGTGCTGAGCGCGTACGCCTGTTCGAGGTGATCGGTCGCCGCCGACAGATCATTCCGTACGATTTCTACCGAAACTGTCTCGAGCAACGTGTCGGCCTCTCCGCGGGCATCTCCGACCTCCCGCCACAATCGCAAGGCTTCACCGAGCTTCACCAGGGCTTCGTCGTTGGCCTTCGCTGTACCGAGCTGGCGCTGCCTGACGGCGTCCATGAGGGAGCGCTCCGCTGCGATGCGTTGCAGGTCGCTGCCGCCGGCCAGGCGGAGGTCGGCAAGATCGAGCTGGTACGTGGCGCTGGTTGAGCTCGCTGGGGAGAGAGCGAGGACGAGCCGATGCTCGCCCGAGCGCGGCACCGCGAGCATCAGGCGCTTTACCCCCCAGTGTGCCGTTGGACCGGCCTCCGCCACCGGCGCCCCGTCGGGGCCGCGCAGGACCGTGGCGATCTCGCCGCCGCCGCGCTGCTCGACGTCGACGCGAAGCAACTGTCCCGCGATGAGCTGCAGCGCGTACTCGTCTGTCTCGCCGGCCGCCAGCTCGCCGCCGACCGTCTCACCGGAGCGCAGGTCGGGAACGACCGGTGCGGCCGTGAACGCAGCGTGCCGCGCCGCCGGTCGGGCCGGGAGGCAGCCAAGAGTTGAAGCGAAAAACGAGAGAGCGCAGACGACGAGGGCGGTAGCAGAGCGAGGTCGGATGCCTCGCGTACTCGAGGTGCACGGAGGACGTCTAATCGTCAATCAGAGTGACTCCCGATGTCGGTCGTCGAAGTCACCTCGGGGACTACACCTAGCATAGACTCTTTTCAATGCGCCCTGATGATGCGGCGGTGGTGACGGGCTACCTGCGCGGCGACCCGGAGGCGATAGCAACCGTCGACGGCTGGATCTCGCGCGCCGCCTGGCCGTATCAGCGGCGGCTCGCGCACCGCTGGGACGACGTGCTGCAGGACGTCCGGGTCGAGGTCACGCGGCTCCTCCAACGGCAGGAGTTCCGCGGCGGGTCGAGCCTGAAGACGTATCTCTGGCGGGTCGTCAACCACACCTGCCTCGACCAGATCCGCGGCCAGAGCCGCTGGCAGTGGGCCGACCTCGAGGCGCTCGATCACGGTGAGGGGCCGCCGCTCGAGCCGCGTCCTTCATTACAGAGGGAGGAGGAGGTCCGGGACCTGCTGCTGCGGGTGTGGGGCAGAATGTCGCGCGATTGCCGCGACCTCTGGATCATGATCGCGGCCGGCCTCTCCTATCGCGAGATGGGCCAGCGCCTGACGGTGGCCGAGGGGACGCTGCGGGTGCGGGTCCTGCGCTGCCGCGAGAAGGCGAGCACGGTGCGCGAGGAGCTGCGCGCCTGGGGCGGCGCCGGCGAGCGTAACGGCACCCGGAGAAGTTCGCCTAAAGCTAACGGAGAGACGAAACCGGATGACCTGTGACCGCGCCCGCGAGCTGCTCCCCTGGCTCCTCAACGAGACCCTCGAGGACGGAGAGCGGCAGGAGGTGCTGGCCCACGTGCGCGGGTGCGAGGCCTGCCGCCGTGCGCTCGCCGAGACCCGCTTCGCCCTCGCGGCGGCCGGCGCCCACCTGCCGAGCGAGGCGCTGGTGGCGGTGGCGTTCGACGAGCCCGTCCCCGGGCTCGATCCGGCGGTGGTCGAGGAGCACCTGGCCGCCTGCCCGCAGTGCGCGGCCGATCTGGAGCTCGCCCGTACCAGCCGGGCGCTGGCGGACGAGACCGTCGCCCTGCTGCCGCGGCGTAAGGCGGCGCCCGCGCCGCGCCGGGCGGCCGGCTGGCAGGCGGCGGCCGTGGCGGCCAGTCTCGTGGCGCTGGTCGCCGCCGGGGGCTGGCTGCACACGCGGCAGCAGGTGGAGCGGCTCGAGGCGCGCGGCACCACAGCCACGCCGGGACCTCGCCAGGCGCCGCCGGCCGCGTCCACCGACCCCTCCCGCATCGCCCGCCTGGAAGCGGAGCTGCGAGACCTCGCCGCCCAGCGCGCGGCGGCGGAGCGCACGGCGCGGCAGGAGGCCGAGACGCTCCGCGAACAGCTTGCCCGCGCCGAGGCCGCTTCCGCCGCCGGCGGCGGGCCGCAGGTCAACACCGTCATCGCGGAGCTCGCGTCGCCGGGCGACGTGGTGCGCGGCAGCGAGCGCGAGCCGGTGCGGATCGACCTCCCCACGAGCGCGAGCGGCGTCACCCTCGTTCTCCGCCCTGCCGACGGCCGGGGCCTGCCGTCGTTTCGCGACTACGCCGCCGAGCTGGTGGACGCCGCCGGCCGGCGGGTGTTGACCGCCGACGGGCTCGTCCTGCAGGAGGAGCCGCTCCCCGCGTTCATCCTCCACCTGCCGCGCCAGCGGCTGCGCCCCGGCGCCTACACCCTCGAGCTCTACGGCATCTCCGCCAGCCGGCGCGAGAAGGTCGAGACCTACACCTTCCGCATCGAGTAGCGCCCGTGCTACCGCGCCGCCGCCGTGCGGCTCGCGTACCAGCCGCGCGGCCGCACCAGCTTCCAGTCGCGCTCGGCGCCGTCGAACTCGAGGCCGGCGGCCAGCGGGCCGTAGGAGAGCAGCAGCACGCCCCGCTTGACGCCCTGGCGCAGGCGGAGCCGGCCGTGGATGCGGCCCTTGCCGCCGACCACCACCAGCGGGTCGAGGTCGGCCTGCTCGGCGCCGAGAGCGACGCGCGTGGTGGCGGCGATGCCCTGGACCGCGCGCAGCCGGTCGAGCCAGCGCAGGCGCGGGTTGCGGGCGCCGAGGAACGCCAGCAGCGGCGCCGGGTCGCGCAGGCTGGCCTCGAGCTCGGCGCGCAGGAAGACCGGCTCGCGCAGGGCGAGCCGGCCGCGCTCGACGTGCAGCCGCGCCCACCAGGCGCCCGCGGCCGCGGCCGGCGCGTCGAGCAGCGTGAGGCGGGCGACGTGGAGGTCGGTGCCGGCCAGGTCGAAGCTCCGGTCGCGCAGCTCGGCGTCGGCGATGCGGGTCGTCAGGTCGAGATCGCCGCGCACCCGCTGGCCGTCGATCTCGGCGACGACGCCGGTGCCGCGCAGGCGCACGCTGCCGCGCCCGCGCCAGGCCGGCGCCGCGGCCGCGAAGCGGCTTTGCAGGCGCCCTGAGCCCGACTCGAGAGCGATCCCCAGGCCCCGCGGCAGGTAGGCGTTGTAGAAGGTGAGGTCCGGCACCTCGGCCTGTGGCAGGTCGAGCGCGATCCGCCGCGGGACGAGGAGCAGGCTGTCGCGCGGCTGCTCGCCGCTCAGCCGCAACGCCAGCCGCTCGCCGCGCACGTGCGGCGCGCGGTAGCCGTCGCGCTGGATGCGCACCCCGGCGAGGTCGACGGCGAGGACTGCGCCGGGCGCGCCGCCCGGCCGCTCGGAGAGGCTCCAGCGCAACCGGCCGGAGCCGGTCGCCCGGTAGTCGAGGAAACGCGCCGCCATGGCGCCGGGACGCATCGTGACCCAGCTCCCTGCGAGCGGCTCGCCGCGCGCCACCCGGAGATCGGCGGTGAACGGGCCGGCTCCGCCCTCGAGGTCCACCCAGCGGCTGCGCGCCAGGATCTGCCGCACGAGCCCGAGCCCGGCGACCCGCCCGCGCAAGCGGGCGCGGCCCGAGGTGACGGCGAAGACCTGCCGCAGGCCGCGGCGGCGGCGCGGGTCGAAGGGCGCGAGCTCGACGTCGAGACTGCCGGACATGGCGTCGATCGCGCGCCGGCCGGCGATCGTGATCTCCCCGGCCGCGAACTGGAAGCGGCAGGGGACGACCTCGGCGCGCCGGCGGAGCGTCAGCGTGAAGCCGCCGGCGGCCCGCGCCCGCCCCGCGAAGCGGTACTGCTCGACCCAGACCTCGCGCACGCCGTCGAGCTCCATCCCCCGCAGGTCGATGGTCCACGGATCGGCGCGCCGAGCGCGGGGAACGAGCGCCTCGGGAGGCGGCCGCGGCGGGTTCGCGAGGCCGGGGATCCCGGGGACGACGCTCGGCGGTTGCGGCGAAGGGTGCGGCGCGTCGAGCCGGCGGCGCAAGCGGAAGGCGACGCCGGTGCCGCGGGCGTGCTCGGCCTCGAGCTCGCGCCGCAGCAGCTTGGGCAGGTCGATCGTGAACGTGCCGCGGTCGACGGCTCCCCACCACTGCACGGCTCGCGTCTGGGCGCGGATCGTCAGCCCCTCGACGTGTACCACGCCCGGCCAGACCGTGGAGGCGGTGCGGTACTGCACCAAGAGGCGCTCGGGGTGGCGGTTGAGGAGCGGCAGCAGATGGCGGCCGAGGAAGACGTTGCCGGCGAGCAGGTAGAGCGGATAGAGGACGGCGAGGATTGCGAGGGCGTAGCCGAGTGGCCGGCGTAGACGATCGTGCCAGACGCCGGCCCGACCGGACGGTGGCTCGGTCTGCGGGGGACGGCGGGTGAGATCCACGGCCTCAGTGCAGGAACATCGGCAGCCCCATGACGCCGGTGATCTTGGGGCGGTAGGAGTCGCGGTCGTAGAAGCGGTCGACGTCGACCTGCTTCTTGCCTTCGCCGGCGGTCTCGAGCGGCACCGGCGTGTAGCGCCCGCCGACGATCGCCGTCATGTGCCCGCTCTTGCCGGCCTGGATGAGGTCGGCCGCGAGGCCGGCGTAGTTGTTGGCCACCAGGCGGTCGAGGGCGTCGGGCGGCCCCGAGCGCATGAGGTAGCCGAGCCGTTGGTAGATCACGCGGTCGCCGGTCTCGCGCTGCAGCACCTGGCGGACGAAGCGGCCGACGCCGCCGAGCTCGCGGTTGCCGACCGCGTCGGCCTCGCCGGTCTCGAACGGCTGCCCGCCCACCGGATAGGCGCCCTCGGAGACGGTGACGACGGCGTAGTTGCTGGGGTTGGCGCGCTTGTCGGCGGCGAGCAGAGCGGTCACCGCCGCGGGGTCGAACGGCACCTCGGCGATCAGCGCCCGGTCGGTCGAGGCGAGGTAGGCGGCGAGGAGGCTGGTCTCCCCCGAGTAGCGCCCGAAGAGCTCGACGACCAGGTAACGCTCGTGCGAGCCGGCCACCGTCCGCAGGTCGTTGATGAAGTTGACCGAGCGCGTCACCGCGGTCGAGAAGCCGATGCAGTACTCGGTGCCGAAGACGTCGTTGTCCATCGTCTTCGGGATGCCGAGGACCTTGGCGCCTTCGAGGTGCAGCCGGCGCGCGAAGGTCAGGGTGCCGTCGCCGCCGATCGCGACCAGCGCCTCGAGGCGCAGCCACTCGAGGGTCTCGAGCGCCGCGCCGGTCAGGTCGACCAGGCCTTCGCCGACCGGCTTGCCGCGCCCGGCGAGGTGGGGCGGTATCGCCTCGGCGCGGATCAGCGCCGGATTGATGCGCGAGGTGTGGAGGACCGTGCCGCCGCTGCGGTCGATGACCCGCGTGCTGGCGCGGGTGAGCCGCGGCAGCCAGGCCTCGTTGTCGGCGTCGTCGCTGAAGGGGACGACGTGGAGCAGCGCCGCCCAGCCGCGGCGCAGCCCGATGACCTCGTAGCCGGCCTCCTCCATCCGCCAGACGAAGCCGCGGATGGCGGTGTTGAGCCCCGGCACGTCGCCGCCGCCGGTCAGGATCCCGACCCGTCGCGCCATGGCCTAGACCGGCACGGCGGCGTTGCTGGGCGCGGTCGGCGCGGTCTCTCCGACGTCGTCCGACACCGCCGCCAGGCGCTCGATCAGGTCCACCACCCGGTTCGAGTACCCCCACTCGTTGTCGTACCAGGCGACGACCCGCGCGTAGCCGTCGCCGACGGCGGTCGTCGACAGAGCGTCGAAGATCGAGGAGTGCGGGTTGCCGATGATGTCCGAGGAGACGAGCGGCACCTCGCTGTACTCGACGATCGTCTTGAGCGGGCCGTCGGCGGCGGCGCGGACGGCGGCGTTGACCTCGGGGACGCGCGGCGTGCCGCGCAGGCGGCAGACCAGGTCGACGATCGAGCCGTCCGGCACCGGCACCCGCATCGCCATGCCGTCGAGCTTGCCTTTGAGGTGCGGCATCACCTTGCCGACCGCACGCGCCGCGCCGGTCGTCGTCGGGATGATGTTCTGCGCCGCGGCGCGGCTGCGCCGGAAGTCCTTGTGCGGCACGTCGGCGAGGCGCTGGTCGTTGGTGTAGGCGTGGACGGTGGTGATGAATCCCTCCTCGATGCCGAAGGCGTCGTCGAGGATCTTGGCGAGCGGCGCCAGACAGTTGGTGGTGCAGGAGGCGTTCGACACCAGGCGGTGCGCGGGGCGGAGGATGTGGTCGTTGACCCCGACGACGATCGTGGCGTCGATCTCGTCCTTGGCCGGCACGGTCAGGATGACCTTCTTCGCCCCGCCCACGAGGTGCTTGGCCAGGAGGTCGCGCTTGGTGAAGACGCCGGTCGACTCGACGACGACGTCGACCCCGAGCGCGCCCCACGGGATCGCCGCCGGGTCGCGCTCGGCGGTCATCGCGATCCGGCGGCCGTCGACGTACATGGCGTCGTCGTCCGTCGTGACCTCCTTCGGGAAGACGCGCATCAGCGAGTCGTACTTCAGGAGGTAGGCGAGCTGCTCGTTCTCGTAGAGGTCGTTGATCGCGACGATCCGGATGTCCTCGCGGTCGGCGAGGATGCGGAAGACGCTCCTGCCGATGCGGCCGAAGCCGTTGATGCCGACGTTGACCGCCACTAGTGCACCTCCTGCAGCGCCGCCGGGCTGCTGGGCCGCTTCGCGTCGAGCGCGGCGAAGCGGCGGATCAGGTCCACCACGCGGTGGGCGTACCCCCAGCCGTTGTCGAACCAGGTCAGGGTCTTCGAGACCCGTGTCCCCAGGGTCATGGTGGCGAGCGAGTCGAAGGTCCCCGAGAACTCGCTCCGCTGGATGTCGCTCGAGACGATCGGGTCCTCGGTGTAGTCGAGGATGCCCCGCCAGCGCTCGCTCCGGGCGGCGGTGCGCGCGACCTCGTTGACCGCCTCGACCGTGACCTCCGCCTGGTGCCAGCAGACGAGATCGACGACCGAGCCGTTGGGCACCGGCACGTTCATGGCGACGCCGCTCACCTTGCCGGCGAGCTCGGGGATGAGCTCCATCAGCATCTCGTCGGCGTTGGTCTCCTGCGGGATGATGTTCTCGGCCGCCGCCCGCCCGCGCCGCGGATCGGCGGTCGGCACGTCGGCCAGCCGCTGTTGGTTGGTATAGGCGTGGACGGTGGCGAGGAAGGCGCGCTCGATGCCGAAGGCGTCGAGCAGGATGCGGGCGAGCGGCGCCGCGGCGTGGGCGGTGTTCGAGGCGTTCGAGACGATGCGGTGCTCGGGCCGGAGCTGGTCGTCGTTGAGGCCCATGACCACCGTCAGGTCGGGCGGGTCGATCGGCGGCGCGCAGAGGATGACGCGCTTGGCCCCCTGCTCCAAGTGGCGCTCGATCTCGGCCCGCGTGCGGTAGCGCGCCGTCGCCTCGATCACGATGTCCACCCCCAGCTCGCCCCAGGGTACGTCGCCCGGCTTCTCGCCCGAGAGCATCCGCACCTGGCGGCCGGCGGCATAGAGGTAGCCGTCCTTGACGCTCACCTCGTCGGGGAAGCGTCCGAGGATGGTGTCGAAGCGGAGCAGATACGCGAGCCCCGCGTGGTCCGCCGTGTCGCTGATCGCCGCGATGCGGATGTCGTCGCTCTTGTAGAGGATGCGGAAGATGTTCCGCCCCACCCTCCCCAGACCCATCAGCCCGATGCGTATGGGCATCGCTCACCCCTTCGTTGCATGACCCCCGCCGCTGATGCAAAAGCCGCTCCGGGTATCGAATCGGCCCGGTCGGGTGTTTAACCCTATAGCAGTCGGCAGCACCCATGCCTCCGAGCGCGGCTCCATCCCGGACGCCCCGCCAGGCGGAGGCGGAGGTGGACGATGTTCGAGCAGTCGCTGGTCGGTCATCCCACGGCGGGGCAGAGCGCCCGCAAGCTCCTCTTCCTGCCCTTCGCCGTGACGCTCCACGTGGCGCTCCTCGGCGGCTTCACGCTGGCTCAGGGCTGGGACGTCCCGGAGGTGGACGAGCCCAGGCTGCCGATGCCGGCGCTCGAGCGGGTGATTCCGGTCGACCTGCCGGAGCGCGCCCCCGAGCCGCCGCGCGAGCCGCAGGGCGCGGCGGTCCGCGAGCAGGCTGCGGTCGAGCCGCCGGCGCGGCCGCCGGCGGGTCCGGTGCAGCCGCAAATCGTCCGTGAGCTGACGCCGGTCGACCCGAACGCCGGCGAGGACACGGAGCTCGAGACCGTGCCGTCCGGCGTCTTCGATCCCTCAGGCGGCGGGGGCGACCTCCCCGCCGGCCCGACCGGCCCGGGCGGCGGCGGCACTCCCGAGGGCGGCGACGGCAACGGCATCGAGCGCTACCACGTCGGCATGACGAAGCCCGTGCCGATCTCCCAGCCGACCCCCCGCTACCCCACGACCGCGCGCGCCGCGCGGCACGAGGGGACGGTGGTGCTCGAGGCGGTGATCGACGAGCGCGGCCGAGTGAGCGACGTCCAGGTGCTGCGCGGCATCGGCCTCGGCTGCGACGAGGCGGCGGTCGAGGCGGTCGAGCGCTGGCGCTTCCACCCCGCCACCCTCCAGGGGCGGCCGATCGCCGTCCTCTACACGCTGACCGTGCACTTCAAGATCGCGCGGTAGGGCGAGCGGCGGGTGTAGGGGCGGAGCTCGGCTCCGCCCCGTACCGGTCACGGTTCGCCACGAGGCGTAGGCAGGCGAAGGACTGGAGAGCGGTACGCTCATACCGTCAGTTCTGGTTTCTCCCATTGGATCCCGACCTCCACGCCGAAGTAGGGCGACGGCCATTCCAGCGTGTAGTAGAGATACGAGTCGGGGAGCTTGAGCGCTTCCCGCAGCGCCTTCTTGTTGGGCACGACCTCGTGGTCCTTGACCCTCACGTCGATCAGCGCCTCGAGCCGGCCCTTGAGCTCCTCCAACGCCTTCCGCACGGCAGCTTCAGGGCCGGCAGTCCTCCTCCGTGTCGTCTCCCCTTCCGATTCAGCACGCTGTCCTAGAAACTTCCCATCGAGGTTGCGGAGCGGATTGAAGTCGTCCTTCCAAAACACGTTGTCTTCGAAACGCGCCAGCTCGCGGTTGCGCAGCTCCAGCTTGAGATCCGCTATTTCTCTCCTCTGGGCCTCTGTGCGAGCAGTCGCTCGGTAAAGATCAGCATCGACTGCAACGACGATCTCGAGATTCACAGTGGGGATGTCGATCGGAAAGTTGACACGATCATGCTCGCGCCGGTTCGGTGTTCGCCGATCAGCGCGTAACTGTCGCGGCGCTTTCCATTGCACGTAGCCTTGCAAGCCGGCGACGATCTCCCGCGTGAGCATTCGCTCGGCCTCTTGGTTGACGTGTAGGTCGGCGATCTTGGCATCCGTCCCCTGGCGATCCACCCATTGGTCCAGCGGCTCGTCCTCCCCGATGGCGGCGTCGGCCCTCTGCCAGGCAGCGAAATAGTTGAGCAGCCACCGCGGCTCGACCCACTCCGTCTCCCTTGCGTCGGCACGCCGTGAGGCGTGCAGGTCGAGCAGACACGGGAGCCGATCGCGGCCTTTGTTGAGCTTCAAAACCTGAACCTGTCGGTAGAACAGGTGGCCGTCGCGCGTGACCAGGGCGACGTGCTTGGCCGACCGTGCCACATACGGGGACTCTTCCCACTTCGTGACAGCCGCCGAGACCATCTCGCGGACCAGCCGCGAGTGGGCGCCCCGCCTATTGCGCGCGGTATAGCCGAGGTCCTCACCCACCCTCCCGAGGGTCTCCCATAGTTTGTCGGGAATCTTGATCGCCCGCGGCTCCACTCTACCTCCCCCAAGACGGTATGTGCGTTAACGCCAGCCATCATACACATACCTTACGACCCGATGAAAGCATATCACCGATTGACAATATGTCCATACCCGATCTACCTACCAGTCATCGCTAGCGGCCGATCTCGACGGCTATAGATCACATTTAAAACGTCCCGATTGACACGACCCGCTGGGTCACCGACGATCACATCGGAGCATGCGCTATCGCGCAACAAGCGGGGCGGCCCGAACCGGCCCCGCGCATTCGAGAAAGGAGGTGAGCGCCGACAGAACGGCAAGATCCATCCAAGCGACCGTTCGTGGTGAGACCCCCCAGATTCCGAGACCCGTCTCGCCGCTTACCGCGTCGGGCTAGGCAGCGCCAAGTTACCCTGGCCGCCGTATGGCCTCGGTGAAAGGGGCCCTCTGGGGAAAGAAAAAAACTGAGACCACCAGGAGGTCTGCAAATGAGTATCGCGAAGCTTACAGCGGCTTGCGCCGCTGTTGCATGGCTGCTCCATAGTACCCCAGCTTGGGCGTCCGACCCGGCGGCCCGCGTCCTCTCTCCAGAAGAGGTAGCGGCGCTGTATGACATTGTCGTGGCTCCCGGAGAGGCTCTCTCGCGTGTCCTCGAGGAGCACAGTATCGCCGCCGAGGACGTTTCGGGCGCGCTCGAGTTCACGGTTCAGGACCCGGACGGCCTGACGCACACCATCACTGCACTGACAGCACAACCGGGCGGCGGACAGAGCAACTTGTTTCTCTTCTCGCCCGTGCCTGATGCGGTGCGCGAGGAGCTGTTGTTGGCGGGTGTCGACGTGCCGTTGGGCGGAATTCACCTTCGTACAACGAAGGAAGCCAACGGCCAGACCTGGGCGCGAATAGGTTTCTTGGGATCACACGGTGAAGCGATCGCATCTTTCGGCAGTCCGCGTGGGCCCACGTTCGTCACGGCGGCGGGGTCGCTCGGCGAGTGCTTCGACTGCCTCGTGCATTCGCTCTTCTCCACAACCTGTGAGGCTGTCGCGGTGGCACTCCTGTGCTCCACGCCGGCAGCGCCGGCTCTTGGCTGCCAGGGAGCCTTGGCCCAGCGCGTTCTCGAGTTCATCATCGGCCAGATCGTCGGGCAAGCCTGCGGTGGCAACTTCGCCTGTGCAATCGCCTGCAACGTCCCAACGATCACGGTGGTGCCGGGGTCCAACTCGTATCTGCAGCCCGGTTCGGTACCGGTGACAGTGCGGTCGACCTTCTCGCAGGCGGGGACCTGGTTCGCGCGGCGCCGGCAGGGGAGCGGGCAACTGCTCGATGGCATCGACTACCGTTTGACCGGGGCCGAGGGCTCGTACACGTGGCAGGCCACGGACGGGTCGTGGACGCTCATCGGTGGCAACATCCCGAATCCACTGTCGTTCACGATCCCTTGGGCGGGCTTCTCGCGCAACGTCACCGTCGCGACCAACCGCCCGCCAACCGTCACGATCACCTCACCGGCGAACGGCGCGATCGTCAGCGGCACGTTGGGAATCCAGGCCTCGGCGACCGACGATGTTGCGGTGAGCCAGGTGGAGTTCTTCGTCAACGGCGTGCGGATATGCACCGACACGTCGTCTCCGTACAGCTGCTCGTGGGACACTAGAACCGCTGCGAATGGCAGCCACTGGGTCCACGCCAGGGCGTACGATGGAGCGGGAGCGAGCGGCAGCAGCCCCACGGTGGGGATCACCGTCAACAACGCGACAAGCACCCAGCTGGTCAGGAACGGTGGCTTCGAAGGGTCGTCCAGTCCCTGGGGGGGTACCGGTAACGCCTACTGGACCGGCACGAGCGCATACCCCCACACCGGCACGGGGTACGTCTTCCTCGGTCACTACAACAACGCCGTCGGGACGCTCTACCAGACGATCACGATCCCCAGCACCGCCTCGTCCGCGAGCTTGACGTTCTGGCTGAATGTAACGTCGCAGGAAACCAGCACCTCGACGGCGTACGACAGGCTCTATGTCGAGGTCGCGAATTCGTCCGGGAGCTTGCTCGCGACCGTGGCCACCTACAGCAATTTGAGCAAGGCGTCGATCGGCGTCTACTCGCAGAAGGGTGCGTTCAACCTGTTGTCGTTCAGGGGCCAGACGATCCAGTTGCGGTTCCGCGTTGTGAACGACAGCTCGAATGTGACAACGTTCCGTATCGACGACGTTTCGATCCGCTGACGTGCAGTTCCTCGCGGGGCCGGGTCAACCCGGCCCCGCTCGGATTTCATCGGCGTCAGAATGCGTGAATCTAAACGGGGGGCGTCGCCGCCCCCCGCGTGGATCGCCTGCGAGTGCTACCGGCTAGAAGTCGTACCGCAGCCCGAGCTGGATGGTGCGCGGGTTGCGAACGAAGTCGTCCTCGACGCCGAAGGTCGGGCGCGGGAACGGGTTGGTCGGGGTCGAGGGCGGAGCGCCGATGATCTGGTTGTTGCTGCTGACGAGACGCGTCTCGCGATCGGTGCAGTTGAAGCACTCGGCGAACACCGCCAGGTCCCCGGGTCCGACGGTGAACTTCTTCGACAGCCGCAGGTCAGTCGTCCAGAAGTCGGGCTGCCGCTCGCTGTTGCGGCCGAGATGGACGCCGTTGACGGTCGGACGGTCGGTGCCGCTCTCGCCGTCGTTGTTGAGGTCGCTGTTGGCGCGCGGCGTGTACGGCGAGCCGGTGGCGAAGCGGAAGGCGCCGGCGAGCCCGATTCCCCACAGCGGCGTGTCCCACACGCCGTTGAGCACCACTTTCCACTCCTGGTCGCGGTTGGACGGCCCCCAACTGAGGTCGAGGTTGTTGTAGTCCTCGAGCTGGATGCCGGCGAAGTTGCGCTCGTTGGAGTCGTGGTCGCGATCCTCCGACCAGGTCACCGCTCCGTAGAGGCTGTAGTTGTCGGCGTAGCGCCGCTGCAGGGTGAGGGTGGCCGCCTTGTACTCCGACTCGGCGTCGGAGACGTCCATGACGATGCGGTTGTAGGACGGGAAGCGGCGGGTGGAGCTATAGCGCGGCAGGCCGTTGGAGGCGAGCGTGCCGTCGTAGGCGCGATTGAAGTTGGTCAGGCGCTGGAGCTGGTTGCCCTCGGCGTAGGTGAGGTCGATGCCGAGCGCGAACAGCGGCAGGATCTCGCGCTCGGCGCCGAGGGTGACGCGGTCGGTGTAGGGGTTCTCGAAGTCCGGGTCCACGGTGAAGACGTCGGGAGCCGCAGAGGCGCCGCCGACGCCCCTGAAGTCCACCCGCTCGATGCCGACCGGATTCCAGCCCGCGCCCCAGGCCGGCGCGAGCGGGCTCGTCGGCGGCCCGGTGCAGAGGCCACCGGATTGCGGGCAGGTGATGGTGAGCTGCGCGCCCTGCACGCCGTTGGCGGTGAAGGGCTGCGCCCACAGCAGCGCCGGAGTGCGGCTCCAGTAGCGGCCGGCCGAGAAACGGATCGCCGTCGTCGGATCGGGCGCCCAGGAGATGCCGAGGCGGGGCGAGAGCTGGTTCTCCGAATCCGGGATCTCGCCGGTCAGCCGGAAGCCGCCGGTGCCGTTCGGGTCGTTCGGGTTGAGGATCGGATCGTTCGGGTTGTCGAGGGTCTCGACGCGCACGCCGGCGCTCACCGTCAGGCTCGGGCTGACGAACCACTGGTCCTGCAGGAAAAGGGCGGTCTCCTCCTGGCTGAAGTTGGCCGCGCCCGCCTGGTCCGACGTCAGCCCGCCGAGGCCGCCGAACTGCCGGTACTCGCGCCATTGTCCGGCCAGCAACTGGGCCTCGTTGCCGAAGATGAACACCCCGCGCCAGTTACCCTTGAAGATCTGGTCGACGGTGGTCTCGTTGTACTCGACGCCGGCCTTGATGACGTGGTCTCCCGCCAGATAGGTCAGCGTGTCGGCAAACGCCTTGCGCTCGTTGGTGGTCTGGATGGGGAGGAAGGACACCTCGCCGAAGCGCAGACCGCCGAGCTGGATCTCGGGGAGGTTGAGCCCCTTGTCCTCGCGCGGCGTCTCCTCGTCGATGTAGTTGAGGTTCAGGTCGTTGAGCAGATTGCTGCCGAACTGGCCGGACCACGAGCCGACGTAGGCCTTGGTGTCCAGCTTCTCGATGCCGTTGAAGCTCTCGGTGCGCGCGCCCGAGTCCGAGGTGCCGTTGATGCCCTCGTAGTCGACGACGTTGGCGCGCAGCATGAACCGGTGCGCCGGGCTCGCCTGGTAGTCGACCCGGCCGAAGGCCACCGAACCGTCCTGCGTCTGCACGAACTGGGGCGGCGACGCGAGCACCGGATACTTCGCGAAGATATCCGGGTCGAGGTTGGCGCCGTTGATCGGTACCGTCTGGCTCCTGTCCTGGTTGTCGTAGGACACGAAGTAGAAGAGCTTGTCCTTGGCGATCGCACCGCCGAGCGAGCCGCCGTACTGCTCCTTCTCCTGGTCGCGCGGCTTGCTGCCGTCGGGGAAGTCGGCGATCAGGCTCTCCGGCTGGTTGAAGTAGAACACCGAGCCGTGCAGGTTGTTGGTGCCGCTCTTGGTGATGATGTTGACGAAGCCGCCGCCCGAGCGGCCGTACTCGACCGAGGCGCCGTTGGTGACGACGGAGAACTCCTTGATCGTCTCCTGGGAGATGGAGAGCGGAGCGCGGCCCTCGGCGCCGCCCACGGCACCGCCGAAGAAGGCGTTGTTGTAGTCGACGCCGTCGACGGTGATGCTGGTGTTGATGCCGCGCTCGCCCGAGAGCGAGATGTTGCCGCGCTCGGACTCGAGCCGGCTCTCGGGGGTGAGCAGCACGAGGTTCTTGAAGTCGCGGCCGGCGCTCGGGAGGTTCTCGATCTGCTCGCTCTGAATCGTGGTGCCGATCTGGGTGTTGGTGACCTCGACGACCGGCACCGTGTCGGTGACGGTGATGGTGTCCGCCACCTGCGCCGTCTGCATGGTGAAGTTGATCGTCGGCGCCGACCCCAGGAGCAGCCGCACGTTCGGCTGCTCGAGGGTGGCGAAGCCCTCGAGGCTCGCCGTCACCGTATAGGTGCCGGTCGGCAGGTTGAGCAGCCGGTAGAACCCCTTCTCGTCCGTCACCGCCGTCACGACCAGCCCGGTCTCCTGGTTTCGCGCTTCGACGGTGACGCCCGGCAGCGGCGCGCCCTCGCCGTCGGTCACGGTGCCGGAGATGCGGCTCGTCGTCACGTCCGTCTGGGCCAGGCCGGGCAGCGCCCCGCCCAGGAGCAGGGCCGCGACCAGCCACACGCGGACCCCCAACCCGTATCGGTTTCGTTCCAACAGCATAAAGACCCTCCTTTGGATCTGGGATGACTTACCGCGCATTCTAGCTCCAAGGTGGGGTCCGCCGGAAGGCTGGGCGGTGAAGTCGGTGTGACCGCCGGAAGGCGGGCTATGATCCCCGCGAGGAGGCCTGCCGCGTGTACTCCCGATCCCCCGGCCCAGGTCGGCCCGCCCTCGGCAGCCTGGGGCTCGGCGGGCCGGCGCCGCGCGACCTGCTGGCGCTGCTGGCGCTCCTCTTCGTCACCTTCTCGCTGCAGTTCCTCGCTCCGGAGGTGGTGCGCCCCCTGCTGCTCTCCTCGGACGCCTGGCGCCGCCTCTGGCTCTGGCAGCTCGGCACCTACGCGGGGATCGGCTACGGCCCGCCCAGCCTCTGGTTCCTGCTCGAGCTGCTGATGGTCTTCTGGTTCGGCCGCGACGCCTACCTCCAGCTCGGCCGGCGGCGCTTCTGGCGGCTGCTCGCCGGCAGCGCTGTCGCCGCCGCGGCGACGGCGGTGGTGGTGGACCTCGGTCGCGCTCTCGCAACCGGCCTCGAGGGGAGCTGGCTCTTCCCCCTGATGCAGGGACAGCGCATGGTGCTGGCGATCCTGATCGCCGCCTTCGCGACCATCAACCGCGACGCCACCGTCTACCTCTTCTTCGTCCTGCCGGTCGTGGCGCGCTGGTTCCTCTGGCTGGCGCCGCTCTTCGCCTTCATCGGCTTCCTCCAGATGCCGGCGGCGGGCGGACCGCGCGACCTGCCGGGGCTCGCCGGGATCTGCACCGCGGTTGCGGTGACCCACCTCGCCCTGACGCGCGGCGGCCGGCGGCGCGGTGGCCTGCGCCAGACGCGGCTGCGGCTCGAGCGCTGGTGGCTCGAGCGCCGGCTCGACCGCCACCGCAGGAAGAGCCGCCTGCGGGTGGTGCGCGGCGACGACGAGGGCGGCGGCGGGGGGGTGCGCAAGGGACCCTGGGTACATTGAGAGGCGAAAAACGCCCGGGAGGTGGCCCGGGCGCTACAGAAGAGAGAGCCCGGCCGCCGCCAGCCAGTGCTCCATGCGCCGGACGTGGGTGGCGCGCCAGTAGTAGCGGCCGCAGCCCGGACAGCGGCGGAAGCTCTCCTGGGTCTGCGCCACGAACGGCGGCACGTGCGGCCGCGCCAGGGCGGCGGCGACCGGCTCGAGCGGCGTGTTGCAGCGCAGGCAGCGCTGGAAGAGGCGGGCCGGGTCGGGCGCGAGCGCCAGCTCCTCGAGCACCTGCCGGAGCTGCTCCGGCACGCGGCCGGAGCGGATCAGCAGGTGGTCGCGCGCCAGGCGCCGCTCGAGGAGCTTGCGGTCGCGGGTCAGGATCGTCCGTCCTTCGGCGGCGGCCAGGGCGACCAGCGCCGCGTCGTCGAGCGCCGGGTCGTAGGCGGTGTCGACGTCGAGCACGCGCAGCCAGCGGGCGAGCGCGCCGAGCATGGCGTCGGCGAGGAGGCGGGCCGGCATCGGGCACTTCTAACAGGCTCCGGGCAACCGGTCCAGCCGCCGGAGCGGTGAACCCCGGCCGGCGGTGGCGGGACCTACAGTAGAGGAGTCTCGCTTGCCCGCATCGAGGAGATCGTCATGCACAAGTCGCTGCCGCTCGCCGCTCTCATCGCCTTCACCCTGGTCGGGTCCGCCGCCGCGCAGTACGACGATCCCGATCCCGCCCCCGGTCCGAGCGGGTCGTGCCAGAACGGCGACGTGGTGATCGCCGCGCAGCCGACCCTACGCTTCAGCCCGAGCGCGGTGACGATCCAGACCGGCCAGGTGGTCTGCTTCCGCAACGCCAGCACCAGCATGCCCCACAACGTGCGCGCCGACGGCAAGTTCCAGTGCGCCGGCGAGTGCGACGGCAACGCCGGCAACCCGAGCGCGCCGGAAGGCGAGCCGGACACGAACTGGGTGAGCCGCCTCGTCTTCAACAGCCCCGAGACGATCAACTTCCGCTGCGAGCTCCACAGCAACGTCGGGATGACGGGGCAGATCGTCGTCCAGGGGGCGACGAGCGGCGGCCCCGGGGCGCTCTCCTTCACCACCGCCAACTACTCGGTCTCCGAAGCCGGCGGCAACGCGACGATCACCGCCCGGCGGACGGGCGGCGACGACGGCGCGGTCTCGGTGCAGTACGCGACCGCCAACGGCAGCGCCACGGCCGGCAGCGACTACACCACGAAGACCGGCACCCTCTCCTGGGCCGACAACGACGACAACAACAAGACCTTCACCGTGCCGATCAACAACGACACGGCGGACGAGGCGAACGAGACCGTGGTGCTCACCCTGAGCGGCCCGACCGGCGGCGCCACCATGGGCAGCCCGGCGACCGCGACCCTCACCATCAACGACAACGACGATCAGGGCCCCGGCCCGAGCGCGCCGGCGGCGCCGAGCAACCTCCAGGCGAATCCCATCGACACGGACTCGATCCTGCTCACCTGGAAGGACAACGCGAACAACGAAACGGAGTTCCTCATCGAGCGGCGGCCGCTCCAGGGCGGCGCCTTCGTCCCGGTCGGCACCGCCCCGGCCAACAGCACCGAGTTCACGGCCGGCGGGCTGACGCCCGCGACGCCGTACGAGTTCCGGGTGCGCGCCGCCAACGGCGGCGGCAACTCGGCGTACTCGAACACCGCCGCGGCCTCGACCGACACCGACGAGGTCGGACCCTGCCTCGAGGGCGGCACCGTCCTGTGCGTCAACAACGAGCGCTTCAAGCTCGAGGTCAACTGGCGCAACGCCGCCGGCACCGGTGCCGGCACGGGCGTGCCGGTCCCCTCGGCGCCCGACTCCGGGCTCTTCTACTTCTTCGGTGCGAGCAACATCGAGATGCTGGTCAAGGTGATCAACGCCTGCCCGCTCAACAACCGCTACTGGGTCTTCTTCGCCGCCACCACCAACGTCGAGTTCACGTTGACCGTGACCGACACCCAGACCGGGCGCACGCGGTTCTACTTCAACCCGCTCGACCGGCCGGCGCCGCCCGTCCAGGACACCGCCGCCTTCGCGACGTGCCCGTGAGGCCATGACAAACCTGACAATCTCCTGATCAGGACTTCATGACCCGCGGCGCGCCGCGCGCCTAGCCTGTCGTTGCCCCCGGGGAGT
>JBIOUG010000044.1:0-3178 GCA_044866775.1 Thermoanaerobaculia bacterium | reverse complement strand
ACCTCTTCCTCGGCATCTTCTCCTCGGGACTCACGGCTCTGCCGCGCTCGGGCGAGTGGATGCTGCAGGTGAAGAAAGCCATGGGCTTCATCCTCATCGCCATGGCCTTCTACTTCCTCCGCCCGCTCATCGGCGATCTGGCCTTCCAGTACGGCGTCGCGGCGAGCCTGCTCATCGGCGCGGCGTTCCTGTTCTTCTCTCGCTCGCCCGGCGCGCGGGTGTGGCGCATCGCCATCTCCATCCTGTTGCTCGTCTCCGGCGTGGCCTTCGCCATCCCGCGCCAGCAGGGCGAGGGCGTGGTGTGGGCCAAGTACGACGCGAAGGCCCTCGCCGCGGCGAAGAGCGCCGGCAAGCCGGTGGTGATCGACTTCTACGCCGACTGGTGCCTGCCCTGTAAGGAGCTCGACCACAAGACCTTCAACGACGGCCGGGTGGTGAGCGAGCTCGATCGCTTCGTGCGCGTGAAGGCCGACCTGACCGTCCCGAGCGACGAGACCACCAAGGCGCTGACGAAGCAGTACGGGATCCTCGGCGTGCCGACAATCGTCTTCCTTGACACGAAAGGGACCGAGGTGCCGGCCGCGCGGCTCATCGGGTTCGAGCCGGCGGACGAGTTTTTGAAGCGCGCGCAGAGCGTGCGTTGATCACGGCTCGATCGTCTTCCTGAGCTCCAGCTTCCCGTTCCGGATCTCCTCGATGATCACCCGCTTGCCGACCGGGTTGCGCTCGGCGTTGTAGGTGATCGTGCCGGTGACGACGGAGAAGTCCTTCGTCGCGGCGATGGCGTCGCGGATGGCGGCGCGGTCCAGCTTCGGGCCGGCGCGGCGCATGGCGTCGGCGAGGACACGCATGGAGTCGTAGCCGAGGGCGGCCAGGGAGTCGGGGCGGGCGCCGAAGCGGCGCTCGTACTTCTGGACGAACTCGCGCACGGCGGGCGCGGGATCGTCGGCGTGGTAGTGGTTCGCGTACAGACAGCCCTCGAGCGACTTGCCGCCGATCTCGAGGAGGCGCGGCGACTCCCAGCCGTCGCCGCCGACGAGCGGCACGGTGATGCCGAGGTCGCGGGCCTGGATGGCGATCGCGCCGACGTCGTTGTAGTAGCCGGGCACGAAGATCAGCTCGGGATTCATGCTCTTGATGGCCGTGAGCTGGGAGCGGAAGTCGGCGTCGCCCTTGGCGTAGCTCTGGGCCATCAGCACCTGCCCGCCCTCCTCGGCGAAGACGGTGCGGAAGGCGTCACCGAGACCGCGCGAGTAGTCGCTGCGGACGTCGGTGAGCATGGCCGCGCGCTTCAGCTTCAGATCGCGCGCGACGAAGCGGGCCAGCACCGGGCCCTGGTAGGTGTCGATGAAGCACATCCGAAAGATGTAGTCGCCCTTCTGCGTCACGCCGGGATTCGTCGACGACGGTGTGATCATCGGCACCTTGCTCTCCTGGCAGATCGGCGCCGCGGCCAGGGAGCTCGACGAGGCCACCTCGCCGAGGATGGCGATCACGTCGTCGCGGGCGATCAGCTTCGTGACCGCGTTCGGCGCCTCCTCGGTCTTCGACTGATCGTCCTCGGTCACTACCCGGACCTTGCGGCCGTGAATGCCACCGCCGGCGTTGATCTCCTCCACCGCCAGGATGATCCCCTCGTGCGTCGACTTGCCGAACGTGGCCTCGGTGCCGGTGAGCGAGCCGTATTCGCCGACGACGATGTCGCCGCTGGCGCTGGTCCTGCGCTCGGCGGGACGCGGGCAGCCGAGGAGGAACACCAGTGCGAGGAGGGCGATGGCGGGTACGCGCGCGTGGACCGGCTTGGAGATCAGGAACAGGATCACCGCGGCGACGGCGGTGATGGCGCAGACGACGCCGAAGATCTGGTAGAGCGGGTAGGCGTCGGCGAAGCCGGCGATCCAGCCGGCGAAGAAGTTTCCGATCGCCGCGGCGAGGAACCAGAGTCCCATCATCATTCCGACGATGCGCTTCGGGGAGAGCTTCGTCACCAGGCTCAGGCCGACCGGGCTGAGACAGAGCTCGCCGAGCACGTGCATCAGATAGAGGCCGGTGAGCCAAAGCGGACTGACGCGCGCGCCGCCCGCCGCCGCGCGCGCCGCGGGCAGGAGCAGCAGGAAGCCCGAGGACAGGAGCAGCAGACCGAGGGCGAACTTCACCAGACCCGACGGCTCGCGCCGGCCCAGCCGCACCCACAGCCAGGCGAACACCGGCGCGAGCACGATGACGAACAGCGCGGGCAGGGACTGAAACCAGCTGGAAGGAAAGTCGAAGCCGAGAATGGAGAGCCGCGTGTGGCGGTCAGCGAAGAGCGTGAGCGTGGAGCCGGCCTGCTCGTAACCGGCCCAGAAGACCAGAGCGAACACGAAGAGGACGAAGATCAGACCGATGCGGCGCCAGTCGTCTTTGGTGAGAGGGATTGCCGGGACGACGGTCGGGTTGTCGCGTTGTCCGGTGGTCGGGCGCGGGACGTGTTTTCGCCCGATCACGTACTGCGTCAACCCCAGCACCATCCCCACGCCCGCCGCGCCGAAGCCGAGGTGCCAGTCGACGCGCTGGCCGAGCCAGCCGCAGACGAGCGGCGCGATCATCGCCCCGAGGTTGATGCCCATGTAGAACAGGGAGAAGCCGGCGTCGCGGCGGTGGTCCTCCTGCGCATAGAGCGAGCCCACCAGCGTGCTGACGTTCGGCTTGAGCAGGCCCGTGCCGAAGACGATGAGCACCAGGCCGAGAAAGAACGTGGCCGCGGTCGGGACGGCCATGGAGAAGTGGCCGAGCGTGATCAGCACGCCGCCGATGAAGACGGCCCGGTAGTGGCCGAGGAAGCGGTCCGCCACCCAGCCGCCCGGGATCGACAGCGCGTACACGGCCATCGTGTAGAAGCCGTAGATCGACGCGGCCGTGGGCGTGGACAGGCCCATCCCGCCGGCCGCCGCCGGCGCGACCATGAAGAGGAGGAGGATCGAGCGCATGCCGTAGTAGCTAAAGCGCTCCCACATCTCGGTGAAGAAAAGGGTGGAGAGGCCGCGTGGGTGGCCGAGCCAGGTGTCGCGCATGGGAGGGAGTGTCGCGGCGCGGGGGGCGCGGGTCCCGGGAAAATGTCACGAGCGGTTGCTACGAGGGAATTAGCGGTGTGGTGCAGGCCTCCGGCCTGCCTCCACCCCCCGGGGGCAGGCCTGGA
>JBIOUG010000043.1:0-61285 GCA_044866775.1 Thermoanaerobaculia bacterium | reverse complement strand
ATGGACGACGTCATCTTCGAGGAGTTCAAGGGCACCGGCAACTGCGAGATCCACCTCGACCGCAAGCTGGTCGACAAGCGGGTCTTCCCGGCGATCGACATCAACAAGTCGGGCACCCGCAAGGACGAGCTGCTGATGCCGGAGTCGGAGCTGCAGCGGGTGTGGGTGCTGCGCAAGGTGCTGGCGCCGCTGTCAACCGTCGAGAGCATGGAGCTGCTGCTCGACAAGCTCTCGAAGACCAAGACCAACCAGGACTTCCTGGGCGCGATGTCGAAGTGACGAGGCCCTCTTGCCCAAGCTGCGGGTCGGCATCGTCAACTTCCTGAACAGCAAGCCGTTGGCCTGGGGGTTCCTGAAGGGCCACCACGCCGACCTGTTCGCGCCGAGCTATCACCCGCCCGCCCTCGTCGCCCGCCTGCTGTCGCAGCGCAACCTCGACGTCGGGCTGATCCCGTCGATCGAGGTGCAGAAGATCCCCGGTCTCAAGGTGCTCCCGGACCTCTGCGTGGCCGCCACCCACGAGGTGCGGAGCGTGCTGCTGGTCGGCGAGCGCCCGTGGCAGGAGGTCCGCCGGGTCGCCCTGGACCAGAACAGCCGCACCTCGGCGGCGCTGGCGCGCATCGTCTTCCGCGAGCGCTTCGGTGCCGACCCGGAGATGTCGCAGCAGCGGCCCGACCTCGACCGCATGCTGGCCGACGCCGACGCCGCCCTCGTGATCGGCGACCCGGCGCTCAAGGTCGACCGCGAGCGCTACCGCACCCTCGACTTGGCGGCGGAGTGGCACGCCTTGACCGGGCTGCCGTTCGTCTTCGCGGTCTGGGCGGTGCGCCCCGAGGTGGAGTTCCCCGACCTCCCCTTCTACTTCAAGAGCAGCCTGCGCTACGGCATGTCGTCGCTCGACGCGCTGGTGCGCGAGGCGGCGGCCGAGCTCGACCTCGACACCGCCGAGGTGCGCGCCTACCTCGAGAACCTGACGTACCTGCTGCGCGAGGACGAGATCGCCGGGCTCGAGGAGTTCTACCGCCGGGCGCACAAGCACGGGCTGATCCTGGAGCCCAAGCCGCTGGAGTTCTGGAGTTAGGTTGATTGGAGCCCGGCGCGAAAGCCTTCGCGCCTTGTGGCGCCCTGCGGTACAGTAGAGCCATGGATCTGGCACCCTCCGGCCGCCCCGTGCGCGCCATCCTCGACGACGCTCTCGCCGGCCGCCGCATCTCGGCCGGCGACGCCCACACGCTGCTCCTCGACGGCGACCTGCTGGAGCTGGGCGAGGCCGCCCACGCCGTGCGCGACCGCTGGAACGACCCGGCGGTGGCGACCTACAACATCGACCGCAACATCAACTACACCAACGTCTGCGTCTACAAGTGCCGCTTCTGCGCCTTCTACCGCGAGCCGGGCGACCCCGAGGGCTACCTGCTGCCGTTCGAGGAGATCGGGCGGAAGATCGAGGAGACGCTGGCGCTCAACGGCACCGGCATCCTGATGCAGGGCGGCGTCCACCCCGACCTGCCGCTCTCCTACTACGAGGACCTGCTGCGCACCATCCGCGCCAACTACCCGGCGCTCCACGTCCACGCCTTCTCGCCGCCGGAGGTCAAGTTCGTCGCCAGGAAGGAGCGGCTGAGCTTCTACGACACGATCGCGCGCCTCAAGGCCGCGGGGCTCATGTCGATCCCGGGCGGCGGCGCCGAGATCCTCTCCGACGGCGTGCGCAAGGAGGTCCTGGCCTACCCCAAGTGCTCGGCCGAGGAGTGGATCGACATCATGCGCCAGGCGCACAGGAACGGCCTGCGCACCTCGGCGACCATGATGTACGGCATGGGCGAGCCGGTCGAGACGCGGGTCGAGCACTTCCAGCACGTCCGTGACCTGCAGGACGAGACCGGCGGCTTCACCGCCTTCATCTCATGGACCTTCCAGCACGAGCACACCGACATGCCGGAGGTGCCCGAGACCTACGCCGAGGAGTACCTGCGGACGCTCGCCGTCTCGCGGCTGTTCCTCGACAACATCGTCCACTTCCAGACGAGCTGGGTGACCCAGGGCAAGAAGATCGGCCAGGTGGCGCTCGCCTTCGGCGCCGACGACATGGGCTCGATCATGATCGAGGAGAACGTCGTCTCCTCGGCCGGCACGTCGTACACCATGAGCCAGGACGAGATGGAGCACCTGCTCGCCGCCGCGGGCTACGTCCCCCGCCAGCGCACCAACCTCTACGAGCGCCTGGTCACCCGCGAGGAGACCGCCGACCTCGCCCGCCGCTACCGCCACGCCGTGACGCCGCAGCACCGCGAGCTCGCCCCGGCGCTGCCGGTGGTGGCGTAGCAGCTCGACCTCTGGCAGTTCTTCCCCAGCGTCGATCACGCGATCCTGCGCCGCATCCTGGCGCGGAAGGTCACCGACCCCGGAGTCCTCGCGCTGATCGACACCGTCCTAGGCAGCGGCGTGGGCGTCTTGAGCGAGGCGTACTCCATGGTCTACTTCCCGGGCACGGTAGGCACCGAGGAGCCCGCGGCAAGCGGCTCGGCCAGCCGGTCGCGGACTGCCTCCCCTTCGCGTGCGTGCACGCAAGCTCTTGACGCCGAAAGCAGCTGTGTGTGCCTGCTCCCAAGCGGGGGCCAGGAGACCGTATGCTGACGGCAGCCCACGAAGTCATGCCCGGGGAGAACCCCTCTGCCGGCCGCCGTTAGCGGTGGCTCGATCGGCCCGCTCCGATCCAGAATCGCACCGGTTCCGATTTGGATCGGCCTCATCCGCTCGCGAACCGGCCCGGTCACATCGCGAACCGGCCTCATCACTTCCCGAACCGGCCACGTCGTCTTGCGGAGCGGGCGCAGCCGGTCGCAGACCGGGCGCATCGGTTCGTGAACCGGGCCGGTTCAGTTCCTGATCGCCCCGGTCCCGGCCGCGATGCGGCCGCTCCGTGCTGTGATCTGCACGCAGCGGAAGCTGTGGAGGCGGTCCCGAAAGACATCCGCTCCCTCCGGATCGCGGTCCGCCCCCTCCGGCACCCGAAAATTGTGTCGCATCACCACGCGGGCGCAGTCGCAGGCAAAACGGCGGCACGTTGCCGCGGAAACGTGCGGGCCGTGCGCCAGGAACGGGAGTGCCGGCGGCCGGCCGTCGGGGGCGACGGACGTTTCTGCAGAACCGCGACCTCGGCGCTGCCAGTGGTCGCTCAGCGGCGGCACTACCGCGCCGAAAGGCGCTCGGCTACGATCACTTGCGATGAGCGAGAGGAAGAGGATCTCGATGCGGCGCCGGTCCGAGCTTCGGCTGGGGTCTCTGCCGCTCGTCTCCATCGCCTTCGGGCCCGACCCGGGTACGGGCGAGCGCTCCGGCAGCGCCCATGGCGTCATCGCGTTGGGCGACCGTGCCAGAGGCGTCCTGGCGCTCGGCGGTGAGGCCTGCGGCATGATCGCCGTCGGCGGCCGGGCCCGCGGCGTCTTCGCGATGGGCGGGCAGGCGAGAGGCCTCTTTGCGATGGGCGGCATCGCCCTCGGCGCCGTGGCGCTGGGCGGGCTCGCGATCGGTCTGGCCGCGATGGGCGGCGCTGCCGTGGGTCTGATCTCGATGGGCGGCGCCTCAGCGGGCTACCTTACGGTAGGAGGCGCTGCCTGGGGCAAACACGCCTACTCCGCGAGATCCCGCTCGCCGCGGTAGTCCCGGCGCTCGCGGCCGCGGACACTCCTCACAAGGCGCCTGGCCAGCCGACTGCCTGCCGGTACTCCTCGGGCTCCAGGTGCCGGTAGCCGCCGGGGGGCTCATAGGTTCCGGCCGGCGCCGGCTCCTCCTCGATCGACAGCAGCTCCTCGCGCGTCGTCACCACGTCGTCGGGCTGCTGGACCTCGTGGATGAACAGCACCGGGTGGCCGGGGAGGGAGAGCAGGTCGGCGACCCATTGCTCTCCCCCGGGCTCGAGCGAGGCGAGGAGCCGCATGAGCCGGCGCAGCGGCAGGTCATCGAGCCGCAGCTCTGGCGCCACCCACCACCGCAGCTTGATCCGCGCGGCGGTGCCCGCCTCGTTGGCGAGCTCGACCCTGTACGCCTCGGCCTGCCTCCCGGCGACGTCGCGTTGCTCGCCGGCCGGCGTGATGCTGGCGTGGATGCGCCAGACCGCCCCGGTCTCGGGCGGCGGCGCCGGCAGGCCCGAGGAGTGCTTTGCGACCAGCCGGTCACGCTGCTCGCGGACCTCGAGCCGGGTGACGACCCGCGCCGTGTGATCGAAGAGGTAGAGCTGGTGCTGATCGAGACGCAGGATCTGCCCGTTCACGGCGTTGTCGCGCCGCACTCTGTCGGCGCCGATCCAGATGCGAACGCGCTGGTCCTTCCCTCCTGTCGAGCGTCCCTGGAAGCTGAACTCGTCCGCGTCGCGCTGCTTGACGAGAAGAGTGTCCGCGGCGAGCGGCGCCGCAACGAGCCACGCCAGGCAACAGCCCGCCGCCCGGATCCGCCTCTCGATCGTGCGCTTCTCCGCCGGCACCGAAGCAGTTTAACAGCGCCAGATGACTTGCGATCGAGGCGGCGGCCGAGCCCGCCCGGCGCTGCGTACGGCTCCAGTACCGTCGCTGCCGGTACATGAGCGCGACGGCGAAGGCGTTTCATCGCTACTTCGCGATTCTTGTCATCGCGGTCGGAACGCTCACTCCCACGGGATGTCCGGCATGCGCAGCCGCTCGACCTCCTCGCCGCCGCCGAGGACGCTGCGGTCGAGGATCTCGTCGACGTCGCCCAGCGTCACCTGCCGGTACCAGAGGTTGTGGGGCCAGACGGCCACGGTGATGCCCTGGCTGCAGTGCTTGAGGCAGCCGGTCCGCACCACCATCACCCAGTCGCGCACGCCGAGCTCGCGCACCCGGTCCTTGAAGCGGCGGTAGACCTCGAGCGAGCCGCGCGGCAGGCAGCTCGGCTTGCCCGACTCGGGAGCGCGCTCGTTGGTGCAGACCAGGATCTGGACGCGGGGCTTGGGCACGGCACGGCATCCTAGCAGCGCCTGGCAGCGCGCCCGCGGCGCCCGCGTGGTAGGTTTCCGCCACCACGTCGGACGTTCTGACGCAACCGTGCCGGCGAGCGGCCGCCCGCCGCGGGGAGTCGTGCGATGCCTTGGTGGGCCTGGATCCTCCTCGGACTGGCCTTGTTGGGGGCCGAGCTCCTGATCGGGACGCTCTATCTCGTCTTCCCGGGCGTCGCGGCGCTCGCCATCGGGCTGCTCGCGCTCTTCGACGCCGGCGCGGCCTGGGTGCAGTGGCTGCTGTTCACGGTGCTCGCCCTCGGCACCATGATGATCTTCCGCCGGCCTCTCCTCGGCCGGCTCCAGCTCGGCGGCGACTCCCGCGATCTCGACAGCCTGGTGGGGGAGACGGCGGTGCTCACCGGCGCGCTGCCGCCGGGCGGCATCGGCAAGGCCGAGATGCGCGGCACCGCCTGGAACGTGCGCAACGCCGGCGCGGTGCCGCTCGCCGAGGGCCAGCGGGTGCGGGTGGAGAGCGTCCAGGGGCTGCAGCTCTGGGTGCGGAGCGAAGAAGGGTAGAGGGGGCGGCGCCGACCGGCTGCCGCGAAAGGAGACCAGATGGAGTTCGGGCTCGTCGTCATCATCGTGCTGGCGGTGCTGGCGCTGATCATCATCGCCAAGACCGCCGTCGTCGTCCCGCAGCAGAACGCCTACGTCGTCGAGCGCCTCGGCCGCTACGCCGGCACGATCGGCGCCGGCTTCCACGTCCTGGTGCCGTTCTTCGACGTCGTGCGCTACCGTCACTCGTTGAAGGAGCAGGCCTTCGACATCGCCGAGCAGATCTGCATCACCCGCGACAACGTGCAGGTGGGGGTGGACGGCATCCTCTATCTCAAGGTGCTCGATCCGCAGCGCGCCTCCTACGGCATCGGCGACTACGTCTTCGCCATCTCGCAGCTCGCGCAGACGACGCTGCGCAGCGAGATCGGCAAGATCGAGCTCGACCGCACCTTTGAGGAGCGCACCAACATCAACATCGCGGTCGTCGGCGAGCTCGACAAGGCGTCGGAGGCCTGGGGCGTCAAGGTGCTGCGCTACGAGATCAAGAACATCACCCCGCCCAAGGACGTGCTCGCCGCGATGGAGAAGCAGATGCGGGCCGAGCGCGAGAAGCGCGCCGTCATCCTCAACTCCGAAGGCGTGCGCGACGCCGCCATCAACACCGCCGAGGGCGACAAGCAGCAGGTCATCAAGGCCTCGGAGGCCAAGAAGCAGCAGCAGATCAACGAGGCCGAGGGGCAGGCGGCGGCCATCCGCTCGGTGGCGCTGGCCACCGCCGAGGGCATCCGCAGCGTCGCCGACGCGATCCGGACGCCGGGCGGCTTCGAGGCGGTGCAGCTCCGCGTCGCCGAGCAGTACGTCGAGCAGTTCGGGCACCTGGCGCAGAAGGGCAATGCGCTGGTGGTGCCGGCGGACCTCTCGAACGTCGCGGCGATGATCCAGATGGCGATGCAGTCGGTGCGGCGCGCCCCGGCGGCGCCGGCACCGCCTGCCACGTCACGCTGAGGTCCCCGGCCACCGCCGTGACCCTCCGCCTCCTGGTCAACCCGTCCGCGGGCCGCGGCGCCGGGGCGCGGCAGCAGCCGCGTCTCGCCGCGCTCGCCGCCGAGATCGGCGCCGGGGCGCCGCGCGTCACCGCCGGCGCCGCCGACCTCGTCGCGGAGGCGCGGCGGGCGGCGGCTTCCGGGGTCGAGCGGCTGCTGGTGGTCGGCGGGGACGGCACCATGCACCACGCGGCGCAGGGGCTCGCCGGCAGCGGCACCGCTCTCGGCGTGGTGCCGCTCGGCAGCGGCAACGACCTGGCCGGGGCGCTCGGCGTGCCGCATGGGCTGGACGAGGCGGTGCGCTGGGCCGCGACCGGACCGGTGCGGCGGATCGACCTGCTGCAGGTGGCGGGAGCGTACGCGGTCGGCTACGTCGGGGTCGGCTTCGACGCCGAGGTGGCGCAACGGGTGGCGGAGCAGTCGGCGGCCGCGCTAGGAGCCCGTCGCGCTGGTCGCGCGACGGAAGGCGCTCCTAGCGATGATTGGAGCCCGGCGCGAAGGCTTTCGCGCCTGATGGCGCTCCGGGGCCTCGGCGCGCGGCTGCGCGGTCCGCTGGTCTACCCGTGGGCCGTCGTCCAGACCCTGGCGCGCTTCCGGCCGCCGGTGCTGCGCGTCGCCTGGCATGGGGGAGAGTTCGAGGGTCCGGCGATGTTCGCCGTCCTCGCCAACCTGCCGCGCTTCGGCGGCGGCATGCAGATCGCCCCGGCGGCGCGGATCGACGACGGCCTGCTCGACGTGGTCGTGGTGCGGGCGATCGCGCGCCGCACCCTGCTCACCGTCTTCCCCAAGGTCTACTCGGGGCGCCACGTCGGGCACCCGGCGGTCGTCCTGGGGCGCGCCGCGCGGGCCGAGATCACCGCCGATCGCCCGCTGACGATGTTCGGCGGCGGCGAGCCGCTCCTGGAGCTCGCCGCCGGCCGGCCGGTCGCGGTGGAGGTCCTTCCCGCCGGCCTCGCGGTGGTGGCCCGAGACGCCCGCGTGTAGGACAACTTCCGACACCGCCTGTAGGTCATTCACCGATAGCGGCCGAGCCCGCAACTCACTAGCCTTCTCACAGATCCGATCCGCAGTAGAGACCCGCGGTCCGGGGGGTGGCCGTGCTCAGGGGCGCCCGGTTTCGCCGCGGTCCGGTTCACTCGCAGGGAGACGTCTGGTGAGCAAGCTCTTCAGCTCCATCGCCGGCACCACGCAGGAGGCGTTGGAGTTCATCACCAACATCCTCCAGGCCTCGACCGAGTACTCGATCATCGGCAAGAGCCTGGACGGCACGATCGTGCTCTGGAACGAGGGCGCGCGCCGGCTCTACGGCTACGAGCCGGAGGAGGTGGTCGGCAAGGTCAACTCCTCGGTCCTCCACACTCCCGAGGACGTCGCCGCCGGCCGCCACCGCGAGTTCCTGGACGCGGCGCAGCGCGACGGCAAGTGGGAAGGCACGATCAACCGGGTGCGGAAGAACGGCGAGCGCTTCACCGCGCGCGTCGTCATCACGCCGCGCCGCGACCCGGACGGCAACCCGGTCGGCTACCTGCTGATCTCCAAGGACGTCTCCGAGGAGATCCGGCTCACCGAGGAGCTCAAGCGCAACCAGTACTACACGCGCTCCTTGATCGAGTCGAACATCGACGCGCTGATGACCACCGACCCGCTGGGGATCATCACCGACGTCAACCAGCAGATGACGACCTTGACCGGCTACGGCCGCGAGGAGCTGATCGGCTCGCCGTTCAAGACCTACTTCACCGACCCCAACCGCGCCGAGGAGGGCATCAAGCTGGTGCTGCGCGAAGGGAAGGTGACCAACTACGAGCTCACCGCCCTGTCGCGCGACGGCCGGATGACGGTCGTCTCCTACAACGCCTCCACCTTCCGCGACGCCGAGCGCCACCTGCAAGGCGTGTTCGCGGCGGCGCGCGACATCACCGACCAGAAGCAGCTCGAGCAGCAGCTCCGCGAGTCCCAGGCCTACAACCGCGGCCTGATCGAGGCCTCCGTCGACGGCCTGGTCACGGTCGATCCCTCGGGCTCGATCTCCGACGTCAACGAGCAGATGTGCCGCATGTCCGGCTACCCGCGCGAGGAGCTGATCGGCACTCCCTTCGCCGATCACTTCGTCGATACCGGCCGCGCCACCAACGGCGTCAAGGAGACCTTCGACAAGGGGGTCGTCACCGACTACGTCCTGACGCTGGCCACCCGCGACAACCGTCACCTCCAGGTGTCGTTCAACGCCTCGGTGTTCCGCGATCCTTCGGGCGACGTGCGCGGCATCTTCGCCTCGGCGCGCGACATCACCGAGCAGGCGCGCCTGCAGGCGCAGCTCGCCGAGGAGCGGGCCTACAACCGCGGCCTGATCGAGGCCTCGCTCGACGGCCTCATCACCGTCGATCCGCTGCTGGTCATCACCGACGTCAACGAGACCATGTGCCGGATGACCGGCTACGCGCGTGAGGAGCTGATCGGCAGCGAGTTCCCGAGCTACTTCACCGACGCCAAGCGCGCCTCGGAGGGGGTGCGTCTCACCCTCGACAAGGGCGCGGTGACCAACTACGAGCTGACGCTGCGCGCCAAGGCGGGGCGCGAGAGCCTGGTCTCGTTCAACGCCGCGATCTTCAAGGACCAGACGGGGAAGGTGCGCGGCATCTTCGCCTCGGCGCGCGACATCACCGAGCAGGCCCACCTGCAATCGCAGCTCGCCGAGGAGCGCGCCTATAACCGCGGCCTGATCGAGGCCTCGGTGGACGGACTGGTGACCGTCGACGAGTCGATGACGATCACCGACGTCAACGAGACCATGTGCCGGATGGTCGGGCGCCCCCGCGGCCAGCTCATCGGCTCCTCGTTCCCGGGCTACTTCATGGAGCGCGAGCGCGCCGAGGAGGGCGTCCGCCTCACCTTCAACCAGGGCGCGGTCACCAACTACGTGCTGACGCTCCAGGCCGCCGACGGCCACCTGGTGCCGGTGTCGTTCAACGCCGCCATCTTCCGCGACACCACCGGCACGGTGCGCGGGATCTTCGCCTCCGCCCGCGACATCGCCGCCCAGAAGCAGCTCGAAGCGCAGCTCCAGGCGTCGCAGACCTACACCCGCTCGCTCATCGAGTCGAACATCGACGCCCTGATGACCACCGACCCGCTCGGCGTCATCACCGACGTCAACCAGCAGATGGAGGTCTTGACCGGCGCGACGCGGGAGGAGCTGATCGGCTCGCCCTTCAAGACCTACTTCACCGATCCCGAGCGCGCCGAGGAGGGCATCCGCCTGGTGCTGCGCGAGGGGAAGGTGACCAACTACGAGCTGACGGCCCACGCCAAGGACGGCCGTAGCACCGTCGTCTCCTACAACGCCGCCACCTTCTACGACCGCGACGGCAAGCTCCAGGGCGTCTTCGCCGCGGCGCGCGACATCACCGCGCAGAAGAAGCTCGAGGAGCAGCTCCGCGAGCAGCAGAACTACCTGCGCGGCCTGATCGAGTCGTCGGTGGACGGGCTGGTCACCGTCGATCCCTCGGGCACCATCACCGACGTCAACGACCGCATCTGCCGGATGACCGGCTACAGCCGCGCCGAGCTGCTCGGCACCCCGTTCTCCGACTACTTCACCGAGCCGGAACGGGCGCGGTCGGGAGTCGACCAGACCTTCGAGCAGGGCTACGTCACCGAGTACGCGCTCACCCTGGTCTCGCGCACGCGGCGGCTGCTCCAGGTGTCGTTCAACGCCTCGGTCTTCCGCGACCCCACCGGCAGGGTGCGCGGCATCTTCGCCTCGGCGCGCGACATCTCCGACCGGGTGCGCCTGGAGGAGCAGCTCCGCGAGCAGCAGACCTACCTGCGCGGCCTGATCGAGTCCTCGGTCGACGGCCTGGTGACCGTCGACCCCGAGGGGTTCATCACCGACGTCAACGAGCAGCTCTGCCGGATGACCGACTACGGCCGCGAGGAGCTGGTCGGCTCGCCCTTCAAGCGCTACTTCACCGACCCCGAGCGCGCCGACGCCGGCGTCCGGCGGACGCTCGCCGAGGGGGTGGTCACCAACTACGACCTGGTGCTGCGCACCAAGGCGGGACGCAAGGCGACGGTCTCGTTCAACGCCTCGGTGTTCCGCGGCGCCGACGGCCGGATGCAGGGCATCTTCGCCTCGGCGCGCGACATCACCGAGCAGGCGCGCCTGCAGTTGCAGCTCGCCGAGCAGCAGGCCTACAACCGCTCGCTGATCGAGGCCTCGGCCGACGCCCAGTTCGCCATCGCTCCCGAGGGGGTCATCACCGACGTCAACGAGGAAGCCACGCGGCTCACCGGCTACTCGCGCAAGCACCTCGTCAACTCGCGCTTCGCCGAGTACTTCACCGAGCCCGAGCGGGCCCGCGCCGGGGTGCAGCAGACGCTCAAGGAAGGGCGGGCGCTGGGCTACGAGCTGGTGCTCATCACCCGCTACGGGCGCCGCATCACGGTGTCGTTCAACGCCGGCGTCTTCACCGACGCCGCCGGCCAGGCGCTGGGCATCCTGGCCGCGGCGCGCGACATCACCGAGCAGAAGACGCTCGAGCAGCAGCTCCGCGACCAGCAGTTCTACACCCGCTCGCTCATCGAGTCGAACATCGACGCGCTGATGACCACCGACTCCCTGGGCATCATCAGCGACGTCAACCAGCAGATGGCGGAGCTGACGGGCTACGGCCGCGAGGAGCTGATCGGCTCGCCGTTCAAGACCTACTTCACCGACCCCGACCGCGCCGAGGACGGCATCCGCCTGGTGCTGCGCGAGGGGAAGGTCACCAACTACGAGCTGACGGCGCGCGGCAAGGACGGGCGGGAGACCGTCGTCTCCTACAACGCCGCCACCTTCTACGACCGCGACGGCAAGCTCCAGGGCGTCTTCGCCGCCGCCCGCGACGTCACCGAGCGCAAGCGCTTCGAGCAGGCGCTGCAGGAGAAGAACGTCGAGCTCGAGAACGCCAACCTGGCCAAGGACCGCTTCCTCGCCAGCATGTCGCACGAGCTGCGCACGCCGCTCAACGCCATCATCGGCTTCACCGGCACGCTGCTGATGCAGCTCCCGGGCCCCCTGACCGGCGACCAGGAGCACCAGCTCCAGACCATCCAGGTGAGCGCCAAGCACCTGCTGTCGCTGATCAACGACCTGCTCGACCTGGCGAAGATCGAGTCGGGCAAGGTGGAGCTCCAGCTCGAGCCGACGAGCTGCCCGGACGTGGTCAAGGAAGTCGCCACCTCGCTGCGGCCGCTGGCGGAGGGCAAGGGCCTCAGGCTCGACGTCAAGCTGCCGCGCGGCGAGTTCAGCCTGCGCACCGACCGGCGGGCCCTCTCCCAGATCCTGCTCAACCTGGCCAACAACGCCATCAAGTTCACCGCGCAGGGGTCGGTCCGTCTCGAGCTCCAGCGCCGCCGCGACAACGGCAGCGCCTATACCGACATCAGCATCGTCGACACCGGGGTAGGGATCCGCCCCGAGGACCAGACCAAGCTCTTCCAGGCCTTCAGCCGGGTCGAGCCGATGGCCGGCGGCCGTCACGAAGGGACCGGCCTCGGTCTCCACCTGAGCCAGAAGCTCGCCGGGTTGCTCGGCGGTCACATCACGTTCCGCAGCGAGTTCGGCAAGGGGAGCACCTTCACCCTCACGCTCCCGGAGCGGTAGGCATGGCGCGCATCCTCATCATCGAGGACAACCCGACCAACCTGCAGCTCATGTCCTACCTGCTGCGGGCCTTCGGCCACGAGGTGCTCACCGCCTCGCGCGGCGAGGACGGCATCGAGACGGTGCGCCGGGAAGCCCCCGATCTCGTCGTCTGCGACGTCCAGCTCCCGGGCATCGACGGCCTCGAGGTGGCGCGGCGGCTGGCGCAGCATCCGGCCTCGCGGCGCATCCCGCTCGTCGCGGTCACCGCGCTGGCGATGGTGGGGGACCGCGACCGAGTGATGGCGGCGGGTTTCGACAGCTACATCGCCAAGCCCATCGAGCCGCAGCTCTTCGTCAAGGAGATCGAGAGCTTCCTGTCCGCCGGGCAGCCGGAGGCGTCGCCCGAGTCGCGCCCCGAGACCACGTCGCCGCCGCGTGCGGCGGCGCACGGCAAGCGCCTTCGCGTGCTGGTGGTCGACAACTCGGCGGTCAACTTGGAGCTGATGCGCAGCACGCTCGAGCCCCTCGGCTACCTCCTGGTCTGCGCCTCCGGCGGCGAGGAGGCGCTCGCCTGGCTGGCCGGCGAGGTCCCGGACCTCATCATCTCCGACCTGCACATGCCGCGCATGGACGGCTTCGACTTCATTCAGCGCATCAAGGCCGATCCCGTGCTGCGCGAGGTGCCGTTCGTCTTCCTCTCCTCGACGGTCTGGACCGGCCGCGACGACGAACGCGGGCTGACGCTCGGCGCCGACGACTTCATCCGCCGCCCGATCGAGCCCCGGGACCTTCTGGCACGCCTCGAGGCCTGTCTCACGGCGGCGAAGAAGCGCTGAACGGTTCAGACGTAGCCATGGCAACCATCCTCATCGTCGACGACCGGGCCGTGAACCGGCAGTTCCTGCTGACGCTGCTCGGCTACGGCGGGCACCGGCTGGTGGAGGCCGCCGACGGCCAGGAGGGGCTCGAACGGGCGCGGGCGGAGCGGCCCGATCTGGTCATCACCGACATCCTGATGCCGCGGATGGACGGCGTGGCCATGGCCGAGCGGCTGCGTGAAGACCCGGCGACCGCGTCGATCCCGATCGTCTTCTACACCGCGACCTACCGCATGCGCGAGGCGCGCCGGATGGCCGAGAGCTGCGGCGTGGCGGCGGTGATCTCGAAGCCGTCCGATCCGGAGACCATCCTCAGGGTGGTCGCGGCGGCGCTCGCCGGCCGGCCGGCGGCAGAGCTCACATCGTTGGCGGCCGCCCCGGTCGCCGCCGACCTCGCGCGCCTCGCCGGCGCCGGCCGGCTCTCGTCCTTCACCGGCCGGCTGCAGGATTACGTGGAGGACCTGGGGCGGCTGCACGGGCAGATGACGAAGGTGCTGGCGCACGGCGGAGAGGTCGTCGTCGAGGGTCAGGCCGCCTCGGGCCTCTCCCAGCAGCTCCTCGACTCGTCCCGGCACCTCCAGCACGTGACGCTGCGCCTCGCGGGCCTGCTCGAGCTGTCGCTCGAGCTCGCCAACCAGCGCGACCCGGTCCTGCTGCTCGGAGTCTTCTGCCGGGCGGCGGTCGAGATCGTCGGCGCGCGCCATGCGGCGCTGGGGATGCTCTCCGACGACGGGCGCGAGCTGTGCTTCCTGGTCGGCGAGGGCATTCCCGCGGCGGTTCTCGAGCCGCTCCGCTCGGCGCCGCCAGCGGGCCTGTTCCGGGAGCTGGTGACGGGGCTGCAGCCGCTGCGGCTGTGGCATGAGCCCGCGGACGCCGGCGCCCTCGGGCTGCCCGAGGGCCACCCGCCCGTGCGCTCGCTGCTGGCGCTGCCGATCGCCTCGTCGGAGGGTCCGCTCGGCTGGTTCTACCTCGCCGAGAAGCGCGGCGGCACCGAGTTCACGGCCGAGGACGAGCAGCTCACCAGCACGCTGGCGGCACAGGTGGCGGTGTCGTACGAGAACGCCGCTCTCGCCGAGGAGCTGGAGACGCACGCCGCCCAGCTCCGCCTCGAGATGGCGGAGCGGGCGCGGGCCGAGAAGGCGCTCGCCGAGCGCGCCGGCTTGACGGCCCTGGCGGCCGACGTCGGCAAGGCGCTCATCTCCGGCGACGACCTGCGCGCCATCCTGCAGCGTCTCACCGAGCTGATGGTGCAGCACCTCGACGCCGCCTTCGCCCGCATCTGGACCGTCGACGAGGCCGGGACCAGCTTGCTGCTCCAGGCGAGCGCGGGCCTTTACACGCGCCTTGACGGCTCGCACAGCCGCGTGCGCGTCGGCGAGCTCAAGATCGGCCGCATCGCCGCCACACTCGAGCCGCACCTGACCAACGACGTCCTCGACGATCCGCTCGTCGACCGCGCGTGGGCGCGGCGGGAGGGGGTGGTGGCCTTCGCCGGCTACCCGCTGGTGGTGGAGGGCCGGCTCACCGGGGTCATGGCCGTGTTTGCGCGCCGGCCGCTCACCGGCGTCGCGCTCGAGGCGCTGGGCGCGGTCGCCGACGAGATCGCGCTCGGCATCGAGCAACGGCGCACGCAGGAGGCCGTGCGCCGCCGCGAGGAGCGCTACCGCTCGCTGGTTCTCGCCTCCGCCCAGATCGTCTGGACGTCCGGGCCGGCGGGCGAGGTCGTCGAGCCTTCGCCCTCCTGGCAGAGCTACACCGGGCAGGCGTGGGAGGAGTACCGGGGACTCGGGTGGCTCCAGACGCTCCATCCCGAGGACCGCCAGCGCACTCTCGAAGCCTGGAACGCGGCGCTCACCGCGCAGTCGCCCTACGAGACGGAATGCCGGGTCCTCGCGGCGACGGGCAAGTACGGCACCTTCGTCGCGCGCGGCGTGCCGATCCTGGCCGAGGACGGCAAGGTGCGCGAGTGGGTGGGGACCCTGACCGAGCTGACGCGGCAGCGGAGCCTCGAAGAGCAGCTCCGGCAGGCGCAGAAGCTCGAGGCGGTGGGGCGGCTGGCGGGTGGGATCGCGCACGACTTCAACAACCTGCTGACGGTGATCGACGGCTACACCCAGCTGGCGGCCGACGAGCTCCCGGAGGACGGCCAGGCGCGGCAGAACCTCGACGAGGTGCGCGCGGCCGCCGGACGCGCCGCCGCGCTCACCCGTCAGCTCCTCGCCTTCAGCCGGCGCCAGGTCCTGGCGCCGCGCGTCCTGGATCTCGAGGAGCTGGTGCTTGGCATGCAGCGGATGGTGCAGCGGCTGATCGGCAATAACGTGCGCCTGTCCGTCGCCTGCGCGCCGGAGACCGGGCGGATCAAGGCCGACCCGGGGCAGATCGAGCAAGTGCTGATGAACCTCGTGGTGAACGCCCGCGACGCGCTGCCGGAAGGCGGCGAGATCACGATCCAGGTGGGCGCCGCGGTGCTCGACGACGGCCCCGAGAGCCAGCAGGCATGCCTCCCTGCGGGGAGCTACGTCCTGCTCGAGGTGCACGACAACGGCTTCGGCATGGACGCAGCGACCCAGGAGCGCATCTTCGAGCCGTTCTTCACCACCAAGGAGGAGGGGAAAGGCACCGGCCTCGGACTCTCGACCGTCTACGGCATCGTCCGCCAGAGCGGCGGCGGCATCGCGGTGACCAGCGAGCCGGGGCGGGGGACCAGCTTCCGCATCTATCTGCCGCGGAGCGATGCCGAGCGCGAAACCCAGCCCCCGCCTAGACCTCGAACTCCACCCCCTGCGCGAGCGGCAGCGCGGTGCCCCAGTTGACGGTGCAGGTCTGGCGGCGCATGTAGGCCTTCCAGGAGTCCGATCCCGCCTCGCGCCCGCCGCCGGTCTCCTTCTCGCCGCCGACGGCGCCGCCGATCTCCGCCCCCGAGGTGCCGATGTTGACGTTGGCGATGCCGCAGTCGCTGCCGGTCGCGGCGAGGAAGCGCTCGGCGTGGCGGAGGTTCACGGTGAAGATCGCCGACGACAGCCCCTGCGGCACGTCGTTGTGCATGCGGATCGCCTCGTCGAGGTCGGCGAACTCGAAGAGGTAGAGGATGGGGGCGAAGGTCTCGTCGCAGGTGATGGGGAGCGGCTTCGGCACCTCGACCAGCGTCGGCTCGACGAAGAAGCCCGGCCGGTCGAGCGCCCGCCCGCCGTAGAGCACGCGGCCGCCCTGCTCGGCGACCGCCGCCAGCGCGCGCTGCATGGCGTCGACGGCGGGGCCGTCGATGAGCGGCCCCATGAGCGTTCCCGCCGCCATCGGGTCGCCGACGCGGATCGAGCGGTAGGCCTCGACCAGCCGGCGCTTCATCTCCGCGGCGACGCCGCGCTGGAGGAAGAGGCGCCGCGTCGAGGTGCAGCGCTGGCCGGCGGTGCCGACGGCGGCGAAGAGCACCGCGCGCAGCGCCAGGTCGAGGTCGGCGTCGTCCATCACCACGATGCCGTTGTTGCCGCCGAGCTCGAGCAGCGCCCGCCCGAGCCGCTCGGCCAGCACCTGCCCGACCTGCTTGCCCATGCGCACCGAGCCGGTGGCGGAGATGAGCGGGAAGCGCGGGTCGGCGACCAGCCGCTCGCCGACGCCGCTCCGGCCGCCGATCAGCAGGTTGAAGATCGGCGGGGCGTCGTTGGCCGCCAGCACGCGCTGCGCGATGCGGGTGGTGGCGACGGCCAAGAGCGGCGCCTGGTGCGACGGCTTCCAGACCATCGAGTCGCCGCACACCGCCGCCACCATGGCGTTCCAGGCCCAGACGGCTACGGGGAAGTTGAAGGCGGTGATGATGCCCACCGGCCCCAGCGGATGCCACTGCTCGAACATGCGGTGCTGCGGCCGCTCGGAGTGCATGGCGAGGCCGTAGAGCTGGCGCGACATGCCGACCGCGAGATCGGCCATGTCGATCATCTCCTGCACCTCGCCGAGGCCCTCGGAGAGGATCTTCCCGACCTCGAGCGTCACCAGCGCCCCGAGCTCCTGCTTGTGGCGGCGCAGCTCGTCGCCGAGCTGGCGGACGACCTCGCCGCGGCGCGGCGCGGGCCAGGTGCGCCACTCCTCGAAGGCCCGCACGGTGGTGGCGGCGACGCGCTCGTAGTCGGCTTCGGTGGCGAGGCGGACGGCGGCGATCGGCTCGCCGGTCGCGGGGTTGAAGGAATCGACGCGCGCGCCCGTCGTGGCGAGCCACTCGCCCGCGAAGGCGCCGGGGTTCTCGTCCTCGAGGCCGAGCGCGCGCACGATGCGCTCGACGGAAGTTGCGGTCTCGACGGCCATGGGGGGATCTCCAGGAAGACTTCAGGAAGGGGAAGGATACCGCAGTGGCGGAGGGAGCAGACGCTTCTGGGTAGGGATGTGACTGCTGGGTAGAGGTGCTACGATGGATCGTCTGTCCCGAGCCCGCGCGGTCGTTCTCCCTACCCGAGCTTTTATGCCAGCCGTCCTCCCGGCACTGCTGGCGGCGCTCTTCACCGGCTGGTGCGGCACGCTGATCGGCGGCGTGAGCTGGACCGCCGCCGCGGCCTCGCAGCTCATCCTGCTCTCGATCGCCGTCGCCGCGGGCGGCGAGTGGCCGGACCCGCTGCGCCTCGGGCGGTGGGGGCGGTGGCTCCCGCTCGCGCTCGTCGTCGTCGTCGCCGCCAGCCTCCTCGCCTCGCCGGTGCCGCGCGCCGGGCGGGTCGGCGTCCTGCTCCTTCCTTCCTATCTGATCCTTCCCGCGATGGTGGCCCGGGCCTGGCGCGACGACAGGCCGCGCGCCATCGGCACGCGTGCCTTGGCCGTTGCCGTGGCAGCCATCGCCGCTTGGTCGCTCCTCGCCTGGCGCGCCGGCGCGACGCCGCGGCCGGCGGCGCCGCTCGGCCATCACCTCCTGCTCTCGGCTTGGCTCATCACCCTGCTGCCGCTTGCTCTGCTGCCGGCCGCCGCCCGCGGCCGCTGGCGCTGGCTCGGCTGGGCGGCCGGCGCGCCGGCGCTGGCGGCGGTCGGGGCCGGCCGCTCGCTGCACGCCGTGCTCGCGCTGGCCGTGCAGGGAGCGCTATGGCTTCTGGCCTCGCGCCGGCGGCCGCGCCGCGGGGTGGCCTGGGTGGCCGCGGCGGCGCTCGTCCTGCTGCTCGCGGCCGGGCTGCCGCGGCTCGTGCGGGTGGCGCGCGGCGAAGACCCCTCCGCCCGCGCCCGTGCCACCTACGCGACCGCCGCCCTGAAAGGCTTCGCGGCGCGCCCGCTCCTCGGCTGGGGGCCGGGCGCGACGCCGTGGACCGCGGCGCGGTTCCTCGACCCGGTGCCGGGCGTCAATCCCCCCGGCGAGGCGGTGGGGGAGCTGCACTCGCTGCCGCTCCAGCTCCTCTACGAGCTGGGGCTCGCCGGCGCGCTCGCCGCCGCGGCGCTCGTCGCGTGCTTCCTCGCGCGGCGCCGGCGCGAGCTGGCCGCGGGCGACTCGCCGCTCGCTCTCGCCGGCCTGCTCGGCCTCGCCGGCGCGGCCGTGTGCGCGCTCGGCAGCGCCGCGATCGCGGTGACCGCGCTGCCCGTGGCGGCGGCGATCGCCGCCGGCGCGGCGCTCGCGACGCGACAAGAACGGCAGGTAGCGGCGTCCGTCCGCGCCATCGCCGTGCCGCCCAGCCGCCGCCTGCCGCCGGCGCCCGCTGTCTACGCCGCCTTGGCCGCAACCCTCTTGCTGCCGCTCGACGTCGCCCACCGGCGCTACGACCGCGCGCTCACCGCGCACACCCGCACGGCCACCGCCGCTCTGCCGCAGACCGTACGCGCCGAGCTTCTCCAGGCCGTGCGCTGGGACCCGGCCTTCCCGCTCTACCGCGCCCGCCTCGCGGCGCACCACGAGCGCTCCGCCGGCGCGCGCGCGGCGGCCGCCGGCGAAGCGCTCCGCGCCGCGCGCGCCGCCGGCGCCGTGGCGCCGCTCTGGACGCTGGCGGGCGCCCTCGGCGCCTCCGGCGCCGCCGAGGGCTGGGTCGAGGAGGCGCTGCTCCGCGCCTGCGCTCTCGCTCCGCTGGAGCCGCTGCCTCCCTTCTACCTGTCACTTTTCAATCCGCAGTCACCCGACGCCCCGGCGCGTGCGGCGCGCGCCCTCGCCGCCGAGCCGCGCCTGGCGGCGGCGCTGGCCTGGGAGGGCCGCCCCGAGCTGTTCGCGGCGGCGTTGCGGGAGATCGAGACGTGGCGGGGTCTCGACGCGGGGTGGCGCGAGAGCCTGGTGCGCGCCGCCCCCTCGCCCGCGGCGCGGCGCGGCGCGGTCGCCTGGATCGAGTACGGGCGCGAGGGCGCGGCGGCGCCGTTCTCGCCCTATCTCTTCCGCCGCCGCCCCTGGCCGGCGCCGCTCGTTCGCGTGCCGGTGCGCGCCCGTCTGCTGCCGCGTCTGGCGCTGCCGCCGGCCACCGCGCTCACGACGACGGCGCGAAAAGCCTTTGCCGACAAGGGCTGCGTCGCGAGGTGAATTGCGCGGCGGATGTCAAGCCCCCGCGATCTCCACAGGCGCTGTGGAAAACCCTGTGGGAAATGCCCGCGCGGCGCGCATCAAGCCTCGGTAGAACAAGGATTTTCTCCACTTTGCCCACGATCTTGTGCAGGCGGCGTAACACCATGGTAACAAAGGATTTACAGAACTGTCGCCGGCGCGGTACGGGCCGGCTCTAGGTGCGCTCGGCGGGCCGGCGCCGGACGGGCTGGCCGGCCACCGCGGTGCGGTTGCGCCCCGTCTCCTTGGCCACGTACATGGCGGCGTCGGCGAGGCGGAGGATCGTGCTCTTGCGCTCGGCGGCCGAGCCGTTCTCCATCAGGTGCTGCTTGAGCGTGGCGATGCCGATCGAGCAGGTGAGGCCGCGCAGGTTGAGCGCCTCGGGCTGGATCTCCGCCGGCTCGGCGCAGAAGGTGGTGCTCAGGATCTGCTCGCGGATCTCCTCGGCGAGGTCGATGCCCCGGTCGAGGTCCATGCCCGGGAGCACGAGCACGAACTCGTCGCCGCCGTAGCGGGCGGCGATGGCGCTGCGGCCCAGCGTCTTGCGCCGCAGCAGCAACCCCACCTCGCGCAGCACCTGGCTGCCGGCGAGATGGCCGTGGGTGTCGTTGACCCGCTTGAAGAAGTCGAGGTCGAGGAAGAGGACCGCCAGGTCGTGGCCCTCGGCGCTGCAGCCGCTGATCGTCTCGAGCAGCGCAATATGCAGATAGCGATCGTTATAAAGCCCGGTCAGGTTGTCGCGCTTGGCGATCTCCTGGGCCTGGCGGCCGTCGAGGACGTTCTGCACCGAGATCGAGATGTAGCCGGCGAAGATCTCGAGCAGATTGCGGTCCTGCTCGCTGTAGACCGGAGCGTGCTCGCGGTTGATCAGCTCGAGGACGCCGCAGACCTCGTGCTCGATGCGGATCGGGATGGCGACCAGCGACCGCGTGCGGTAGCTCGTCTGGTCGTCGACGTCGGGGTAGAAGAAGCGGTCCTCGCGCGCGTCGGCGGTGGCGTAGGCCTGGCCGGTCATGTAGACCCGCCCGGCGATGCCGGCCGAGGCCGGGATCGTCTGGCCGACGAGCTGGTCCGCGGTCTCGCCGAAGGCGGCGATGAAGGTGAGGTGGTTGCGGCTGCGGTCCTCGTGCTTCGCCTGCGGGTTGTCGAGCAGGATCGAGCCGGCCGCCGAGGGGACGAAGCTGTTGGCGCGGCGCAGCACTTCCTCGAGGTTGGCGGCGAGCGACAGCTCGAGCGGAAAGCTCGGGTTGGCGCGCCGGCGCTCCAGGAATCGCTCGAGCTTGCTGCCGTCGAGAGAGTGCACGGTCAACGTTCCCACGGCACGGATCCTACCGACGACTTGCCACCCGGCGCCGGCCGGGCCTTCGCACGGCTGCTTGGCTTTGACTTCACGATAGCACGTGCGGCGGCCTTGGCCTTCGCGCCCCTTCCATGAGTGCGTCGAGTCAGCCTCCCGGGGGCGTGACGCGTCCGACCGCGGCGGGCGGGCAGCGGAGGTCGGCGGGCGCGCCGAGGACCGCGAAGGCCCTGCCCGCGGGCCGCACCCAGACCTCGCTGCCGGCGGCCAGCTCGGGGCCGCAGTCGGCGAGCAGCACTGCCGGCTGCGGCCCGGCGCGGGCCAGCCAGGTGCCGGCGGCGAAGGCGACCGCGGCGAGGAGGGCGACGGTCGCGAGCCCCCACCGCGCCCAGCGGGCGCGCAGGACGGCGAGCGGCAGCGCCGCCCAGGCAAGGACGACGCCGCCCCAGCGCAGGCGGTCGCGCTGGGGGGCGAGCAGCGCCCAGGGGCCCGGCGCCGGGACGACGGGGGGCCCGAGCGCGCGCCGGGCGAGCGCCAGGTTGTCGCGCAGCCAGGGGTCGGCAGGGAGCGCCTCGGCCGCCCGCCGGTACCAGAGAACGGCCTCCGGCAGACGCCCGAGCTGGTGGGCGGCGGCCCCCAGGTTGTAGGCGAGGACCGGCTGGCGCGAAACGCGCCAGCCGGCGGCGTAGGCGGCGATCGCCGCGTCCAGGCGCCCGGCGCGGAAGTGGCGGTTCCCTTCGGCGAGGCCCGGCGCCGCAGCCGCGGGAGGGGCGCATGCGGCGACCCCGGACAGCAGGAGCAGGCCGGCCGCCCACGCGGCGCTAGGAGCCCGTCCCGCTCGTCGCGGGACGGACGACGCTCCTGGCGAATGATCTGATACGGCGCGAAGGCTTTCGCGCCTAGGGGGGGCCGCGGCGCGCCGGCTCATCGCAGCCGGCGCAGCAGCCGCCGCGAGCGCTCCACCGCTTCGCGCTGCAGCGCCTCGGTGGCCGAGAGCTGCGGCGCGTAGCGCAGGTAGTGCAGGTCGTCCGCCAGGCGCACCAGCTCGGCGGCGGCGTCGCCGTCCGCGCCGGCGCCGCGCAGCCGTTCGGCCCAGGTGGTCGAGGGCGTCCCCGGCGGCAGCGCCCAACGCGCCGCCAGGAACTCGCGCCAGGCCTCCTCGATGCGCGCCGCCGCCTGCCGCGGCCGCGCCTCGGCCTCGGCCTCGCGGAGGAGCTGCGCGAGCTGCCGCGCCGGCGCCGGGCCGCCGCCGGCGGCGCCGTTGCGCCGGCGGGCGAGGACGATCGCCAGCACCGCCGCCCAGGGGAGGGCGAAGAGCCAGGGCAGGAGGCCCTCGACGCGCTGCGCCGGTCCGCGCGGCACGGCGGCGCTGCGGATCGAGTGCAGCCGCGCCGGCGTCGCTCCCGCGTGCGCCGGCGCGGGCTGCGCCACGAGCTCGAGGACCGGCGCCGAGGCCAGGCGATAGGTGGCGCTGCGCGGATCGAAGTACGGGATCTCGGGCAGCCGCAGCGGGTAGCGGCCGGCCCGCTCGGGGACGAGCACCCAGCTCCAGGTGCGCGTGCCGACCACGGTCGTGCCGCGCACCTCCTCGCCTCCCTGCTGCTGCGGCGGGAAGAGCTCGAGGTGGCGCCGCTCGGCAAGCTCGGGCGCGTGCACTCCCTGGAGGTTGCCGGCGCCGGAGAGCGTCAGGGTGAGGGTCGCAGCCTCGCCCACCGCCAGCTCCTTGGGCTCGAGGCGGGCGGCGAGCGCCAGGCTGCCGACCGCGCCGCCGAAGCCGGCCGGCGCCGGCGGCAGCGGCCGGACGTGGACGAGGAGCGGCGAGCTCTCGGCGGTCATCGCCTCGGGGCGCGCCACCGGCGGCGCGAAGAACCGCCGCTCGAGCACGCGCACCACCAGCTCCATCACCGCCGGCGCCAGCTCGTGCGGCCCCGGGCGCAGCGGGAAGATCGCCTTGCGCAGCAGCGCCACCCGCCCGTAGCGCGCGCCGTCGACCTCGACCATCTCGGTTGCGAGGTGCTGCTCGGTCGGCAGGTCGCGCACCCAGAAGCCGCGGAACTCCGGCAGCGCCTTGGACTGGATCGCGTCGACGTCGTCCTGCGTGTAGAGGTAGAGCGTGTAGACGGCCTGCTGGCCGACGTACGGGCGCTCGGGCTCGACCTCGGCGCGCAGGAAGACGCGCGGCGGCCGCTCGCCCTCGCGCCAGCGCTCGAGCGGCGAGCCGCCGCCGAGGAAGCGCTCCCAGGGGTCGAGCCGCCGCCGCTCCTCGCGCCGCGGCGCGCCGAGCCCCGTCGGCTCGACCTGCACCTCGATCGCGCGGTCGGGCAGGGCGACCACCTCGCCCGCGAGCCGCAGCCGGACCGAGTGCACGCTGGCGGGCCCGGTGGCACGCGGGCGGAGCTGCCAGGTCAGGCGCAGGGCGCGCGAGAAGGAGCCGTTGACCGCGCTCGTCTCGCTGACCTCGAACGGCCCCGCCACCAGCTCCAGGTTCTCGAGCTCGAAGAGCGGCTCGAAGCGCAGCCGTCCGAAGCCGCTGCGCCGCGCCTCGATCTCGAGCTTCGCCAGCTCGGAGAGGCCGATGCGCTCGGGCGTCAAGCGGATCGTGGCCTCGAGCTCGCCGGCCGTGGCGGGGGCAGCGGCGAGGGTGAAGCCGAGGGCGGCGACCAGGGCGCAACAGGCACCCGTAGCGCCCGGCCCCCGTGCCGGGCGTTTTCGCAATCCCATCCGCAGTCCTCTCTCGATGACGCCGGCCCTCATCACCAGTCCTTCGCCTTGAGCGCCTTGCGCCGCGCCTGCCGCGCCGCCGCCTCGCGCCGCTGCTGCCGCTCGAGGTTCTCGACCGACTCGAGCAGCGCCGCGGCCTCGCGCGCGCTCATGTCCGGCTGCTCGGTGAACTGCGGCAGTGGCCGGCGGCCGGCGGGTCCCGCGCCGCCGCCGCGCGGGTCGCCCGAGCGCTCCTCGGGCCTGCCTTGCTGGCCCTGCTGCGGGCGGTTACGGCCGGGATCGTTGGCCGCCGACGGCTGCCGCCGCCGGTCGGCCGGGCTTTCGGGGCCCTCGCGCTCCGAGCTCTGCTGCTCGCCGCGCCGCCCGCCGCGCCGCCCCTCGCGCGGCATGCCCATGCGCAGCCGGTCCTTGTCGCGCTCGCGCAGCGCGATCTCCAGGTTGTGCTTGGCGTCCTGGTGATCGGGGGCGAGGCGGAGCGCCTGCTTGTAGGCCTCGACGGCGGCGGCGAAGTCGCGCTGCGCGAGGCGGGCGTTGCCCAGGTTGTAGCGCGCGGTCGGAGCGAGCGCCGGCGGCACCTTGGCGACGGCCTTCTCGAGCAGCTCGACGGCCCGCCGCTCGTGGCCGTCGGCGAGCGCAGCCGTGCCGGCGTTGAGCTGCACGCGCGGATCCTGGGGCGCCAGGCGCAGCGCGGTGTCGGCGTGGCGCCAAGCGCGCTCGGGGTTGGCCGCTTCGTAGGCCGCGATCGAGCGCTCCGTGCGCTCGCGCGGGTTGTAGAGCCAGCGCTGGACGGCGACCGGGAGCTGCGGGCGCAGCAGGTCGCGCAGCCCGAGATCGGGCAGCGCCGCGGCGCCGAGGAGGAGGAGCGCGGGGAGGACGCGGGCGATCACGCGCTCGAGCCCTCCGGCGCCTCCGCCGCGGCGGCGCGGAACGGCCGCAGCGCGAGGTGGAGGAGGAGCGCGGCGCAGGCGAGGGCCAGCGGCCACTGGAAGCGCTCCTCGAGCGTGTTGACGCTCTGCCCCTCGAGCGTCCGCTTCTCCATCTCGCCGATCCGCTCCACGACCTCCCGCGGGTCGGCGGCGGCGCCGGTCACCCGCAGGTAGAGGCCGCCGGTCGCGCGTGCCAGCTCCTCGAGCGTCGCCTCGTGCAGGCGGCTGATCACCACCCGGCCGTCGTCGTCCTGCTTGTAGCCGCCGCCGGGTAGGGTGAGCGGCGCGCCGTCCGGCGTGCCGATGCCGAGGGCGTGCACCACCACCCCCTCCTGGCGCAAGGTCTCGGTGAAGCGCTCCAGGCCGCCGCCGTGGTCCTCGCCGTCGGAGAGCACGACGAGCACCCGGTGCTTGCGCTCGCCGGGCGGGAAGAGGCGGAGCGCGGCCTCGAGCCCCGGCGCCAGCTCGGTGCCCGGCACCGGCAGCGAGCCGGGCTCGACGGTGTCGAGCAGGAGGTCGATGACGGCGGCGTCGATGGTGAGCGGCGCCAGCACCACGCCCGTCCCCTCCGTCTGCACCAGCGCCACGCGGTTGCCCGGCAGGCGCTCGACCAGACGGCGGACGAGGGTCTTCGCGACGTAGAGTCGCGACGGCGCGACGTCGGCCGCCGCCATCGACAGCGAGGAGTCGAGGAGGAAGACGACGTCGACACCGCGCCGCTCGACCCGCTCCGTCGAGGCACCCCAGCGCGGCCGCGCCAGCGCGAGCCCGGTCCCGAGGACGGCGACGGCGAGCGTGACGACCGAGAGGGCGACCTGGCGCGGCCGATAGGCGGCGAGCAGCCGGTCCCAGAGGCCGCGCGCCGCCCACGCCGCTGCGGCGGCGAGCCGCCGCCGCCACGCCCACAGCGCCAGCGCCGCCGCCGCCGGGGCGAGCAGCGCGAGCCAGAGCAGCGAGGGCATCCCCCAGCTCATGGCTCCCCCGTCACCTGCCCGAAGGTCGTGGCGAGCGGCAGCAGCAGCAGCGCGAGCCCGGCCCAGACGAGCGGCGGGAAGGCCTCCTGGTAGCGCACGTAGCGCTTGACCCGCAGCGGCGTCTTCTCCAGCCGGTCGATTGCCCCGAAGACACCGCGCAGGCTCTCGGAGTCCGTGGCGAGGAAGAAGCGGCCGCCGGTGCGCCGCGCAATCGCCTGCAGCAGCTCCTCGTCGACCGGCACCCGCATCAGCACCCGCCGCACCTCCGGCTGGCCGGTGAGCGGGTTGGGCACGCGTAGCGGCACCGGCACCTCGCCCTCGGCGCCAACGCCGATCGTGTGCACCCGGATCCCGAGCCCCTCGCACACCGCCGCCGCCGACATCGGATCGATCTCGCCGGCGTTGTTGGCGCCGTCGGTGACGAGCAGGACGACCTTGCTCTTGGCGGCGCTGTCCTTGAGGCGCGCCGCGGCGTTGGCCAAGGCGACGCCGATCGCCGTGCCGTCGGGGAGCGTGTGCAGCTCCAGGCCGTCGACGATCTCGCGCAGCATCGCGCGGTCGGTGGTGAGCGGCGCGCGGCTCATCGCCGCCCCCGAGAAGACCACGAGGCCCATGCGGTCGGCCGGCCGCCCGGCGATGAAGTCCGCGACCACTTGCTTGGCCACCGTGATGCGGTTGCGCGGGCGGAAGTCCTCGGCGCCCATGCTGCCCGAGATGTCGAGCACGATCTGGATGTCGATCCCCTCGGTCAGGCTCTCCTCCCACGAGTAGCCGAGCTGCGGGCGCGCCAGCGCCACGATCAGGCAGCCGAACGCCAGCAGCCGGGCGTAGAACGGGAGGTGGAGGCGCCAGGCGCCGCCGGCGCGCGCCGGCAGCCGGCTGTAGGTGAGCGCGCCGAGCGCCGGCCGGCGGTGGTGCGCCCAGGCGAGGAGCGGCAGCGCCAGCAGGAAGAGCAGCCAGAGCGGGTCGGCGAGATGCGGGAAGGTCGTCATCGCGCGCTCAGGCGGCCTCCCGCGATGCCGCCGCGCCGCCGGTCCCCGCCGCGACCTCCGGCGGGCGCGCCTCGCGCTCGACGTCCGCCGCCAGCTCGCGCGCCGCCGCCAGCCGCTCGAGCGTCCGCTCCCGCCCGACCTCCTGCCGCGCGAACTTGACCAGATCGCAAGCGCGCAGCAGCTCGACCGCGCGCCGCACGAGCGGCGCGGAGAGGCGGCGAGCCGGCGGGATGCCCTCCGCAACCCCCGGCGATCCTTCGCCGCGCCGCAGCGGACGGTACGCCGCGGCGCCGGTGAGCGCGCGCTGGATCTCGGTCGTCGTCCGCTCGAGCGCCGCGAACCCGAGCGTCCGCCCGAGGTAGCGCCGCAGCGCCTGCGACAGCCGCGTGTGCGCCTTGACCGCCGACTCCTCGGCCGCCAGCCGATCCAGCTCGCCCAACAGCTCCGGTAGCGGCGCGAGCCGCGGCGCCTTCGCCGCCCCCTCGGCCGCGGCCTGCCGCCGCGCATAGAGAGCGATCGCCGCCGCCAGCAGCAGCGCCCCGCCCGCCGCCGTCCACCAGAACCGCGCGCCGATCGGCAGCGGCCCCGGCGGCGCGGCCGGCTTGGGCTCCGGCGTCTCGTTCCCCGGCGGCAGCACCGACCGCACCTCGATCCTCTTCTCCGGCGTGCGCACCCCCACCGCCCGCCCCCCAACCGGCACCACCACCTCCACCGCCGGCAGCGCCAGCACCCCCGGCTCGAACCCGGTCAACACCACCCGCTGCCGCCAAACCGCCCCGCCAGCGCTCCGCACCCGCTCCACCCCCCCCGCGTCCAGCACCTCCGCCTCCCCCCACCCCTGCCGCCACAACGGAAACCGCGGCGCCTCATCCCCCCCGCCCGCCACCGTCAGCTCCACCTCCACCCGATCGCCGACGGTGATCGATCCCGGAAACACCCGTACGTCGACTTTCGGCGCCGCCTGGCCAGCCGCAGAAAAGCTCCACGAGAGGAAGAAGATCAGGTAGGAAAGGAGACGCGTCCGCCATGATGCTCGCCCCGCTCCAGCGGTGGCCCTTACGCTCGCCGCTCCACCGCTCACCGCTGCAGCCTCCGCCGCCGCTGCTCGAAGAACGCGAGCAGCTTCGGCAGGTACGGCCGGTCCGTCCGCAGCTCCAGGTGGTCGACCCCGATCCGCCGCAGGAGCTGCCGCAGCTCCTGCCGCTCGCCCTGCCGCCGCTCCGCATGCGCCCGCGCCACCCGCCGCCCCGACACCAGCCCCACCCGCCCCGTCTCCGCATCCCGCAACACCACCGGCCCGACTGCCGGCAGCTCGACATCCCGCGGATCGAGGATCTCGACGACGACGAGATCGTGCCGCGCCGCGGCCGACTTCAACGCCGTCGGGCACGCCGCCCCGACGAAGTCCGAGATCACGAACAGCACCGACCGCCGCTGCAGCGCCGAGAGCACCTTGCCGAGCCCGCCCTCGAGATCCGTGCCGCCGCGCGCCGGCCGGTCGAGGATCTCGCGCACCAGCCGCAGCACGTGCGTCCGCCGCCGCCGCGGCGGCAGGAAGAGCTCCAGCCGGTCGGAGACGAGCGCCGCGCCCACGCGGTCCTGATTGCGCACCGCCGCGAAGGCGAGGAGCGCCGCCACCTCCGCCGCCAGCTCGCGCTTCAGGATCGCGCGCGAGCCGAAGGAGAGGCTCCCCGAGACGTCGACCGCCAGGAACACCGAGAGGTCCCGCTCCTCGACGTACTGCTTGACGAAGGGCGACCCCATGCGGGCGGTGACGTTCCAGTCGATCGACCGCACGTCGTCGCCCGGCTGATAGGGGCGCACCTCGGCGAACTCCATGCCGCGACCCTTGAAGACCGAGTGATAGTCCCCGGCCACTCCCTGGTCGACCAGGCGGTTGGTGGCGATCTCGATCCGCCGCACCTTGGCCATCAGGTCGGCCGGCAGCCGGTGCGAGGCGCGCTGCTTGGCGGGTTGGCGTGGGGGGGCGGGCTGCCGGCGGGCGAAGCGACCGAGCGCCTGGAACATCGGAGAGCCTCTACGGCACGGGGATGCGATCGAGCAGCCTGGCGACCAGGTCGTCGGAGGAGATCTCCTCGGCCTCCGCCTCGTAGGTCGGGATCAGGCGGTGGCGGAGGACGTCCGCCGCGACCTCCTTGACGTCTTCGGGGATCACGTAGCCCCGCCCGCGCACCAGCGCCATCGCCTTGGCGGCGCGGGCGAGGAAGAGCGTGCCGCGCGGCGAGGCGCCGAAGGACACCAGGGCCGCGATCTCGCCGAGCCCGGCGGCGCGCGGGTCGCGCGTGGCGCCGACCAGGTCGAGCACGTAGCCGCGGATCTTGGGATCGAGGTAGACGCCGTCGGCGGCGCGGCGCAGGGCGTGGAGGCGGTCGGCGTCGACGATCGGCGCCACCGCAATCTCGCGCTCGATCAGCATCCGCTCGAGGATCTCGGCCTCCTCGGCGCGGCTCGGATAGCCCACCCTGAGCTTGAGCATGAAGCGGTCGATCTGGGCCTCGGCGAGCGGGTAGGTCCCCTCCTGCTCGATCGGGTTCTGCGTCGCGAGGACCATGAACGGCTCGGGCAGCGGATGCGTGCGGTCGCCGAGCGTCACCTGCCGCTCCTCCATCGCTTCGAGGAGAGCCGACTGCACCTTGGCGGGCGCGCGGTTGATCTCGTCGGCGAGGAGGAAGTTGGTGAAGATGGGGCCGGTGCGCGGCAGGAACCCGCCGGTGCGCTGGTCGTAGACGAGCGTCCCGACGAGGTCGGCCGGCAGGAGGTCGGGCGTGAACTGGATGCGCTGGAAGCCGATCGCGAGCGTCTGCGCCAGAGTCTTGACCGCGAGCGTCTTGGCGAGCCCCGGCACGCCCTCGATGAGCACGTGGCCGCGCGCCAAGAGGCCGACCAGCAGGCGGTCGAGCAGGTAGTCCTGCCCGACGATGACCTTGCGCAGCTCGGCCTCGATGCGCTTGAGCGCCAGCGTCTCGCGCTCGACGTCGAGGCTCACGGGGGCGTAGCTTGGCTCCATCCAGGGGAGGCTCCGGGTGCAAGGGGGGTGCCACGGAAAGTGCGGCTACGGCGAGGGTTCGGGGCGGCTGCGAGCGGGTCCCGATGCCATTTCGGCACCGGCAGCCGCCCCGCGCGACACCTGTAGCGCCCGGGCTACGTCCCGGGCGTTTCTGCCGCTTTCTCCACGGCTCGCCGGAAGGCGGCGGGATCGATGGCGGGGTAGCGCTAGAGGCGTGGCTCGATCTCGGCGCGGCGGACGAGGGCGTTGTAGCGCGAGTGGGTGGAGTCGGGGTCGGTGCTCGCGAGGCGGTCGTAGCCGCTGCTACGCTTGCGAGATGACCGCTCCGCCGCTGCGGAAGGCGTTCGGGCAGCACCATTTGGTCGACGGGCGGCTGCTGCGGCCGCTCCTCGAGTTTCTGCGGCCGGCGGGGGAGCGGGTGCTGGAGGTTGGGCCGGGAGGTGGGGCGCTGACGGGCGAGCTGCTGGCGGCGGGAGCGGCGAAGGTGCTCGGGGTGGAGCTCGATCCGGCCTGGGCGGCGGCACTGCGGCGGCGGCTAGCGGATCGGCGGCTCGCGCTGGTGGTGGGCGATGTTTTGGAATTCACGTGGGCGCGGTTGCCGCCGGCGACGCTGGTCGCCGGGAACCTGCCCTACAACGTGGCGACGGCGATCATCGAGGACCTGCTGCCGCACGGTGAGCGCGTGCCCCGCGCCGCGTTCCTGGTGCAGAAGGAGGTCGCGGAGCGGATCGTCGCCCGGCCGGGCGAGGCCGGGTACGGCAGCTTCAGCTTGGTCGTCGCCGCGTACGCCGACGCCGTCGTGCTCGGCCGCGTGCGACCGGGGAGCTTCCGTCCGCCGCCGAAGGTCGAGAGCGCCTTCGTCGGGCTCACGCTCCATCCGCCGCCGCTGCCTGCCGCGGAGATGCCCGCCTTCATCGCCACCGTCCGCCTCGCCTTCGGCCAGCGCCGCAAAACCCTGCGCAACGCGCTCGCCGCCGCTTGGGGGCGTGAAGCGGCCGAGGGGATCCTCGCCGCCGCCAGCGTACCGCCAGGCGCTCGCGCCGAGGAACTCGGCCTCGAGGCGTTCCTTGCGCTCCATACCCGGCGCCGGCGTTTCGTCGAGTCGATCCGGGAAGGGCTCGAGACGCCGCTCGAGGAGTGCTCTGACGATCCCGGCTGGTGAGACGGTGGCCTGTAGCGCCCGCCGAGCGGCGTGACCGAAGTGATTCCCGCGGTGCAATGGGACGTCCTGCTCGCGATGCTCGGCTACGCGGGTGCCTTCGTCGCCGTGTGGAACCGGCTCTTTCGGCCACTGCTGCCGTGGCGGTGGGCCGCCGTGCTCGTCGCGCTGGCTCTCGGCCCGCTACTAGCGGCGGTGCGGTCGGGTATGGTCTACGGGCCGTTCGACACCAACGTGCCGCGCCTGCCGTGGGCGACGCGCGGCGGACGTCGCCTACCGGCCAGAGAACCCGCGGCTCAACGACATCACCCTGCAGCTCGTCCCCTGGCAGGCCGAGGCGCGGCGGCAGCTCCTGAGTGGCCGCGTGCCGCTGCTGAATCCGTTCTCGGGCGCCGGCCAGCCGCTCCTGGGCAACGGCGTCTGCGCTGGAGACGCCTGTTCCGGATTCCGCCGCTCTCCGCCATCGCGCCGCGCTACTTCGCCTATGCGGGCGGGTTCGCGGTCGCCCTGCTGGCGGCGCTGGCGCTCGAGAGGTGGGTGGGCCACGCCGCGACCCGCGACGACGCGCGTCTTGTCGCCGCGCTTACCGCCCGCCGCCGCGCTCCGCGCTTGGCCGGCGTCGCGGTCGCGCTCCTCACCCTCATCCAGCTCCGCAACGCCTACGGCGGTTACGTGCCGATCGTCCCGCAAGCGGTCGCCTATCCACCCGTGCCTCTCCTGGAGCGCTTGAAGAGCGAGCCCGGGCCCTTCCGCGTCGCCGGCCCGCGGCGTGCTGCCGCCGAACGCCGCGACCGTCTACCGGCTCATGGACCTGCGCACGCACGACTCCACGGAGTCCGCCCGCTACGTGGCCTGGCTCGAGGACATGCTCGACGTCGACCTGCGCCGCTACCACAAGCACCTGCCGCCTGCTCGCCGCCGCGCTCGGGGTCGTAGCGCTCCTCCGGGCTCGGCGGTCGCGCGAACGAGCCGGCCCGGCAAGGCAGGCGATGTGCTAGACTTCATCGCTACTTAGGGCGGATTCCTTCACCCAGCTCCTGAACCGCGATCTTCCATGACACCGCCGCGCGTGCGCCGTGAGCATTGAGACCCCGATCCCGCTCGCCGTCGGCCGCAAGGGCGCGCGGGCGCGCCCCAAGCTCTCGCCCGAGAAGAGCCAGGAGCTGCTCGGCTTCCTGCTCGTCGCGCTGGCGCTCTTCTTGGGGCTCGCCCTCGCCACCTACCACCCGCGCGACCCGAGCGTCTTCCATCGCACTGTCTCGACCGCATCGCGCAGCGGCAACGCCGTCGGTCCGGTGGGGGCGGAGATCGCGGCCGTCGCCTTCGCCTTCCTCGGCGTCTCCTGCCTCGCGCTGCCGCTCTTCCTGCTGATCGGCGGCTGGCGGCGGCTCCGCCGCCGCCCCGGCGACCGGGTCGTGGGGCGCGGGCTGGGCGCGCTCCTTCTCCTCGCGACGCTGCCGGCGGTCCTGCAGATCGCGCTCGCCGAGGTCCCCTGGCGCCAGGAAGCGGTCTCGGCCGGCGGCGCCTTCGGCACGATCCTCGCCGAGGCGCTCCTCGCCCGTCTCAACCTCCCCGGCTCGGTGCTGGTGCTCGTCGCCGCGCTCGTCGCGGGGTCGATCCTCGCGGTCCAGTCGACGCTCGACGACCTGCTGCGCGGCTGGCGGGCGCGCCTCGCGCGCACCTGGCAGGAATGGCAGCTCGCGCGCGCCCGGCGCAAGGAGCGGCGGGCCAAGGAGCGGGCGCGGCGGCGCGTCGTCGCCAAGCACCTGCAGCGCGCCACCGAGGAGAAGCAGCGGCGTGAGGAGGAGTCGGCGCCGCCAGCGGTTCCCGCGCGGCCGCCGGTCGTCGGGCCCATCACCGCCTTCGGCGTGCCGCACGTGCCGGCAACCGCCGCCACCGGCCGCCTCGACCTGCCGCTCCGCGTCACCTCCCATCGCGGCGATCCGGAATCCGGCCTCCGCCGCGTGCCGGCGCCGCCGCCGCCCGCACGTTCGCCCGCTACCGACCTCGACGACGACCTCGCCCTCGCCCCGCGCGAGCCCAGCCTCGGCGCCGCCCGGGTCCGCCCGCCGGGCGCGCGCGCCGCCGCTGCGCCGCGCCCCGGGACGCCGCGCGAGGCGCGCCCTGCGAGTCAGCCGGCGCTCTTCACGCCCGAGCCGGCGTCGCGCGACGCCCTGCCGCCGATCAACCTCCTGGCCATGAACGAGCCGCGCAGCGGCGTCGACGAGGCGGAGCTGGTGCGCCTCGGCGAGGTCATCCGCACCCGCTGCGCGGAGTTCGGCGTCGAGGGGACGGTCGAGGGGATCAGCCCGGGGCCGGTCATCACCGTCTTCGAGTTCCAGCCGGCGCCGGGCGTCAAAGTGGCGCAGATCGTCAACCTCCAGGACGACCTCGCCCTCGCGCTCAAGGCCGAGTCGGTGCGCATCGACCGCATGCCCGGACGGTCGACCCTCGGCATCGAGGTGCCGAACCGCGAGCGGGCGTTGATCCGCCTGGGGTCGCTCCTCGCCGACGAGCGCTTCCGCAAGACGCCGTCGGTCCTGACCGTCGCCCTCGGCACCGACATCCACGGCCAGCCCTACTACGCCGATCTCGCCGGCATGCCCCACCTGCTGGTGGCGGGCGCGACCGGCGCCGGCAAGAGCGTCGGCCTGCAGAGCATGATCACCTCGATCGTCTACAAGGCGACGCGCGACGAGGTGCAGTTCATCTTCATCGATCCGAAGCGGATCGAGCTCGGGGTCTACGCCGACATCCCGCACCTCAAAGCCGAGGTGGTGGTCGACCCGAAGAAGGCGGCCAACGCGCTGCGCTGGGCGGTCGGGGAGATGGAGCGGCGCTACCGCCTGCTCGCCGAGGTGCACGTGCGCTCGATCGCCTACTACAACCGGGCGATCCAGGACCCGCAGGTGCAGCAGCGGCTGGCGCTGTCGGAAGGCGAGAGCGCGCTCTCGGCCGAGGACCTGAAGCCGCTGCCGTACTACGTGGTGGTGATCGACGAGCTGGCCGATCTGATGATGGTCTCCTCCTCGGAGGTCGAGGCCTCGATCGCGCGCCTGGCGCAGATGGCGCGCGCCGTCGGCATCCACCTGATCGTGGCCACGCAGCGGCCGTCGGTCGACGTCCTGACCGGCACCATCAAGGCCAACTTCCCGTGCCGCATCTCCTACGCCACGGCGAGCCGCCACGACTCGCGCACCATCCTCGACCAGGTGGGCTCGGAGAAGCTCCTCGGCCGCGGCGACATGCTGTTCATGCCGCCCGGCTCCTCGCGCATCCTGCGCCTCCACGGCGCCTACGTCACCGAGCAGGAGACGGCGGGCCTCGTCCGCTGGCTCAAGAAGCAGGGCAAGCCCGACCTCGACCCCGAGGTGCTCGCCGACCAGGAGGAGGGGGGGATGGGCGGTGGCGGCGACGAGGGGGACGACGAGCTGTACGACGAGGCCGCGCGCCTGGTCATCGCCGAACGCCAGGCCTCGGCCTCGTTCCTCCAGCGCCGCATGCGCATCGGCTTCTCCCGCGCCGCCCGCCTGATCGACATGATGGCCCGCGACGGCCTCCTCGGCCCGCCGCAAGGCAGCAAGCCCCGCGAGGTGCTGGTCAAGCCCGATTACTTCCAGGAAGTCGACTTGGCGCGGGCGGGCGAGGAGTAGGCGGGCGGCCGACTGCCGGAGCGCCGGAAGCGGTTGTCCTCGGCGAAGGACGGTTTTCCGGCGCGAAGTATGGTCGCCTGCGGCAACCGACGGTCGTGCGCGGCGGACGACCGTCGTGCGGCGCAGACGACGGTCGTGCGGAGCGGACGACGGTCGGCTGGCGCGGACGACGGTCGGCTGTCGCTGACGACGGTCGGCTGGCGCAGACGACGGTCGTTTGCCGCGGACGGCGGTCGTGCGACGCAGCCGGCGGTCGTGCGCCGCAACCGACGGTCTTGGAGCGGCCGCCATGGAAATCGGCCGTCCGCTACGGTCATCGGCCGCCCAGAAGCGAAATCGACGCTACGGCAACGTTCTGAAGCTCCCAGTACGGCAACGGAGCGCCCGCAGCCGTTGCGACGCCGCCAGACGGGCTGCGGAGTGCGTGCGAGCGCCGCTACGTGGCCAGTCATGCTACCGCTCGCCCAGGTCATCATCCCGAGCGAGAGCGAGGGATCTGGGCGGGGGTACCGGTCCCGCAGCTACAATTCCGGTAAATGCCGAAGCCCAGCGTCTTCCTGAGCTACAGCCATCGGGACGAGGACTGGAAGGACCGCCTCCGCACACACCTCAAGGTGCTAGAGCACGTCGGCACATTTGTGGTCTGGGACGACCGGCGGATTGACGCCGGCGACACTTGGTACGACGAGATCCGCGAAGCGATGGACGGCGCCGCGGCGGCGGTCTGCCTCATCTCCGCTCCGTACCTAGCCTCGGACTTCGTCGTCAAAGAGGAGATCCCCTACCTGCTGGAGCGCCGCCGCGGCGCCGGCATGCTCTTGCTGCCCGTCCTCCTCGACGAATGTCCGTGGAAGAAGGTCCCTTGGCTCCGAGACATTCAACTGCTGCCGCGCGACGGCAAGACCGTGCGGAGCCTTCGCGCCGCCAAAGCCAAGAAGACGCTCAGCGAGGTCGCCGAGCTGCTGGCCGACCGGCTCGCCGAAGCCGCGCCCGAGAGCGCTACGCGTGGGCCGAAAGCTGACTACGGATTGGGTGCTCCGCGTGAGGGCGGCAGCGATCCCGGGCCCCTTGAGGGCATCAAGGGTGACCGCAGTGTCGCCCTGCCGCCCTCGCGGCGACTGGAGGAAACTCCGGCCCGCCCGGCGCACCGTAAAGCGCCGCCCTTCCAGCAACCGGAGGCAGTCGACCTCGCCCGCCTCCCCATCACCGGCGCCGAGCTGTTCGGCCGCCAGGCCGAGCTGGACTGGCTCGATGCGGCCTGGGCTGACGGCGCGCGCCGCGTCGTCGCCCTCGTCGCCTGGGGCGGCATGGGCAAGTCGACGCTGGTCAACAAGTGGCTGGAGCAGATGGAGCCGCACGGCTACCGCGGCGCCCGTCGCGTCTTCGGCTGGTCCTTCTACAGCCAGGGCACGAGCGAGCAGGCGACCTCGGCCGATCTCTTCATCGCCACCGCCCTCGCCTTCTTCGGCGACCCCGACCCGACGGCCGGCTCGCCTTGGTTGAAGGGCGAGCGCTTGGCCGAACTGGTGCGTAAGGAGCGTAATCTCCTGATCCTCGACGGCCTCGAGCCGCTCCAGTCGCCGTCGGAGGGCGGGCGCATCAAGGACCCGGCGCTTGGCACCCTTCTGATGCGCCTGGCGCGAAGCGGTGGCGACACGCCGGCGCTGTGCGTGGTGACCACGCGCGAACCCGTGGGCGACCTCGCGGACTTCGTGGAGACGGCCGAGAGCAGGGACCTGGAGCGGATCTCCCCCGAAGCGGGCCGCGCCCTGCTCCGCGTCGGCGGGGCGCGCGGCACCGATGCCGAGCTGGAGGACGCCACAGGCGCATTCGGCCGCCACGCCATGGCGGTGATCCTGCTCGCGGCCTACCTCCGCGGCATCGAGAACCACCCCATCGCCGCCGCCTCGGAAATCCCCGACCTCGACATCCCGGAAGCCAAGGGTCGCCACCCTCGCCGGGTCATGGAGGCCTTCGCCCGGCGCTACGGTGCCGGAGGCGAGGTGGAGCTGCTCTCGGTGCTGGGTCTCTTCAATGGCCCTGCCGCAGGCGACGCGGTGGCCGCCGTCCGCGCAGCGCCCCCCATCCCGGGTCTCACGGACCATCTGGTGTCGCTCGATGAGGCCGGCTGGCTCCACCTGCTCCACAGACTCCGGCAAGACAGACTGCTTTCGGCAGAGAACTCGCGCGACCCCAACATCCTCGACTGCCATCCTCTCGTGCGTGAGCACTTCGGGGAAGGGCTAGAGCACGAATGCCCCGCCGCCTGGCGCGAGGGACACCGGCGACTCTACGTGCATTACAAGGGGGCGACGAGCGACCTGCCCGATACCTTGGAGGAGATGGCGCCGCTCTACGCTGCTGTCGCCCACGGCTGTAGAGCCGGGCGCTATCAGGAGGCGTTGGATGAGGTTTATTGGGCACGGATCCATCGACAGGACAAGCGCTTCGCGATCTTGAACCTGGGCGCGATCAGGCCGGACCTCCCTTCTTTGGCCGGATTTTTCGAGCATCCATGGGTCGGGCTGGTCGGCGAGTTTTCGCCGGACGATCAGGCCTTCCTCTTCAATCGAGCGGGGAATGACCTCCGAGCGCTGGGGCGACTCGCAGAGGCGGACGAACCGATGCGGCTTGCTCTCAAGCTCTACAGCGAGTGTGAACTGACACAGTACGCAGCCATAAGCGCCAGCGGCTTGAGTCAGATTCGCCTTGCCCTCGGCAACGTGCCGGCGGCCCTAGACATCGCGCAGCAGGGTGTGGACCTCGCCGACAGGTGTGGTGACAGCTCTCAGCGCGTGATCAACCGTTGTTCACTGGCTCACTCTCTCCATCAGGCTGGCCGCGCGACCGAAGCCGAGGGCGCCTTTCGCGAGGCGGAGAGCATCGAATGCGAGAGGCCGGAGGAGCATCCGCTTCTCCATTCCGCCGATGCTTCCAAGTACTGCGAGCTCCTGCTTGCACGCGGCTCCTGGCGTGAGGTCGAGCGGCGAGCACAGCAGAGTCTGTGCACGGCGGAGGGAGAGGGTCACCTCCTGGAGATCGCCCTCGCGCACCTGTCTCTCGGTTGCGCCTTGGTGGCAGAGAGGCGGGATCTCGATCTGGCCGCAGAGCATCTGAATCGAGCTGTCGAGGGACTGCGGCGAGCCGACCAGATCGATGTGCTCCCACGCGGGCTCATCGCCCGGGCCGGGCGTTGCACGCTCGTTTGCGACTTCCCTGGTGCTCGCTCCGACCTCGACGAAGCGCTCTCCATCGCCACCCGCAGCTCCATGCGCCTCTTCCAGGCCGACGCCCATCTTGGCTTCGCGCGCCTCCACCTCGCCGAAGGCAACCGCCTCCCCGCCCGCGAAAGCCTGGAGCGGGGGCGGAAGCTGGTCGAAGAGACCGGCTATCACCGCCGCGACAAAGAGGTGCAGGACCTGGATTGGGAGATCGCATCGTGAGCTCCAAGCAACCCCCTGAGCTGCTGCCCCTCGACGGCTGGCCGGTGCCGACGGCGGCCGACCTCGCCGCCCTCCGCCGCGCCGCCGCGCCGCCGCGCCGCGAGCCAACCTGCTGGAGCGGGTGAACGACCTGGCCTTTCCCGACGATCTCTTCGAGGCGCGCCCGCGGCGGCGCCGGACGGCGTCTGCCGACTGGGAGCCGTTCCGGCTGTAGGGGGGCGCTTCGCTCCGAGCCTGTTAAGGACTTCGGTGCGTCTTCCGAAAACGCCCGGGACGTGGCCCGGGCGCTACGCTCACAGGATGACAGCTTGATCGCGCCCAGGCGCTCCGCGCCGCCGTGCTAGCATCCCTCCCAGGTACTGACTGAGACCTACTCGCAAGTCGCCCGGCCGAGCCGTGCCCGCGCGGCCCGCCTCCGGGCGGAGGGCCCTGATGTTCGAGTCCGCCAAGTCGTCCACCCCTCGCTTCCGGCCGCAGATCCCTGGCGTCTCGAAGCTGCGCGGCGGCGTGCTGCGCATGCTGCTGCTCATGGTCGCCGCCGTGCTGCCGCTGCTGCTGCTGCGGGCCTGCGTCTTCACCTACGTGCCGCCGGACGAGATCGGCATCCGCCAGGTGGCGTTCGGTCCCGGCCGCGGCCTGCACAAGGAGCCGGTGTTGCCCGGCTGGCGCCGTGCCGTCTCCGGCTACGAGCGCATCCGCACCTTCCCGCGCGACGTGCAGGTCGTGGAGTTCACCAACAGCCCGGCCGAGAAAGGGTCGGCCGGGCACCGCCAGGTGGCGGCGGTCAAGGTGCCGACGGTGGACGGTTACCCGGTCGACGTCGACGTCACCGTCCTCTACCGGATCACCGACCCCTACGAGGTGGTCTCCCGCTTCGGCTTCGGCAACGCCTACGAGGAGGCAGTGGTCATCCGCTTCACCGACCCGCTGGTCAAGCAGCACCTGGGCGAGCTGCTGGCCGAGCAGTTCTACGGCGCGGCGCGGCTGCGCCAGGTGGCGGCGCTCAAGCAGGCGCTCGCGGCGCGCTTCGCCGCCGCCGGCCTCGAGCTGGCCGACGTGCTGCTGCGCCAGTACGACTACCCCGAGACCTTCCAGACCCTGACCGAGCAGAAGAAGATCCAGGACCAGGCCGTGCTCGCGAACCGCGAGTTCACCAAGCAGGCCGAGGTCGAGACGCGCCTCAAACAGGTGAAGGCCGAGGGCGAGAACCTGATCAAGGTCAGGAGCGCGGAGTTCGAGGCCCAGATCACCGAGATCATCGCGCGGAAGGAGCTCTACGAGCGGCAGCGGCGCGCCGAGGCCGACCTCCTGGTGCGCACCGCCGAGGCCAACGGCACCGAGGCGATCAACCGCGCCCTCGAGGGGGCCGGCTCGGCCAAGCTCCTCCGCCTGCGCCGCGGGCTGGCGCTGCTCAACAGCATCAAGGGACCGATTTACATCAGCGAGGACCCGACCGACCTCGGGCGCCTCGGCGGCGGCAACGAGCGATGAGGCGAGCCATGCGTACGACGACCCGAACGCTCCTCCCGCGCCCCGCCGGCCTGCTGCCGGCCGCCGGCCTGCTCCTGGCCGCCGCCTTCCTCGGCGCCTGCACGCCCCACCACACCGAGGCCACCGAGGTGGGCGTCAAGTTCAACAAGCTCACCAAGTCGCTCGAGGTCTATCCGCCGGGCGCCACCTACTTCTTCACCCCGGTCTTGAACCACTGGAAGACCTACGACATCTCGCTGCGCAACCTGGTGATGACCTCGGTCGCCGATGCGGGCGGCGGCGAGAGCGAGGGCGGTGACCTCCGCTTCAAGACCCGCGACGGCAACGACATCGAGACCGACGTCACGGTGCGCTGGCGCATCGACCCGGCGAAGGTGGACGACCTCTGGAAGCGCGTGGCGGAGAGCAGCGACGAGCTCGAGGACGTGCTGGTGCGGCCGCAGGCGCGCACCTACGTGCGCGACGTCCTGAACCGCCTCGACTCGGAGGAGTTCTACAACCCCAGCCTGCGCTTCGCCGCTGCCAACGACGCCACCCAGCTCCTGGCGACCCATCTACGCCCCTACGGCGTGCTGGTCGAGCAGGTGCTCCTCGGCGACTTCTCCTTCAAGCCCGACTACCAGCAGCTCATCAACGCCCGCAAGGAGGCGGAGAAGCAGGCCGAGAAGCTCGAGGCCGAGATCCTCGCCACCAAGGAGGCCAACCAGGCCAACCTCCAGGCCAAGATCGCCGAGCTGACCGAGAAGCTGACCCGCGCCCAGGGCGAGTTCGAGCAGGCCAAGCGCGCCGCCGACGCCTACCTGGTGCGGCGGGAGCAGGAGGCGCAGGCGATCCTGGCCGAGAAGCAGGCCGTGGCCGAGGGGATCCGCAAGGAGCGGGCGGCGCTCAACAGCAGCGCCGGCGACGCCTACGTCACCTTGCAGCTGATCGAGGCTTTGCAGCGCAAGGAGATCCGGCAGATGCCGAAGCTCCCGAACGGCAACGTCATCATCGACGGCAACAAGCTGCTGCAGCAGCTCGGCATCGTCCGCTGGGAGCAGCAGAACGCGGCCGACGGCCAACCCAAGCAGCGCTAGCTGCTAGCATTGACTGGACACGGCGCGAGAGCTTTCGCGCCCAGGACGCTGATGCTCAACCTCGCCGGCCCCGCCTACGACTTCGGCCCGGTGCTCTACGCGGTGCTCCAGGAGTGCGAGCACCAGCGGCGGGCGCTCCTTCCCGACCGCGCCGAGAAGCGGCTCGGCGAGATCGCCCGCGAGAAGCTCCAGGAGATCCGCGAGACCTACCTCGAGAGCGGCGGCGACCCCGGCTACTGGCGGGACCTCGAGCGCGAGGTGCTCGAGACGGCGGTGCCGCAGTACGCGCCGGAAGCGGTCGAGCAGACCCGGCGCGAGCGCACCAACTACGGCATCTGGCGTGGCGGCGATCCGCTGGCGCGCGGGGCGATGGGGCTCGGCGGGCTGGCGCTCGGCGCGCTCATCATCGCGCTGCCGTTGAGCCCCCTGCTCGAGGACCCGTTCGCGCTGCTCCTCGCCGCCATCGGTTTCTTCTACCCCGAGATCAGGCGGCTGGGCGCCGACTACCGCTACTCCCGCCTCCTCAATCGCCTGATCTCCCAGGCCGAGGCCTACCAGAAGGACCAGCGGCTCCACTACGTGTCGCACGCCCGCTTCGACGAGGCGCTGCGGACGCTCGCGCATCGCGAGGTGGAGGCGGACGGGGCGGCCGAGCCGCCGCTGCTGGAGCCGGACCCGGGCGCGGGAGCAGCCGCGGGGGGGACGGCGGGGAAGCGCAGCGGCGCCCGCCAGCAGAAGACTTCGGCTTAGCGGTCGGGCTCCCACCGTCGACGTGAGAGCGCGCCACCGCCCGATCGTGCCCGACCAGCCGATCCGCGACGAGATCGTCGAGCCCGAGCAGCTCGAGCAGCGCGGCGAGGCGCTGGGCGCCGCCCACGCCCAGGCCGGCGCCGGCGTGCGCCGCGGCCGGTCACTGCTCGCGCGGCTGCGCCGCAACCGCGACGCCCTGCGCGCGGCGCGCGGCGATCTCGAGCAGGCCCTGCACGAGCGGCGCGCCATCACCCTCGCCGCCGAGTGGCTGGTCGACAACGTCCATCTCGTCGAGGAGCAGGTGCGGCAGATCCAGCAGGATCTGTCGCCGAGCTTCTACCGCGAGCTGCCCAAGCTCGACGCCGAGCCCTGGGCCGGGTTGCCGCGCGTCTACGCCCTGGCCTGGAGCTTCGTCGCGCACACCGACAGCCGCTTCGACCCGGAGCTGCTGCTGCGCTTCGTGCGCGGCTATCAGCGGGCGGCGCCGCTGCGCATCGGCGAGCTGTGGGCGCTCGCCATCCACCTGCGCCTGGTGCTGGTCGAGAACCTGCGCCGCCTCGCCACCGGCATTCAACTGCGGCTCGCGGCGCGCGCCCGCGCCGACGCCATCGCCGACGGCGCGCTCGGCCTGGGGCCCGCCCGTCCCGCCGCGCTGCTCGGCCCGCTGACCCCCGACAGCCCGGAGATCGCCTTCGTCGTCCAGCTCGCCCAGCGCCTGCGCGAGCAGGACCCGGAGGCCACGCCGCTGCTCGGCTGGCTGCGCTCCACCTTGGCGGTGCACGGCCTGACCGAGGAGGAGGTCATCCGCGTCGAGCACCAGCGCCAGACGGCGACGCAGGTCAGCGTCTCCAACGTCATCAACAGCATGCGGCAGATCTCGGCCTTCGACTGGCCGCCCTTCGTCGAGCAGGCCTCGCTGGCCGACGACGTGCTGCGCCGCGACCCCGCCGGCGTCTATGCGGGCCAGGACTTCGAGACCCGCGACCTGTACCGCCACGCCATCGAGGAGCTGGCGCGCGGCGCCCGGCGGCCGGAGCTGGCGGTGGCGGAGCGGGCGGTCGAGCGCGCCGCCGCGGCGCCGGCAGGCGCCGCCGGATCGCCGCGGAACCACCTCGGGTACGACCTGGTCGGCGCGGGCCGCCGCGCCTTCGAGGGCGAGCTCCGCTATCGGCCCGGCGTGCGGCGGCGCCTGATCCGCGCGGTGCGGGCCGCGGGCCTCACCGGCTACCTGGGCGCGGCGGCGCTGCTCACTGTCCTGTTGCTCGCGCCGCTCCTCGGCTTCGCTCGCGCCGGCGGCGCCGGCCCGCTCGCGCTCGCCGCCCTGGCCGCGCTCGCCCTGATCCCGGTGTCGGACCTGGCGCTGGCGCTGGTCAACCGCGCCCTCGCCGCGCTGCTGCCGGCACGCCTGCTGCCCAAGCTGGCGCTCGCGGAGGGCGTGCCGCCCGAGCTGCGCACCATGGTCGCGGTGCCAGTCCTGCTCCACGACGCCGCGGAGGCCGAGGACCAGGTGGAGAAGCTCGAGGTGCACTACCTCGCCAACCCCGAGGGCCACGTGAGCTTCGCCCTGTTGAGCGACTTCGCCCACGCCGATGCCGAGCGCACGGCCGAGGACGAGGCCGTGCTGCACGCCGCGGTCGAGGGCATCGCGCGCCTCAACGAGCGCTACGGACCGGGCGAGGACGGCGGCGAGCGCTTCCTCCTCCTGCACCGCCGGCGGCAGTGGAACCCCGGCGAGGGCTGCTGGATGGGCTGGGAGCGCAAGCGCGGCAAGCTCCAGGAACTGAACCGCCTGCTGCGCGGCGCCGCCGACACCAGCTTCGTCGCCGTTTCCGGCGGCCCGCCGGCGGTGCCGCAGGACGTGCGCTACGTCATCACGCTCGACGCCGACACCCGCCTGCCGCCCGGCGCCGTGGGCCGCCTGGTCGGCGCCATGGCCCATCCGCTCAACCGCGCTCGGCTCGATCCGCGCACGCGGCGGGTCACCGAGGGCTACGCCATCCTCCAGCCGCGGGTCGCGGCCATGCTGCCGGCCTACGGCGATGACTCCCTCTACCGCAAGAGCTTCTCGGGGCCGACCGGGGTCGACCCGTACGTGGCGGCGGTCTCCGACGTCTACCAGGACCTCTTCGGCGAGGGCTCCTTCACCGGCAAGGGCATCTACGAGGTGGACGCCTTCGAGGCCGCGCTCGCCGGCCGGGTGCCGGACAACGCGCTGCTGTCGCACGACCTCTTCGAGGGCAGCTTCGCGCGCGCCGGGCTGGCGAGCGACATCGTGCTCTTCGAGGAGTTCCCGTCGCACCTCCTGGTCAGCGGCTCGCGGCAGTCGCGCTGGGTGCGCGGCGACTGGCAGCTCCTCCCCTGGCTGCTGCCGCGGGTGCCGGCGCCGGACGGCCGCGAGCCCAACCCGCTGCCGGCGCTGGCGCGCTGGAAGATGCTCGACAACATGCGCCGGTCGCTGGCGGCGCCGTCGAGCCTGCTGCTGCTCGTCGCCGGCTGGCTGCTGCTGCCGGCGCCGTGGGTCTGGGACGCGATCGTCGTCGCCTTGCTCGGCCTGCCGGTCCTCCTGCCGGCGCTGGTCGGGCTGCTGCCGCCGCGGCGGGGAGTCGCCAAGCGCACGCACCTGATGGCGCTCCTCGGCGACCTGCAGATCGTGCTCGCCCAGGCGCTCCTCGCCGCCGTCCTGCTGCCAGCCCGCGCCTGGCTGCGCGCCGAGGCGATCGTCCGCACCCTCTGGCGGCTCTGCGTCACGCGGCGGCACCTCCTCGAGTGGGTGACCGCGGCGCAGGCGGGCGCGGGGGCGACGCTCGCGGCCGCCGGCTTCTACCGCCGCCTGTCCGCGGCGCCGCTCGCGGCGGTCGCGACCCTGGCGCTGGTCGGGGCGCTGCGGCCGTCGGCGCTCGCCGCGGCGCTGCCCTTCGCCGCGGCCTGGCTGGTCGCGCCGGAGATCGCGCGCCGGCTGAGCCTGCCGGCGACCCCGCCCGCGGCCGAGCCGCTCGCTCCGGCCGACGCCGCGGAGCTGCGGCGCATCGCGCGCCGCAACTGGAGCTTCTTCGAGCGCTTCGCCACCGCCGAGGAGCACTTCCTGCCGCCCGACAACTTCCAGGAAGACCCGCTGCCGGTGATCGCCCACCGTACCTCGCCGACCAACATCGGGCTCGGCCTGCTCGCCGCCGTGGCGGCCCACGACCTGGGCTGGGCCGGGCGCCTCGAGACGCTGGGGCGGCTCGAGGCCGGCGTCGCGACGCTCACCGGCCTCGAGCGCTTCCGCGGCCACTGCTTCAACTGGTACGACACCCGCTCGCTCGCCCCGCTCGAGCCGCGCTACGTCTCGAGCGTCGACAGCGGCAACCTGGTAGGCCACTTGCTGACCTTCGCCGCCGCCTGCCGCGAGCTGGCGGCGGCGCCCCTGCACCCCGAGGCGGCATGGCGCGGCATGGCCGACGCGCTGGCGCTGGCCGAGGAGGAGGCGGACCACGCGCCGGGGACCGGGCGCGGCGGCGCGGTCGGGCGCGGCGAGCTGCGCCAGGCGCTTGCCGGCCTCGGCGCGGCGCTGGCCGCCGGCCCGCCGTCGCGGCCGGCGGAGGCCGGCGACCGATTGGCGTCGGTAGAGCGGCAGGCCGCCGGTCTCTGCGACATCGCGCGCGCCCTGGCGGCCGAGGACCCGGCCGGCCCGGCGGCGGAGGTGCTGGTCTGGGCCGAGGCCTGCCGCTGCACCGCCGAGAGCCACGCGCGCGATCTCGCGGCCGCGCCGCAGGACCCCGCGACGGCCGCCCGCTGGGCGGCGCTCGCCGCGCGCGCCGAGGCGATGGTCCGCGCGACCGAGTTCGGCTTCCTGCTCCATCCAGTGCGCAAGGTGCTGAGCCTCGGCTACCGGCTGAGCGACCACCAGCTCGACCCGATCGGCTACGACCTGCTCGCCTCCGAGGCGCGGCTGGCGAGCTTCGTCGCCATCGCCCTCGGCCAGGCGCCCCACACCCACTGGTTCCGGCTCGGCCGCCCGCTGACTCCGGTCGGCCGCGGCTCGGCGCTCCTCTCCTGGTCCGGCTCGATGTTCGAGTACCTGATGCCGAGCCTGGTGATGACGGAGCCGCCGCGCAGCCTCCTCGGGCAGAGCTGTCGGCTGGCGGTCGAGGAGCAGATCCGCTACGGCGCCGAGCGCGGCGAGCCGTGGGGGATCTCGGAGAGCGCCTACAACGAGCGCGACCTCCAGCTCAACTATCAATACGGCCCGTTCGGCGTGCCGCGCCTCGCCCTGCGGCGCGCCCCGCCCGACGAGCTGGTGGTGGCCCCCTACGCCACGGCGCTCGCCGCCATGCTGGCGCCGCGGCCGGCGGTGGCCAACTTCGAGCGCCTGGGGAGGCTCGGGGCGCGCGGGCGGCACGGCTTCTACGAAGCGCTCGACTTCACGCGCCGCCGCGTGCCCGAGGGCCAGCGCGACGCGCTGGTGCGGGCCTACATGGCGCACCACCAGGCGCTCACCCTGCTCGCCCTCGCCAACGTGCTCCAGGGCGGCGTGCTGCGCCGGCGCTTCCACTCCGATCCGCTGGTGCGCGCGGCCGAGCTGCTGCTCCAGGAGCGCACGCCGCGCGACGTCGTGGTCACCCGGCCGCTGCCCGAGGAGCGGCCCGGGGTGCGGCGGCGCGAGAGCGTCGACAGGGGCCTGCGCGTCTTCGACACGCCGCACCTCTCGACCCCGCGCGTCCACCTGCTCTCGAACGGCGCCTACTCGGTGCTGGTCACCAGCGCGGGCTCCGGCTGGAGCCGGCACCACGGGCGCGCAGTGACGCGCTGGCGGGAGGACACGACGCGCGACGACTGGGGCACCTTCCTCTACCTGCGCGACGTCGACTCCGGCGAGCGCTGGTCCGCCGGCTATCAGCCGGCGGCGGTCGAGCCCGACGCCTACCAGGCCCTCTTCACCACCGGCAAGGTCGAGATCCGGCGCACCGACGGCCAGCTCACCTCGACGCTCGAGGTCATCGTCTCGCCGGAGGACGACGCCGAGCTGCGCCGGCTCACCATCGCCAACCGCGGCCCGCGGCCGCGCCGCGTCGAGGTCACCTCCTACGCCGAGATCGCGCTCGCCGCGCCGGCAGCCGACGAGGCGCACCCCGCCTTCTCCAAGCTCTTCCTGCTGACCGAGGCGCTGCGCTGGCCCACGGCCCTCCTCGCCACGCGCCGCACCGCCTCGCGCGACGAGGCGCCGCCGTGGGCGGCCCACGTGCTGGCGGTCGAGGGGGAGACGGACGGGCCGCCGCAGCACGAGACCGACCGCGCCCGCTTCCTCGGCCGCGGCTTCGACGTCCGCGACCCGCTGGCCCTGGCCGAGAGCCGCCCGCTCGCGGGCCGCACCGGCGCCGTGCTCGACGCCGTGTTCAGCCTGCGCCGGACGGTGATCGTGCCGCCCGAAGGCCGGGCGCGGCTGGTCTTCACGACGCTGGTGGCCGGCTCGCGCGAGGAGGCGGTCCGCCTGGCGGAGAAGTACGCCGAGACTCCCGCCTTCCAGCGCGCCGCGCGGCTGGCCTGGGCCCAGACCCAGGTGGAGGAGCGCCACTTCGGGCTCGGTCCCGACGAGGCTCACCTCTACCTGCGGCTCGCCTCCGACCTGGTGTTCGCCAACCCCGGCCTGCGCGAGCCGCCCGCGGTGCTGGCGCGCAACCGGCTGGGGGCGCGCGCCCTCTGGGGGTACGGCATCTCGGGCGACCTGCCGATCGTCCTGCTGCGCATCGACGACGAGAGCGACATCGAGATCGCGCGCCAGCTCGTCCAGGCCCACCGTTTCTGGCGCAGCCGCGGCCTCGCCGCCGATCTGGTGATCCTGAACGAGCAGCCGACCTCCTACGTGCAGGAGCTGCAGTCGGCGCTCGAGGCCATCGTGCGCGCCGCGCAGGCGCCGCTGCCGGCGGCGGCCCCGGCCGGCGGCGTCTGGGTGCTGCGCGCCGATCTCCTCCCCGCCGAGCACCGCGACCTGCTGCGGGCCGCCGCCCGCGCCGTGCTCCTCTCGCACCACGGCTCGCTCGCCGAGCAGCTCCGGCGGCGGAGCTCGGCCGTCGTCGCCCCGCCGCCCCGCCCGCCGGTCCGCGCCGGCGGCGAGACGGCGCAGGCCGCGCCGGCGTCGCGCCCCGACCTTACCTTCTGGAACGGCCTGGGCGGCTTCGCCGGGGGCGGGCGGGAGTACGTGATCGTCCTCGGCGAGGGCCAGCGCACGCCGCTGCCGTGGATCAACGTCGTCGCCAATCCCGACTTCGGCTTCCAGGTCTCCGAGTCGGGCTCCGGCTGCACCTGGTCGGTCAACAGCCGCGAGAACCGGCTGACGCCGTGGTCGAACGACCCGGTCGGCGATCCGCCGGGCGAGGCGCTCTACGTGCGCGACGAGGAGTCCGGCGTGGTGTGGGGGCCGACCGCCCTGCCGATGCGCACCGAGGCGGCGCCCTACCTCTGCCGGCACGGGCAGGGCTGGAGCGCCTTCGAGCACAGCGAGCAGGGCGTGGCGCTCGCGCTCCTGCAGCTCGTGCCGCGCGCGGACCCGGTGCGGGTGGCGCGGCTGGCGTTGACCAACCTGACGCAGCGCCGCCGGCGGCTGAGCGTCACCGCCTACGTCGAGTGGGTGCTCGGCGTCTCCCGCGCCACCACCGCCCCGCACGTCGTCACCGAGCGCGACGAGGCGACCGGCGCGCTGCTCGCCCGCAACCCCTGGAACGAGGAGCTGGCGGAGCGGGTCGCCTTCGCCTGGGTGTCGGGCGGCGCGGTCTCCTGGACCGCCGACCGCGCCGAGTTCCTCGGCCGGCACGGCACGCTGGCGGCGCCGGCGGCGCTGCTGCGCGAGGCGCCGCTCTCGGGCCGGGTCGGCGCCGGGCTGGACCCCTGCGCCGCGCTCCAGACCCTGGTCGAGCTGCCGCCGGGCGGCCGCGCCGAGGTCGTCTTCCTGCTCGGCGAGGGCGCCGACCGCGACGGCGCGCTCGACCTGGTCGCCCGCTACCGCACGGCCGACGTCGCCGCGCTCCAGCGCGAGGTCACGGCGTGGTGGGACGGGATCCTGGGCACCTTCGAGGTCCGCACCCCCGACCCGGCGTTCGACCTCCTGGTCAATCGCTGGCTGCTCTACCAGGCGCTCTCCTGCCGCTCTTGGGGGCGCTCCGGCCTCTACCAGTCGAGCGGCGCCTACGGCTTCCGCGACCAGCTCCAGGACGCGATGGCCTTGAGCGTGCCGTTCCCCGCGGCGACCCGCGAGCACCTGCTGCGCGCGGCGGCGCGGCAGTTCGTCGAGGGCGACGTGCAGCACTGGTGGCACGTCCCGAGCGGCCGCGGCGTGCGCACCCGCTGCGCGGACGACCTGCTCTGGCTGCCCTACGCCACGGCGCACTACCTGGCGGTGACCGGCGACGAGGCCGTGCTCGACGAGCCCGTGCCGTTCCTCGAGCAGCCGCCGCTCGCCCCGGGCCAGGCCGACGACTACCGCACGCCGGCGGTCGCCGCCGAGGAGGCGCCGCTCTACGAGCACTGCGTGCGCGCCGTCGAGCGCGCCTCGACCGCGGGCCGGCACGGGCTGCCGCTCATCGGCTCCGGGGACTGGAACGACGGCTTCGACCGGGTCGGCCGCGCGGGGAAGGGTGAGAGCGTCTGGCTGGGCTGGTTCCTCTACGCCGTCCTCGGCGCCTTCGCCCCGCTCGTCGAGGCGCGCGGCGACGCGGCGCGGGCTGGCGCCTGGCGTCGCCGCGCCGAGGCGCTGCGCGGCGCCCTCGAGACGGCGGGGTGGGACGGGGAGTGGTACCGCCGCGCCTTCTACGACGACGGCACGCCGCTCGGCTCGGCGGCGAGCGAGGAGTGCCGCATCGACTCGCTCGCCCAGTCCTGGGCGGTGATCTCGGGGGCCGCCGAGCGCGGCCGCGCGGCGCGCGCCATGGCGGCAGTCGACGAGCAGCTGGTGCGGCGCGACGACGGCCTCGCCCTGCTCTTCACGCCGCCCTTCGACCGCAGCGAGCGCGAGCCGGGCTACGTCAAGGCCTACCCGCCCGGGATACGCGAGAACGGGGGGCAGTACACCCACGCGGCGCTCTGGGCGGTCGTCGCTTGGGCCGAGCTGGGCGACGGCGACCGCGCCGGCGAGCTCTTCGCCCTCCTCAACCCGATCCACCACGCGGCGACCCGCGTCGGCGTCGCCCGCTACCGGGTCGAGCCCTACGTGGCGGCGGCCGACGTCTACTCGCAGCCGCCGCACGCCGGCCGCGGCGGCTGGACCTGGTACACCGGCTCGGCGAGCTGGATGCACCGCGCCGCGATCGAATGGATCGCCGGCTGCCGGGTGCGCGGCGCGACGCTCCACCTCGCCCCCTGCATCCCGCGGTCCTGGGAAGGGTTCGAGATCACGCTCCGCTACCGCTCCGCGGTCTACGTCGTCCGGGTGGAGAACCCCGAGCGGGTCATGCAGGGCGTCTCGGCGCTCGAGCTCGACGGCCGGCCGCTCCCCGGCGCGCAGGTCCCGCTCGCAGACGACGGCGAGACGCACCAGGTGCGCGTGGTGCTGGGGGCCTAGGCTGCGGCGGCCCTCACCGACGGCTGGGCGGACCGTGGGAGCGCTATACTCGCGTGCTCCTGACGACCGCCCTTCCGGAGGCTCCCTGTGATGAACCGCCCCCTTCGCTCCGCCTGGCCGCTGCTCGCGCTCCCGCTCCTCCTGCCGGGGCTGCTGTGGGCGCAGGCCGCCCCGGCGGCCGCCCGCGCCGAGGCCGCGAGCGCCGCGTCGGTCCCGCCGCTCACGGCGGCGACGCTCGCGCCGCCGGTCGCCGAGCGCCGCCCCGTCGAGACGACGCTCCACGGCCGCACCCTCGTCGACCCCTACGCCTGGCTGCGCGGCAAGGAGAAGCCCGAGGTCATCGCCTACCTCGAGGCCGAGAACCGCTACACCGACGCGGTGATGAAGCCGACGCAGGCGCTGCAGGAGAAGCTCTACCAGGAGCTGCTGTCGCGCATCAAACAGACCGACCTCTCGGTGCCGGCGCGGCGCGACGACTACTGGTACTACTCGCGCACCGAGGAGGGCAAGCAGTACCCGATCTTCTGCCGCCGCAAGGGGAGCGCCGGCGGGCCGGAGGAGGTCCTCCTCGACGTCAACGCCCTCGCCGAGGGGCACGGCTACTTCCAGCTCGGCGGCTACCAGGTGAGCCCGGACCACGGCAAGGTCGCCTTCCTCGCCGACACCTCCGGCTACGAAGCCTTCACGCTGCAGGTCAAGGACCTGGCGAGCGGCCGGATGCTGCCCGACACGATCGAGGGCCTGTCCTTCGGCCTCGCCTGGGCGACCGACAACAAGACCCTCTTCTACGTCGCCCCGGACGCCGCCAAGCGGCCGTACCGGTTGAAGCGCCACCTGCTGGGGACCGACCCGGCCACCGACCCCGTCATCTACGAGGAGCCGGACGAGGCCTTCCGCATCGACATCGACCGCACGCGCAGCGACGGCTACATGGTCTTGACCAGCGGTGCCACGACGACGAGCGAGGTGCGGGTGCTCGCGGCCGACCGCCCGGACGGCGAGTTCCGGCTGGTGCAGCCGCGGGCGGCGGGCGTCGAGTACTACCTCGACCACCACGGCGACCGCTTCTACATCCGCACCAACCTGGGCGCCAAGGAGTTCCGGGTGGTGAGCGCGCCGGTCGCGACCCCCGGGAAGGACCATTGGCAGGAGGTGGTGCCGTCGCGGCCGGGAGTGAAGATCGAGTCGCTGTCGCTCTTCCGCCACCACCTGGTGGCGACGGAGCGCTACGCAGGGCTGCGGCGGATCCGGGTGCGCGACCTCGCGAGCGGCGACGAGCACGAGGTGAGCTTCCCCGAGCCGGCCTACGCGGTGTTCGTGAGCGTGAGCTCGAACCCGGAGTTCGACACCACCCAGCTCCGCTTCTCGTACACCTCGCTGGTGACACCGGAGTCGGTCTACGACTACGACATGGCGACCCGGCAGCGCGAGCTGAAGAAGCGCGAGGAGGTGCTCGGGGGATACGTCCCGGCGGATTACCAGAGCGAGCGGACCTTCGCGACGGCGCCCGACGGCGTGCGGGTGCCGATCTCGATCGTCTACAAGAAAGGGTTCGTCAAGGACGGCTCGCGCCCGTGCCTGCTCGGGGGCTACGGCTCGTACGGCTCGCCGCGCGAGGCCACGTTCTCCGCGCTGCGCCTGGCGCTCCTCGACCGCGGCTTCTGCTACGCGATCGCCCACATCCGCGGCGGCGGCGACCTCGGCGAGGCGTGGTACGAGGACGGCAAGCTCCTGCGCAAGAAGAACACCTTCACGGACTTCATCGCCGCCGGCGAGCTGCTGGTGGCGCAGCGGTTCACGTCGCGCGAGCGGCTGACGGCGCAGGGCGGGAGCGCCGGCGGGCTGCTGATGGGGGCGGTGGTCAACCTGCGGCCGGACCTCTTCGCGGCGGTGATCGCCAAGGTGCCGTTCGTCGACGTGATCAACACCATGCTCGACACCTCGATCCCGCTCACCGCGCAGGAGTTCGACGAGTGGGGGAACCCCAAGGACCCGCAGTACTTCGAGTACATGTTGAGCTACTCGCCGTACGACAACGTGGCGGCGGTCGAGTACCCGCACCTGCTGGTGACGACCTCGATCAACGACCCGCGGGTGGCCTACTGGGAGCCGGCGAAGTGGGTGGCGAAGATGCGGGCGACGAAGAAAGGCGACCAGCGGCTGATCCTGAAGACCAACATGGGCGCCGGCCACGGCGGCTCCTCGGGCCGCTACGACTACCTGCGCGAGATCGCGTTCGACTACGCGTTCCTGCTCGACGTGCTGGGGATGACCGGGAGCTGAAGCGCGCCGACCGCTAGAACGAGCCCGGCGCGAAAGCCTTCACGCCTCAGGTGTTGATCAGCATCTTGGTCAGGTTCACCAGCCCCGCGCCCTGCATGTAAGGGTCGCGCCCGAGGTCGATGCAGTTGTCGAGCAGGATCTTCTTGACCCGGTCCGGGTAGCCGACGAACTCCCGCCGCTCGGAGAGGAAGGCGGCGAGGATCCCCGAGACGTGCGGGGTCGCCATGCTGGTGCCGCTCATCTCGACGTAGAGCGTCTCGAGCTTGAGCGGGCCGCCGGCGGTGACGTCGTGGCACGCCGAGACGATCTTCTCGCCCGGCGCCACGACGTCGGGCTTGCGGCGGCCGTCCGCCGTCGGCCCGCGCGAGGAGAAGTAGGAGATGCCGTAGGTGTGCGGGTTCGTCTTGTGCACCGAGCCGACGGCGATCGCCTCCTCCAAGTTCGCCGGGTCGCCGATCGAGAGGTCCATGTTGGCCTCGATCTGACCGCCGGCCGACTCGATGACCACGAACCCCTCGTTGCCGGCGGCGAGGCACACCGCCACCCCCTGTCGCCAGAGCCGCCGCAGCTCCTGGCAGAGCGGCGAGTGGCCGCAGCCGAAGACCGTCGGGTCGAAGGCGCCGCCGAGGCTCAGGTTGATGCCGTGGATCAGGAGCTGGCCGCTGGCCTCGTTCAAGTCGGCGACGTGGTCGAGCGCCTTGATGATCCACGAGTCCTGGCCGTTGCCCTGGTCGTCGAGCACCTTGTAGCCGTAGAGGCGCGCCTCGGGGGCCATGCCGAAGAAGTCGTGGCGGCCGCCCTTGTCGTCGACCACCTCGCGCAGCTCGCCGGCGATGACTCCCGCCACGTGCGTGCCGTGCCCGTTGCCGTCTACCTTGCCCTTGGCCGACTTCGGCTTGCCCGGCTTGGTGCAGTCCCACTGCTCGACGACGTTCTGGTGCTTCGCGAAGTGGGGGTGGTCGGCGCGGATGCCGGTGTCGAGCACCGCCCAGCGGATGTCGCGCCCGCGCGCGCCGTAGCCCAGGTTCGCGGTGCGCGCCTGCACGGTGTGGGACGAGACCTCGAGCAGCGCCTTCTTGGCGGCGTCGCGCCAGACCTTGTCGATCTGCAGGTCCTGGAACTGCCCGCGCAGGCTCTCGACCTCCTGGCGGGTCAGGTTGGCGGCGACGAAGCGCTTGAGCACCTCGATCTGCGCCATCTCCGCGTCCTTGCCCACCAGCTTGCCGATCGCCCCCAGCAGGCGCTCCCGCGTCGCCTCGACCGGCTGCGCGGTGCCCGGGTCGGCGAGCTGGATCAGCACCTGGTGGCGGCGCTCCGAGCGGCTGTTCTCGAGGTCGTTGACCAGGTCGCGGGCGATGACGAATTTGCCCACCTCCTGAGCGAAGGAGTTCCCCACCATCTGGCGGACGGCGTCCTGCACGGGCGCGGTTTTCAGGTAGCCGGTGCCCGAGTGGGGATGGCGCGGCGAGTCGGGGTTCAAGAAGAAGCCGGCGTGGTTCTCGATGGCGAACCCCTGGCGCGTGAACTCGCCGCGCAGGTCGGGGTCGATCGCCACCGGGTCGAGACGGTCGGCGACGTTGACCCAGCGCGCCACGCACGGCGGCACCGGCAGGCGCTTGGTGCCGGCGAAGTCCTGCAGCACGTCCTGCACCTCGTCCATGCCGAGCGGTGAGCCGATGGTGACGAAGAGCCGCACGTCGCAGTCGGCCTTGGCGAGCCGGCGCAGCACGTTCCAGGCGATCATCGTCCCCTGGCTGTGGGCGACGACGATGAACGGCCCGCCGCCGGTCCCCAGCCGATCGAGGAGGCTCTTCTCCATCACCTTCCGCCGCTCCTCGCGGAACAGGAAGTCGTTGACGTCGCGCAACAGGGCGCGGGTCAGCCGGCGGGTGATGCGCCGCCGCAGGAATGCCGGCAGCGGCAGCACCTTGGCGCTGACGGCGCGGATCGCCACCGCGGCGGCCTCGGCCTCGCCCTCGTCCTCGGCCGTGATGCGGCCGGCGATCGAGCGCAGCACCTGCCGCTCGCGCGGGTCGCGGGTCAGGATCTCGATCTCGGCCTCGACGAGGTCGGGCTCGCCCTTGCCGAGGGCGCGGATGGCCACGGTCGACTCGTCCTCGGCGGCGTCGACGACGTCGCCGGCGGCGCAGGTGTCCTGCGACGGGTCGGGGTAATGCTCGCGGTTGACCCAGTAGGCCATCCGGCTGCGGTCGCCGAGCTGCAGGCCGAAGAGGGCCATGTCCCACTGGCACTTGAGGACCGCCGCCGGCGGCTTGTTGCCGATGCCGTGGATGTAGACGACGGTCTTCGCGGCCGGCAGCGCGGCGGCGGCCGGCGCTCCGCCTGCCGCCGCGGCGGCCGCGGTCGCCGTCGCGCGGCGCGGCGCCCGGGCTGCCGCGGCGCGCGGCGCGCGCCCTTTCGCCTCGCCGCGACCGTTCCCCTTCCGCCCTTTCGACGACGCTTTCGCCATGGGACACCCTCCCCTGCCTACTTAGACGAACCAACCTTCGGTTTTCGCCTAGTTTAGCTCCCTCTCACCGCGGGACGAAGAAGACCGAGCCGCCCTCTTGACTCGGGTCTCACTGTCGGTTATCGTTTCGGTAACCGACAGGGTGATCACCTGGGTTCCTCGGTCGGGGGATCGGCGGCCAGCCGCCGTGGGAGATTCGAACGTGGTCGGGATCGAGCCCTATCCGCTCGCCGCTCTCCAGCGCATCCTCGATGACAGCGGCGCCATTCGCGGCCGAACGGTCCGCGTCAAGCCACTCCTCCATCATTTCCGCGAGCAGTACGAGGTGCCCGTCGACACGGCATGGGCGCGCTCGTTGGAGAAGCGGCTGCGCGCCGAGGGCCGCTCGTTTCCGCCTCTGCTTCCCGACTTTCTGGTCATCCGCAGCAAGACGACGCACAAGCCGACGATCGTGCCGGTCGATCCGCGCTGGAAGCGCGTGCCGAGTGACGTGCGCGACCTCTACCGTTACAAGAAGGGCCTCTTCCACGAGCTGGCGCACGTCGTCGACGCGCTGTTTCCGGGGATGCTCTCGCCGGTGCCGCTCGAGGTCTCCGGTCACTCTGTCGCGGTCGAGCCCGAGGGGCTACGCGACGTCGACCAGGTCGAAGAGGTCAGCCGGACCGAAGATACGGCGCACGACCTGCGGGAGTGGATCTCGGACAACGTGGGCCTGTTCTTCATGGTCTCGCCGCGGCAATTCGCCGCGGTCGTACGCGAGAGGAACGCGAACAATCTCAGGGTCGCCGAACGATTCGATCTCTCGTTGGGTGACGTGCAGGCATATGTGCACAACCTGCTCATGAGCAGCGACTCGGAGCTGACGTCCGTCGGATTACAGGTCGGCGACCTGCTGCGCTTCCTCGACCGTTCCCAGCACGACCCCGTAGCCGATCTGGTGAAGACGTTGACCGGCGGACCGCCGCGGGCGGAGCCCCCGCACCGGCTTATGGACGGCTGGATCGTGGACATCGACCTCCACGCGGTGGAGATGATGGGGCAGCTCCGCCAGCTCGCAGAAACTCACCTGCAGATCGTCGCGGCGCAGATGGCGGCAGCGTCGCCCTTGCCGTTCCTGATCGATCGCTTCATCCGCACTCATTCCGGAAGCGAGCTCCGGTTCATGGTGCGCCGTGTTCCGAACGGTCCCCTGCACCTCCTGTTTGAGCTCTGTCGTCGGGTGAGTCCTCAGGAGCACCTGCGCTTGGGCGCTCTGCTCGCGGCGAAGCTGGGTCATCCGGAGCTCGGACGGCAAAGCCTGGCGCGAGCAGCGGCGTTACCTGACGACCCGCGGCTGCTCGAGGCGGCAGGTTTCTGCGAGCTCTCGAGCAAGGATGACGCTGCAGCCGCGCGCGCACTGGCTCTCTATCGCGACGCCTATATCCTCGATGCCGGTGATCCCGAGATCCGCTTCGGCCTGGCAAAGGCCCTGGGGCGCGTGGAGGGCCTGCCGGCGGCCGAGGCCTTTTTGAAGAAGGTACCGACGCCGCGTCACTGGCTCGAGGACTACCAGCTCGCCAAGATCGCCTTCAGCCGTTTCCAGGCCACGCGCTCGCCGCGCCATCTAGAGCGAGCCAAGAGCCTGCTGATGACTGCTCTGGAGCTGCCGGGGCGCTGGCCGCCGAAGATTTTGCGCCAGATCGCAAAGGCCAAGCTGTCGGCAACGGTGGCCAGGCAGTGCGCTGCCGAGCACCTCGACATTGACGCCGACCGGAAGAAGGCGATCAATCTGTTGGCCAAGGTGTATCAAATGCGGAGCCGTGACGATGACGAGCTCCGGTTGCTCTGCAACGCCTTGCTGCTGAAGTCGTGGCGCCGCCATCGTCTCGACTCGAAGACCAACTTCTGCCTATACGAGTTCTATCGCAGCGTTGGCGACGACACGACCGCGTTTTGCCGGCTGCGTGAGCTGCTCTGGCTGCGGCCTCACGACGTCGCCGTTTGGGCTTATCTGGAGTCGTTGGTGCGGGAGCGCTTCACAGAGTGGGAGGATTACGCGGATGCCGTCGCTCGCCTGATCCAGCGTCTCTCGAGAGGGACTTACCAAACGGAGGTGCAATGGAAAACATCGGGAGAGTGATCCGCCGGCGTCTCGCCGAGCTGCGGATGTCACCTGCCGAGCTCGCCGCTCGTCTCGGCGTCTCGAAGGCAACGGTCTCCTACTGGATCAACGGCGAGAAGAGGCCGAACTTCGGGCGCTTGAACGACATCGCAAAGGCCCTCGACTGCTCGGTCGACGTCCTTCTCGGGATGAAGATGCCTGGACTGGAGGAAGTCGACCAGCGGCTGCAGTCGGTTATCTCGCGCCTGATCGCGGCGCACGACCGCGTCCTACGCAAAGATGATCGCGGTGTGCTGCTGAGCTCGATCGAGGGCATTCTCGACCTCGTTGAGTCCGGAGAAGACACGCGCCGCGACCGGCGGCGAGCCTAGAGCAAGGGTGCCGGTCGCAGCGAGTGGAGGAGTGTCGATCGGTGGTTAACTTGCGGTTTCAGACTTTGCAACCGCTGATTGCTGTGACTGCGGATGATCGAGCGAGGAGACGCGGGTGAGCGTCGAGACCCTGCATGAGATCGTGGTGCGCTGGGCGGCTTTTATCCTCTCTGTCGCCGCCATCCTGAAGTTGCTGGTCGTTACGCTGCGTGCAGAGACAACCGAGCTTCGGCGCTGGCTCCGGGATACACGTGGCGACGCCGCGTCACGGTCCTCCCGTGTCGCTGACGGGGAGGGTGAGAGCAAGTAGAGGCTGCCGCTGCGCTCCGCGGGGCTCCGGAGTGCGCCGAGGCAGGCCGCCCGGGCCGCGCTATCCTTGCCGCCGCCGACGAAGGGAGGAGCGATGGACCGCGAGGCCGCGTGGCAGTTGGTGCAGGAGAACGTCCAGGCGCAGGGCCTGCGCCGGCACATGCTGGCGGTGGAGGCGGCGATGCGCTCCTACGCCGCCCGCCTGGGCGAGGACCCGGAGACCTGGGGCCTCGCCGGCCTGCTGCACGACTGGGACTGGGAGATCCACCCCGCCCTCGACCGGCACCCGGCCGAGGGAGCGCCGATCCTGCGCCAGCGCGGCTGCCCGGAGACGGTGGTGCAGGCGATCCTCTCCCACAACACCGAGGGCACGGGCGTCGAGCGCGGGCGCCCGATCGACTACGCCCTCCTCGCCTGCGACGAGGTCACCGGCCTCATCATCGCCGCCGCCCTGGTGCGCCCGAGCAAGGACGTGCGGGAGGTCGAGGTCAAATCGATCCAGAAGCGCTGGAAGGAGAAGGCCTTCGCCGCCGGCGTCGACCGCCCCCACGTCGAGGAGGCCACCGCCGACTTCAGCCGCGCCTGCTTCGCCGGCCAGCTCGGGATCTGGGAGCACGTGGGGAACGTGCTGCAGGCCATGCAGGGCGTGGCGGCGGAGCTGGACCTCGACGGGCGGCTGGCGAAGGCATGAGGCGCGCGGCACCGCAGAGCGGGTGCGCCATGCGCCACGTCTCCGGCAGCTCCGGCGACTTGCGCCGGACGGCAGCGTCCGGCTAGCTTCGGGTGGCGGGGCGTTCGAGCGCGGCTGGATCCGAGACAGCGCCGGCCGTTGTCGCGGTCTTCTTCTTACCCAGCATCTTCTTCGTCCCCAGCTTCACCGCCAGCCGGACGTAATCCACTTCCGCCCAGAGCCAGAGCTTCACCCCCCGCGCCGCCATCCGCAGCGGCCAGAAGCTCAGGTTGAAGTACATCGACTGCCGCCTGCCGGCGTTCCTGCGGCCGGCTTCGCCGGCGGCGCGGCGGGCGAGGGCGATCGACTTGAAGCGGCGGTTGTAGAGCTGCATCAGGTGGTAGCTGATGAAGGCCGGCTTGGGGCCGAGGACGGGCTCCCAGTGGAAGCGGCGGTAGACGCGGTAGGCGGGGATGACGACGAAGATGTAGTACTGCGCGGTGTCGAGCATGACCGAGGCCGAGAGCAGGTCGTGCTCGCCCATGTAGTAGTACTTGTCGCGGTAGACCGCGCGGAAGAAGCGGCGGTAGGAGCGGGCGAAGGCGGCGTTGTGCTCGCCGATGCGCGCCGTCACGTCCTCGCCGACGGTCTGGGCTGAGACGATCGCCACCGTCGACTCGACGGTGAAGGCGGCATGGTCGAGGCCCGGCGAGTAGTACGGGTCCATGAAGGCGGCGGCGTCGCCCAAGAGCGCCCAGCCCGGGCCCATGTACTGGCGGGCGATGTAGGGGAGGTGGCTGTAGCCGCGTAGGTCGTCGGCGCGCATGCGGGCGCCCGCGAGCAGCTCGGCGAGCGACGGGATGCCGCGCAGGAAGGCGTCGAAGGCCGCCGCCCGCTCGGCGCCGTCGGGCAGGCTCATCAGGCGCCGGTCGTAGACCACCCCGATGCTCGTCTCGCCGCTGCCGAGCGGGATGACCCACACCCAGTAGCCGAGCCCCATGTAATGGTTGGTGGCGAGGCGGCGCGAGCTGACGTTGCGGCCGGCGAGGCCCGCCGGGCCGCGCGCCGCCAGGTCGTCGATGTGCCGCACCCCTTCCCAGCGGCACCAGACGGCGGCCGTCGGGTGCTCCTCGTTGCGCTCGACGAGCCCGAGGCGCTTGCCGAGGAAGGTGGCGCGGCCGGTGGCGTCGAGGAGCCAGCGGCAGGCGACCGTCTCGACCCGCTCGCCCACCTCGAGCGTCACCCGGTGGTCGAAATCCCCGAGCTCGACCTCGCGCGCCCGCGCCGGCCGCAGCAGCTCGGCGCCCTCGGCCACGGCGGCGACCAGCAGGTGCTCGTCGAGGGCGTCGCGGCGGAGCTGGAACGAGGGCACGGCGCTGCGCAGGTAGCCGCCGGTCTCGCTCGCCTCGGCGTGGCCGCGCACGCGCTCGTTCGCGAACCAGTAGCGCAGCCCCTCCTTCGGCAGTTGCTCGCGCTCGAGGTGCTCCCACTGCGCCAGCCGGCGGGTGAGGAACATGCCCGACATCTCGGTCGTGGCCTCGCCGACCTTGGAGTCGAAAGCCGTCTGCTTCTCGACCACCAGCACCGAGAGATCAGGGCGCTCGCGGCGCAGGAGGAGGGCCGCCGAGGCGCCGCTGAAGGCGCCCCCCAAGACCACCACGTCGTAGCGTCGCGCCGGCTCCATGGCGGGGGGGATCCTACCGCGAGGACCGGAGCGCGGGCCCGCCTGCCGGCACATCGCTTGCACCCTCCCCCGTTGGCCCCTTCGGGCATGCGGCCCGATCTCACTCGCGCGAAGTGCATCCAGGAAAAGGAGGACGCCATGCCAACCACCACCACCGTCACCACCACCGCCGTCGAGACCCTCAACAGCCTGCTGCGCGGCGAGATGTCGGCGATCGAGACCTACCGCCTCGCCCTCGAGAAGGTCGGCGACGAGCCGGGGGCGCAGGAGCTGCAAGGCATCCTGCGCGACCACCGCGATGCCGCCGACCGCCTGTGGCATCACATCGAGCGTCATGAGGGGCGCCCCGCCGAGAGCTCCGGTCCGTGGGGCGGCTGGGCCAAGCTGGTGCAGGGCACCGCGAACCTGCTGGGCGACGCCGCGGCGCTCAAGGCCCTCAAGGAAGGCGAGCAGCACGGGCTCAAGGAATACGAGGAGGCGCTGCGCGACGAGGCGCTGCTGGCCGACTGCCTCGAGCTGGTGCGCGAGCTGCTGGCGCGGCAGGAGCAGCACGTGAGGATTCTGGACCGGATGATGGCTGGCGGTCGTTGAAGGTCGGGGGGGATCGGAGCTGGATCCAGCTTGACTGCGTCGATCCGATCTCCCTCACCCCTGGCCCCTCTCCCACATGTGCTGCCACCCGGCGCTCTCGCCGGCGTCGGCGATCGCGCTGACCTTGCGCGCGGTCGGCGGCCTGACGACCGCCGAGATCGCGAAGGCGTTTCTCGTGCCCGAGGCGACCTGATGCTGCGCGCGGCGCGACTGGTAACAACCCGCTCCCACCCCGCGCCTGATAGGCATGAGGGGTCAGACGCGGACGCGGTGCTCCCCTAGCTCGCCAAATCGCCAGCGATCCAACCATCTCTAACCAAGACATCGTCGCGCTCGCCCGCGACGCCCGAAGAGGAGTCACGATGGCAACCAAACGCTCCCGACGGACCACCCGACCGACCGCCCGCGCCGCCGTCACGGCCGACCATGGCACGCCTGCTCGCGCTCGCGGCGCTCTCTGCGCGCTCCTGCTGCTGCTGTGCTTCCGGCAGGCGTACGCGGTAGATGGCTTCAACCTGCCGGGGTCGGACTACGACAACTTCAATGCCAACTCCGCTTTCGTCTGCCGCCAGACGTGTGCGGCCGATTCGCAATGCCGGGCCTACACTTGGGTCAAGCCGGAGATCCAGGGGTCGAGCGGCCATTGCTGGCTGAAGCGCAATGTGCCGACCCTGGTGAAAGACAACTGTTGCAACTCCGGCTCGGCCGCAAACATCTTCGCGTCCCAGCTTCGGCCGGAGAACAACACGAACCGGCCCGGCTCCGACCTCCGCAGCCTCTCCGCGGCGGACTATCGGACATGCGAGAGCGCCTGTGCCCAGGAAGAGCAGTGCTGGGCCTGGACATGGGTGAGACCCGGCGTGCAAGGGCCGGGCGGCAACTGCTGGCTCAAGCACGGCGCTGCCCATCCGGTGGCCGACGCGAATTGCGTCTCCGGAGTGAAGCTACGGCCCAGATCGGTACACCCCTGACGCCCCCGCAGAATGCGAAGGCGTGCTTAGCGGGTTTCTGGAGGCGAGCTTGAGAGTGATTGGGGGGCGCCGCACCGCCTCCAGCTCCCTGACACCGTTCTGCTTCGGGGGCTGGTCCGGCCCAGGAAACGGTAAAAACTGAGCCTCGACAGAGCGGCGCCGCCACGGGCACACTCGGTGAGCAGTATTTACAGCTTGATGGTTCACGTCAAGCCTCGCCCTCGGCGAACCACCGGCCGCGCTCGA
>JBIOUG010000042.1:0-36536 GCA_044866775.1 Thermoanaerobaculia bacterium | reverse complement strand
GCGGCAGCGGCTCGCCGAAGGGTCCTCCAAGCCACCCGAGAGGGCGATCGAGCTCTTCACCGAGAACCCCTTCTGGACCGTCAACAAGCTTGCCGCGCGCCTCGGCGTGGCCTTCACGACGGCCCAGCGCGCGATCAACGGGCTCCAGTCGGCGGGCATCGTCACGCTCGCCGGCGAGGCCAGGCGCAACCGGGTCTACTGCGCGCGTGCCCTGCTCGAGATCCTGGAGGCGCCGCCACGTCGGTCGTCCAGCCGGGCCGGGCAGCCATGAGATGGCAGATGTCCTGCGCCACCGCCGGCGCTTTACGATACCCGGACGGAGTCGATGCCTACCCCTCCGCCTCCAACCCGAACTTCTTCATCTTCGCCTTGAGCGTATTGCGCGCGATGCCGAGGAGGCGCGCGGTCTCGCGGATCTTGCCGCCGCTCTGGGCGAGGGCGGCGGTGACGAGCTGGCGGTCGTAGCGGTCGACGGCCGAAGCGTAGCCGCCCTGGGCTAGCTGGATGGCCGGCGCCGCAGTGCCCGCCGCCTCGGCGGCCGCCGCGCCGGTCTGCGCGGCGATCCAGTGGAAGTCGCCAACCTCCAGCCGCTCGCTTCCCGAGAGCACCAGGGCACGGTGAATCGCCGCTTCGAGCTCGCGCACGTTGCCGGGCCAGCGGTAGGCGTAGAAGAGGTCGAGGACCGCCGGGTCGAGCTCTTTCCGCTGCAGGCCCATGTCGCGGCTGATCTTGGTCAGGAAGTGCTGCACGAGGTACGGGATGTCCTCGCGCCGCTCGCGCAGCGGCGGCAGCACGATGGGGATGATGTTCAGGCGGTAGTAGAGGTCCTCGCGGAACTCGTTCCTGTGGATCGCCTGCTCGAGGTCGAGGTTGGTGGCGGCGACGATCCGCACGTCGACCTTGAGCGTGCGCGTGCCGCCGACGCGCTCGAACTCCTTGTCCTCGACGACGCGCAGGAGCTTCGCCTGGACGGCGCGCGAGATCTTGCCGACCTCGTCGATGAAGATCGTGCCGTGATGGGCGAGCTCGAAGCGGCCCGGCTTCTGGCCGGCGGCGCCGGTGAAGGCGCCCTTCTCGTGGCCGAAGAGCTCGCTCTCGACGAGCGTCTCGGGAAGCGCCGCGCAGTTGAAGGCCACGAACGGCCCCTGCCGGAGCGGCGAAACGGTGTGGATGATGCGCGCCACGAGGCCCTTGCCGGTGCCGCTCTCGCCGCGGATCAGCACCGTCGAGGGGCTCTGCGCCACGCGCTCCAACATCGTCTTCAGCTCGGCGATGGCGCGGCTCTTGCCGATCAGCGATCCCAGGTGGTGCGAGGAGAGGATCTCGCGCCGCAGCGCCTCGTTCTCCTCCTTCAGGCGCACCCGCGCGGCGTCGATCTCGCCGTAGAGGCGGGCGTTCTCGATGGCGATCGCCGCCTGGTCGGCGAAGGCCACCAGGAACTGCAGGTCGCGCTCGCCGAAAAGGTGCGAGGAGCGGCGATGGTCGACGTAGATCGCCCCCGCCGGCCGGTCGCGGATGGCGAGCGGCACGCAGAGGATCGAGACGATGTGGCGGGCGACGATCGACTCGGCGCCGGCGAAGCGCTGGTCGGCCATGGCGTCGACGGCGAGGATCGGCTCGCGGCTGTCGATGACCTTGCGCACCACGCTCTCGGAGAGCTTGCGCCCTTCGGCCCGATCGTCCTCGCCGAGGTTGCGCACCACGGCGAGCTCGAGCTCGCGGGTGATCGGCTCGAGGAGCGCGATCATGCCGCGCTCGGCCCCCAGCCGCTCGAGCACCAGGTCCATCGTGCGGTCGAGCACCTGCTGCAGGTCGAGGCTCGAGTTGATGACCTTGACCACCTCGTAGAGGGTGTCGGCGCCGGCCCGGCCGGCGCGCGAGCGCTGGTGCTCGCGGATGCGCTCGAGAGCGCCGCTCGTGCGCCGCGCCTCGGTCTCGGCTCCCAGCCGCTCGAAGGCGACGAGCGCCCGCCCCAGCCGCTCGAGCGCGGTGTCGAGGTTCCAGGTGCGGAGGCCCCACTCGTAGAGCGTGCGCGCGTACTCATACGGGGTCTCGAGCTCCTCGCACAAGCGCACGGCCTCGGCGAACAGGCGCTCGCAGCCGTCGACGTCGTCGCGCACGCCGGCAAGGCGCGCCTCGGCGGCGAGGAGCTTGGCGCGCGCCAGACGGTCGCCCAGCGCCTCGACGCGCCGCCGCGCCTCGGCGGCGTGGTGCGCGGCGACCTCGAGCTGGCTGCGGCGCAGCGCGAGGTCGGCGAGCGAGATGTGCACCCGCGCCAATGCCTGGCGCGTGCCGGTCGCCTCGACCAGCTCGAGCGCGCGGCCGAGGTGCTCGGCCGCGGCGTCCCAGCTCTCGCGGTCCTTCTCGATCAGGCCGAGCTGGTGGCAGCAGTGGGCGACGAGGTCGCGGTCGCCGATGCGCTCGGCGCCGGCGAGGGCCTCGCGCGCCCGGCGCTCGGCGTCGGCGGCGCGCCCGCGCTTGCGCTCGAGTGAGGCGAGCTGGGCGAGGGCGGCGAAGCGCTCGGCGCCCTCGGGCGAGCGCTCGAGGAGCTTGAGCGCGCGGGTGTAGTGGCGCTCGGCGCGCTGCCAGTTGCCGAGCACCTCCTCGACCTCGCCCAGGTTGAGCAGCGCCAGCGCCTCGTTGCCGCGGGCGGCCAGGCGCCGCTTGATCTCGAGGCTCCGGGTGAGCGGCTCGCGGGCCGCCCGCCAGTTGCCGCGGCTGCACTCGAGGATGCCGAGGTTGTTGAGGGCGAAGATCTGCCCCCAGGGATCGTGGGTTCGCTCGCAGTGCTCGAGGTTGCGGCTGTGGAGCGCCAGCGCCTGCTCGTAGTCGCCGGTCTTCCAGAGGACGTTGCCCAGGTTGTTGCGCAGCGTCAGGCAGAGCGCCTCGTCGCCCGCCCGCTCCCCCACCCGCAGCGCGCGGCGCAGCAGCCGCCCGGCCCGCCGCCAGTCGCCGCGCGCCGAGAAGATGGTGCCGAGAGTGTTCAGGAGCTGCGCCCGCTGGCGCTCGAGCCGCAGCGCGCCGGCGCGCGCCAGCGCTTCGCGCGCCGCGGCGAAGGCGGCTTCCCACTGCGCGAGGTCGCGCAGCGCCAGCGCCTTGCCCTGGAGGAGGTCGATCTCCAGTGAGGTCTGCGCTTCCGGCTCGCCGGCGTCGTCCGCCGCTCCCGCCGCTCCGGCCAGCCGCGCCAGACCCTCGCCGTGGCTCTCGAGCGCCGCCTCGTGCTCGCCCAACCGGCTGTGCAGCCGCCCCTTGCGCGCGCAGACCAAAGCGAGGAACCCGAGGCCGGCCTCCTCCACCTCGGTCAGCCGCAGCAGGTCGTGATAGACGCGCAGGGCGCGCACGAACGAGCCGCCGGCCGAGAGGGCCTCGGCCTGCGCCATGCGCAGCCGCGCGGCGCCGGCGGCCTCGCCGCGCTCGGCGGCCGCCTCCGCGGCGCGGCCGTAGAGGACGGCCGCCTGCGCGTGGCCGTAGACGGCGGTGGCGCTCTCGGCGGCGGCGATCAGGTACGGGAGCGCCCGCCCGCGCTCGCCGGCGCGCCAGAAGTGCTCGGCGACGGCGGCATCGGGCTCGGGGCGCGTCTCGAGGATCTCTGCCAGCCGCCGGTGGAGCAGCGAGCGCCGCGCCAGGTCGAGGCTGCCGTAGAGCGCCTGCCGGAAGCGCCGGCGCGGGAAGGCGTAGACCTCGCCGCCGCTCTCGAGCAGGCGCTCGAGCGCGCCTTGCGTGCGCAGCATCGCGAGACGGCCATAGACCACCTGCGGGTCCTGGCCGAGGAGGCGCGCCAGGAGCTCCAAGTCGAACGGCTCGGCGATGACCGACGCCGCCTCCAGCACCTCCCGCTCGGGCTCGGGCAGCGCCGTCAGCCGCTGCCAGTCCATGGCCTCGATCCCGCCGGGCGCGCTCGCCCAGCGCGCCAGCGCGGCGAGCGAAGGCTTCCACTCGCCGTCGCGGAAGTGGACGACGTGGTCCTCGACCAGATGGCGCAGGAGCTGCTGAGTGAGCGCCGGCGAGCCCTCGGCCTGCGTGTGCACCCAGTCGTAGAAGCTGGCGGGGAGCCCGGAGGTGCCGAGGCAGGCGTCGACGAGGAGCGTCGTGCCCGCACGGTCGAGCGGCGCGAGCCAGATTGACGACAGCCCGGGCGCCAGGCCCGCGCCGCCCTGCTCGCCTCCCCCGGCCTCGTCGGACGGCCGCCGCGTCGCCACCACCAGCACGCGTGCCGCGGTCAGCTCGCCGGCGAGGAAGGCGAGCATCGCCTCGCTCTCCTCGTCGGCCAGGTGGAGGTCGTCGAGCAGCAGCACGACCGGCGGCCCGGCCGCCGCGCTGGCGGTCAGGCGGTCGGAGATCTCGCGGTAGAGACGAAAGCGCTCGCGCGGCTCAGGAGCCCGGCGCGCTGGTCGCGCAACGGAAGGCGCTCCTGGGCATTGATCGGAGCCCGGCGCGAAAGCCTTCGCGCCTTCCCACTCCTCGTGCGCCGCCGCGAGCGGCGCCTTGACCGCCACCCCGAGCCCCGCCGCCGCTTCCAGGAACGGCCCCAGCGGCTGCGACCGCTCGGGCAGGCCGCGGCCGCGCGCGACGCGGGCGCCGTCGACCGCGGCGAGCAGCCGGAACTCGCGCAGCAGCCGGCTCTTGCCCATCCCTTCGCCGCCCTCGAGCAGCAGCACGCCGCCGTGTCCCTCCGCGGCGGCGGCCAGGTCGCCGCGGAGGCGCTGCAGGATCTCGTCGCGCCCGACCAGGCGGCTCGCCAGCAGCGTGCCGCGCGAGAGCGCCAGGACCGAGGGGTCGCTTCCCCGCCCCGCCGCCTGCGACAGCGCCGCCAGGAGCTGGCCGGCCGAGGCGTAGCGCTCGCGCGGGTCGCGGCGCAGCAGGCGGAGGAGGATCTCCGCCAGCTCCGGCGGCATCTCGGGCCGGTGGCGGCGCGGGTCGGGGATGTCGCCTGCGAGGTGAAAGCGGATCGCGGTGCGGTCGTCGCCGGCGGAGGGGAGGACCCCGGTCGCGAGCTCGTAGAGCGTCATGCCGAGCGAGTAGAGGTCGGCGCGATGGTCGTAGCTGTCCTGGAGCAGCACCTCGGGCGCGGCGTAGGCGAGGGTGCCGCGGATGCGCCGGTCGAGCGGCTCGCAGACCGCCTGCGCCAGGCCGAAGTCGAGAATCTTGAGATGGACCTCTGCGCCCGGCACGAGCCCCAGGTTGCGCGGCTTCAAATCCATGTGCATCACGCCCTGGCGGTGGATGTGTGCGAGCCCGGCGGCGGCCTGCAGAGCGGCATCGTAGAAGGCGCCCCAGCCGCGCCCCTCGAGCTTCTCGGCCAGCGTCTCGCCCGCGAGCAGCTCCATCGCCACGAAGGGGTAGTCTCCGGGCAGGACGCCGAAGTCCGAGACCTCGACGACGTGCGGATGGCGCGCCTCCGAGAGCAGCCGCACCTCGTGGCGGAAGCGGGCGAGGTCCTCGGCGTCGCTCGGCGCGAGCGCGATCTTGAGCGCCAGGGGCCGGCCGCCGGGCGAGCCGGTGCGGATGCGGTAGATGACGGCGCGGGCGGTGCGGGCGATGACCGCCTCGAAGAGGACGTCGCCGAGGAGCTGGTCGAGCTGGGCGAGATCGGGACCGGACGACGGCGCCGCGCGGGCGACGGGTTCCGGCTCCGGAGTCGTGTGCGGCATGAGGACCATCGCCCGCCTTCGCCTGAGTGCGCCGCGCCCACGAGCGCGGATCGCGTCCTACGCTGCGAACATTGGGAGGTGCGGTATTGTAGAGAGGAGTCCGCTCGGGGTCAAAACTTGACCCGATCCACGGGTCAACCCTGGCTCCTGATCGCACCAGAGGGATGACCATGCGACCCGCCGACGAGCCGCCCTCCGCTCCTTCGCCTCCGATGCCGTCGCGCGCCGCCGGCGATGCGCCGCCCCCCGGCGGCCTGCTGGTCGGCCGGCAGGCGCGGCTCGCGGTCGTCGCCCTGGCGGTCTGCGGCCTCGCCGCGCTCTTCTGGCCGCGCGGCGACGGCACGCGGGCCCCCGGCGGCTTCGTCATCGACGCCCACGGCCGCGCGGCGACGATCGGCTCGCACCTGGCGCCGGTGTCGCTGGTCCACTTCTGGGCCACCTGGTGCCCGCCCTGCCTGACCGAGATCCCCGCCCTGCAGCAGCTCGCCGCCGACTTCGCCTCGACGCCCGAGTTCAGCGTCGTCCTGGTGGCGGTCGCCGACAACCGCGAGAAGGTCCGCGCGCTGATGGGCGAGGCGAGCGAGAGCGTCCTGTTCGACGCCAATTGGGACGTGGCGCACCGCTACGGCACGAGGCAGCTCCCCGATACCTACCTGGTCGTGCAGGGCAAGGTAGTCGAGAAATGGGCCGGCGCCACCGACTGGACCGACGCCCGCGTCCGCCAACGCATCCGCGAGCACCTGGCCGGGGCCGCGCAGCGGGCGGCGCTCGGGCCATAGGCGGGCCAACGTTCTTGGTAGACTCGCTGCCGATGGCCGCCACGCCTCTGCAGGCCTACCGCGATGACATCGTTGCATTGGCGAGCCACCACGGCGCCAGGAATGTCCGCGTCTTTGGCTCGCTCGCGCGGGGCGAAGGCGCCGAGGGCAGTGATCTCGACCTTCTCGTGGTCCTCGACGAGGACCGATCGCTGCTCGACATCGTCAGACTCAAGCGCGAGCTCGAAGCCTTGGTCGGTCGTCAGGTCGACTTGGTGACCGAGCGGGCGCTCTCTCCCTACCTGCGGGAGCGTGTTCTCTCCGAAGCCATCCCCCTGTGAGCGAGGATGCGCTCTACCTGCAGCACATCCTCGAATCGATCGAGAAGATCGAACGCTACGTGCAGGTTGGCCACGAGGAGTTCATGGCCGCGTCGCACTGGCAGGACGCGGTCATCCGACAGCTCGAGATCATCGGCGAAGCGGTCAAGCGGCTCTCCCCCGCGCTGACGGCGAGCCGAAGGGACATCCCTTGGAGTGACATCGCAGGGAGACCCATGGCCGCGCGCATCGCTCCCATACCGGCCAGACCAGACGACCTCTGGCTCGCCGGGTACCAGCTGACACAACGGTGGTCGCGAGCCGTACAATCCTCCGCCATGACCGACCTCTGGGAGATCGCGGTCAAGATCGGGCTCTCGGCGCTGCTGGCGGGGGCGATCGGGGCCGAGCGGGAGTGGGTGGGGAAGTGGGCGGGGCTGCGGACGCACATGCTGATCGCCGTCGGCGCCGCGCTGCTCACCCACGTCTCGGTGCTGATCGGCGAGGTCTACGCGGGCGGCAGCAACGCCTGGGACCCGGGCCGCATCGCGGCGCAGATCGTCTCGGGCGTCGGCTTCCTCGGCGCCGGCACGATCATCCAGGCGCGCGGCGCGGTGCACGGCTTGACCACCGCCGCCGGCCTCTGGGTGGCCTCGGCGCTCGGCATCGCCGTCGGCGCCGGCTTCTACGGCGAGGCGGCGCTGACGACGATCGCCCTGCTGCTCATCCTGGTCGCCTTGCGGCCGGTCGAGAAACGGCTCTTCCACGGCGATCGGCAGATGGTCATCTTCGAGCTCCGCGAGGGGCGGCGTCCCTCCGACCTGCTGGCGCTCCTCGAAGCGGCGCCGGTGGAGGTCGAGGAGGTAAGTCTCGATCCGCGCAGCGACCCCGGGACGGTGACGGTGCGGCTGCGCGGCTCGGGCGCGGAGATCGAGCGCGTCGCGGCGCGCGCCGCCGAGGACGGGATCGCCGAGGGGGAACGGAAGCGACACCACTCGGCGCTGCCGCATTAGCGCGACAGCGCCGAGCGCACGCCGCCGGGCAGGCCGTCAGGGCGCGCTGCGCGGCGGCCCGCGCGGGCGCGCGGCGCGCCGTCGCGCGTGAACCGGCGCGCGACGACCCGCGACCGCTTGGCTTGCGTCTCGTGCCAGACCACGACGAACCGGCCGTCGCGGTCAGAAGTGGATCGCGAGGCCGGCGTGCCCCATCCCGAAGACGTTCGCCTCGTCGAAGTCCACCCAGTGCCCGGAGAGCTCGACCAGGAGGCCGACGCGGCGGTGGAGCTGGAACTCGCCGGTGACGCCGAGGACGGCGCCCGGCGCCGTGTCGGTCTCCGTGCCGCCGCCGAAGCCGGTGCCTTCCAGCTCGTAGGCCCCGAGCCCGAGATAGATCCCCGAGGTGTAGTAGGTCTCGCGCCATTTGTACTCGCCGCCGACCGTGGCATAGGCCAGCTCGGCGTCGGTGAGCGAGCCGAAGCCCTCGTCGGTGTCGAGGTCGAGCTTGCCCAGGCGCAGCGCCACGTGCGTGCGCTGCTCGGTGACCATGTCGAGGTTGAGCTGCACGCCGCTGTTGCCGAGGTCGTCGCCGCGATCGACGTCGAGCGAGCCGCCGGCGCCGCCCAGCAGGCCGACGGTGAAAGTGTAGAGATCCTGCGCCTGCGCCTCCCCGGCGCGGGGGAGCAGCAGCAGCGCGGCGGTTGCCCCGAGCAGGGCGAGCAGGCGTCGGTTGCGCATCAGGGTCCCCTCTCCGGTCGGGCCGCTGACACGTGCCGGCGCGCTCGGCCGACGTGCCGCGGCATTTCCTCGCGAAAAACAACGGGCACGCAGGCCCGTCGCTACGATATCCGACTCGCAACGCCCGGCCTACGCGCCAGGCGTTTCCGTCCTTACCTATGAGCGCGCGCGGCGCAGACCCGGCCGCGCGGCTCGACGCAATGAGCGCAGGTTTCTACGCACGCCGGCGAGGAAGCGTCACGCCGTCAAGCACACGAGGTCAGGCGATGGCCGGGGCCGGAAGCGCGATGCCGGCCGACGATGGCGGCGGCGGGCTGCCGGGCGGCTCGTTGGCGGCGGGCCTCTTTCACCTCCTCCTACCCGCTTGCTGTCTCGCCTGCGGCACGCTGCTATCGGCCCGCGCGCGGCTCGGTCTGTGTGGAGGATGCCGCGCCGCCCTGGTGCCGCTCGCCTGCCCTCGCTGCGCCGCCTGCGCGCGGCGCCTCGACGCGCACGCGGTGCCGGCGGGTTACCGCTGCCGCAGTTGCCGCGCCCGTCCGCCGGCGTTCGAGCGGCTGTTCGCCGCCTGGAGCTACGAGCCGCCGCTCGACGCGGTGGTGCACGGTCTGAAGTTCGGGCGCCTCGACTACCTGGGCAGCCATCTCGCCGCGGCGCTCGCGGCCGCGCTCGGCGCCGAGCTCGCCGGCACCGAGCTGGTCGCTCCGGTACCGCTCCACTGGCGGCGGCGCCTCGCCCGCGGCTACAACCAGGCCGAGCGCATCGCCCGCCCGCTCGCCGCCCTCCTCGGGCTGCCCTACCGGGACCTCCTCCGCCGCCGGCGCCTCACCGCGCCGCAGACCGGCCTCGCCCGCGCCGCCCGCCTCGCCAACCTCCGCCAGGCCTTCGCCGTGCGGCACGCCGGCACGGCCACCGTCGCCGGCCGCCGCGTCCTCCTCGTCGACGACGTCGCCACCACCGGCGCGACCCTCGAGGCCGCCGCCGCAGCTCTCAAAAATGCCGGCGCGGCCGGGGTCGTGGCGGTCGTCGCCGCCCGCACGCCGGACCCGTGCTAGCGGGCCCGCCGGCGTACCGGATCGGGGACGCCCGCGCCACCTCCTTTGGACGTTGACACCCGCTCGCGCATCCAAGTAGAGTCCTGTTTCCGTAGGAACAGATGCCGATGACCCCCCTCCGGCAACGCATCCCCGCCCTCTTCGCCGTGCTCCTCGTCGGCGCGGCGACGGCGGCGGCGGCGCAACCGGTGCAGCCGGCCGCGGTCGCCGGGCGGGTGCTCGGCAAGAGCTCGCCGCTCGCCTCGGCCGGCGTCTACGCCTATCAGCTCGCCGACCTGACCCTGCACAAGGTCACGACGGACCCACAAGGAAACTTCCTCTTCCGCGACCTCCCGGCGGGGCTCTACAAGGTCATCGCCCACAAGGCCGGCTTCCTGCCGGCGATCGTGCTGCTGACCCGCACGACGGCGCAAAGCCACCAGTTCGTCGAGCTGCAGCTCGCTCAGGTCACGCCCGGCGAGCGTCTGGCCGGCGAGGACTTCTGGTCGCTGCGGGCGCGCATTCCGGCCGACGTCCTGCGCGACATCGAGACCGCCGAGATCCAACGCGCCGCTTTCGAGGCGGTGAGCGACGGCTCCCGGCTGGCCCTCGCGACCGCGCCCTTCCAGGCCGAGATGACGGCGATGACCGGCCTCGACGAGGTGGCGGGCGCCGGCCAGGGGCAGATCCGCCGCGGCCGCCTGGGAATCGAGGGCCGGGTGGGCGACGTCCAGGTCGGGCTCTCCGGCGACTACTGGCAGCTCGCTCCCGGCGCCGCCGGCGCCCACGGCGTGGCGATGGGCGACGCCGAGGCGAGCGCCGTCTCGCTCGAGGTGGCGCCCGGCCCCGACAGCCGCCTCGCGCTGAGCACCCGTTCCAGCCGCCTCCTGGCCACGCCCGACGGCGGCAATCTGCCAGTGGGCCTCGACCAGTACGCCGTGAGCTGGTCGCAGGCGCTCGGCGAGAACGGCCGCTCGCAGTTCGCCGCCCAGTACACGACCGAGAGCAACTACCACCGCCACGGCGGCATCGACCCGATCGACATCCCGCAGGCCTCGCGCACCTGGGGCCTGCAGGGCAGCTACGCCACCTCGCTCGGCGAGCGCGCCGACCTCGAGGCCGGCCTGCGCTATCGCGTCCGCGAAGCGGGCGAGCTGGACGGCTTGCTGCTGACGCCGCCCGAAGAGCGGGTGGACCTCTTCGGCCGCGGCGGCATGCGGCTCCAGCCGGCGGTGCTCGTCGAGTACGGGCTCTACACCACGCTCCACGACGGCAGCCTTTCGCTCACCCCGCGCGGCGGCGTCGTGGTGCAGCTCGGCGACGCCTGGCAGGCCGGCGGCTCGGTCTCGCGGCGGCTCTACGAGCAGCCGGAGATGCGCAGCCTCCCCGACTTCGTCCCGACGCTCTACCAGGAGCCGGAGACCTGCGAGCAGTCGGGCGACGCCTGCTACGAGCTGCGGCTGGCGCGGCAGGGCGAGGACGACGACCTGTTCTCGGTGTCGGCCGTGCAGCGCACGCTCGGCGAGACGCTGCGGCTCTACTTCAGCGAGGACTTCGTCGACCGCTTCGACAGCCTCTACCTGGTGCGCGGCGATAAACTGCGTGAGCTCCAGCTCAGTTGGAGCCATCGCCTCTCGCCGCAGGTGCTGACCAAGTTCGAGTCGAGCCTCGCCGAGGGCGGCGGCGGCGTCTTCCACGCCACCGACGACCGCCCCTACGAGAACGCCCTGCGCTACAGCGTCTCCTCGCTCGACACCCAGTTCCAGGCCACCTCGACCGGCGTCTTCGTCGCCTTCCACCAGCTCGCCCAGGAGCTGCGCCCGGTCGCCGGCCCCGCCCTGGCCCCGCGCAAGCTCGAGCGCCTGCAGCTCCAGGTCAGCCAGGACCTCAACGTCCTGCTCGACCTCGCCTCCGAGTGGGCGGTGCAGCTCAGCATGGAGCTCTCCCGCGGCGCCACCAGCGCCCAGACGTCCGCCGAGGACGACGAGAGCCTCCGCCGCCGCATCATGGGCGGCATCGCCGTCAAGTTCTAAGGCCGCCGCCAGCCGCGGCGCCGCCGGCTCCGTAGCTCCTCAGATCCCGAGCGCCATCACCGCCACCCCCACGAGCGCGATCCAGCCGCCGGCCGCCGCATCGCCATAGCGGTCGAGCCAGCGGGCGCGGACGCGGTTCGCCGCCGCGCGCGCCGGCAGCACGAGGGCGAGCATGGTGGCGAGCATCGCGACCTCGTAGAGCACGATGACGGCGAAGGTGCGCGCGGCGCCGAGCGGCGCGGCGGCGACCAGCAGCGGGATGACCGCCACGCACGGATCGGCGCTGAAGAGGAGGAAGAGCGACCGGGCGGTGACGCGCGAAGGATCGTGGACGTGGTCGTAGTGGCCGTGGGCGTGGCCGTGATACCGCCGTCCGGCGGCACGGCGCAGCCCCCAAGCGGCGTAGACCAGCCCGAAGCCGATGAGCAGCAGGCCGGCGGCCGCCTCGAGCCGCTCCCCCACCCGCTGCAGGAGCCCGACGCCGAGCAAGAGGCCGAGCAGCCCCAGGAGCACCGAGACGGTGCCGTGGCCGAACCCGCAGAGCAGGGTGACGCGCGCCGTCCGCCCCGCCGACCAGCCGCGCGCCCGCGCCACGGCGGCGAACGGCGCCCAGTGGTCGGGCGCCAGGGAGTGCAAGGCGCCGACGGTCGCCGCGAGCAGGGCGAGGGCGCCAAAGAGGCCGTCGTGCATGGTGGCGGGAGATTACACTGAGAGCGTGAGCGGCACTCAGCCAACCGCCGCGTGGCACCGGCACTACCCCGCGGTGCGGCTCGACGCGCAGGTCGTCGAGATCCCGCCGACCGCGCGCGCCGACATGCGCGTCCCGGCCCGCGTCTATGCCGACGAGGAGCTGTGGCAGAAGGCGGTCGGCGACCGCACCCTCGAGCAGCTCGTCAACATGGCGACGCTGCCCGGCGTCGAGCGGTGCGTCTACGCCATGCCCGACGCCCACGAAGGGTACGGCTTCCCGGTCGGCGGGGTGGCCGCCTTCCGCGCCGCCGACGGCGTGATCTCGCCCGGCGGCGTCGGCTACGACATCAACTGCGGCGTCCGCCTCCTCGCCTCCGAGCTGCGCGCCGCGGAGGTGCGCGACCGCATCGAGCCGCTCGTCCACGATCTCGCGCGCAGCGTCCCCTCCGGCACCGGCCGCGGGAGCTCGCTGAAGCTCGACGATGCCGCGCTCGACCGCGTCCTCGGCGAGGGCTGCCGCTGGCTCGCCGAGCGCGGGCTCGCCCTCCCCGCGGACCTCGAGCACACCGAGGCCAACGGCAGCCTCCCCGCCGCCGACCCGGCCAAGGTCTCGCCGCGCGCCAAGGAGCGCGGCCGCGGCCAGCTCGGCACCATGGGCTCGGGCAACCACTTCGTCGAGGTGCAGGCGGTCGAGACGATATTCGATCGCGCAGCGGCGAGAGCGCTCGGGCTCTGGGAGGGCCAGCTCGCGGTGCTCGTCCACACCGGCTCGCGCGGCCTCGGCCACCAGGTGGCGACCGACTACGTCCGCGCGATGGACGCGGTGATGGCGCGCGAGGGCATACGGCTCCCCGACCGCGAGCTCGCCTGCGCTCCCTTCGCCGCGCCCGAGGGCCGCGACTACTTCGCCGCCATGTGCGCCGCCGCCAACTTCGCCTTCTCGAACCGCCAGGTCATCACTCACGAGGTCCGCGAGGTCTTCCGCCGCGCGCTCGGCGAGGCGGGGGCGCTGCGCCTGGTCTACGACGTGGCGCACAACATGGCGAAGCTCGAGGAGCACGGCGGCCAGTCGCTGGTGGTGCACCGGAAAGGCGCCACCCGCGCCTTCGGGCCCTCGCACCCCGAGACCCCGGCCGCCTACCGCGCCGTCGGCCAGCCGGTGCTCATTCCGGGTAGCATGGGCACCGCCTCCTACGCCCTCGTCGGCACCGACGAGGGCCTCGCCCTCTCCTTCGGCAGCACCTGCCACGGCGCCGGCCGCGCCATGAGCCGCACCGCCGCCCGCAAGGTCCGGCCCGGACAGGAGGTGCGGCAGAGCCTCGAGGAGCGCGGCATCGTCGTCCACTGCGCCTCGGCCAAGGAGCTGGCCGAGGAGGCCCCCCACGCCTACAAGGACGTCGACCGGGTGGTCGAGGTCGTCCATCGCGCCGGCCTCGCCCGCAAAGTGGCGCGGCTGGTGCCGCTCGGCGTCGTGAAGGGATGAGCGCGACGAAGCCTCACCAGCTCACACCGGGCCGACTCGGCTCCGGGAAGCAGCAGCCGTCGAACGGCTGGTCGGTGAGCTCCTGGGTCGCATGCATGTATGTGAGGTTCACCGTCTCCCAGGTGAAGACGTCGTCATCCGCCGGCCAGCTCGCCTGGTCGCTGTAGGGCAACCGCTCGAGGCTCGCGGCGCCGGCGCTGTTCGCCCGCCGCACGCCGACCCCGAGCCGCCCCTCCGCCAGGTACTCCGGCGGCACCACCACCTTGACCTCGAGATGCACGAAGCCTGGATCGTCCAGCGGCTCGCTCGCGGCCATTGTCACCGGCCATGTGGCGGCGTCGTGCCGCGCCAGCTCGGCCCAGGCCGAGCACGTTCCCTTCTCCTGCTTCACCGGTCCGAACCGCGCCCCCGGGCCGGACCCGATGCTGTAGGCGAAGGAGAGCTTCCGGTCCTCGGAGCCCGGCAACTGACCGTACTTGCCGCATCCCTGGCCCTTGAGCGTCGCGGTGTGGCCGGCGTCGAGGTAAACGGTCAGCGTGCCGCTCTCCGCGCCGGGCGCCGCCGTGCCGCCCTTGACGCGCATGCCCAGGTGCAGGGCTCCAGCGCTCGCCGAGCTGACGAGGCGGAACTCGCCCGGTTCGGCATCCGCGGCGACGCGGTTGCGGATGCGGACCGCCGTCGCGTTCCGGTACTCCGACCCCGTGATCTCGCCGTCGACGACCGGCTCGGCGTACGGCGCCGCACCCGGGAGCGACTCCTCCCCGACCTTCTGCTGGGGCACGTACGACTTGTGCGGCAGCCCGGGAAGGACCACCCAACCGCCGCTCACGCCGGCACCGGTCCACTCGCCGGGCCCCGAGCCGACGCGGATCGGGACGGCGCCCGGGTAGCGCCCTTCGAACGTGTGCAGCTCGACGGGGCTACCGTTCGACATCACGACGACGTTGTCCACCCGCGCGGTGTCGAGGCCGATGCCGCCGCCGCCGCCCTTGGCATACTCGAAGCGCAGCAGGTGCGGGCCACCGGCGATGGCCTTTCCCTCGATCGCGTCGATCAACGTGTGCCCCGCTCGGTTTCGGCCGCTCACTGCGAAGACGGGAGCCGGATTGACCTGCGGGTCGACGTACACCCTCATGAAGTCCACTCCGGGACGCGAGTCGACGAAGTAGTCGAACGACACGTAGTTGCCCTTGAGCGACGGCAGGAACACCAGGCGCTCGAACGAGCTGGTTGAGTTGGCCTTGCCTGCCTGGGCGGGAGGCCGGGACGCGCTCTGCGGCCGCAGGGGCTGCGAGACTGTCCACGGCCCGGCGAAGCCGCTCGAGAGCGAGGTCCAGCCGGCGGGGACACCGAGGATCCATTGATCGAAGGTATGCAGCCCGAGCACGCCGCCCTTGGAGGACCGGAAGGCCACGTTGTCTATCCAGGCGGTGTCCAGGAAGCGGCTCCCCGAGCCGTCCTTGACGTAGCGGAAGCGGATGCGCATGGCACCCCCGGCGCTCGGCAGCTTCAGCCGCATGCGGCCGCCCCTGAGGCCCGAGACGTTCCACAGCAGGGTCGGCACGTTCTGCGCATCGACGCGGTAGACCTCGAGCTCGTCGTGACCGGGTTCGGACTCGACCCGATAGTCGAACTCCAGCCAGTTGGCTGCATTGGCGGGCCAGGCGACCGGACCCTGGGTCTGCAGGTAACTCCAGGAGCCGTCGACTCCTGCTTGCGCCTGGGGGCGTTGCGCGAAACGCTCGAGGGGGGCGCGGCCGCCCGCGGTGATCGCGGCGGAGCCCGCGGCCGGCGCGAGGAGCACGAAGACGACGAGAAGCGGCGTGCATCGGCGCATGGCTGTCTTCCTCACGGGAACTGACATAGGCCGCTCGCGATGTTGCACGTCTGGGGCGGGGGACAGCCGGCGTCCGCGACGCAGACGCAGCGCGGCGACGACGTGTAGCTCGTGAACTTCGGGTCCGAGTCGCTGCAGATCGTGCCCGGCTCCGGGCAGTCGCTGGCGGCGGGCCCCGCGGTGCCGCGACAGGGCATCCGCTCGTGCCGCAGGCGGTAGGTCAGCACGTAGTGGTAGTCCGGGTCCTCGCTCTCGTCCCGCCACTGAAAGACGGCGTCGCTGTCGGGCGGGTCGGCCGCGGCAGCGCTCAGCGCCGCGATCCCTTTGCCAAAGTAGTAGACGTTCCAGCAGGTTCCCCCTTGATCGATAGTGCACATCCGGTAGTTGTCTTCGTCGAGCACGTCCTCGTAGAGGTCGGTCGTCAGCGCCTCTCCCGCGTCCGCTCCGTCCCCGACGAAGCTGACGTCGAGCTCGAAGGGGAACGGCGTCCGGGCGGCGCCCTGTGTGCCGGCTTCCTTCATCCGTGAGCCGTCCGTCCAGGTCTCGAAGTCGCCATTGTCGTCACCGAGCTGCCGCATCGAGTCGAACTCGCCGCCGTAGCTCCACTTCGAGGCGATGTCGTCCGGGCCAACGTCGGTCCGCTCGATCTTGCAGAGCATCTCCTGCGGCCGGAAGTAGGTCAGCGTCGTGCGCATCGTGACCCGCTGCTCCGCGAGGTCATCGACATAACCGGGAAACCGGGCGAGCTTCAAGAAATACTTGTCCGGCCACGAACGCACGCCGGGAAGCGACTCCGGCACCGCGGCGGCAATCCGCTCCTTGAAGCCGTCCCCGGTGTCGGACCAGGTCACCTGCGTCGACGCGGGGACCGGCGCCGGCGACTGGGATGCGAAACCGCCGGCAGCGCAGCCCACGCCCGAGCAGACCAGGGCGCCCGCCCGGTTCACCAGGCTGGGGGTGAGCGGATCCCAGTACAACTGGCCGGAGAACTTGTTGCCGAAGCTGTGCTGGATCCTGAAGTCGACCGCCGGAAAAGTGCCGCTCTTGGCCTTCTCGGAGAGGAACCAGAACCACATCGTGTCGTCGTTGTCGGCGTCGCCCAGCGGGCCCTCCGGCCACAACCCGCGGATCGCGACGCCCGGCTTGAGGCCACACGCCTCGGCCATCGACGAGCAGTCGAAGCGGTGGAACTTGATGATGTACGGCCCGAACGTGTTGCGGTTCTCGGCTTTGGGGTCGGCGCCGTCGGCGCCGAACACGCGCACGTAGTAGGGCGGCTCGGTGAGCGTGTACTTGCACTTCTGGGTGCGCGCGTCCGGATCCTGCGCGCACTCCACCATCGCGCCGCCGACCGGCCGCGAGAGATCGCGCGCCTGGTAGACCTCGAAGGCGACGCCTCCCGTGGCGCTGATCTCGACGTTGATCTGCTGATCGAGGACGTACCACTGCATGTTGCCGGGGTTGGTGATCAGCGTTTCGACCGGCAGCTCGCCTGGACGGGGGAAGAGCACGTCCTTGAAGTTCGGCGCCTTCGGGTTCGCGAGATCGAAGACCACCGGCTCCGGCCCGAGCGGCTCGGGGTCGTCGCCCGGCTCGAGGTTCGGGTCGTCCTTCTGGCGCGGGCGCATGGTGCAGCGCGGCGCCGGGAAATTGAAGTCGGCGGTGAGCGGCAGATGGTCCGAGAGCTCATTGGTGCCGTTGCGGAAGCCGCGGCGGATCCACTGTGCGCACAGCGTTCGCACGCCGGGGGCGGCGCTGCGCGGCTCGTTGTGCAGGATGTAGTCGAGCCGCTCGCCCGAGTCAGGGTCGGTGAAGACGTTCCCGCCGCCGGTCGTGTGGTGCGTCTGGCCCGGATCCTGCGAGGAGGTGTTGTAAGCCCAGGTATCGACGAAGAGGCTGCCCGACTTGTCCGCGCCAGTGTGGGTGCACGGGAGCGAGGTGAGCTGATTACCGCGGCAGGCGTAGAAGCCGCTGTTGAGGTCGTCGGCGAGCACATTGCCGCCCACCAGGAGCGAGTTGAATATGAGCTCCCATTCGTTGGTGTCGGGTGAGATGTCGCAGGTCCATTCGCTGGCCGATGACCCGATACTGGGACCGGCATCCGGTCCGCTGGTGAGGAGCGCGTACGGCCGATCCTTCGACGTGACCCGGTTGGCGCCGACCTGGTTGCCGTCGACGTTCAGGTCGCCGAGCATGAAGTTGGGCTGGGTGAGGAGCGAGCCGGCGTTGAAGGACTGCTCCCAGAGCGCGCGAATCGTGGCGAGCTGCTCCTGCAGATCGGAGACGTCCTCGGAATAGACGCAGTCGTCGTCCTCGCTGCTCCCCTTCGACTGCGTGTGCGAGAAGCCGACGTTGAACGGGGCGCCGCCGTTGCAGGTGTTGAGGATTCGGACCAGCCCCACACCCTTGTTCTGCCACCAGTCCAAGTCGTTCGTCTGGTCGTGCCCGAACACCGCTCGACTGCACCCGTGGTCGAACGGCTCGCCGTTGTTCCAGGCCTCGCAGGTGTCCTCGGTGCCGATGACGGTCGTGTCCGGCAGCCCGAACGGGTGCTTCGAGAACAGCATCAGGCCGCTGTTGAGCAGCGGACTGAAGCGGCGATCGATCCTCTGGACGTAGCTCTTGTAGGGGCCGTTGTCGGCGAGGACCTCGATGAACTTCCACTTGGCGTCGTTTGGATCGGCCTCGTTGAGCACCACCACGTCCGGATCGTCGGCGAGGATGCGCTCGGCGATCAGCTCGGCGCGTTCGGCCTGGGTGTGCTCTCCGAATTTGTCCGCGTTATCGGCGGGGAAGCTCAAAATGAAGACGTTGTAGGTCATCAGACGCAGGCTCTGGCTGCCGCTTGCTCCCGCCGGCAGCGCCGGAGGGCACATCTGCGCCGGTGCGGCGAGCGGCAGCAAAAGAGCGAGCGCGGCAGCGATGGCAGCGGCGAGCAGGTTGGATCCGAGTCTCATCTCCAGCCTCCCTACGGAGTCGTCGCCCTCTCGCAAAGGGGATCGGCGACGGGCCACGAGAGCCCTGTCCCTTGGACTTCCTTACAGTGAGTAGGCAAACTATAGCAGTAGACAAGCGAGAGCGTCACGCCGGCGCGCGCCGCGATTCACCCGAGCAAAACCCGGGCGGCGTCGTCTACGTACCCCTGGACTGACGAGGAGGCCGCGATGCCGAACGTCCGCCATGCGTGGCGCATGCTGGTGAGGACCCCGGGGGTGACGGCGATCGCCGTCCTCTCGCTGGCGCTCGGGATCGGCGCCAACTCCGCCATCTTCTCGCTCTTCCACCAACTGCTCCTCCGCGCCCTGCCGGTCGCGGCGCCGGAGCAGCTGGTCAACCTGAGCGCCCCGGGGCCCAAGCCGGGCTCGCAGTCGTGCACCGACGCCGGCCCCTGCGAGGACGTCTTCAGCTATGCGATGTTCCGCGACCTCGAGCGCGAGCAGAAGGTCTTCACCGGCATCGCCGCGCACCGCGCGTTCGGCGCCAACCTCGCCTACCGCGGCCAGACGCTGAGCGGCGACGGCCTGCTCGTCTCGGGAAGCTACTTCCCGGTGCTCGGCGTCGAACCTGCCCTCGGCCGCCTGCTCGGCCCCGGCGACGACCGCGCGCCCGGCGCCGAGCCGGTCGTCGTCCTGGCCTACGACTACTGGCGCGAGCGCTTCGCGGGCAGCCCCGCGGTGCTCAACGAGGCGCTGACCGTCAACGGCCGGCCGCTGACCATCGTCGGCGTGGCGCCGTCCGGCTTCACCGGCACGACCGCGGGCTCGCGGCCGCAGGTCTTCGTGCCGATCACCCTGCGCGAGCAGATGGCGCCGGGCTGGCACGGCTTCGACGACCGGAAGAGCTACTGGGTCTACCTCTTCGCCCGCCTCGCGCCGGGCGTCTCGCTCGAGCGCGCCCGCGCCGCGCTCAACGTCCCCTACCGCGCCATTCTCAGAGAGGTCGAGGCGCCCCTCCAGTCCGGCATGAGCCCGCAGACGATGGCCCGCTTCCGGGCCAGGACCGTCGAGCTCGTCGCCGACCGGCGCGGGCAGAGCCAGCTCCACCAGAACGCCCGCGCCCCGCTCCTGCTGCTGCTCGGCCTGACCGGCTTCGTGCTCCTCATCGCCTGCGCCAACGTCGCCAATCTCCTCCTGGCGCGCGCCGCCGGCCGCGCCGGCGAGATGGCGGTGCGGCTCTCGGTCGGCGCCGGCCGCCGGCAGCTCGTCCTCCAGCTCCTGACCGAGTCGTGCCTGCTCGCGGCCCTCGCGGGCGCCGCGGGCGTCCTCGTCGCCGGCTGGACGCTGGGCCTCATCAAGGCGCTGCTGCCGGCCCAGGTCGCCGACACCATGTCGTTCACCCTCGACGGCCCGACCCTCGCCTTCACCGCCGCCCTGGCTCTCACTACCGGCCTGCTCTTCGGCCTCGTCCCGGCGCTCCAGAGCACGCGCCACGATCTCGTCGCCGCGCTCAAGGGGCAGACCGCGCAGGCCGCCGGCGGGCGCGGGGCGGCCCGCCTGCGCACCACGCTCGTCGCCGCCCAGATCGCCCTCGCCCTCACCCTCCTCGTCTCGGCGGGCCTCTTCGCCCGCAGCCTCGCCAACGTCAGCCGGGTCGACCTCGGCCTGCGCACCGAGCGGCTCGTCACCTTCGGCGTCTCGCCCGATCTCAACGGCTACACGGCGGTCCAGGCGCGCGCCCTCTTCGCGCGCCTGGAGGAGGAGCTGGCGGCGGCGCCGGGCGTCACCGCCGTGGCGGGCTCGATGGTGCCGCTCCTCTCGGGCAACAACTGGGGCAGCAGCATCTCAGTCGAAGGTTTCGCGGCGGACCCCGAGGCCGACCGGCAGGCGAGCTTCAACGAGATCGGCCCCGGCTTCTTCCGCACCCTCGGCATCCCGCTCATGGCCGGGCGCGAGCTCACTGCGGCCGACGCCGCGGGCGCGCCCAAGGTGGCGATCGTCAACCAGGCCTTCGCGCGCAAGTTCGGGCTCGGCCGCGACGCCGTCGGCCGGCGCATGGCGCCGCGCGTCGGCGACGCCGTCGAGCTCGACATCGAGATCGTCGGCCTGGTCGCCGACGCCAAGTACAGCGAGGTCAAGGACGAGGCGCCGCCGCAGTTCTTCACGCCGTACCGCCAGGACGACGCCCTGGGCTCGCTCACCTTCTACGTCCGCACCGCGCTGGCGCCCGAGCAGGCCCTCACGGCCGCCCGCGGGATCGTCCGCCGCCTCGACCCCAACCTCCCGGTCGAGAACCTCCAGACGATGGACGCCCAGGTGCGCGAGAACGTCTTCGTCGACCGCTTCATCGGCAGCTTCGCGGCGGCCTTCGCGGCGCTCGCGACGCTGCTCGCGGCGATCGGCCTCTACGGCGTCCTCGCCTACGCCGTGGCGCAGCGCACCCGCGAGATCGGCCTGCGGATGGCGCTCGGCGCCGACGCCGGCAGGGTGCGGCGCATGGTGCTCGGGCAGGTGGGCCTGATGACGCTCGCCGGCGCCGCCGCCGGCATCCCCGCGGCGCTCGGCCTCGCCCGCCTCGCCGGCTCGCTGCTCTTCGGCCTCGAGGGCCACGACCCGGCAGTCCTCGCCGGCGCCGCCGCCGTCCTCGCCCTCGTGGCCTTCGGCTCAGGCGCCATCCCGGCCAGCCGCGCGTCCCGCATCGAGCCCATGCGCGCGCTGCGGCACGACTGAGGCGCCGGCGCGAGCGCCCACGCGCTCCCCATCCGCGTCCTCGGGCTCCGCCGCGGCCGCCTCCGCGGCCTCGCCGGGCGGCACCACGAGCACGTTGCAGCCGGCCTCGTGCAGCACGCCGGCGGCGACGCTGCCGAGGACCAGGCGGTCGAAGCCGCTCCGCCCGTGCGTGCCGAGGATCGCGAGGTCGACCTGCCGCTCCGCGAGCACGGCGACGATCTCCTGCCGCGCGAAGCCGCTGCGGACCGCCGCCGCGGCGGGGCGCGCACCGGCACGGACGTTGACGGCGAGGAAGCGGCGCAGCTCGCCGGCCGCGAAGCGCTCGACCTGCTCGCGCGTGAAGTGGACCGACCCCGCCATCTCGAGCGGGTTGAGGACGAAGAGCACCTCGGTTGCGCCGAGCGGCACGCCGAGCTCGGCGAGGAACTCCAGCCCGCGGCGGAGGCCGTTCGCCGCCACCCGCGAGAGGTCGACCGGGATCTCCACCGTCCGCGGCGGGAAGGCGACCGCCGGCCGCACGACGAGCACCGGGCAGCGCGCCTTGCGCACCACCCGGTCGGCGGTCGAGCCGAGCATCCGCAAGCGCGACCCACCCTCGGCCGCCCCGACGACGATGAGATCGGCCCGCGCCTCGCGGGCCAGGCGCACGATCTCCTGGTGCGGCGGGCCCGGCTCGACACGGACCTGAACGAAGCCGTAGCCCGGCAGCGCCGCCAGCCCCGTGCGCACCGCCTGGTCGAGGGCCTGCCGCCGCAGCTCCTGCGCCTGCTCGGCGATCCACGCCGTATCGACCACGCCCATCTCCGATGGGAAGACCGGCAAGGTGTAGGCGTGGACCAGCCATGGCCGCGCGCCGGTGGCCCTGGCGGTGGCGACCGCGGCGCGCACGACGTCGTCGCTGGCCGCAGTGAGCGAAGTGCCGATGACGATGGTCTTGGTGGGACTGGACATGACCGCGCTCCCCTTCCGCGGCCCGGAGAGCACGACCCGATCGCAGCTCGCCGCGTGCCGCCACCGGCACTGTGGCAGAGCGGCGCACCGCCGGCACCGTCAATCAGGGTAGTTTCGCGGGCCCGCGTGAGCCCGCCCGGAGAGGTGGGGACCGGCCGGGGCGCCCGCTCAAGGCCCGGGTACTCGCGAGAACCCGCTCACGCCCTCACCTCCGGCGCCACCAGCCACCCGCACGAGTGCGGCCCTCCTAGCGCGGCCCGGCGTCGTTCAGCGCAGACTGACCGTCGATCTCCTCGGCCAGCGCCGGGTTGCGCGAGCGGATGTCGGCCAGGATGTCGACGATCTTCACGCCCTGGTTGAGCTTGAACACGCGCTTCGGCGAATGACCGAGGTGGTGGAGGCCCACAACCTGGCCGCTCCCGGGGTCGATCACCGGCGCTCCCGAGCTCCCCTTCTTGGTGTCGCAGCCGTGTCCGAAGTCGGAGGCCGGCAGCGATTGCGGGCACGTCGCCCGGCCGGCGACGTCGCGCTCCGACAGCGCGCAGTCCTTGATCGAGATTTGCTTCGGCTCGCCGCCGGGGTGCTGGATGACGACGAGAGGAGGCGCCGCGTCGCCCGCTCCGTTCGCGCCGTTCACCCCGGCGGCCGGCAACGCCGCCGCGAGGCGCAGCGGCGTCCGCTCGAGCCGCTCCGGCAGCCGCACGAGGGCGTAATCCAGCTCGCAGCTCGAGAGCAGGAGGGTCACGCCCAGGAGCCGCTGGAATGGCGCGCCGTCGCGGTCGTAGTCGAAGTCGATCTCGGCCGAGTCTGCCTCGCGCTGGTTGGCGATGCAGTGCTGGTTCGTGAGCAGCAGGTCCGGCGTGACGAGGAACGCCGTGCAGTACAGGAGCCGCCCTCGATTGGAGGCGAAGAGCAGGCGGGCGACGCCTCTCCCGAGGTCGACGAGATCCCGGGACTGGACGCGGAGGAAGCTGAGGTCATTCGGTCCGGTCGGGGTCAGCTCCGCGGTGAAGGTCTTCCTTACCGCCACCCGATCGATGGTCAGGCGCAGCGGCAGGTCGGGCCGTGTCACGTACACCTCGACCGTAGCGCGCGAGCCGGGGACCTCGCCGCTCCAGAAGTCCCACTTGGCGAGACCGCTTCCCCACCCGGTCCAAGCGACGTTCCGCCCGGCGTCCAGGATCTGCACCCCCCACGCCGGCTCGCCCGGCGGCACGCCCTCGAGCACGAAGTGGAACCGCAGGCTGACCGCGTCGCTGAACTGCGCGATGGGCTGCGTGAACACCTGCCCGATGCCCGGGCCGAGCGGGTAGAGACGGTACCGCCTGTCGGGCCGGCCCTCACCCGGCGATAGGTCGATCGCCTCGCCGGCGGCATCGAGGACCGCGCTGCGCTCGAGCTCGAGCAGATCCTCGGGATCCTCCTGCGCCCGCAGGGGGTTGACCGCGACCCCCACCAGGCAGAGCGACAGGAGGGCACGTCTCAGAACTTCACCCCCGCGAAGGCGCCGCAGCGGCGAAAGAAGGTCTTGATCTGCTCGAGGCTCAGCGCTTCCCTCGACCCTCCCCGGCAGGGGTCTTTGTTCGGGTCGATCGCGACGAAGCGCGAGGAATCCGGGTCCCAGCGCTTGGCCGTGCAGGTGAGGTTCCCCTTGGGTTGCAGGGTGGTGTCGAGGATCACGTGCAGGCGGCGGCTGTCGTTCTCGAGGTAGACGACGCGGAAGCGGGCGCCGTTGGCGGCATCGGGCTCCGCGACCTGTCGGAGCGAGACGATGTTGCGGAATGGGATCTTGCGCACCAGCGCGGGGCCTCCGCTGCGCGAGTACCCCTGCGTTCCTGGCGGCAGCCCGATGACCTGATCGTCGAACATCGTCATGCTGAAGACGTCGGGAAGGGAGTGGATGGTGAACGTGTCGGCCTGGGGCTGGAACACCGCGGCGCCGTAGTCCAGGAGCCCGCCCCAGACCTCGCCTTGGAGGCTGGGCAGCCACTCGGCCGTCGCGATCAACCGGGCGCGGACGAACGGCGGCTCGCCGCAGGCGCTTTCGAAGAGTTGGGCGGCCGCCGCCGTGACCTGGGGCGCGGCCTGCGACGTCCCCGTCTTCGGCTCGAACTCGTTCCGCGTCGTGGAGCTGTAGACCTCGAGACCCGGCGCGGCGAGGTCGATGAAGGCCTGCCCGCGGTAGGGTCCCCTCGTCCCGTCCGCGAGTGTCGCGGGCAGGACGTCGTTGCTCCAGTCGCTCGCCGTGACCACTAGAAGGTTCGCCGGAGCCTCGCGCATGCCGGCCCAGGCGACGGGGTAGGGCGCCGTCGTCTCGTCCTCCAGCCGGGCCTCCGTGTTCTCGACGTCGGGCTCGCCGGCCGCCGCGATGAAAAGGATCGGAGGGCTGTTCCGGATGATGCCCAGCACGTCGCCCCACCGGCCCTCCTTGGGGAACTTCTGACTCACGTTGATCACTCGGACCCGGGCCTTGTCGGCCTCGAGGAAGCCGTTTCCCACGTCCTCTGCGCTTCCCGGCTGGATCCTGAACAGACGCGCCTTCGGCAGCAGACCGCCGCCGCAGGCGTCCCGTCCGCCGACGATCCCGGCGACGTGGCTGCCGTGCCACGCCTTGCGGTCGACCGCCGCCTCGAGCACGCGGACATCCGTCGCCTCGCTCTGGAGGAAGGGCTCAGGGGCCGGATCGTCCTCGAGCACCTCGGCATTCAGTCTCACCCAGGCGGATCGGTTTCCTTCACCCGTGAAGGCGACGTGTCCCCGATCCGTGCGATCGTCGTACTCGAGGATGCCGATGGGCGAGCTGAGCTCCGCCGGCGGACCGCCGGGCCCCGGGTAGTGGATCGCCGCGAACAGCTTCTCGCGCTCGGCGCGCAGCTCGGCGCACCCGCGGGCGCCGGCTTCCTCGCCGTCCCCGGGCATGAACGCCGACGACGACTCGCCGCGAGCGAACGTCTCCTTGGAGAGGACGAAGATCTGCGGCGAGAGCGAGCGGAGCTGGCTCCGCAGCGGGCTCTCTCCGTCCAGGTCGGACGCGAGCACCACCACCGTGACCACCCACGCCTCGGCGGGGAGGAAGACTCTCCCCTCCCGCATCGCCAGCATGTCGGCGCTTTTCGCGCCGCGGTTGATCCACGATAGGTACGCTGGGCTGCCGACCCTGGCGCGGAGCACGGGATCGAAGACGAGGTCAGGCAGCAGCTCGACCGCCGTCGCTCCGGACAGCTCCCGCAGGGAGCGCCGGACGACGCTACGGATCTCGAGCGCGGGAACGACCAGATGAGAGCCCTCGGGCAACTGGAGGCCGAGCGGGTCGCGTCTCTCGAGCTGGCGGCAGAGCGACGACGAATTGAGCTTGCAGAGCACGCCGCGCAGCGCCGCCGCGTTCTCCCGCGCCTCCCTCGCGTCCGCGCCGTCCGGCACGGCGAAGGCCGGCGAAGGCGCGAATGGATCCCAACCGGGAGACCCGACGAGCACGCGCACCTGCACGAGGACATCGCTCAGGGCAATCGGAGAACGAACCTCGACCTTGCGCAAGTCGACCAAGTTCCGCTGCAGCGCGTAGTCGTAGATCTGCGCGAGAGCGCGATTGGCAACCTCGCGGTCCACGTCGAGCCGGATCGCCACCGGAATGGGCCGCGGCGCCTGGAGCACCTCACCCGAGCCCGGGCCGGTGAAGAACAGGCTGTGGCTCGAGGTCGTCATCCGCACGCCCTCTCCCGCCAGCGGCGTCGAGCCTGCCGCTGTCAGGCCCATCTCCGCTTTGGCGGCGACGGCGAGGCGGCCGGCGCCGGTGAGGTAGAGGACCTCGGCGTCGACCACGATCGCGTCGAGCCGCCCCGGCGCCGGGTCGAGCGCGAGCCGCGATGCACCGGCGGACTCCGGCGCGTACGGCACTTGGAAGACCGCTCGTGTGCCGGCGTCGAGGACGAGCAACTGCCCGGCGGCGAACGCCAACTGCTCCGGCACGATGCCCTCGGGAAGGCTCTGTACGACCGGCGCGACCTTGCCGTCGCCGTCGGCCCAGACGATCGCCCGCAGCTCCGGCTCGGCGATCGCGATCCGTCCTTCGGGAGAGATTGCCATCGCGACGGGGCGGTGCAACGGCGCGCCGCGCACCAGCAGGCGCCGCTTGCCGCCGCTTCGCACCTCGATGGCGACGAGGCTCGCCGGCTCCGCGTCGCAGGCGTAGAGCCACCCGTCGCGAAACGCGAGGGCGGTGGGTTTGCCGAGGCGCAGGTAGGGCCGCAGCCCGGTGACCGGGCCGGCGCCCTGGGGCACGACCCGGGCCAGTGAGACCATGCCGTTCGAGGCGTCAGCCGCGAAGAGCCAGGTCGCCTCGTCGAAGGTGCCGGTGGCGATCGCGCTGAAGGCCCGGGATTGCGTGGCGGCCGCCGGGAGCGCCGCGAGGAGCGCGCCGAGGCCGAGCGCCGCCAGGAGCGGCCAATGCTCGAAGGCCCGGCGCCGCGCACCAGCTCGTGACCGCACTCCGCTCATGGCTGCGGCCTGCCCTCGATCAGCAGCTCCAGGACCTTCTCCGAGTCCGCGTGCCCAGTATGCGCCGTCGTCGGCCACGCGAGTCGTCCGAGCAGCGCACTGGTCGCCACGCTGACAACGACGTTGCCGTACCGTGCCTCCGGATGCGCCGCGGCGAACGCCTCAGGGATGACGTAGCTGAGCAGGTCGTTGGGGTCGCTGAAGGCGACGATCCAGAGCGGCAGCGGCTCTTCCCCCTTCTCCTCCTCGCCGCCCTCGGCCGCGACTGCGCGGAGGTCGAGGAAGCCAGCCAGCCCGCCTGGCGCGGCCTCCGACTCGGTCTCCTCGCCCTCTGGTCCCTCCAGCGCCCCCAGCTCGAGGAGCGGGAGCTGGTTGGCCAGCATGAACACGCCGCCGACGTCGAGGACGAAGCGGCGGAGCGCCTCGGCGTTCTCGCTCCCGCGCGTCTGCTCGGCCAGCCGGACGAGCGTGTCGAACACGATCCGGCTGCCGAGGCTGAAGGTGACGATGTCCACCTCGAGATCGTGCGGCGGCGGGATCGCCTCCTCCCCGCCGAGAGAGCATTCCGCGTCCGCCAGGCTCCCCTTGATCGTCCAGCAGATCGCCTGCTCTACGGGGTACTGCATCGTCGGGCCGTAGGCCCCGAGATACAGCAGCGGATCGGAGAGCCGATCGTTGACGAACTCCCGCTTGAGTGCCCGGTTCCATGGCACGCGCTCCCGCTCGAGGAGCGCCGCCGAGTCGAACCCGAGGTACTTCTGCTTCGCCCAGGTCGTCGTCGGCGACCAGGTCAGCTCGTAGACCTGGACCTGACGATCGTCCGGAGTAACATAGCCGCGGACCTCCAAGAGGCCGTAGTCGAACGGCGACCCCGGCTTCCGGATCGGCTTCTCGTCCGGCTTCCCGGCGGCGCGCAGACCGAGCCGCCTCTCGAGTTGCTCGCGCAGCGCATCCCCATAGCCTCGTGTCTGGACACCCATGCCGTGAACCAGCAGGACGGCCGTCCGCGCGCTGCGGCCAATCGACGTTTTGAGCCCCGGCGGTGAGCAGCTCCCCTGCCCGGGGCAGTCGATCCGCAGGACGTGAAGGCCCGAGCATGCCGAGAGCCCATGGCTCGTAACGGCGAGCAGGGCCACAGGCAGGACTAGGCGGCGCCACCGCATGGCTCATTTCTCCCCAATGGGGCTTCTCTCATCTTGAGACGGACGAAACGCCAGGATTTCGCGCCGCCGCCTCAGGAGCTGCGCGGCACGGCCCGACAAAGAAATCTCATACTTTAGGTATCTGCATTATAACACAGGCGAGCGGCCGGCCTCCTTCCGCGCGGCCTCGCAGGCACGGGTGATCTCGGGCTCGGTGACTGGCGGCCCTTCGGCAAGCGCGACCGACACGCCGCCCAGCCCCGCGATGGCGTCGCAGGCGGCCAGACGCGCCGCCAGGTCAGCCTTCGTCTCATGGATGACAAGCCACAGGCTGGAGGCTTCGGAGGAATCGACGAGCGCCGCGAGCTCGGTGTGCAGAGGAGCCGGGATGACGGCTCCGACCTCCTGGAGAGCCCCTCGCAGCGGCCCCGAACTGGCCGGCGGTCACCTGCGACTCGACGGCCGCGCGCGTCTTCCGCTCGGCGAGCTGGAGCGCCAGCAGCTCCCCTCGTCGAGTCCGGAGACGCCCGCCGGATGCGACGGTCCACACCTCCACGGGCGGGCGCGTGCGCAGCTCGTCGAGGACCATTCCATCGAGCGCCGCAGCTGCCGCTGCGCCGCTTTCGCGATCATCGAGGAGGGCCTCGAGCTCGCTCGCGGCGGCATCCATGCGACCCAGTCGGATGAGCTCCTCCGCGTGCGCGAGGTCGGGCTGCCGGGAAAGGATGATCACCGTCGCAGCGCATGCCGCGACCACTCCCCTCCGCGACTTGCCGATGCCCTCGGCGACGGCGAAGCCGGGTGATCGAGAGCGCCTCGAACGACGCGCTCGCGAGGAGCTCGCCGATGAATCCCGGCGCGACGCCGTCGGGATCGACCTCTTCCGTGCTGACCGGCCGCGTTCCCTGCCGCAGCCGAGCCTCGCCGGCGAACGCCTCGCGAGAGATCGGCTCCTCGGCCACTTCCAGCCAGTGCTCGCACCTCCCCTTGCCGGCGCAGGTCGGGCACGCGACGAGCCCGTCCCGACAAGGGCAGCGCGTCTCACCCTGACCGCGGCATCGCCTGCAGTTGACGAACCGCCCCCTGGCGCCCACGGCGGGCTCGACCCAGCCAGCGCACGACGATTAGCTCGAGCGGCTCGGCCGTTACTGCGGTGACTGCGTCGCGAAAGGCTCGAGCGGGCACGCCATGGCGCGATGCCCAACCGACAGCCGCCTGGATCGCGGCGTGCTCGACGGCAGCGAACGAAGTGAGTTCGTGGCGCCCAAGCACAGGTAGGTGACCAGTCACAGATGAGACGGACCGCTTGGTGACGTTCCGCTGCAGATCGAGGGCATCCTCTGGGAGCTCAAGGGCGAGAAGGGCGATCCACCCAAGCCGCAGCCGAGGGAGCCGAAGCCGATCCCGCCGATCCCGACCAAGGCACGGCCGTAGAGCCCGCGACAGCGGGGATCGTGCAGGCTTGCGCCTTGCGCCGCCACCGCGCATGAAGACGTCCGCGAAGGAATCGAGATCCTTCGCCCGGGAGAAAGCCCTCCGAGCCAGCGGGCGATGAACCGCTCGGCGCGGCACGGGGATTTACCAGGACGGGTGGCAGCGCCACCGGACGTCGGCCACGACGTCGTCAGGCAGCGACAGGATCGTTTTACCCTCGCTGAACAATCCGGGCTGTCGGTCCCGTCGTCGCTGCGTCCGCTGCGCCGGTGGCTCTGCCTTCGTGCAGGCGTGAGCTGTCGCCGGCTTCGCCGCCGGCAAGCCGCGCCGTGCGCCGTCGCAAATCCGAACAGACGAGGAGGTCATGCATGAAGATCCGACACGAAACTCCATCGATCCTGCTCGTGGCACTGCTGCTGTCGTCGCCGGCCGCGTTCGCGCAGGGCGGCGACTGCACCGACCGCTCGCTCTGCGGCGAGGTCTCGCCGCTCATCCCGATGCAGAGCACCGAGGCCGTGCACATGGGGCTCGTCTGGACCCAGGGCTCCGAGACACCCAAGATCCTCTTCCACTCGCGCTTCCCCGAGTACACCCCGAACGACGTCGCCGATCCGGCCGTCGTCGACGCCGCCATCGCGGCGGGCGCCCTGACCAACGGCACCAACGACTTCAATCAGTCGCTGCGCGACGTGCTCCATCCCGCGAAGCGGGACGGCAGCGATCCGGGCGCGGACTCGTTCCAGCGGCTGACCTACGGCGGGTACCTGCTGCGCCAGGGCCTCTCCCAGAGCGTGCCGACGCGCATCGTCGCCAACCGCACCATGGAGCGGCAGCTGCTCTTCGACATCGGACATCCCGACGCCTTCAAGACCAACGGCAAGTTCCACACCGCGCTCCTCGACGAGGAGGACTTCGCGCTCAACCGGGCGGCGTTCACCGAGGTCGGGTTCTCGCGCGGGATGTACTACAACACCTATTGCAACGCGCGCGTGACGCTCGCCGACGGACGGGTCTACGTCTTCGGCGGCCACGACATGCAGAGCCAGAACGGGCTCTACAAGGTCAACGTCTTCGACCCCGAGACCGAGACCTGGGCGCCGCGGGCGCGGCCGTGCACCCTCGACAACTGGCGGCGCGACCCCTTCGGCGAGCAGCTCTTCGCGGCGGACCCGGAGGCGACCGACTACCCGGGGTGCGATCAGCGCGACATCCGGAGCACACAGCCAGCCGATCCCTCCGACATGAAGTACGCGCGCTGGTATCCGAGCGCCGTCGCCCTACCGGACGGCACCGTGCTGCTCCTCGCGGGGACCGACCAGGACGCCGCCGTCGGGCCCGATCCGCTGGCCGCGGAGAAGGGCCAGCAGGGCATCGTGCAGACCGACGCCGCCTTCTCGGCCACCCGCGTGACCCAGGTCGTCCCCGAGGTCTACGACCCGCGCACCGACCGCACCGTCGCGCTCGAGAACGCGCGCAAGACCTTCCCGCTCTACCCGCAGGCCGAGGTCGTGCAGACCGGCCCCGAGGCGGACGATTGGATGGTCTGCACGATGGGCGGGATGGACCGGGTGCGCAACCCGGTGCCGCCCGGCGGCGACCGCTTCTTCGGCCCCTTCAGCAAGCAGACCTGGTGCCTCGACGTCGTCGCCGCGCTCCGCGACCCGCAGCGCGAGGCTCCCGCCGAGAACCACTGGCGGCTGCTGGCCGAAGCCCAGGTGAACCGCCACTACTGCTGCCCCACGGCCAGCCTGGTGAAGACCGACCGCAGCGGCAAGACGCGCTCGCACCGCTGGCTGATGATCTCCGGGCGGACCGACGCCGGGGCCACCGTGGCGACGATCGAGGAGATGGAGCTCACCGCCAAGTCACCGCGGTGGCGGAAGGCCGGCGACCTCATCCACCCGAGCGTCACCTCGAAGGCCGTCGTGCTGCCCACCGGCCAGGTGTTGATCGGCCAGGGCACCTTCGCCCAGGGGGCCACCTTCGAGGAGCGGGCCGGGCTGCGCTTCCAGCTCTACGACCCCGCGACCGGCACCACGCGCGGGCTCGCCAAGACCACGGTGGTCCGCGGCCTCCACGGCACGGCGACGCTGCTGCCCGACGCCACGGTCTTCTTCGCCGGCGAGAACCGCGAAGCCCTGATCCGCACCGACGACCCCTCGTTCCCGATGGGCGACTTCCCGCGCGGTGACCCCGACCTCGGCGTCCCCGTCGGCCAGATCTTCCGGCCGCCCTACCTGTTCAAGAAGGACGGCACCCCGGCGGAGCGCCCGGTCATCGCCGCGGCGCCCGAGGAGATCCGCTACGACGAGCATTTCGAGATCCAGGTCCAGGGGCCTGCCGATCGGATCGCCAAGGTGGTGATGCTCCGCAGCGACCACAACACCCACAGCTTCACCGGCGGCGACCGCTTCGTCGACCTCGGCTTCGAGATCCACTCGAACCCGCGCGACGGAGAGCTGCGCATCCACACGCCGCGCCTGCCCGCCCAGGCGGTGCCCGGCATCTACATGCTGTTCGTCGTGGACGCCGCGGGAGTGCCGAGCGTGGCGAAGCGCGTCGTGCTCGTCGAGGACTGACACCAACAGGAGGACAGACGATGACGAAGCATCCCAGGAGGATCACCGTACTCGCGGCGCTCGCCGCCGCGCTGCTCGTCGCCGGCCTCGCCGGCCAGGCCATGGCCGACCGGGGCGGCCGCACGATGAAGGCGAGCCTCATCGGGCTCAACGAGGTCCCGTCCGTCTCGAGCACCGGCAGGGGCCAGCTCCTGGCCAGGATCGCCGACGACGAGAGCGCGATCGACTACACCCTGAGCTACCAGTACCTCGAAGGCACGACCACCGCGGCGGCCCACATCCACCTCGGCCAGCGCGGCGTCAACGGCGGCGTCAGCGCCTTCCTCTGCGGCGGCGGCGGCAAGCCCGCCTGTCCGCCGGTGTCCGGCTCGGTGTCGGGCACGATCGTCGCCGCCGACGTCATCGGCCCCGCCAGCCAGGGCATCGCCGCCGGCGAGCTCGCCGAGCTCATCGCCGCCATGCGCCACGGCGCGACCTACACCAACGCGCACACCGACAAGCACCCGTCAGGAGAGATCCGCGGGCAGATCAAGTAAGGAATCGACGGCCGGCGCGCCGCGGGCTCGGACCCGCGGCGCAGCCGGCCTCTCGTCACTGTCTTAGGAGCGGCAGGTAGAGGCCGGCGGCCGGGCGACCGCGCCGCTTGACAGGCCAATCCAGGGGTGGTAGATAACCAGTCGGTTCAGTAACCGACCGGTTCACCAGCCCATGCAGACCGACCACCTCAGCACCGTCTTCGCCGCCCTCGCCGATCCCACGCGGCGCGCGATCCTGGCCCGCCTGGCGGCCGGCGAGGCCTCGGTCACCGAGCTGGCCGAGCCGTTCGAGATGAGCATGCCGGCCATCTCCAAGCACCTCAAGGTGCTCGAGCGGGCGGGGCTGGTCGAGCGCGGCCGCAAGGCGCAGTGGCGGCCGTGCTCGCTGCAGGCGGGCCCGCTCAAGGAGGTCGCCGACTGGGTGGCGCACTACCGGCGCTTCTGGGAAGGCAGCTTCGATCGTCTGGACGACTATCTACGCACACTGCGAGGCAAGGAGAAGAACCATGGCCGCAAGCGACGCCGGAGCTAGTACCGTGACGCAAGCCGTCGAGCAGGAGATCGTCATCACGCGCGTCTTCGACGCGCCGCGCGAGCTGGTCTTCAAGGCCTGGACCGAGCCCGAGCGCCTGATGCGCTGGTGGGGACCGAAAGGCTTCACGACGCCCTTCTGCACGGTCGACCTCCGCGCGGGTGGCATCTTCCACTACTGCATGCGGTCGCCCGAGGGGCGCGACTTTTGGGGCAAAGGCGTCTATCGCGAGATCGTCGCGCCGGAGCGGATCGTCTACCTCGATTCCTTCGCGGACGAGACCGGCAACACGGTCGAGCCCGCGCGCTATGGAATGAGCCCGGAGCACCCGGTCGAGACGCTGGTGACGGTGACGTTCACCGAGCGCGACGGCAAGACGGAGGTCACGCTCCGTCATGGCATCCCCGAGTCGGTTCCCGAGCGCTCCGGGGCTCTGCAGGGCTGGACCGAGATGTTCGAGCGGCTCGCCGACGAGCTGGCGCAGGCCTGAGGTCATGGAAGCGCGCGGACAGGACCTCACGACCTCGAGCGGCCTGCTGATCCTCAGGGTGGGTGTCGGCGGCTACCTGCTGAGCCACGGCTGGGGGAAGCTCCAGATGCTGCTCGCCGGCGAGTTCGCCACCTTCGGCGACCCGATCGGCATCGGCCCCGTCCCCAGCCTGGCGCTGATCACCTTCGCCGAGTTCCTCTGCTCGCTCCTGGTGATCCTCGGCCTCGCCACGCGCTTTGCCGCCGTGCCGGTCGTCATCGCGATGGGCACGGCGGCGCTGGCGGTCCACGGCGCCGATCCCTGGTCCATGGAGACGGCCGCCAAGGCGTTCTTCGCGGGCACGTCGAAGACCTGGTTCAGCAAGGAGCCGGCGCTGCTGTTCCTGATCCCGTTCCTGGCCCTGGTCTTCACCGGCGCCGGCAGGTTCTCGCTCGACGCGCTCGTCCGGCGGCGGGCGCGGCGAGTTCCGGCGGCCGGAGGCTGATGCTTCCGCCGGAGAGCAGCATTCCGGCGCGCAGGTCCTTCGCGGCGCCGGTGCCGCTGTTCCGGAGCAGGGCCAGATCCGGTAGGAACGCTGGGAATAAGGGGCGGGCGTCGGGGATAAATCCCCGGCCGTCGTGGATGTATCCCCAGGCGCTCAAGATATATCTCCGGTCGCCGGGGATACATCTCCGGTCGCTGCGGATCCATCCCCCGCCGCTGGAGATCCATCCCCGGCCGCCGGGGTAGTGGTGTATTAGTGTGTTGCCGATCCTAAGCGCTTGATCCTGCCGTAGCTTCGCCTCTCAACCCAGGAGCGGCCCCGAGCGCAGCTTCCACTACGCCCGGAGCCTAACCGCACAAAGGAGGCAAGCTCCGATGCGCAGCTCAGGCAATTCTAGCGTCCCGCCGGTCCCCATCCCCGAGCCGAAACCGAATCCCCACCGCGACCTTGCGCGCGAGCTGGTGCAAGAGCCGAGCGCAGAGGCAGAGGCGCGGATGGCTGCCGCCGTCGCGGAAGTCCACGAGATCATCGCCGCGCTCCACTCTCTAGCAGCCCGTGTTGAACGTCTCCGGGCGAGCGGCCGGCAGCACCAGCGCGCGCCGTCGCTGGACATCCCCCAGGACATCCCGAAGTGGCGGCCGGGCAACTCGCTCAACATGCCGGGCAACCTGGGCGGGGAGTATTTCGAGACCAGCGGCGAGGCGCACTTCTGGGGCGAGCTGGACCTACAGGACGTGCGCGAGGACGTGGCGGAGAGTGCGGCGACCCTCACCCGCTACTTGAAGGACGCGGACCCGTACAACGCCATCGGGCGCGCGGAGGAGCTGCTAGCGCGCCTTCCCGCGGCGATGCTCGACGCGCTGCGGGCGCGACTGGCGAAGCTGGCGAGGGCGCGGAAGTGAGCGGCGACCTGCGCGTTGCCAGCTTCCACGTCCGCGCCACGGCAGTGCAGACCATCCGCTGGAATCGGGCGAGCCAAGCGGAAGGCTTCGCCAGCACCGGCCAATGGCTTGCGGCAGCCGCGGATGCCTACTTGAAGACACGAGCGCAAGCGGGCCAACCTCTCCCCCTCGCGTGGCGCCGCGGGCGTTTCAAGGTGCGGCTGCTCGACGGCGCCGAGCCTGAGCTGTGGGGTTGGATCGCCGAGCCGTTCGCCTTTTTCCGAGGGAACGCGGCCGGCCCCGGCTACCACGGCCGCCACCTGTACACGCTCACCTACATGCCGGCGTTGCAGATGCTCGGGACATACCGCTACGCGAGGGAGTGCCGATCCGTGGCAAGTGAATTGGCGCGCCGCTGGATAAACCAGGAAGCGTACCCTGTTCCCTCTCTCCAGGTTGACACTCCGGGCGGGGGAGAATCCCCTCGACCAGGAGGTAGGACTCGATGTCAGCACAGCGTAGGAACGAAGAGGGACGGGTGGAGGGGGTGGGGGGAGCTGCGGGATCCGGAGCGGAGCGCAGCGTAGAGCAGGATCCCGCAGCCCCTGAGACGAGAGGCAGGGCCGGGCGCCGGAGCGTCGAGGATCGTGTCGCGGCGGTGCTCGACCTCCTCTCGGGCAAGGCCAGCGTGGAGCAGATCGCGCGGCGCTATGGGGTGCAGGCCGAGACCGTCGAGCGCTGGCGCGAGGTGGCGCTCGAGGGTTTGGCCACCTCGTTGCGGCAGGGCTCGGGCAAGAGCGGGCGGGAGCTGGCGCTGGAGCGCGATCTGCGCGACCTCGAGCAGGCCTTCACCCGCGTTGCCATGCAGAAGGAGCTGCTCGAGAGAGCCTTGAGCGAGCGCCCTTCTCAGCCCAGGAGGTTCGGGCGATGAGCCGCACCACCTCGCTGGGCGAGGCCACCGTGCGGCTCGCCTGCGCCACCTTCGGCATCTCGCGCCAGGCCTACTACGCCGCCGGCCGCCGTCGGCCGCAGCCGTCGAGGCCTGCGCTTCGCACCGGGACCTGGGCCACCGCTGAGCAGCTCACCGCAGCGATCCAAACCATCGTGCAGGCTCATCCCGGCTGGGGGGTGCGCAAGGTGTGGGCGGTCCTGCGCCGGCAGGGCCTGGTGGCCTCCCACAAGCGCGTCTGGGCGTTGATGCGTCACCTGGGGCTGACCCTGCCGCCGGTGGCTGAGCGCCGCGAGGAGGCCGCCCGCGGTCACGTCACGGTGGCCGACTCCAACCGCCGCTGGGCCACCGACCTGACCACCGTCTGGACCTGCCGGGACGGCGTCGTGGCGCTGGTGCCGGTCATCGATTGCGGCGACCGCTTCGCCTTCACCTGCCCCGCCACCAAGTCCCAGGAGGCGCCGCCTGTGCTGGCGCCCGTGGGCAGCGCGCTCTGGGGCGAGTTCCATCGTCCCGAAGACGTGCCCGACGGCCTGGAGCTGCGCTCCGACCACGGCCCGCAGTACACCGGTGCCGACTGCGCCGCGCTGTGCGCGCGCTGGCGACTCGACCACACCCTGGCGCCCGTCGGGCGACCCACCGGCAACGCCGTGGCCGAGCGCTTCATCCTCACCCTCAAGTCCGAGCTCATCTGGACCCGCGACTGGGAGTCCGCTGACGAGCTCGACGCGGCCGTTCGCCACTGGCTCGACGACTACAACCATCAGCGCCCTCACCAAGCCCTCGGCTGGCAGACGCCGGCCGAGCGCCGAACCGCCAACCTCAACCACCGCACCGCCGCGGCGCGCGCCGCGAGCTCACT
>JBIOUG010000041.1:0-16651 GCA_044866775.1 Thermoanaerobaculia bacterium | reverse complement strand
CGAGCAGCGGCGAGACGCGGGCGCCGAATTCCTTGATCTTGTCCACCTGCTGGTTGGCGGCGCCGCCGTTGACGCCGCCGTGGACGAGCCAGAGGTACTCGTTGGTGCGGCCGGTGTTGTTGCCCTTGAGCAGGACGAGGCCGGTGACCTGGCCGTTGCGCAGCGAGCCCTTGTCGACGGCGGGGAAGACCTCGTCGAGCATGAACTTCTCGAACTCGCCTTCGTCCTTCTTCTTCGACAGCTTGATCGAATAGATCATCATGGCGTTCACTCCTCGTGGCCGCCGGCCATTCGCCGGCGGAGCTTGTCCCGCCGCCTGGTGACGGCGGCCATCTCGAGCTCGGCGGCGATCCTCTTCTCGTCGTTCGCGCCGCGCATCTGCGCCTTGACTCCCGGTAGGAGGCCGAGGGGGTCGTAGGGGAGGGATGCCCCCTCGATCTGCTCCGCCTCGACCTCGAGCTGCCGCAGGACGACCTGCAGGTAGTTGGCGATCCAGTCCAGGTACATGGCCTCCTTGGACGTGCTCAGGAGGCGCTTGTCCGCGGCGCTCAAGGTCGGGTCGCCTTCGATCTGAGCGAGGACGTGGCGCAGCTCCTCCTGGAGTCGGGTGACCTCACTCGCCGCGTCGATGCGGAGAGGCGCGGCGCCGGCGCCGGAGCCGCCGGCCTCCGGCCTCGCCGCCGGAGCGCGCGGGAGGTCGAAGCCCAGCGTGATGGCCGCCGCCTCGACTTCGCCCCGGTTCACCAGGTCGATGGCGCTCTCCATCTCCTGCTCGCGCTTGCGGCGCTCATACTCCTGGTCCTCTTTGAACTCCTCCGCCCGCCGCTCGAGGTCGCGATCGAGCTCGTCGTTGCGCTGCTCGCGTGCCAAGTCCTCGCGCGCATAGTCGTCCCGCCGGTCGTAGTACTCGTCGTCGTAGCCCATCGCGGTCTCCTCGCTTCCTCACCCGGCCGCCTGCACGACCAGCAGGTTGCTCTCGCCCTCGCCCAGCCGCACCACCTCCTCGCCCTGCGGACCGAGCCGCCGGACCTCGTAGCGGTAGCGCAGGCGGCCGTCCTCGGCGAGCGGCAGGGTGGCGGTCGTCTGGCCCTCGCCGGTGCGCAGGAAGACCCCGGTCGTCTCCTCCTCGCCCGAGGCGGTGACCACCCAGAAGTCGACGCGCAGCCCGAAGGCGTCGCCCGCCGCGCCGACCCAGACGACGCGCACCTCGCCCGCCGCCGGCGCCTCGCTGCCGACGATCAGCACCGACCGGTCGGTCTCCTCCCACTCGGTCTCGGCCGCGGTGCCGTCGGCGCGCAGGATCGTCTGCCGCCAGCGGTAGCGCCGGCGCGCCGGGTCGAGGAGCGGGATCTCCAGCCGCTGCGAGGCCGCGGTCTCCTTGGTGAAGGAGACCTGGCGCGCCTCGCGCTGCTCGCCGTCCTCGTACAGCACCTCGACGGCGACCTGGTTCACCCGCGCCCAGTCGGCCGCCGGCTGTACCGAGATCGCCAGCAGATCGCGGTAGGGGCCGAGCGCCACGAAGGTGTCGCCGGTCACCTCCTCCTCGTCCTCGCCCTCGTGCCAGTCGCCGCGCGGGTCCTGCCAGTCGGTGCGGGCGAGGAGCCGGAGGGTGGAGAAGGCCATCGGGAAGCGGTGGCGCCAGACCTGCTCGCGGCGCTCGTGGTCGAGCTCGACCGTGGCGCGCGCCAGGTCGTCGGCGCCGTCCTCGCCCGGCACCCGCAGGCGCACCCGCAGCCGCGGCACGCGCGCCGGATCGACCGGCCCGAGCAGCAGGCGCAGGCGCCGGTAGCGGAGATGGGCGAGCGGATCGACGACCAGCACGCGATGGCGCGAGCGGAAGGGGCCGGCGGTGACCAGCGCCGCGCCGCCGCCGAGGTCGGGGTCGAAGTGGTACTCGACCTCGTAGCCGTACTCGTCGGCCCGGCGGTCGGTGAGCGGCACCTGGAAGCGGAGCGGGCCGGCGGCGGGCCGCCGCGACAGCGGGAACGACTTCCGGTGCTCGCCGTGCGTCAGGTGCACGGCGGCCTCGGTGAGGTCCGCCATCTCCTCGAAGTCGATCGCCGACACCACCTCGACGTTGAGCGCCGAGAAGAACGGGTCGTCGAGGTCGATCTCGCGCACCAGCGGCGGCGGCCCGCCGGCGAGGAGCGTGGCGAGCAGGCCGGTCGCCACGTGGGTCAGCTCGACGGCGGTGCGGCCGTCGTAGGTGAGCTCGAAGTGCTTCTGCTCGCGCACCACCTCGAGCTTGGCCTTGAGCACGAAGACGGCGGAGGCCGAGGTGATCTCCGAGCCGCCGACCAGCCCCGCGAGCATCTCGCCGAGCGGTCCGCTGACCCCCTCCTCGGGCTTGGGCGGAATGCCGGAGCGGAAGAAGTCGCGCTGGATGCGCGTCTTGACCAGGTCCATCACCAGCTCGCGCTGGCGCTCCTCGTCGGCGCGGTCGGTGAAGGTGACGATGTCGATCTTGACCAGGTCGTTCTCGATCAGCCAGGTGAGGTCGAGGTCGAGCTTCGCCGAGACGTAGTAGGTGAAGCCGACCGAGGCCGAGAAGTGGTCGTACATTCGCTCGTAGTCCATCGTCACCCGCGCCGAGAGCGCCGGCGTCAGGGCGAGGAAGCGCAGCTCGTAGGCGACCCCGACCGGCAGCAGGCCGCCGAGCGCCGCCTGCTCGAAGAGCGTCGCCCCTTCGGCGGTCAGCGCCAGGGCGAAGGCGGCGTGGTGCGGGGCGGCCACCGGCGCGGTGCGGCTCTCGGCCAGGTCCTCGACCAGGCGGTCGCCCTCGGCGTGGGCGAGGATCGCCCGCACCTCGCCCGAGCGGAAGAGGACCGGCGCGAGCCGCGCGTCCGAGCGCCCGGAGAGGCTCGCCACCTCGGCCTGCAGCCGCGCCGGGCTGTCGAGCGCCGCCTCCACCTCGAAGAGCGCCAGGCCGGCGCCGCGGGCGCGGGTCGGGTCGAGCGCCGGGTTGTCGGTCAGGTCGCGGCGGTACTTGTAGAGGGTGAGCGGCGGCGCCTCGTCGCCGGAGCGCGCCAGGCGCGGCAGGGGCGGCAGGTAGTAGAACTGGTCGGGGTCGGCGTGGTCGCGGAAGACGGTGACGCCGCGGTGCTGGTAGATCGGGGGCTCGATGGTGAGCATGAGAGCGGCTCCGCGGTCGATCGCGCGCCCGGGCGCCTAGGCGAGCGGCTGCACCAGCAGCAGGTCGGTGGTGGTGACCGGCGGCCGCACGTCGAGCGTGCCGTCGCCCCGGATCAGGGTGAGCTGCCAGGTGTAGGCCTGCCGCGCCGGGTCGGCGACCGGGTAGGACCAGCGCACCGGGGCGCGCGAGTCCTCGATCAGCATCTCCTCCTCGGCGAAGAGCCCCGACTCTGGGTCCTCGAAGGCGAAGCGCACCTTGACGGCGAGGAGCCCGAGGTCGCTGATCTTCGGCCCGAGGAGCAGGAGCTGCACCTGGCGCAGCCGGGCGATCCCCTCGCCGACCTGGAACTTCCCCGGCGGGCCGGGCAGCCATTGGCCCTCGCGCACCTCGTTGCGCACGGTGTGAACGGTCACCCGGTATTGATACGACCGGTCGGCCCCCTCGGGGGCCGCCCACGACCAGGTGGCCGACGGCTGCTCGGCGGTGAGCACCCGCACCGCGACGCGGCTCGGGTCGGCGGTCGGCCGCAGCTCGACGATCAGCCGCTCGACCTCGGTGCCGAAGCGCGCCGAGCCGAGGATCTGGACGTCGACGACCTCGGGCAGCGGATCGCCCACCACCAGCACCCCCGGCTCCGCCTCGTCCCAGTCGGCGAGCGTCTCGACGCCGTGGGCGTCGACGTAGCGCAGCCGGCGCTCGAAGCGCAGCGGCGCCTCGAGCCCGGCGCGCACCCGGAAGGCGGCCTCGGGGTGGGCGGCGTCGAGCTCCAGCGTCTGCTCCGCGGTCCACCCCGCCGCCGGATCGTGCGCCCGCAGGTCCACCAGCACCAGCGGGTAGCGGTCGAACGGGAGCCCCTGGGCGACGGCGCGCACGGCGCTCTTCTGGTAGAGCTCGCGCGGGTCGATGCGGACGACGCGCTCCTCGGCCGTCCACTCCGGGGAGGCGAGCCGCCCGCCGAGGCCGGCGGCGCCCGGGCGGAAGTGGACCTCGTAGCGCCAGGCGACCGCGAGCCCGGCCTCCGGCCGGTGGAAGAGCGTCACCTGCCGGCGCGGCGTCGCGGCGTCGAGGAGGAAGGTCTCCTCGCGCCCGCCGTAGCGCAGCCAGACCTCCAGGTGGTCGATCTCCTCGGCGGCCAGATCGACGGCGCTGCCGACGTCGAAGCGCATCTCCGCCGCGGCCGCCGGCTCGACGGCGACGATCAGCCGCTCGAGCGGGACCGCGCCGCCGCCGTCGAGCAGCACCTGGAAGGTGCCCTGCGGCGCCAGCGTCAGCCGCTCCGCGCGCGAGGCGGCGAGCTGGTAGCGGAAGGTCTTCAGCTCGTCGCGGTCGATCTGGCGCAGGCTGTAGGTGAAGGAGAAGAAGCCGGCGAAGTCCTTGATCGCCCGCCCGATCGTCGCCAGCGCCGAGTCGTCGCCGTCCTCGGGCGGCGGCGCCTGGCCGAGGGTCGGGGTGAACAGCTCCTCCAGGATGTAGCGCTGCGCCTGCTCGAGGGCGCGCTCGAAGACCGCCGGCCGCTCCTCGGACGGCACCAGGTCGTCGACCTTGATGCTGATCGCCTCGGCGTGCACCAGGTCCTCGAGCGTCGGGCCGATGTCGGTGGCGAGCAGGAGCTTGCCGCCGTGCAGGCGGTTCTCGTAGAAGCTGTAGACGTCGTGCCAGCGGGCGGTGATCTCGGCGCGCAGCGCCGGCCGCAGGCCGCTGGTGCGCAGGGTGTAGACCACACCCGCCGGCAGGCCGCCGCCGCGCAGCGCCCCCTCGACCAGCGCCACCCCCTCGGCCGAGAGCACCGCCATGAAGGTCGCGGCGTTGTCGCCGTAGAGCGAGGGCGTGGCGGCGCCGAGGATGCGCTCGACCAAGCCGAAGCCCGTCGCGCCGGCGGGCGCGCCGGCCGGCGGCGGCGTCTCGTCGCGCGACGAGCGGTCGATCAGCACCAGCTCGCAGCGCCCCTCGTCGGCCCCGACCGGCGCCAGCTCCGCCGGCCCGCCGAGGTCGCCGCGCGCCGCCAACCGCCGCCGCAGCCGCTCGAGGCGCTCGGGCTCGACGCCGAGGTCGACGGTGAGCGACAGCAGCCCCGCCCCCAGCTCCTGGTGCAGCTCGGGGTCGAGCCGGTACTTCAGAAGCGACAGCTCCGGCGCGCCATCCGCCGTCAGCCGCAGCCGCGGCGCGTCCGCCAGGTAGTGGAAGCGCCGCCGCTCGGCGTGGTCGGGAAAGAGGGTCACGCCTTCGGCATGGAGCGCGGGGCGGCCGAGGTCGATCATGCCGGGGGCGCCTTCCGCGGCACCCGGACGACCAGGATCGATTCCTCTTCCGGCAGCCAATCGCTCTCGATCGGCCCGCGCTCGACGTCGAAGACGGTCGTCCGGTACTCGTACCGCTGTGGCCGGTCGGCGCGCAGCAGCAGGCGCTTTTTGACCTCTTTCTCGCCCCCGGGCTCGAAGAGGTGGCTCTCGACGCGCTGCCGCTCGCCGTCGAGCGGCTCGCTCCGCAGGTCGACCTGGATGGCGTCGACGCCGTTCTCCGCCATGGTGGCGGCGCCGAGCAGGGTGAGCTTGACGTCGAGGTAGATCCCGCCCTCGGTGACCATGATCGACAGCGCCTCGGTCGTCTGCTCGGCCTGGGTCTCGGCCCCGCCGTTGGCCTTGATCAGGATCACGCGGTAGGTGTACTCGCGCAGCTCGCTGTTGACGATCGGGATGCTCACCGTGGTGGGGCGGAAGTCGGGGCCGACGATCTCGACGTTCTTGCGCACGTCGAGGCGGTTGGCCTCGTCCTCGTAGCGCAGCTCGACCGTGACCCGCAGCACGTTGTTGCGGTCGACCAGCGGCTGGATGACGATCGGCAGCCGGTCGACGAACGGATCGGGGACGAAGAGCTGCGCGCCGCTCGCCGGCTCGAGGACGCCCTGGATCTCGCTCTCGTCCTTCAAGTGCCAGACGTGCTTGACCTGATAGCCGGTGCGCGCCGGGTCGGTCAGCCGCACGATCCACTCCTGGCGCGGCGAGGCGGCGTCGATCAGGAAGCGGCGCTCGGCGTGGAAGTGGTTCGGTGCGTCGTCGTAGACCATCAGCGTCTCGATCTTCTCGACGATGTCCCAGTCGACGATGCCCGGCTGGATGAAGACGCGCAGCATGGCCACGTCGTCGGGCGGATGGACGACCAGGGCGCGGCTGGTCGTGGTGCGCCACGCGGTCTGGTAGTCCTGGCGCTGGGCGGCGATGTTCTCGGCCTGGCCGAACTTGTAGGAGACGCGGTAGCGGAAGGAGAGGTCGTCGAGGTCGCGGAAGGCCTGGAAGTGACGCGCCGCGAAGTCGGCCGGGGTGAAGGTCGCCGAGCCGGTGATCCGCGGCGAGGCGACGGTGCCGCCGTACTGCAGCTCGACGACGATGCTCTTCAAGTCGAGCGCCGCGAAGTCGGCCGTGGTGGTGACGTCGACGTCGAGGATCTTGAAGAACGGGTCGTCGAGGTCGATCTCGCGGATGTGCTCGGCGCGCTCGGTGGCGGTGACGAGGGCCGAGAAGAAGCCGTTCGGGGCGTGGATGCGGGTCTCGGGCTTGATGACGCTGTAGTCGAAGGTCGCCTCCTTCAGCTCCTCCTCCTTCTTGTATTGGAGCTGGAAGCCGAGCTCGACCTTGGTGCCGCCGCCGGTCGTGCCGGGGCTGGTCTGGGCGGTGCCCGCCATCATCTGGTTCGCCTGGTTGAGCGCGCCCATCGCCGAGCCCATCGCCGCCTGGGGCGACGGGGTGGCGCTCATCGCCGGCTTGAAGAACTCGGTGAGGATCGACTCCTTGAGCAGCTCGAGCGCCCGGCGCTCCATCTCGTCGACCGAGGCCCCCTCCTGCTGGCGGATGATCTCGATCTCGATCGCGCCGCTCTCCTTCAACGTCTGGACCGTGTGGGAGATGTCGACGTCGAGCGCGACCTGCGTGCCGCCGCCTTGCGGCTGGCCCGCCGGCGGCGAGGCCGGTGGGCTTGCCGGCGGCGAGGCCGGGGGCGGACTGGCAGGCGGCGAGGCCGGTGGGCTTGCGGGCGGCGAGGCCGGTGGACTGGCGGGCGGCGAGGCCGGCGGTGGGCTCGCGGGCGGCGAAGCCGGTGGTGGGCTTGCCGGCGGCGAAGCCGGTGGCGGGCTCGCGGGCGGCGAGGCCGGCGGGCTTGCGGGTGGCGAGGCCGGGGGCGGGCTCGCAGGCGGCGAAGCCGGCGGGCTTGCGGGTGGCGAGGCCGGTGGGCTTGCGGGTGGCGTCGTGCCGCCGCCGCCGGCGCGGACGTGGAGCCCCGCGGTGATCTTGAGCTGCTCGTAGACCCGCTTCTTGTCGACCTTGGCCTTGACCTGGAGCGCCGGGCGCAGCCCCGAGAACTCGAGCTCGTACATGACGCCGATCGGCGAGAGGTCCGACTGGTAGGCCTCCTCGAGCAGCGTCACGGCGTCGGGGGTCAGCGCGAGCGAGAAGATCGCCCGCTGGTCCTGGAGCAGCGACGGCGTCGCGCTGCCGATGATCCCGCGCACGAACTTGCTCTGCGTCGCGGCGTCGCCCTGCGGCGCGCCGGCGACCGGCTTCTGGGCGTCGAGGGCGATGACGTTGACCGTCCCCTTGGTGTAGAGCACCGGCGCCAGCGCCACCGGCCCCGAGCCCGGCGGCAGCCGCGCCTCGAGGTCGCGCTTGATGTCGTCCTTGAGCCCCTCGGGCAGCCCGCAGTCGACGCCGAAGAGGAGGAACCCGCCGCCGAGCTGCTCGCGCATCACCGGGTTGACGCTGCCCATGGCGTCGAGCGCGTGCCGGTACTTGAGCAGCAGCAGGTTGGGCTTGCGGTCCTCGCCGCGGGTCAGCCGCGGCGGCCCGGCGAGGTAGTGGAACATCGCCGGGTCCGCATGGTCGCGGAAGACGACGACGCCCTTGAACTCGTAGAACGGAGACTCGAAGGTCAGCATGTCGGCCTCATCCGGCGGCTCGGGGCAGCACCAGCACGCCCGCCTCCGCCTCCTGCCATGGGGTCACGGTCCGCGGCCCCTGTTTGGGGATCAAGGTGAGCTGATAACGGTAGGTGTGGCGGTCGGGGGCGGCGAGCCGAAACGCCCAGCGCGCCTCGGCTTCGCGGTCGCGCAGCACCAGGGTCGTCGTCTCGTGGAGCCCCGCCGCCTCGTCGCGGTGCTCGAGCGCCAGGAGCGCCATGGCCAGCGCGCCGCCCAAGTCGAGCAGGCGCGGCACGACGGCGACCTCGAAGCGCAGGACGTCGCGCACCACGAGCACCGGCCGGTCGTCCTCCTGCCAGTCGAGCGCCCGCACGCCGCCGCCGGCGTCGACGAAGGTGAACCGCACGCGGTAGCGGAACCCCGCGCGATCGGCGACCGGCGGCTCCCACACCTTGGTCTCGCCCGCCTTGGTGAAGGCGTACTGCGCGCTGTACACCTCGCCCCCGGTATCGGTCTCGGTCGGGGTCTCGAGGTCGACGACGATCTGCGCCAGGCCGGCGAAGTCGCCGGCGGCGACGAGCCGCACGCTCGCCGTCTCGAGGAGGCTCGCCGGCGCGTCGAGCGCCAGCGTCGGGCGGCGCGTCGTCTGCCGCTCGCTCTCGAGCCGCCGGCCGTCGGCGGTCAGCCAGGAGACGCGGTAGGCGTACTCGCCCGGCGCCTCGCGCACCACCGCCTGCCAGACGCCCGCCGGCCGCTCGCCGTCGAGGATCAGCGTGTGGGAGAGACCCAGCGGGGGGTACTCGAGCTCGAGCACGGCGGCGCGGACCCTTTCCAGAGGCACGTCGCGCAGCCCCGCCTCCACCCGCAGCACACCCAGCCGGTCGAGGTCGAGCACGATCGCGGTGCCCTCTGTCGCCGGGTAGGCGATGCGAGTGGGCTCGGCGTTACCCGCGTAGAAGACTTCGACCTCGTAGCGGAAGGCGCGCTGGTCGGGTGTGGCGAGGTCGGTGCGGAAGCTCTGCGCCGGCGGCGCGCCGGCGCGGAACACCAGCTCGCCGCTCCGCCGCACGCGGCCGGTCGGGCCGGTGGCGTCGTAGTCGAGGCGCACCCAGACGGTCTCGATCGGCCCCGCCGCGAAGTCCGCCAGGCAGTGGACCTGGACCTCCATGATGCGGAAGAAGCCGCCGTCGAGGTCGATCCGCCGCACCCGCGCCGCGAGCTGCTCGGGCGTGCCGTCGAGCCGCACGAAGCCGGCGAGGACGGCGTGCTGCGCGGCCGGGAAGGTCTGGCGGAAGGTGTGGTTGAGGCGCGCTTCCAGCTCGACGCCGCCGCTGGCCGGCGGCGCGTCACCCTCGGCGGCGGGCGGGAAGGCGTCCGCGAGCGCCGCGTCCAGGAGCTCGTGGCCGAGTGTCTCGAGCGCCGCCCGCTCGTCCTCGGCGAGCGGCCGCTCGGCCAGCAGCTCGACGCCGGCCGTGCGCTCCGCGATCAAGGTCTCGCGCAGGCGCGCGGGGTCGAGCGGGCCGGCCGCCCGCCGCGCCGCCGCCGTCTCCTGCGCCCGGCGGGCGTCGCACCAGACCCGCAGCTCGACGTCGTCGAGCCGGTGGTCGAAGACCAGGTCGTAGCGCGCCCAGAGCAGGTTGTGAAGATCGTGGCTGCCGGCGAGCGCCTGCGCCAGGAGCGTGGCGCCGTCGCGCGACAGATCGACCGCGAAGGTGGCGCGCTGGCCGCCGGCCAAGTGCGCCGGGCCGCTGCCGGCGACGCGTGAGGCGAAGTCGCCGCCCTCGCCGGTCTCGCCGGCGAAGGCGAGGTCGACGGTGCCGGCGCGGAAGGGGACGGAGCGGATCTCGGGCGCCGCCAGCCCCTCGGCCGCGAGCGCGGCGGTGACCGCGGCCGCGAGCTCGGCCTTCTCCTCCTCGTTGGGCGCCAGCTCGACCGTCAGGGTCACCAGACCGCCGCCGCCCGGCGCCTCGCCGCCCGCGCCGGGCGGCGTATGGTACCAGAGGAAGTCGAAGAGCGGCGCGCCGTCGGCGTCGCGCGCCAGCCGCGGCGCCGCGGGCAGGGCGTAGAAGAGCGGCGAGAAACTGCGCACCCCGTCGCGGTAGACGACGTCGCGAAAGAGGGTGAAGGACCCGACCTGCAGGCTGCCCGCCAGCGTCAGCATTGAAGCCCCCGTAACGTTTTCCCGCCGCCCGCGCCTCACTACCCGACTGCCAAGGTTCGGCGCGCGACGGCAGGGAAACGTTGCAGCGCGTTCCGGCGGCGAAACGAACGACGCGGTCGATCCGACCCCAGGAGCGCCGATGCTCTATCTAGACACCTCTCTCGAGCTGCAAGGCCTCACCCTGTACAGGGACTACAACGACCCGAAGCGCTACTACTACATGCCGCGCTCGCCGCGGCTGGCGGTGGAGAACGGAGCGCCGATGTTCCAGCTCCTGATCTACCGCCGCGACATCACCGACAACCCGGACTTCCGCACCGGCGACCGCCCGGGCGGCGGCTTCCTCACCATGACGATCGACATCGGGGTGCCCGAGGGCGTTCGCCAGGCGGTGAAGGCCGAGCTCGAGGGCCGGGTGGACGGCGAGGTCGACCTGGTGCCGGTGCCGTTCGAGGACGGCAGCGTGCGCATCAGCGCCCTCGGCCTCTCGGCCGGCCGCGCGCCAGCGCTCGACGCGGCCACCGGCGCCGACGCCGCCGCCGGGCCGACGCCGGGCGAGACCGAGCGCGGCCCGCACTTCGTCGAGAAGATCCTGGGCTCGGCGCGGCCCAGCCTCTACGGCGACAACCGCGCCGTCTTCACCATCGAGCTGAGCCACGAAGGCGCGCAGCTCATGCGCGCCTCGCTGGAAGACCCCGGCGCCTCGCAGGTGGTGGCGATCTACGACCTCGAGTACCGTGGCCTGCTGCCCGCCTACGAGGGCAAGATCACCATCAACTTCAAGCAGAGCTACTCCCACCTGCGCAGCCGCTTCACCGCCAACACCCTGTGGTTCAAGACCGACATCGACTCCGAGGTCGAGAAGCTGACCAAGGAAGGCCACATCAAGATCGAGGCGGTCGACTACCTGCAGTCCGATCCGGTCAAGCTCGCCGAGGCGGCGACGCGCCTCCAGGAGCTGGCCAAGGAGCTGGCGACCTGGAGCTTCTTCAAGCCCGGTCTGACGCCGGGGAAGGTGCTGGCCGACGACCGCGGCAACATCACCGCCTACGACCCGACCGAGGAGGCTCGCAAGAGCGACGCCGGCTTCACCGCGCCGCTCGCCGCCGCCGGAACCGGGCGCGGCTCGCCGGGCGACGTCGCGGGGCCGCGGCAGCAGGGCGAGTCCGCCAATCCGGCCACCGGCCGCGTCGGCGGCGGACCGGCCCCTGGCGCCGGCGCGACGCCGCCCCGTCCCGCCGCCGAGGGCCAGGCCGCGGGCGCGGGCAGCGGCAGCGCCGTCGAGGCCTGGAACCGCATGGGCCGCCCGCAGGCCGCGTTCCTCATGCGCTCGCTCAACCAGGAGGAGCAGCAGACCATCACCTACGACCTCCGCCAGGTGGCGGCGGCGAAGCGCTCGGCGGGCCCGCAGGGCTCGATCCGCATCCTCCCGGGCGCGACGCAGCTCGCCGGCCGCATCAAGGAGGTCGACCTCAACGACCCGTTCTTCGAGCGCATCACCGGCACCGTCGCGACCAGCGCCGACCTCGCCGCGGCCGGCGTCAGCTCGATGGCGGTCAAGGTCCGCTACGGCGTGCGCGACGACGGCACCGCGCCCAAGGACAGCAAGGAGATCCTGCTCAAGCAGACCGGCGACAGCGGCGCCTACGACTTCTTCATGGACCGCCGCCGCAGCGTCGAGGTCGAGTACCAGGTGGTCGTCAACTACAAGGCCGGCTTCGCCATCGGCTCGACCGAGACCCAGGCGACCTCGCCCTGGATCCGCACCTCGACCCGCAACTTGGACATCGACCCGCGCAGCGTCGGCGCCGTCTTCCCGGTCAGCCTGGTCCTCGGCAACGTCGACTGGACGAGCATCCAGAGCGTGCAGACGACCGTCTCCTACGCGCACGGGAGCGTCCACGACGACCAGATGGTGGTCCTCACCCAGGCCGCCCCCGCCGCGGTGGTGCCGATCCGGCCGCCCGAAGGCGGCACGCGCCGCTTCAAGGTGAAGAGCGTCTTCTTCTACGGCACCGTGCAGGAGGTGGTGGAGCAGGAGGGCGAGGGCGACACGCTGGTGGTCATCAACCCGCCCACCGCACGCGCCGTGCCGGTCAGCCTGAGCGCCGCCGACCCGCTCGACCGCTTCCGCAAGATCACCGTCGACCTGTCGTACGCCGGCGGGGCGGGCGAGCCCGAGCAGACCACGCTGGTCGTGCTTCCCGGCGACGGCACGACGGCCTCCTGGACGCTCTTCCGCCCCGACGACCGGAGCGAAGCGCGCTACCGCTATCGCACGACGCTGTTCGGCAAGGACGGCACCGTCGAGACCGGCGAGTGGCAGGAGACGATCGAACGGCAGTTGATCGTCGGCGACCGCTTCGAGGGCATGCTCGAGATCGAGGCCCGCTTCCTGGTGCCCGACTTCACCGCCTCGGGCTTCATGGGCGCCAAGCTCCGCCTCGAGTACCCCGAGGCGCCGCCGCAGGCCAAGAACACGGTCGAGAAGTTCTTCAACGGCGCCCCGCAGCCCTTCACCTGGCGCGTGCCGCGCCGCCGCGGCGGCTCGCGGCAGTACAAGTACTCGGTGCAGTGGGTGAAGTCCGACGCCACCGTGCAGAACGTCGGCCCGACGACGACCGACGAAGAGCTCCTTCTCATCTTCCCGCCGGTTGGAGGTTGATCCGTGCCTACGCCGCAAGAGCGCGTCGCGAGCGCCATGCGTTTCTTCTTCGAGCGGGCCTTGCCGCCGGCCACCGGCGGCAAGACCTTCGCCCAGCTCTCCGACCCCAAGGTCCACCTCGGCGCCTACGTCCGCCACGCCGGCGGGCCGGTGCCGACGAGCCTCGGCCAGACGGTGACGCCGCAGTTCGCGCTGCGGGTCTCGCCCGACCTGCCGGTCGCCGGCGGCCAGCCGAACCCCGCCGGCGCGACGGTCGCGCCGACCGGGCCGGTGCGGCACATCCTCTGGGTGCGCCACGCCGCCGACGCCGCCGTCGACGACGAGGCGGAGATTCAGCGGGTGATGGCCGACATGGACTCCTTCGTGCAGTCCTTCCGCGAGGAGCCGGGGCCCGGCGCGGCGGCCGCAGGCGCCGCGGAGACGGACGGAGGCGCTGCGGCGGGCAGCGGCGCCCCGCCTGCCGGCGGCGCCCCGGGCGGCGCCACACCCCCCGCCGGCGGTGTCACGCCACCAGCCGGCGGTGGCGGTAGCGGCGCCGGCGCCACGGCGGCGACGGCGCGCGCGGCGGCCCGCGCCGCCGACTGGGCGCGCGCCATCGTCGCCAGCCGCGCGGCGCTCGGCGTCAACCTCTCGGCCCTGACCGAGGTGCCGGCCGGGCTGCGCGAGGTGGCCGGCGATCTCCCCGGTCTGAAACAGGTGCTCCAGCACTTCTTCACCTACACCGCCGACGGCACCTACTACCGCCGCTGGGCGGGCGCCGGCCGCGACGCCGGCAACGCCGCCCATCTCACGCCCGAGTACAAGCGCGAGAACGTGCGCGAGGTGCAGCTCGAGCGCGAGCGGACCTACCTCTACATGGTGGTGCCGGAGAGCCTGCTCGCCGGCGGCGGCGACTTGGGCCAGGGAGTGTTCCGCGAGGTCGTGGTGCGCTTCGACGAGAGCGGGGAGGAGGAGCGCCCGTTCACCCTCTCGACGCTCCACACCGCGCGCTGGCGGCGCCCGAGCGCGCCGCACGAGGACTTCGTCTTCTTCCACGCCGAGGAGGGGCTGGGGCTGCCGGTGACGCGCGAGGTGGGCGAGAAGATCGCGCCGCGCCTCCAGAGCCTCCTCGCCGAGTACTTCGCGGCGACCGCCGCGCCCTCGGGCGCCGAGCCGCAGCCGGCCGGCTTCCAGCCGGCGGGAGCGGGCGCCTCTACGGGCGCCGCCGCCTTCGTCCACCTGATGGCGCTCGTCGAGGGCACGCCCGCCTTCCCGGCCGGCGTCATCGCCTCCGGCGAGGGCCCGATGCGGACACTCCTCGTGCCGCCCGAGCGGGTGACCGAGGTGGCCGCCCTGCCAGCAGTCAAGCAGCTCACGACCGTGCCCAAGGTCTATCCGGCGCTCGACCAGGCGCGGGCGATGGTGCAGCAGGCGGCGCTCGCCAGCCGCATCCCGGCCGCCTCGCGCGGCGGCAAGGGGGTGCTGGTCGGCATCATCGACAGCGGCATCGACGGCGGCCACCCGGCCTTCGCCGGTCGCCTGGTCGCCTACTGGGACCAGGGGAACATCCCGTTGACCGCCGGCCAGACGCCGAAGGCGCGCCACGCCGGCAACGCCGCCTACACCGCGCTCGACTGGGGCGTCGAGCTGATGGGCACGACCGAGACCGCCAACGCCAAGGACGACGACGGCCACGGCACCCACGTCGCCGGCATCGCCGCCGGCGCCGAGGTGCGGACCGGCACCACCCTCGTCTGCCCGGGGGGGCTCGCGCCGCAGGCGCAGATCGTCGGCGTGCGCTGCATCGGCGTCGACGGCGGCGATCCCACCCTGGCGCTCGACTACGTCTTCCAGAAGGCGAAGGAGCTGTCGCTGCCCTGCGTCGTCAACATGAGCTACGGCCACTCGGGCCACAGCCACGACGGCTCCGACGACCTCTCGTTCTACTACTTCGGCATGGTGCACCCGACGAGCACCAACGCCTACCGTCCCGGCCGCATCCTGGTCGGCGCGGCGGGCAACGACCGCCGCTTCCACACCCACGTCCGCCGCGCCTTGCCGGCGGCGGGCCCGCCGTTCAACTTCGGCCTCGCCACCTTCGCGATCCTGCTCGGCTCGCGGCTGCCGGCGACGGCGACGCCGCCCGCCCTGCCCTACAAGGAGGAGGTGGTGACGATCTGGGTGCGCAATCCGCTGACCACGCACCCGCTCATCTTCCCGCTCGACCTCTGGGTCTGGCGGCGCGCCAACCCGCTCGCCGGCACCGCGCTGGTGCGGCTCGGGAGCTCGGACACCCAGACGTTCCCGGGGCTGCAGCTCCGGGTGCGCGTCACCTCGCAGGTCTGGAACCCGCTCAACGGCGACTTCCATTACGAGGTCCGCTTCCGCTACCTGGCGGCGGGCAACGGCAACCTGCCGCACGACACCTGGGTGATGGCACTGCTCAACCGCAGCCCGCATCCGCTCGACGTCCACGCCTGGATCGTCGCCGGCGCGCACGGCGGCAGCGAGTTCGAGGGGCCGCGGCAGGCCGACGACCGCGCCTACATGGTGGGCTCGCCCGCCGACTCGCCGGCGCTGGTCAGCGTCGCGAGCGCCGACTCGCGGCTCACCTGGCGCCCCGCCGGCGCCGCCGCCGACCTCGCGGTCGCCGGCACGCTGCGCGAGATCTCGGCCTTCTCGAGCCCGGGGCCGCTGCGCGCGTCCTCGCGCACCATCAACCAGATCTTCAACACCACCGAGGACATCCGCGCGATCGACGTCACCGCCCCGGGCCGGCGCCTGCAATCGGCGGCGAGCGCCCTGGCGAGCGCGAACGGGATGTACGACCCCGACGACATCGTCACCAAAGACGCCGCGGGCGTCGCGCGCTCGGCGATGATGCAAGGCACCTCGATGGCCTGCCCGGTGGTGACCGGCCTGGTCGCCAACCTGCTCGCCGTCAAGCCCAACCTGACGACGCTCGACGTCATCGACCGCCTGAAGCGGGCGTCGTCGGTCCCGGCGACCTCGGCGCTCCAGCCGCCGCCGCCGCCCGCGGGGCAGCGGCCGTGGTCGCGCGACTGGGGCTTCGGCCTGGTCGACGGGACCACCCTGGACATCACCTGAGATCACAACGTCCGAGAGACGAGACCCGGAGATTCGAGCCATGCCCACACCGCAAGAGCGCGTCGCGAGCGCCATGCGCTTCTTCTTCGAGCAGGCCCTGCCGCCGGCGACCGGCGGCAAGACCTTCGCCCAGCTCTCCGATCCCAAGGTCCACCTCGGCGCCTACGTCCGCCACGCCGGCGGGCCGGTGCCGACGAGCCTCGGGCAGACGGTGACGCCGCAGTTCGCGCTGCGGGTCTCGCCCGACCTGCCGGTCGCCGGCGGCCAGCCGAACCCCGCCGGCGTGACCGTCGCCCCGACCGGGCCGGTGCGGCACGTCCTCTGGGTGCGCCACGCCGCCGACGCCGCCGTCGACGACGAGGCGGAGATCCAGCGCGTGATGGCCGACGTCGACTCCTTCGCCCGCGTCTTCGCCGACGAGCCGGCCGCCGGCGCCGCCGGCGGCAGCGCCGCGGGGGCCGCCGGAGGCGACGGCGGCGGCGGCACCGGGACGGCGCCGCCAGCCGGCGGCGCCACGCCACCCGCTGGGGGCACCACGCCGCCCGCCGGCGGCGCCGGTGCCGGCAGCGCCGGGGGCGCCACCGCGGCGACCGCGCGCGCGGCGGCCCGCGCCGCCGACTGGGCGCGCGCCATCGTCGCCAGCCGCGCGGCGCTCGGCGTCAACCTCTCGGCCCTGACCGAGGTGCCGGCCGGGCTGCG
>JBIOUG010000040.1:0-36581 GCA_044866775.1 Thermoanaerobaculia bacterium | reverse complement strand
GGTTGCCGGTGACCAGGATGTCGCGCAGGTTGATGGTGACCACGTCGAAGCCGGTCAGGTAGACGTCGAAGTCGAGCACCGGCACCGACTGGTCGGACCACACGGTGACGTGCGTGAGCACGGCCGAGGCCGACGCGTTGTTGATGGAGAAGAGCGTCGTGATCGCGTTCGGATCATCGACATCGACCTCGAAGTACGGGAGCAGCAGGGTGGCGGCCGGCACGTCGTCGATCGTCTCGATCAACGCCAGCGCCTGCCCACTCACGCCCAGCAGCCCCACCAAGGCCAGGCAAGAGACAATTCTCCTCATGATGGACGATCTCCTCTTGAAGGATTGAGCAGGGAACGAATCGGAGGAAGCCGATCGCTCTCTTCTCTCGACGGCATCACCTCCCAATCGATGAATGCTGACAGTTGCGCTTGGCCTGAGAGAAGCATCCGATGCTTGCGTCTCATGTGGTGCCGTCTCATCCTATGGCGGTTCAGTATAGTGTCAAGGAAATAGACAAAGTTCGACTTCGCGATTGATCGCGTCGTGTTAGTAGCTCCGCGTTGCGACGCGGGTCTGGGCGAGAGCGAGGGTAAAGAGGGCCGCCGTCACCGCGGCCAGCGGCAGCGCCGTGGCGGCGAGGGCGGGCGGCTCGCCGTGAAGCAGCGCGCCGCGCCAGGCGTCGACGGCGAGGGTGAGCGGGTTCCAGCGCGCGACGGCGGCGAGCCAGGCGGGCATGTGGCGGGCCGGCACCAGGGCGGTGCTGGTGAAGAGGAGCGGCATGTTGACGAGGTGGACGAAGGCGCCCATCGTCTCCGGCGCCCGCGCCGCGAGGGCGACGGCGCAGGAGAGGGCGGCGAAGGCGGCGGCGAAGAGGGCGAGGCAGAGGAGGGCCGGGGCGAGCGCCGCCGGCGCGAGGCGCAGGCGGGCGCCGAGGAGCGCCGCCAGCGCCAGCACCGCGACGGCCTGGAGCAGGAGCCGCGCCACCTCCGCCGCGAGCTTGCCGGCGAGGATCGCCGCCGGGTGCGCCGGCGTGTTGAGCAGGCGCGGCAGGAAGCCGGTCTGGAGGTCGCGCACCCACCCCACGCCGGCCTGCGAGGCGCCGAAGAGGACCGTCATGACGCTCACGCCGGGGGCCAGGAAGTCGAGGTAGGACAGCCCACCGCCGAGCGCCACCGCGTAGCGCTGGAAGAGGAAGCCGAAGAAGAGCATCCAGAGGAGCGGCTGGCCGAGCGAGAAGACGAAGAGCACCGGACGGCGCCAGGTGACGCGCCAGGTCCGGCGGGCCATCGCCGCGGCCGGTCCTAGCACCCGCACTCCGGCGCTCTGTCATTCCGAGCGCAACGAGGACTCCGGCGGGGACGGCGGGGCCGGGCTCCCCCGCCCAGATCCCTCGCTGTGCTCGGGATGACATGCGAAGGGCGTCGGGACGACGAGACGTTACGGTCCATCCGACCCCTCGCGAGGAGAGGCGGGGCGCGCCGCGGCACGCAGGCGCGGCAGGAGCTCCGCCGGGTCGCGGCCGGTGACCCGGCGGTAGGCCACGACGAGGTCCTCTCCGCCGTGGGCGGCGATCAGCGCCGCCGGCGAGCCCACCACCGCCACCCGCCCGCCGTCGAGGATCGCCACCTGGCCCGCTCGCCGCTCCGCCGCCGCGAGCTCGTGCGTCACCACCACCACCGCGGCCCCCGCACCAGCGCGGCGGGCGAGGTCGTCCCAGAGTGCGGCGCTCGCGTCGAGATCCAGTCCGGCGGTCGGCTCGTCGAGCAGGAGCAGCTCCGGCCCGCCGAGCATCCCCGCCGCGACGTGGAGCCGGCGCCTGAGCCCTCCCGACCAGGCGGCCACCCGCCGCGGCAGGTGGGAGGCGAAGCCGAACCGCTCGGCGAGCTCCGCCACCTGCCGGGCGCGCGCCGCGCGCGGGATGCCGTGGAGGGCCGCCAGCAGCTCGAGCGTCTCGCGTCCCGTCATCTCGGGATCGAGCGCCGGCTCTTGCGGCACGTAGGCGACGCGCCCGCGCAGCGCCCGCGCGCGCCGGCCGCCGGCCAAAGCCGGCCGCTCGACGCCCAGCACCACGACGCTCCCCTCCGCCGGCGCCAAGAGTCCCGCGAGGACGCGCAGCAGCGTCGTCTTGCCGGCGCCGTTGGCGCCGGCCAGGACCGTCAGCGCGCCCCGGGGGAGGTCGAGGTCGACCGCCGCCAGGACGCGGCCGTGCGCGGGGAAACGATGGCTGACGCGGCGGAGGGCCGCGGCAGGGGCGGACGCCTCGTCACGCGCCACGGTGAGAGGCGCCCCGCCGGCTGACGATCTGCACGCCGCCCATCATGCCGCGATCCCCGCGCCCGCGGAAGGGGCGACGCCGGCGGGCAGCGGCACCGTCCACGCGCGGGGCGAGCCGCCGCTACGGCGAGGGCGGCGGCACGCAGAGCGGCGCCGCCGGGATGAGATTTCCCGGCACGCACTCGGGCGCGCCGTCCGGCCTCGCCTTGCCGAACTTGGTCGGGTCCTGCGGGCAGACGGTCTGGATGCCGAGCATCATCCCCTGGTCCTCGTGGCCGAGGTAGTGGCAGTGCAGCACGTACTCGCCGGTGAAGTCCAGGTACTTCTGGCGCAACGTCACCGTGTTCGATCCCGCGGGTGGTGGCGCCACCGGCGCGGTCGGCGGCGGCGGCAGCAGGATCGTGTCCTGCCATGGGTACGGCGCCTGGTACGGGGCGCCGCCGCTGCTCAGCACCTGGAAGGGGTTGATGTGGATGTGCAGCGTATGCGGGACGCCGCCCTCGGCGTCGTTGGTCACCGTCCAGTCGGCGGTGCCGCCCAGCTTCGTCTGGATGTCGACGCAGCTCGGGTCGAACCGCTTGCCGTTGATCGAGAAACGGGTCGTGGGGTCGCCCCCGACCGGCACGCCGCCGCCGTCGACGGTCATGTCGAAGACGAGGCTCAGCTTGTCGCCGCCGGCGGGGAGGTCCTGGAGGTAGTCGGGCATCGGCGGCCAGCGGTCCGCCGGCGGGAAGCCCGTCGCCACCTTCTTCGGCGGCGCGCCCTCGGCGGGCGCCGCGACCACCAACTGCACGAGCGGCGGCAGCGGCGCTCCGGGAGCGAGCGCCTCGTCGATGCGGCGGAACCTCTCCTTGGCGCGGGGTGAGAGAGCGCGCGTCTGGAACCTCAGGGGGTAGGTGCCCGGTTGGACCGGCGCCTGGACCAGGAAGTCCGCGCGGTTGGCGGGAGCCAAGCTGAACGCGGTCGGGTCGGCGGGCGCGAAGAGCGGCTGGCGCTCGTAATTCTCGCGCGCGAAGCGGACGCCGTCCATGGCGATTTGCTTGGCGCTCGCGTCGGCGCCGAAGAAGAGCGTGACTTGCAGGGCCTGCTGCGGCGTCGCGTTGAGGAACCGCCAGCGCTGCACCTCTCCCGGGAGCATCGTGATCGTGGGCGCCACCTGGCCGTTGACCAGCACGGCGGTCGTGGCGGCCGTGGTGCCGGCCGCGGGGGATGGGCCCTGGCCCCACAGGCTCAGCGTCTCCTGGACCAACTGCAGCACCAGGGTCTTCTCCGTGAGCTTCTGGCCCTGCGCCGCGTAGTAGCCGTTGAGCCAGTCGTCGAACGGGCCCTCGACGAGGATCGCGCCGGGCATGCCGTTGGCGACCTGCAGCGCGACCGAGCCGTGCTTGTGGGGGTGGTACCAGTGCGTCCCCTCCGGCTGCGCCCACGGCAGCCTGCCGAAGTGGTAATGGAACTGGCCGAAGGCGGTGTGGCCGCGACCGTGCGCGGCGTGCGTGCCGTCGGCGGCGCTCGTCCCGTTCGTGCCGGTCGTGCCGTTCGTGCCGGCGGTGGCGGCCGCCGCCTCGCCGCCGGCCGGTCCACCGGCCAGCTTCGGGTGCAGCTCGAGCAGCACGTAGTCCGCCGGCGGCTGCGGCGAGACGTGGCCGCCGTGGAAGTGCAGGTTGGTGGTGTTGTCGCCGTGCATGCAGGAGGGATGGACCTGCGTCAGCCGGGTCCAGCAGCAGCAGGTGCTGTAGGGGCTATCGGGAGGAATGGGGAGAGTCTGCGTCGGGCATTCGGAATGGGACGGGAGGTCCTTGGGGTCGCTCGGGCAGACCGTTCCCGTCGGACACGGATCGTCGCAGGCGGTGGGGTCCTGCGGCTTCAGGTTGTTGACCAGCAGGATCGAGAGGGCGTCTCCCTGGGCGCCAGGGAGCTCCGACGCCGCCTTGCGCAGGCGGAGGGTCGGCCCGGGGTAGCCGCAGCCTTCCTGGCCGCTGGCGGGGTCGGTGTAGACGTAGGTCCGCAGGGTCATCGCCTGCGCGCTCCAGGGGGCCGAAGCGCTGGCCAGCACCGGCACGCAGAAGGTCCGGGGCTCCAGGCGGAAGGTGACGTCGAGCGCTCCCCCTTTTGCCACCAGCTCCGGCAAGGCGCGCAGCTCCTCTCCGATCGCCGGCGCCGGGCAGGCCGTGCCGGGCGGCACCGCCGGGCAGAGCGGCGGCGGGCCCGTCTGCGCCACGGCGGCGGCGCCGGCCGGCGCCAGGACGGCGACGACGATTCCTACCCCACGGAGCATCGTGCGCTTCGTGAGCATGGTCTTTCTCCTTTCAGGAGCAGACGCTTCCGCGCCGCGAGATAGCGGAGCTCACCGCTTCTGTGACTGCTTTGCTACGGTTTGACGGAGTTTAGCGCAAGGGGAGGCCAGGCGCTACGGCACAGGGCTCGGGCAGCGCGGGGCCGCGGGGATGTAGTTCCCGGCCACGCACTCCGGCCCGCCGTCGGCGCGCGCCTTGCCGAAGGAGTCCGGCTGGTTGGGGCAGACCGCCTGGACGCCGAGCATCATGCCGCGGTCCTCGTGGCCGAGGAAGTGGCAGTGCAGGACGTACTCGCCGGTGAGTTGCTCGAAGCGATGGCGGATGACCGTCGGCCCCAAGCTCATGTCGGCGAGCGTGATGCTGTCCATCCAGGGGTAGGGCGCCTCGTAGGTGGTGGTGCCGCTCTGGATGAGCTGGAACGGGTTGGTGTGGATGTGGAAGACGTGGAAGGGGGTGCCGCCGAGGCTCAGGTTGTTGTGGATCCGCCACTGCTCGGCGCTGCCCAGCGCGACGGTGACGTCGACGCAGTCCGGGTCGAACTGGCGGTTCTCGCCCTGGGCCAGCCCGATGAAGAAATGGGTCGGCTGGACGCCCGGGCTCCCGGGGGTGCCGTCCGGGTTCTCGAGGGCGAAGAAGAGCTGCCGCTCCCTCGTCGGCAGCGGCCCGATGTCGGCCAGGTAGGGCGGCAGCGGCGGCCACTGGAGCGGCGTCGGGAAGCTCATCGGCTGGCAGTTGGTGCAGGGCACGACCTCGACGGTCAGCAGGGTGGGCTCCTCGCCGCCCGGGCCCAGGAACTCGAGGAGGCTCTGCAACGCCTCGCGCCGGCGCGTCTCCTCGACGTGCCCGAAAACGTCGTAGGTCACGCGGTAGATCCCCGGCTGCAGCGGCGCGCGCACCAGGAAGTCGGCCCGGTTCCCCGGCGAGAGCCTGAACTCCTGGAGATCGCCCGGCAGGAAGGGCTGGCGGTCGTAGTTCTTGGGCGCGAACTGGATGCCGTCCATGGCGATCTGCTTCGCCGCGAGCGGCCCCTGGTTCGGGCCGTTGAAGTCGATCGTGATCTGCGCGCCGCCCTGCATGGTGGCGCTGACGAGGCGCCAGCGCTGCACCTCGCCGGGGAACATGGTGATCTTGGGACCGGTCTGGCCGTTGACCAGCGGCGGGGGCAGCGAGGTCTGGCCGATGGGCGCCGCGAAGTTGAGCCCGTGCACCTGCTGCACGATCAGGATCTTCTCGTCGAGACCTCCCTGCGGCGAATAGAAGCTCTTGAGGAAGTCGTCGAACGGGCCCTGGATCAGGAGGGCGCCCGCCATGCCGTCGCCCAACTGCAGCGCCACCGAGCCGTGCTTGTGCGCGTGGTACCAGTGCGTGCCGTCCGACTGCGTGTAGCGCAGCGGGTGGACGTCGAACTGGTAGCTCCCCACCGCCACCACCCCACGGCCGTGCGTCGGCGGGCCGGTGGGCGAGCCTCCCGGCCGCAGCTCGAGGAGCACGAAGTCCTGCGGCGGCTGTGGCGAGACGTGGCTGCCGTGGAAGTGGAGGTTGGTGGTGTTCAAGCCGTGGAAGCAGTTGGGGTGCTCGTCGGCGTCGAGGCAGCACTGCGGCGGTGGGTCCTGGGCGCAGTTGCAGCCGGGGTCGCAGAGGTCGTCCGAGGCGAGCGGCAGGGCATTGACGAGCAGCAGGCGGAGCCGGTCGCCCAGCGTCGTCGGCGTCGACGGCTTGCGCAGCCGCAGCGTCGGCCCGGGGAAGGCGAACTTGAAGCCAGGGCCCGCCGGATAGCCGTAGGTTCGCAGGCTCATCGCCCGCAGGCAGCACTGCCAGGAGCCGTTGAACTCCCACACCGGCACCTTGTGGCTCTTGAGCTCGACACGCAGGCTGGTGTCGAGGACGCCGTTCTGCGACGAGATCTCGAACGGCTCGACCAGCGGCTGGTCGAAGACGCAAGGCTCGCAGGTCTGGGCGTCGGCGGCGGCCGCGGCGAGGGCGGCGACCATGGTCAGCGCGGCGATCCGGGCGATCCGACGACTCTCGGGCATGGCCGTCCTCCTGCCCCGAGGCAGAGAGACATCGAAACTTCTTGATTTCAGACAGTACGCCTGGACAGCGGAGCGGTCAAGCTGCCCCGCCGGCACTCCCGCGCTGTCAGCCCCGCAGGGGCGGCCGTCCCCTGAGAGCGCAGGCAGGGTTAGGATCGGGGCGTGCTTCGCCCAGGAATCGGCGGGCTGATCGCCGGGCTGGCGGTCTCGCTCGCATCGGCCGCGGCGGCGCAGGAGTCCGCCCCGCCGCCGGTGGATCCGCGGGTGGCCTGGCTGCGCAACGCGGCCATCCCGATCCGCTCGATCGCTCCCGGCGACAGCGACTTCTCCGATCTGCAGCCGCTGCGCTCGGTGCTCGGCGGCGCCCGCGTCGTCATCCTCGGCGAGGCCACCCATGGCGACGGCACCACGTTCCTGGCCAAGAGCCGCCTCATCCGCTTCCTGCACCAGGAGCTGGGCTTCGACGTCCTCGCCTTCGAGAGCGGCTTCTACGACTGCTGGAAGGCCTGGCAGCGCATCGAGGCCGGCGACGATCCCGGCGCGGCGTTGCGCCAGGCCGTGTTCCCGGTCTGGACGCGGAGCGCCCAGGTCCAGCCGCTGATCGACTATTTCGCCGCCGCGGCGCGGTCGCCGCGGCCCCTGGTGCTCGCCGGGGTCGATCCCCAGTTCACCGGCGAGCTGTCGGGGCGCTACCTCCTCGACGATGTCGTGCGCATCGCCGAGGCGGTCGGTATGCCCGGCGATGACCTGAGGCAGCGCATCTCCGGGCCGCTCGCCAACCTCGTCGAGGGTCACTACGAGGCCGGCGAGCTGCCGGCGGCGGCGGCACGCGCCGCGCTGCTCGAGACCCTGGCCGACCTGGAAGGCCGCCTGCGGCGCCAGGGCCAGGTGGTCCCGGAGCAGGCCTTCTGGCTCCGCTGGCTCGCGAGCATCGACGACTTCGCCCTCAACTCGTGGACCATGGACTTCAGTCGATCCCTGATCGAGGATCCCGAGGACTACGCGGTCCGCGAGCGCCTGATGGGAGAGCAGCTCGTGTGGCTGGCCCGCGAGCGGTTCCCGGGGCGCAAGATCGTCGTCTGGATGTCCAGCGCCCATGCCGTCCGGGGACTCGCCGGCGTCGAGGTCCAATCGCCCGTGCACACCCGTCTCTATCGGACGCTGCAGCCGGCCGGCGCCGTGGCCCGCGCCGCGCTCGGGGAGGAGCTCTACACGGTCGCGGTCCTCGCCCACCATGGCCAGACAGTCGTCCGCCGCGGTCCGATCGAGCTGCTACAGCCGACCGCGGGGTCGTTGGAGGACCTCCTCCACCGCACCGGCCACGCCCATGCCTTCCTCGATCTCAGCCGCAGCGCCCGCCTGCCGCGGTGGCTTCGCGGCCCGACGATCTCCCGCCCGCTCGGTTACAAGGAGATGCGGGCGCGCTGGCGCGAGGTCTTCGACGGCATCCTCTTCCTCGACCGGATGGAGATCAGCGACCGGAGGGCCGGTGAACGCCTCGTCGTCGGAGAGCGAGCCCTCGACCAGCGCCTCGCCGAGGCCGATCAGGACGTCGTCCATCGCACCCCTTCCAGCACGTAGCTCTCCTCCGACTCGACGGCGGCGTCGAGGCCGCCGAAGACCTCGGCCGCCCACGCCTCGAGCTCGCCCAGGACCTCCTCCTGCACACCGGCCGGCAGCACGATGCCGCCGAGCCCGACCTTGCTCCGCCAGTCGTCGAGCGCCTGCCGCGGCGTGTGCAACGCCGGCCAGCGCGCGACCGCGGTCTTCGGCAGCTCGTCGGCCCCGCGCCGGCAGCAGGCCTCGACGAGGCGGCGGCCGCCGGCGGCGTGCGGGGCGAAGCCGCGGCTGCGCAGGCGGCGCTGCATCTCGCGCGACAGCCGCGTCTTGACGCTCTCCGGCCGCCGCTCGACCCAGCCCAGGACGCAGGCCGCGCCGCCCGTCGCCGTCACCCGGCACAGCTCCTCCACCACCGGCTCGAGCGGCAGCAGGTGGATCGCGCGCGAGCTGAAGACGGCCCGCGCGGCGCCGTCCGCGAGCGGCCAGGGGCGCGCGCCGTCCGCCTGCACCAGGCCGGCCGCGGCCGCCCGCCGGGCGCCGGGGGCGTCGCTCCGAAACCGGCGGCGGAAGACCTCGAGCATGCCGCGCGAGAGGTCGAGGCCGTGGTAGCGCACCGGGTGGTCGAGGAACCAGCGGCCGATCATCCCGGTGCCGGCGCCGACCTCGACCAGGAGGTCGCCGGCGCCCGCGCCGGCCAGCTCCAGCACCGCGGCCGCGATCGCCCGGCAGTCCTCCGCCGGCAGTCCCACACGGCGCTCGAAGTCCCCGGCCTGCGCGTCGAACGGCGTGGCGGACCCCGGCGGCGGTGGTGTCGTGCGGGGTCGTGGCGCGGTCACGTTGCTTGCGAACAGCTCGGGGCGCGCAACGATACCACCGCGCAGCACGGCGCCCCTGCCGCCGCGCGGCGGCCGCTCACGAGCGGCTGCCTCCGAGCCGGCGGAGGACGCCGAGGACGGCGCGCACCGTCTGGGCCTCCTCTCTGCCGGTGGCGGCCGAGCGCCAGCTTGCCCCGGCGCGCACCGCCTTGCAGCCGAACGACGGCAGGTCGTGCGGCGTGCAGACCTCGGCGCCGTCGAGCGTCGGCTTGCCGAGCACGTAGACCTCGGTCGCGGACGCGCCGCGCGGCGCGAGGCGGACGAAGTAGGCCGAGCCGATGACCGCCGCGGAGCTGCCGGCGGGCGCCGCGCCGAGCGGGCCGGCGAAGCGGTGCACGGTGAGCGCCAGCCGGTCGCCCTTGAACTTGTAGACCCTGACGCCGCCCGCCAGCTCGCGCTGCTCGACCAGGGCGAAGCCGCGGCCGTTGAGCGCCACGGTGACGGCGGCGAGCACCTCCGCCAGCGGCCGGGCGACGATGGCGCTCGACTGGGTCTGGCTCAGCAGATCGCGGCTGCTGCGCTCGAGCGTCGCGCAGGCGGCGAGGGCGCCGCCGGCGACGAGAGCGAAGGCGAGGCGGCGTTGGGCGAGAGCGGTCACGATGCGCCGCGATCCCGGAGCGGCCGCTCAGCTCGTGGCCAGGGACGGCGGCACGATCTTCGCCATCGCCAGCCCGGCCAGCAGCCAGCCCACGATCTGGTCGAGCGCCTCGGCGCCGATGTAGGCGTCGGGAAAGCCGTACCAGTTCCAGTACGAGGCGCTGATGGCCAGAACGGCGAAGAGGCCGGCCAGCTCCACGAGCAGGACGCGGCGCCCGTAGCTCGCGGCGACGTGCGCCAGCCCGAAGGCCACGATGAGCGCCGCCAGGACGTCGAAGAGCAGCTCCATCGCGAGCTGGCGCGGGAAGGCAGGCTCGCGGCCCTGCGGGTAGACGACCATGATGCCGGCCGGCCCGGTGCGCGCGCGCTCCTCCCACGCCGCCTGCTCCTCGGGCGTCGGCTTCTTGCTCATGTCCATGCCCGGGAAGAAGTAGAACCCGGGGTCGCGAATCGACCGCATGGGGGCGAGCACCGCCTCCTCGTCCGCCAGCACGCTCATGCCGGCAGCGCCGAGCGGCAGCAGCATGTGCTGCACCGCGCTCCAGGCGAACACGATGAGGCCACCGACGACGCCACCGAGCAGGATCCGTTTCATGGGTTCCTCCTCCCTCGAAGGTGAGGGGACTGCGAGAGCATAGACCAGCGCAGCACCGCGCAGCCCTTGGACGCGACCCGCTGGCCGGGACCGAGCGAGAGGCGGGGGAAGACGCCGGGGTTCGGCTCGCGCTCGGCCTCGCGCTCGACGGCCTCGACGAAGGCGTCGCGCGAGAGGGTGGCGCCGAGGTGGGCCAGGGCGTGGTCGGCGAGCGACAGCAGCCAGTGCGCGGTGAGGCGGCGGCGCTCGCCGCCGGTAGTGCCGTCGCCGGAGATGCCGCGCGCCCGCAGCCAGGCGCGGGTGCGGTAGCCGTGCGGTCCCTCCGCGCCTGGCGAGGCGAAGGGATAGGTGACGAAGGTCCGCTCCTCCCAGCCGGCGGCGAGAGACGGCGGCGTCTCGCCGAGGAGGGTCCAAGAGAGGTAGAGGCGCGAGACGGCGCGCGGTCCCGGCGGCGGCAGCGCGGCGAGGTCGGCGGGCGGCAGCCAGAGGACGGCGGCCGCCGGCCGCGGCCGCTTCGGGAACGACAGGAGGTCCGGAGAAAGGGGAGCTGCCGGCGGGAGCAGGCGCTCGACCACCTCGACACGCCGTCCGCCGGCGAGGCGCGAAGCCTCCAGCTCGTCGCGCAGAGCCCGGGCCACGGCGCGGCCACTCTCGTCGTCGCGATAGACCTGGAGTACGCGCAGGCTCCCCTTCTCCACGAGGTGCCGACCGACGGCGGCCCCTTCGGCCGCGAGCCCACCCGTGAGGTAGAGCGCGTAGTCGCCGGGCGGCTCGAGCACCGGCAGGTCCGTATCCGGGAAGAGGCACGGCATCTCGCGCCGCTCGCAGACCTCGTGCACCGCGCGCCAGCTCCCGCCGCCGACGCCGCCGAGCAACGCGAAGACCGGCTGCGCCTCGAGACGTGCCGCGAGCTCTCTCCCCCACTCCTCCTCCGGCCCCGACAGCTCCCAGACGTGCAGCACCCACTCGCGCCGGCGGCCGGTCAGGTCCTCGCCGTAGCCGGGGGTGGACGCCGCCCGCCGCGCCAGGCCCGGCAAGGCGGCGTTGCGCCAGTGGACGTAGGCGGCCGCGACGTCGAGCCAGGCCGCGCGGCGGGCCGGGTCGGCGTCCGGCGTGACCACGGTGGCGAAGTGGACGCGCCCCGGCTCGACGCCCGGCGGCGGCGCGGCGGCGAGCGTGCGCAGGTAGGCGATGAGGACGGCGGCGTCCGCGTCGCTCAGGTGGTAACGCGGCATCAACGGATCGAGCGCCCGGCCCTCGGGATCGCGGCCGTCGCGCAAGGCGGCCGCGAGGGCCGCGTCGTCGTAGGGTGGGCGCGACCCGATCGCCCGCACCCGGCTCCACGGCTGCGGCGCCAGCTCCTCCTGGAACAGGGCGCGGAAGAGGAGGCCGGTCGGCGGCGGGCGCTCGGCGAAGAGCGCCGGCGCCGTCACCGGCGGCACCACCACCGTCCCCTCGACGCCGCCGTAGCCGCTCCGGCGGTGACAGGTGGCGCAGGCGACGGCGCGCCCGGCGGCGGGGACGTCGCCCTGGAGGACCGCGGCGAGCGGCGCGCCGGACGGGAGGACCCCTTCACGGTAGATGCGCTCGCCGGCCCGCGGATCGCCGGCAGGCCGGGAGCCCGCCGGCGCGCCCGCATCGCCGCTCGCGGGAGCCGGCCTCGCCGCGCCGAGCACGGCCAGCGCGGCCGACGCGGTCAGGACCAAAGCCGCTGGGAGGAAGGGGGCTCGTCGCCGCACCGCCGGCCGTCTCACCGCGCCGCGCCGAGCGCCGCGACCTCGGCCGCCAGCTCGGCGCCGCTCGGGAAGCCGTCGAGCCGCAGCCAGGGGCCGCCTGGCGCGGCGCGCAGGAAGATGGCCGGCTGGTGCCGCATCTTGTCGCCGCGGTAGACGTCGAAGGCCTGCTGCACCACCAGCACGTCGTCGGCGCGACCGGTCAGGAAACGCCAGCCGGGGCCGGCGCCGAAGCTGGCGGCGTAGGCGCGGAGGCGCTCCGGCGAATCGTGCTCGGGGTCGATCGAGATCGCCAGCGCCCGCAGCTTCGGGTAGCGCTGCCGCGCCGCCACCAGAGTGCTGGTGGTCACCGGGCAGATGGTGGCGCAGGTGGTGAAGACGAACTGCACGGCGACCGGCCCCGGGCGCGCCAGCTCCTCGATCAGCGCCACCGGCGAGCCGTCGCGGTCGACGAGGGTGACCCTGGGGACGGCCGGACGGACGAGGGAGCGGGCGTACCGCGGCGCGTCCGGCGTCGCGCGGGTGGCGGTGGCGAGGAGGAGCAGCGCGGCGAGCGATCCGAAGACGGCATGCGAGCGCCCTCCCCACCCAGAATTGCGCTCGGGGCGCGCGAACCGATCCAGGCCGGCCTCCGAAAACGCCCGGGACGTGGCCCGGGCGCTACGCTCGGAATGACCGTCTCGGATCGTCAACGGCATCCCCTCAATGCACCGAGAACACCGCCACGTCGTGGTGCAGCGGGTCGAACTGGTAGAAGCGGAGCCGCCGCGAGGGGTCGAAGTTGAAGGTGATGTGGACCTTCTGCACGGACGCCTGATACGGCTTCTGCGTCGCCGGCGGCAGCATGACCGGCGTCGCCAGGTTGATCCACCAGTAGTTGCGGCCGAAGGTGAACCAGCAGCCCGAGCCGCCGACCTTGACCGACGACTTGTACTGGTTTTCCCAGCCGCGGCCGCCGCCGAAGTCGACGCTCAGGTAGGCGCGCTGGTAGTAGTCGCCGTTGATCAGGGTCACCTTGACCTGCGTGCCGCGGGTCTGAAAGGCGGGAAAGTTGATCAGGCCGCCGTCGGTGAACTCGCCGTAGATCGTGTTGTTGACGTAGAAGAGCGTCAAGTCGGAGTCGCGGTCCAGGTCGACGCCGGTCGGGAGCTGGGTGCGGTACTTCCAGTCCTGGAAGGCCGCGCGCCCCTGGGCGGCGAGGGCTCCGACACGCCGCCAGTCGCTCGCCGCGGCGGCGTCACGCGCGTCGCGCAGCGCCCGCCACATCTTCTTGGCCGGCGCGAGGTCGCCGATCTTGTCGATGGCGGCGAGCTTCGCCTCCTCGCTGGCGCGCGGGTCGGCGCCGAAGGTGTCGATCTCCCACTGCGCCAGGGTCTTGCCGGCCACCACGCCGTTGGCGTCGTCCATCACCTGCACGCGCGGCGGGTGCTCGCGCCAGCCCCAGGTGTAGATCAGCTTGTAGTACTCCCCGGGGGCCATCTTGATCTTGAGCACCGTGCGCGTGCCGTCCTGCAGCGGGAAGAAGGTCTGGTCCATGCCGAAGCCCGGCTGCTTGCCGGCCGGCGGCGGCGCCGGTTTCTCGCAGGGCGCCGGCGGCGGCACCGGCGGCGGCGCGTCCGGCGGCACGAGGTCCCAGTACATCGTGTACGGAGAGAAATCGTCCTCGCCGCGCGACAAGACGTCGATGGTGTAGGTGACGGTCCACGGCGCGTCGCCGATCTTCGACACGTCGAGGAGCCCGGTGTCGGACTCGAAGTGGTTGTCGTACCAGACCTGGTGGACGTCGACGTTGCCGGCCACGGCCTTGCCCTGCGCGTCGAAGACCGGCTGCACCTGCTTGATCTTCAGCGGCCCGTTGTAGTGGAGCAGCGGCAGGCCGCTGTAGGCACGGTTGCGGACCGGGTTGCCCTCGAGGATGTCGATCCCGGTCTGGATCGCCTCGCCTGCCAGCCGCTCCTCGGACGGGTCGCGCGGGCCGCCGCGGCCGGCCATCTCGCCGAGCCGGCTCCACAGCGCCTGGAGGTCGTCGGTGGGCGAGATCGGGTTGATCTGGCTCACCACCGGCGCGCCGTCGTGGAGGTTGTAGAAGACGGTCGGCGTCGAGGGCAGGGTGTTGGGGATCTCCCGTCCCAGGCTGTCGAAGAGGTTGGTGTAGACGGTCGGCAGCAGATTGGTGCCGGGCGGGTCGAGGAAGGGCCGGCTGGGCGGGAAGAGGCTCTCGCCCGTCGCCACGGTGGTGACGTCGCCTGCCGTCTGCTGGCAGGAGGGCTTCAGCTTCGGCTGCTGGTGCGGGTGCTGCGCGGCGGCCGCCGTGGCGGTGAGCGCCAGCAGGAGGGCCGCCCCGGCGAGGGGCAGCGGCCCGCGCCGGCGCGGCGGGCCGGCGGCCGGCGCGCGCGGCGTCAGCCAGGCGATGCGCTCGGCGATCCACGCCGGGTCGGCCTTGCCCGGCACCGAGCCCCAGAGGCCGGCCGCCGCGTTGCCGTAGCGCAGGAGGCCGCGCGAGCAGTCCATCGGCTCGCCGGCGCCGTGCGCCGCGTGCTCGGCCGCTCCGCCGTCTGCCGCCGCGTGCGCGAAGAGCCGCGCCCGTAAGAGCTCCATCACCGCCGGCTCGCCGGTCAGGAAGAGCCAGCCGGGCCCGGCGCCGTGCAGCTCGGCGAAGCGGCGCAGCGCCTGCGGCGTGTCGTGCTCGGGGTCGGTGGTGAGCGAGTAGAGGAAGACGTCGCGCCCCATCCGCTCGCCGAGCAGCGCCTGCACCCGCGCCAGGTTCGCGGCCACCGGGTAGGCGGCGTCGCCGCGCACCGAGGTGAAGTGCAGCAGCACCGTCTTGCCGCGCACGAGGTCGGTCCAGAAGCGCGCCCGCCGGCCGTCGTGGGTGTGGACGACGACGTCCGGGAAGTAGCTCGCCGGCAGGCCACAGGAAGACTCCGCCGCCGCCGCGATTCCCAGCAACTCCCTCCGGTTCATCATGGCTCGGGCTCCTCCTGGTCCTGTTGGCCGGTCGCGTCGGCGGGGCGGGGCTCGACGTGCGGCGGCGCCTCCTCGGTGCCGTAGACCGCGGCGGCCGGCCGCGAGCCGACGAACCCGCGGCCGGGCTCGACGATGTCCCAGCGCACCATCATCGAGTGGTCCTCGTGGACGACGTTGTGGCAGTGCATGACGTACTTGCCGAGGAAGTCGCTCCAGCGCATGACCACCTTGATCTCGTCGCCCGGCAGCAGCGTCGCCACGTCGCGGCGGTCGCCGCCCATGAAGCGCTTGATCGGCCGCCGCCGCGCCGCGGGCGCCGCGAAGTAGGGGACGAAGGTCTCCTCGCCCTCGTGCCAGTCCTGGACCCAGTCGCGCTCGAAGGGGATGCCGTTGACCTCGAGGATCAGGAACTCGGTGAAGTGGCTGTGGATGGGGTGCGACCAGGTATTGCCGGCGTTGCGGAAGATCCACACCTCCGCCGTCCCCTGCTCGATGCCGGCGTCGATGCGGTTGGGGTCGAAGACCTTGCCGTTGACCGTCCACAGGCCGCCGTCGTAGTCGAACTCCCAGACGCGCTCGCGCCGGATCTCGCCGGGGTCGATCCGCGGCAGCTCGCGCAGCCGGTCGGGGATGCGGCTCGGGTCGGGGCCGGTCGCGGCCACGACCCGGAACTGGAGCAGGGGATCGCCGGGATCGAGCATGCGGCCCGACGGCCCCTTGCCGTTCACCTGCTGCAGGCGGTTGACGAGCTCGACCGTGTCGCCGACCTTGTACTGCGAGAAGTCGAGGATGACGTCCACCCGCTGCGCGACCGAGAGGAAGATGCTCTCGGCCTCGAGCGGGCGCGGCAGGACGTTGCCGTCGCCGGTGATGACGACGAACGGCCGGCCGCTCGAGAGGAAGAGCTGGTAGAAGCGCGAGGGACCGCCGTTCAGCAGGCGGAAGCGGTACTTCCGGGCCTCGACCTCGAAGAAGGGCTGGATGCGGCGGTTGACGGTGTAGCGGTCGCCGAGGATGCCGTCGGTGTTGAACGGGTTCCACCGCACCTGGCCGCTGGCGTCGAACATGATGTCGTGGAGGATGAGCGGCACGTCGTACTTGCCGCTCGGCAGCCGCCAGGCCGCGGGGTTGGGATCGTTCTCGTCGCCCGAGTCCTGCTCGTCGAAGAGCAGATAGAAGCCGTCGAGGCCGGCGTAGACGTTGGCGGCGGTGAAGTCCAGCCGGTGGTCGTGGTACCAGAGAGTCGTCAGCTTCTCGCGCGGGTCGAAGTTGGCCGGGAAGTTGGCGTAGTGGTGGTCCCAGAACTCGCCGGTGTCGATCCAGTCCTGCGGCTGGCCGTCGCTCTCCGAGGCGGTGTGGCCGTTGTGCAGGTGGCTGGTCGTCGAGGGGAGCGCGAAGCTCACCTGGGCGACGCCGACCGGCGGCAGGTCGTTGAAGCGCCGCACCAGGATCGGCTCGCCGTAGCGCGCGTGGTAGGTCGGGCCGGGCGTCGAGCCGTCGAACCCCCACGACAGGCTGCCGCCGCCGTAGGGCGGGTCGGGATGGTAGACCCAGTTCGTCAGCTCCTGCTCGTGGATCTCGTAGAACTTCTGGGGCGGGAACTCCTCGTAGCGCTGGTGCGCCCGGGGGTCGGGCGCGGGATCGAGGCTCGGCACCGGCTGCTTGACCGGCGGCACGAAGAGCGGCGCGACGAACGGGCGCACCGGCGGGCTGGGGGTCGCCAGGTCGGGCGGCTCGCCGTCGGGCGGGCAGAGGAACTTGAGCAGCTCCTTGGGGTCCGCCGCCACGGCGCGCCTGGCGGCGAGGAGACCGGACCCGCCGGCGGCGAGCCCGAGCTTGAGGACGTCCCTGCGTCGCATCATCGGCACCTCCGGGTGCGAGACACGGAAGCGCCGCAGCGCGCCTGAGGACCCGGAGGCCCGCGCGCGGCGGCGCTGTCGACGACTTGAGCTGGAGTGCTGCGGGCGGGAAGCTAGCCGAGCTTTCGAAGCCTGTCAAGTAACCCGCGCTCCTATCGGTGCCTGCTCCGGCAGGCGGCCTTCCGGGTAGCGGAGCCATCACCGGCTCCGCAACCGCCGGCGAGGCGGAACGGCGTGGATCGAGGGCCGGCGGCGGGCCGGGAGGGACCCGGCGGCCGGAGGGAACCTGCCGCCGCCGCGGCGCGGCGACAGGCCCCCCGGCCACCGGAGGGTGCAGCGAACGCAGGTGGGCCGCCGGCCTACTTCGGCGGCCAGTGGCGCGGCACGCCGCGCTCGTCGACCACCAGGAACTTCGTGCCCGGCGGCAGCACCTGCAGGGTCTTCAGGAACTCGATGATCGAGTCCTGCTCGTGCGCCGTCAGGGCGCGGAACTCGTCGGTCACCGCCTGCGCCTCACCGGCGTGCGCCAGCACGGCCTCGCGCATCGTCGTGTACTTGCCGTGGTGGAAGAACGGCGGCTCGTTGGCGATGCCCCAGAGCTTCCTGGTGAGGAACTTGGCGTTGCCGGCGAAGAACCCCGCCGACCCCGCCGCTTCCTGCATGTCGAGCGGCTCGCGGTTGGGATCGTCGGGACCGCTCGTGATGTCGTGCAGCTTCAAGTCGGTGAACGCCGGCACCCAGGTCACCCCCTTCTCCGCCGCCAGCCGCGGCGCCGGGAGGTCCTTGCCGTTCAAGTCGACGGCGAGTGCCGGCGCCTCCCCCGGCCGCAGGTTGCCGGCGGGATTGAAGGGGTTGGGCTCGGTGTAGACCGAGCCGTTGGCGGTGAGCGGCAGGCGCTCGACGTGGCAGCCGTTGCAGCCGATCTGGGCGAAGAGCCGCTCGCCGAGGAGCACCGCCTCCTCCACCTCCGGGTCGCGCGGGATCACCCGTCCCGGCACCGCCATCACCGCCTGGAAGACGCTCGCCGCGGTGACGTCGGCGCGCGTCATCTCGTTGCTGAAGCCGTCGCCGTCCGGATCGGCGCCGGCGCCGAAGCGCTCGACCGCCTGGATGCCGTGATGGTGGTTGAAGGCGTTGTTGGTGAACTGGCGCAGCGAGATGACCGCCCCCGCCTGGTGGAACGGCCGGATGATCAGGTTCGGCGGGTTGGCGGCGCCGGTGCTCTTCGTGCTCGGCGCCGGCAGCCCCACGACCGCCGTGGCGTTCCAGGTGCCGTCGGCGTTGCGCGAGAGGGTGCCGAAGGACAGCCCCTTCGAGACCAGGGCCGCCGAGCCGCCGGGCGGGATCGAGTCGCGGATCGCCTGCAGGTCCTCGGTGACCTGGCGCGACAGCATCTCGATGTAGCCCGAGCCGAACATGCCGAGCGTGTTGCGGCTGTTGGCGGCGCTGCCGAGGTTCACCAGCGCCCCGGTCTCGTCGTGCGAGCGTGCCGTCGGGATCGTGAAGTCGCCGTCGAAGTCGGCGAAGTCGAAGCGCTGCCCGAGGACGAAGACGTTGGCCACGATGTCGCCGCCGCCGCCCGGGATGCCGAACGGCGCGTTGTGGCAGCCGGCGCAGGAGTTGGCGTCCGGCGCCGAGACGCGGTTGAAGTTGTGCGGGAACTCGAGCCGCTCGTCGGGGTCGGAGAGCGGCGCGCCGGTGCCCTTGGTGAGCGGCCGCCCGCCTCCCTCCTGGGCGGTCCAGTTGGCGACGAAGAGCTGGCGGCCGTGCTCGACCAGCGCCTTGATGCCGATCGTGAACTCCTCGCCGTCGGCGAGGTGGCGGGCGATCGCGACCTCCCGGCCGATCTGGGCGCCGTCGGCCGCGGCGAGCGCGGCGACGAGGGCGGCGACGGCGAGGACGGCCACGACACCACGGTTCTGCTGCGTGCGCATGCGGATCCTCCTTGACCAAGCCTCTGCCAAAGCGGCGGCGCGGGACGCCGCCGCGCGAAGTGCGCGTCTCCTCGGCCGGGCGCGCGCTCGCACGCACCGCGGACGGCGGAGAGGCCTCATCCCACTGAAGAGGAGAACCCGCGGCGCGGAAGGCTCCGCGCCAGCGGCGCGAAGGCTTTCGCGCCGCCGTCCAGACGAACACGGGAACGGGTCAGGTCGCCGGCTCTACGAGCCCGGCTCTGGCCGCGAGGGCTGCACGCCAGAAAAGTGCGCCGGAGGCGCCGGGCCGGGACAGAACGAAGCGGGCCCGCGGCGGCGGCGCCGCGGGCCCGTGGACGAACGGCGAAGCGAGCTCAGTCGCAGCTGAAGGCGCCGGTGTCCTGGATGGGCAGAAACGCCTTGCCCAGGGGGTTGAAGTAGCGGCGCGTACGGCCATCGGTGGTGTCGGTGACCGTGATCAACACCTCGACGTCCGTCAGACCGCTGGCAAAGACCCAGAAGCGGTCGTTCAGGGCGCAGCCGTCGAGCACCTTCACCACCAGCTCCGTGTTCTCCTCGTCGAAGAACCAGAAGCGGCCGGAGTCGGCGGTGTCGGGGACCGCGAAGCCGGGGCCGCCGGCGCTCCCGGTGGACCAGATCGCCTCGACCTGGAAGCGCCCACCCTGGAAGCAGAGATTGCCCAGGCCCGGGGCGCAGGCACCGATCGGGCCGAGCGGCGCGAGCTGGGTGAAGAAGACCTGCTCGGCCAGCTCCCGTCCGGTCGCCAGCCCGACCTGGTTGTCGTACTGCCAGTGGATGCCGCCGTAGATGCGGCTCTGCCCCGCCTCCGCGGCCGCCTGCGAGAAGCCGGTGAAGGAGCGCACGACCCCCGGCAGGGCGTCCGAGCCGTCGTCGAAGGCGAAGGCGTCGGAGCCGAAAAAGAGCGCGAGGATGCGGGCGGAGGAGCCGCTGAAGGTGCTGTGCCCGGAGGTGTAGGCGGGGAACGGCGGCGTGGTGATGAGCGGCCGCCAGCCGGGGTCGGCGGTGGTGTCGGGGTTGCCGTCCTTGTCGGCGAGCGGGATGCCGTTGGCCGGCCGCCAGTGGTTGTAGGCGTACTTGTGGTCCCACGAGATGATCGCCGCGTCGGCGACGGTGATGCCGAGCAGGGCGAAGAGGCGCGCCTTCTGGACCAGCGAGAGGTTGTGGTCCTCCGCGAAGTGCTGGGCGATGACCAGCCAGTGCCCGGGCGGCGTCGCCGTTCCCGGCCCGTCGGCCCAGAAGAGGGCGATCTGCGTCTGCTCGGCGCTGCGTTGGAGGCTCTGCACCCGTCCCAGGCGCTTGACCTCGTTGAAGGCGATCGTGTACTCGACGCTGGTGAGCGACGGCGGCGACCCGGCGCGGAACTGCGAGCCGCTGGTCATCGACCACGGCGTGACGTGCGGCCACTGCGGCAGCAGGGCGGCGGCGAAGGCCGGCGCGGTCGGCGTCCACCAGTTGGCCCCCTCGGGGCCGTTGAAGCCGACGACCGTGTCGGAGCCGTCGTCGGCGCGTAGGGCGAGGATCGCGTCGGCCACGCTCCGTCCCCAGGCGACGCCGGCCGTCTCTGCCGGCCCGTCCGGGATGGCGGCCAGCGAGGCCGCGAGCGCGGCGTCGAAGGTCGCCTGCTGTGCCGGGTAGAGGGCGACCAGGGCGCGGTGGGCGGCGGCCGCCACGGCGGCTTCGGGCGAGGCGCCGGCGGGGGCCGGATCGGTGGAGTGGTAGGGGGTGAAGCCGCCCACGATGCCGATCAGGGCATCGAAGGCCGAGACGTGGACGATCGCCATCGCGCGGCTGGCCTTCGGCGGCGCGGTCTTGTCGATGCGGACGGCGTCGAGCAGCACCTCGTTCCACTCCGAGACGACGTCGGCGCGCGCGGCGCCGGCGGCGCCGAGCAGCGCGGTAAGCACGAGGACGACGACGAATCTGCGTTGCATGGCAGCTCCTTCTCCTAGCAGGATGGACACGCCACCGCCCGCGGCGGCGCGCCGAGTGAACACACCAAACCTCACGTCGCTCTGCGGACCACGACCGCAGGGGCAATCCTGGTGCCAGGGTGGCGGCGATCCCCTCCGCCGGGACAATGATCGTGGAACCAGGAAGTTAGCTCGAGCGCAGGGCGATCTTAGCGCGGACCGGTAAGAGCCGGTGAAAGCAGTACCTATGAGCGTAGAGCGTACGAATTATGGAGCCGCGGCGCGCGCAGCCGGCTCAGTACTGCGGCACCGAGGGATCGACCTCCCGGCTCCAGGCGTCGATGCCGCCGGTCAGGTTGCGGGCGCGGCCGTAGCCCATCTGGCGCAGGAAGCGGACCGCCTGGGTGGAGCGCGGGCCGTGGTGGCAGTGGACGACGATGGTGGCCGCCGGGTCGAGCTCGCCCAGCCGGTCGCGCAGCTCCTGGATCGGGAGGAGGCGCGCGCCCGCGATGCGGGCGATGTCGTGCTCCTGCGGCGTGCGCACGTCCAAGATCACGAAGTCGCGCCCTTCGCGCCGCCAGCGCTCGACCTCCGCCGCCTGGACGTCGAAGTCGTCGCCGGCCGCGGTCTCGGGCTCCGGCGCGACGCCGCAGAACTGCTCGTAGTCGATGAGCGCGGTCTGCGTCGGGTGCTCGGAGCAGACCGGGCAAGCAGGATCTTTGCGCAGCTTGAGCTCGCGGAAGCGCAGCCGCAGGGCGTCGAAGAGGACGAGGCGCCCGACCAGCGGCTCGCCGACGCCGACGACGAGCTTCACGACCTCGTTGGCCTGCAGCGCGCCGATGATCCCCGGCAGCACGCCGAGGACGCCTCCTTCCGCGCACGACGGCACGAGGCCCGGCGGCGGCGGCTCGGGGAACAGGCACCGGTAGCAGGGTCCCTGCTGCGCCCAGAACACCGACACCTGCCCCTCGAAGCGGAAGATCGAGCCGTAGACGTTGGGCTTGCCGGTCATGACGCAGGCGTCGTTGACCAGGTACCGGGTCGGGAAGTTGTCCGTGCCGTCGACCACCAGGTCGTAGTCGGCGAACAGCTCGAGGGCGTTGTCGGAGGTCAGCCGCACCTCGTGCGGCACCAGGCGGATGTGCGGGTTGACGTCGCGCAGGCGCCCCAGCGCGGCCTGGATCTTGGGACGGCCGACGTCGGAGTGGCCGTAGAGCACCTGGCGGTGGAGGTTGCTCTCGTCGACGACGTCGAAGTCGACGAGCCCGAGCGTCCCCACCCCGGCGGCGGCGAGGTAGAGCCCGAGCGGCGAGCCCAGGCCGCCGGCGCCGATCATCAGCACCCGCGCGGCCTTCAGGCGCCGCTGCCCGGCGGTCCCCACCTCGGGCATGATCAGGTGGCGGCTGTACTGGCGGATCTCGGCCGGCGACAGCTCGGGGAGCTGCGCGACGGGGACGTCGACCGGAGCGACGGTCGCCGCGCCGCCGGCGATCGAGGGGACGATCGACAGGGCGTCGCGATCGCCCACCGGTGTGGCCTCGCGCTGGAGGTGGCGGACGTCCTCGTCGTTGCGGAAGACGTTGACGAAGCTGCGCAGGGCGCCGTCGTCGGTGTAGAGGTGGCGCTGGAGGGCGGGGTGGCGGCGGACCAGGTCGGCGAGCGCCTCGCCGACGGTGGCGCCGGTGACTTCGACCTCGCCCTGCTCGCCGGTGAAGCGGCGCAGCGGCGTGGGGACGTGGATGGTCGGCATCAGACGGTCTCCTGGGTGCTGCGTTGCGCGCTCACGGCGGCCTCGGCCGACTGGCGCTCGATGGGCTCTTCCTCGAAGCCGCTGCGGTCGTCGGCCAGGCGCCAGCTCCGCACCTCCTCCGGCCGGCCGCCCGCGACGGCGACGATCAGGTACGACAGCCCCGGCCAGGCGTGCTCGCGGTCGAACTCGCTCGGGCGCGCCGGGTGGTCGGGGTGGGAGTGGTAGTAGCCGACGACGTCGAGCCCCTCGCCGCGCGCCGCGCGCTGCGCCGCGAGCACCGCATCGGGGCCGATGACGAACCGGTTGTGCCGGCTCTCGGACCGCTCGTTGCCGACCGCGACCACCCGCGTCACGCCGACCCGCGCGCCTTGGGCCTTGCCGAGGAGGATGCCGCAGCACTCCTCGGGGTAGTCGGCGGCGGCGTGGCGCTCGATCGCGGCCAGGTCGGCGGGGGTTACGACGAGCGGGCTCATGGCGGGGCCGGGTCGTCCCAAAAGCGCTCGGACAGGTACTTGTCGGCGCCGTCGCAGAGGACCGTGACGAGGGTACCACCCTCGAGCCGCGCCGCCAGCCGGAGCGCCGCCGCGACGTTGGCGCCCGAGGAGACCCCCACCAGGAGCCCGGCGGCGCGGGCGAGCCGGCGCACCGTGGCGTGCGCCTCCTCGGTCGTCACCTCCCAGGCCTCGTCGGCGAGCGCCGGGTCGTAGATCGGCGGCACGATCGCGGTCGCCATGTGCTTCATCCCCTCGAGGCCATGAAATGCGCTGTCGGGCTCGACCGAGATCAACCGCACCCGGGGCGCGCGCTCGCGCAGGAACCTCCCCACGCCCATAAACGTGCCGCTGGTGCCGAGGCCGGTGACGAAGTGGGTGATCGCGCCGCCGCTCTGCTCCCAGATCTCCGGGCCGGTCGTGCGGTAGTGGGCGCGCCAGTTCTCGGGGTTGCCGTACTGATCGACGTAGGCGTAGCGGTCGGGCTCCGCGGCCGCCAGCCGGCGGGCCTCGACGATGGCCCCGTCGCTGCCGGCGAGCGGGTCGGTCAGGCGCAGCTCGACGCCGTAGGCGGCGAGGATGCGCTTGCGCTCCGGGCTGGCGTTGGCGGGCATGCAGAGCGTCACCGGGATGCCGCGCGCGGCGCCGACCATGGCGTAGGCGATGCCGGTGTTGCCGGAGGTCGAGTCGAGGAGGCGGCGCGGGTTGCCCGGGCCGAGGAGGCCGCGGCGCTCGGCGTCGTCGATGATGGCGAGCGCGGGGCGGTCCTTGACCGAGCCGCCGGGGTTGGCGAATTCAGCCTTGGCGAAGAGCCGCACGCCCGCCTTGCCGGTGAGCTGCGAGAGCTCCAGAAGGGGCGTGCCGCCGACGAGGTCGAGCAGCCGCAACGCGCCGGCGAGCGGGGCGCGGCGGCGGGTACCCGCCGCGTCGGTCACCCGGCGATCCTACCCCTACCCTGCCTTATTCTGGATGACCGCCTCCGGTTGCGGCGGGGGGGCGACGATGGCGGCGTCCACCGCTTCCTCCTCGAGCCGCCCGTCGGAGTGGACGCACCAGCTCCGGCTCTCGACCACGGCGCCGCCGTGGATCGCGGTCAGCAGATAGGAGAGGCCGGGGCGGAGCTCCACCTCGAGGTCCTCGGGCGTCGCCGAGGAGCCGGCGCGGGCGAGGTAGAAACCCACGACCTCGAGACCCGCCACGCGGGCCTCGTGCTCCGCCGCCGCGCGGGTCTCGGGGGCGACCGGGTCGCCGCCCACCGTGCCGGCCTCGTGCGGGGCCTGCACGGCGACGATGCGCTCGACGAACACCTTGCGCACGCCGTTGCGCGCCGGTCGCCCGATGAGCACGCCGCTGCACTCGCCGGGGTAGGTCATCGCCGCGTGGCGGCCGATCGCATGCAGGTGGCGGGGAGAGATGACGAGGCGGTTCATACCGTGTTGTGGTCCTCCCGTGGATGTCCACGCGGTCGAGGAAGCCGCCGTACGCCGATCGAGAGTGCAAGAGCAAGGCCAGCCCGGCTATCCTTCGCTCCCATGGACGACAGCATCCGCGCCGGCCGCGACCGTGTGCCACCGGGGCAGTACGTCACGGACAAATGGCCGGTTCTGACCTACGGGCCGACGCCGCACGTCGAGCCGGGCGAGTGGCGGCTGCGGCTCTTCGGCCTGGTCGCGGAGGAGCGGAGCTGGAGCTGGGATGAGCTTCAGGCGCTGCCGCGCGCGCGAGTGACCGCCGACTTCCACTGCGTCACCCGCTTCTCCACCCTCGACAACGCCTGGGAGGGGGTCGCGACGCGCGAGCTCCTGGGCGCGACGACGCCCCATCCCGACGCCTCGCACGTCCTCGTCCACTGCTACGGCGGCTACACCACCAACCTGCCGCTCGAGGACTTCCTCGCGGAGCGGGCGCTGGTGGCCGACACCTGGCGAGGCGAGCCGCTGCCGCTCGAGCACGGCGGCCCGGCGCGCCTCGTCGTCCCTCACCTCTACGCCTGGAAGAGCGCCAAGTGGGTGAGCGGTTTCGAGCTCCTCGACCAGGACCGCCGCGGCTTCTGGGAGGAGAACGGCTACCACACCTACGGCGACCCCTGGCGCGAGGAGCGCTTCAGCTTCCAGGAGGTCAAGGAGGCCTACCAGGTGCGGCGGCGGGCGAAGGAGCTGGGGCTGGTGCCGGGAAGTTAGAAAGGCACGAGGAGAGAAGCGGCGATCGCCGCGGCCGTGGCGAGCAGGCAGACCAGCGCTCCGAGCGCATGGTCGGTGCGCTCCGGCTTGAGCGGATCGAGCCACACCGCCGCCAGGTAGCCGCCGCCGAAGCCGCCCAAGTGCGCCCAGTTGTCCACCCGCGCCGCCACCAGGCCGTAGAGGAAGAGCATCCCGGCGTACAGCCAGGCCTGCGAGCCGATCATGCGGCTGCCGCTGCGGCGGCCGTAACGAACCAGCGCGCCCAAGAGCCCGAAGATAGGGGCCGAGGCGCCGACGGTGATCAGGGCGCCTCCGAACACGGGCAGGAAGGCGCCGGTGACGCTGCTCAGCGCGAACCCGGCCGCGCCCGAGAGGGTGTAGAGGATCACCATCCGGCTGGGGCCGTAGAGCTCCGCCGTCTGCGGCGCGAGCTGGCGGATCCAGAGGAGGTTGAAGAAGATATGGAGCAGGTCGCCGTGCAGCCAGCCGGCCGACAGCGGCGTCCACCACCGCCCGGCCGCGAAGACTGGCCCGGCGCCGCTCGCTCCGAGCCGCAGCAGCGCCTCCCGGGTGGGCGCGAGCAGCGACATCATGCCGCCGGCCGGAGCCGGCCCGCCGCCCAGCAGCAGGCTCGCCCCGTAGAGCAGGATGCACCCGCCGAGCACCAGCTCGACGAACCCCATGTCCTGCCCCAGCCGCCGGAGCACCCCGGCGAACCCCCACATCCCCGGCCGCAGCCGCCCGCAGTAGAAGCAGCGCTCATCGGAGACCCCGACGAGCCGGCCGCACGACGGACACACGACGGACCCCGAGCGCTGGCGGCGGAGCATGAGGGAAGGTTAGCGGAAGACCTCGCCACCTGCCCAGGCGGTCATGGCCGCGCTGTCGGCGACAGGCGTGCTCGGCATGCGGCTCGCAATCCCCTCGTCGCCGCGTAATTGCCACGCCGCCTCGCGCCGGTAGTTGTATTCGACGCCCCCCTCGCGCTGTTGCTCCTCGGTGAACCAGACGTTGAAGTCGACGTTGAAGTCGCTGCCGAGCGAGGACGCTGCGAGCGCCCTCGGAAGAGGTCTGCCAGCGAGGCGCTCCCCTCGTCGGTCTCGAATCGATACTCCTTCTCGATCCGCACCCGCGGCAGCTCCTGCCGCCGCCGCGCCAGCTCGTCGCTGCGCCGCGTGAGCTCTTTCTCCGCCTCGAGCAGCTCGAGCCGCGCTGCCAGCCACTCTTCACGTGTCCCGCTCATGTGCTTCGTCATCGCTCTTCTCTCCACCTGGTGGTTGTTGGTCACGAGCTAGACTTTAGCGCCGGGCATTCGAACGTTGGGAGTGACAAGTGTGACGGGATTCCGATGGACTCGCTGATCACGGCCGCGGCGCGTGCGCTCGCGGCGGGTGATCCCCTCGGCGCATTGAAGCGGATCGCCCTGCGCGAGGACGCGCCGGCTCTCGCGCTTCGAGGCATCGCGATGGCGCAGCTCGGCGATCTCGTTCGCGCGAAGGCTCTCCTGCGACGTGCTGCGCGTGCCTTCGGTCCGAAAGAGGCCGTGGCCCGAGCGAGGTGCGTCGTCGCCGTGACGCTCTGGGTGGGGCAGTACCGGGACCGGAAGATCCATCAAGTCGATCCCCAAACCGGGGCGATTCTTCGCACGATCGAGTCCAACCGCTTCGTCACCGGGGTCACCTGGGTCGACGGCGAGCTCTGGCACGCCACCTGGGAGGGTGACGAGAGCGATTTGAGGCGAGTCGATCCGCGAACGGGAGAGGTCCTGGAGAGGCTCGAGATGCCGCCCGGAGTGGGCGTTTCGGGGCTCGAGTCGATGGCGGCGATCAGTTCTTCTGCGGCGGAGGAAGGAGCGGGAAGGTGAGGACCGTCCGCCGGCCCAAGCGAGGCTCCGCGACGGGCAGCGGAGTTTCATGAAAATGCTAGTCGCATCGACGGAATCCGGTGCCGTCGGTGCCCTTGAAAATTGGACGGGGCTTCTTTGGCGCGGGCTTTTTGGGGGCTGGCTTGCGAGCCGCAGCCCTTCGCGCGCCGGTCGCCGTATAACTGCCTACTTCAGCGACGCCAGCATCTCCTTCGCCGTCGCCGCGTCGGAGTCCTCCGGAGCGAGCTCCAAGAACCGCAGGAGGTGCGTCTTGGCCTGGGCGTTGTCGCCGGTGTTGATGAAGACGAGGCCGAGCATATAGTGGGACTTGGGGTGGTTCGCGTCCTTCGCCAGGGCGCGGTCGAAGGCGGCCTTGGCTTCGGCGACGTTGTTGGCGTTGTAGAGCGCCACGCCCTGACGGTAGAAGTCCTGGGCGGTCATGCCGGACTGCGCCGCCTCCATCGCTTGCTGCGCCTCGGCGGCCTTGGCCTTGTCGCCCAGCCCGCGATAGGCCTCGGCGCGCACGGTCATCGCTTCCAGGCTGTTGGGGTTGGCCGCCAGGTGCTTCTCGGCGACCTCGACCGCCTCCTTGAACTGCTTCTTCGACAGGTAGATCCCCTCGAGCGCCGAGTAGCCCTGCTCGAGCGTGGGGTCGATCTCGATGGCCCGGCGCAGGTAGGGGACCGCCTTGTCCGTGTCGTCGTTGCGCGAGGCGGTCGCGCCGAGGTTGAAGACCCGCACCGCCGCCTCGCGTCCCGGCGCGGCCGCGATCAGGTCCTCGAGCGCCGCCGGCGCCTTGTCCTTCATCCCGCCCTCGTTGTAGGCGTCGTAGCGGTTGCGCAGCGCCGTCGTGTTGCCGGGCTCGAGGGCCAGCGCGCGCTCGGCGGCGGCCGCGGCCTCGGGGTACCGCTTGCTCTCGAGATAGACCCCGGAGAGGGTGAGGTGCGCGGCGAGCAGGTTGGGGTCGAGCTTCGCCGCCTCCTCGAACTTGGTGGCCGCGGTCGCCATGTCGCCGCCGTTGAAAGCCACGACGCCCTCGTTGTAGAGCGTCACGGCCTGCCCCGTCCCCTCGGCCGCGGCCGGCTCGTCGGGGGCCGCGACGACGCGCGCCAGGGTGTAGGTCATGCGCAGGGTGTCGCCGAGACGGGGCTCGAGCGCTTCCTCGAGCGGCTGGTGCCCCTCCAGCTCGAGCTTGATCGTGTACTTCCGCGTGGCGTCGAGCAGCAGGAGGCTGAACTTCCCCTTCTTGTCGCTCGTTTTCTCCTGCAGGTACTTGAACTCGGGGCTGGTGACGGTGATCTTGACGCCGACGAGCGGCTGGCCGGCGTCGTCCTGGACGGTGCCGAGGACCCGCCCTTCGCCGGCGGCGAGGAGCGCGGCCGGGGCGAGGGCGGCGGCGAGGAGCGCCGCCAGCGCGGCGCGATGGGTGCGGTGCATGGTCGTCTGCCTCACGAGAGTTGCGGTGTGGCCCGGGCGGCGCGGTGCCGCCCGGGCCAGTTCGAGGCGGGGATTTTACTGCGGAGCCAGGCTGACTCGCCGCTTGCGGCCGAGATGCAGCAGGCGGCGGCGCGCCCGGGGCCGCGCGGGGCCGCCCTGGAGGGCGGGTACGTCGCCCGGCTCGGCATGCACTTCGAGCCCGCTCTCGACCGACCGCACCCCGCGCACCTTGCGTACCGTGGAGAGCAGGTCGTCGACCTCGCCCGCCAGCACGGGTCCGGAGAGGATCACGCGCCCGTCCTCGACCCGCACCTCGATCGCCCCGGGGTGCGACACGGCACGCCCCAGCTGCGAGCGCACTCTGGCCTCGAGCACCTCCTCGCTCGCTCTATCGCTGTGGACGCGGCCCTCGACCCGCGCCGCCAGGCCGCGGGCGCGGTTGCCGACGTCGCGCGAGGTCTTGCGCAGCGCCGTGCCCGTCACGTTCACCGAGTGCACCGCCTTGTCGCGCATCAACGCCCGCCGCCTCCGACCCTGGTCCGGGTCGAGCAGGAACATCAGCCCGGCCCCCAGACCGACGCCGCCCAAGAGAGTCCAATGCTGTTTTTCCATGGGTGTCCTCCGTTGGTTACCGCCCGGCGCGGCACGAAGTGAAACGTCCTGGCGCCACGCAGGCCAAGTGGTTCTAGTGGTGCAAGCGCCGTACCGGCGTCGTGGCGAACCAGAGCGGCTGATCGTAAGCTGCCCGAGAGAGATGGAGTTAGCAATTATGGCCTGCGGGTTCCTCGGCGAAGATCTTGGGCTAGTAGTGCCGACTACCAGGGTCGAGAGATGACACAAGCATTGATCCCGCCCACCCCCATCGACAGCTTACCCACGGGCCCCTGCGGCGCCGGGCAGGGCTGGTCGAAGACGAAGAGCTGGTGGACGCCGGCGATCTCGCGGTTGAGCTCGCCGCGGCTGAGCGGCGTCGGGAAGATCGTGCCGCGCTCGTAGCCAAGGTACTGGGCGGTCAGCTCCCAGCCGCCGCAGGCCCCCATGCCGTGGCCGAAGGTGCCCTTGCGGGCGGTGACCAGGACCGGCGCCGGCGGCGGCACCGCCGTGCGCAGGTTGTCGACCTCCAGGAAGTCGCCGGGCGTGGCGGTGGCGTGGAGGTCCCAGGAGACCACCTCTTCGGCGGCGACGCCGGCCGCAGTGAGCGCCTGCTCGATGGCGGTCAGCGGCCCCTCGCGCGAGGGGGTGATGATGTGGTCGGCGTCGGAGCTCACCCCGACCGCCAGCGGCTCCATGCCGAGCGGCTTGAAGCCGCGGGCGGTCATGTGCTCGTAGTCGCCGACGATCCAGATCGCGGAGCCGCCCGAGCAGTGGGTGCCGCGCAGGCCGGTCAACGGCTTCGACACCGTGCCGTCCGCCGAGATCACGCGGGCGCCGTGGAAGGCGCCGACGACCAGCGGGTGCGGCGGCCCGTCGCTCGCCCCGATGACGACGGCTTTGGCCTCGCCGCGGGCGATGGCGTCGATGGCGAGCTTGAGGGTCAGCCCGAAGGTCGAGCAGGCGCCGACCGGCGCACAGGCGAGGCCGGTGATCCGCCCGAGCATCGAGATCTGCGCCGCCGGCGTGTTGTGGATGTTCCACAGCAGGTTCGCGGTGACCTGCCGCCACGGCGGGTCGGGCGCCTCCCAGCGCCGCTGGAGCTGGGCGTAGAGGCGCTGCTTCTGCTTCATCACCCGGAGCTTGCCGGACTCGACCTGCCCCTCGACCGACAGCGCCTCGATGGCGCGCAGCTCGGCCAGGTACTCGGCGAGGCCCGGGGCGCGGCCCGCCCAGTGGTGCCACCAGGCGTCCTCGGCCTCCAGCCGCTCGCCGACCGGCACGCTGTCGGGCGGCGCCGGGACCTCGGGATCGGGCTCGGCGCCGGCGGCCAGGGCGGCGAGGTACTCACGCGCCGGCGGGTTGCGCTCGGGGTCGGCCCAGAAGCGGTCCCAGCGGCGCTGGGCGCGATAGAGGCGGAGCGAGGCGTCGTGGATGGTGGTGATGTTGCCGATGCCGGTCGCGACGTAGACGTGCGCCGCGGTGCCGAGACGGGTCAGCTCCTGCTCGAGCCCCGGGTTCTGCCCGAGCGCCTGGATGAAGGCGCCGATGGCGTAGAGCGAGAGCGGGTCCATCTTGTCCTGGAGCTGCGAGAAGCGGCTGGGGGGGAAGCGCCCTTCGACCCAATCGCGGTAGACCGAGAAGTCGAAGGCCGGCGTGCCGACCAGGAAGTTGTCGGGGCCGAAGCCGTTGAAGGGCGCGAGCCAGCTCTCGCTGCAGGCGAGGTTGCGGGCGAAGGCCTCGACGTCCGGCGAGCGCGGGGCGACGACGCCCCAGCCGAAGACGCCGACGCGCCTCACCGGCGCTCCCGCGGGCGGCGCCGCGCGCGGCGTGCAGCAGGGGCGGGCGCGCCCGGAGCGACGGCTGGCGGCGGGCCGGAATGGCGTGGCACCGGGGTATTCTAGAGGAGCCGGGGCGCGGCACTGATTTTGCCTGTGCGGCAACCGGCGAGCGCATCCCGATGCCCAGCCATCTGACCACAGACGACCTGCGGCTGCTGCTCGAGGTGATGCCGCAGGAGATCCGCCGCGGGATCGAGGAGCAGCCCGGCCTCGAGGACCTGATCGAGATCGTCCTCGACTTGGGGCGCCTCCCCGAGGCGCGCTTTCCCGACCGCGCGGTCGACGTCGGCGCCGAGCCGGTCAACCGCCAGGACATCGCCTACGTCGTCGGCAGGATCGGCCGTTTCGGCAAGGACAACCGGGCCGGCATCGAGCGGACGCTCCACCGCGTCTCGGCGCTGCGCAACCGGGTCGGCGACGCCATCGGCCTGACCTGCCGCGTCGGCCGGGCGGTCTTCGGCACGGTCGACATCCTGCGCGACGTCATCGAGGCCGGCGAGTCGATCCTGCTGCTCGGGCGGCCCGGGGTCGGCAAGACGACGCTGCTGCGCGAGGCGGCGCGCGTCCTCGCCGACGAGCTCGGCAAGCGCGTCGTCATCGTCGACACCTCGAACGAGATCGCCGGCGACGGCGACATCCCCCACCCCGGCATCGGCCGCGCCCGCCGCATGCAGGTCCCGACGCCCGAAGAGCAGCACGCGGTGATGATCGAGGCGGTCGAGAACCACATGCCCGAGGTCATCGTCATCGACGAGATCGGCACCACCGCCGAGGCCCACGCCGCCCGCACCATCGCCGAGCGCGGCGTGCAGTTGATCGCCACCGCGCACGGCAACACGCTCGAGAACCTGCTCCAGAACCCGACCCTCTCCGACCTCGTCGGCGGCATCCAGGCGGTCACCCTCTCCGACGAGGAGGCGCGCCGCCGCGGCACCCAGAAGACGGTCCTCGAGCGCCGGGCGCCGCCGACCTTCGGCGTGCTGATCGAGATCCAGGACAAGGACCGCCTGGCGGTGCACCACGACGTCGCCGAGGTGGTGGACCGCTTCCTGCGCGACATCCCGCCGCGCCCCGAGCTGCGGGTGCGCACCGCCGACGGGGCGGTCGAGATCCAGCGCCCGCAGGCGCGGAAGGCGGCCGCGCGCGAGGAGCGGACGGCGGCGCCGCCCCCGTCGGCGCAGCGGCGCGGCCGCCAACCGCGGGCGCGGCGCGAGGAGCCCGTCGCGGCGCCCGAGCCGCCGCCCCCGCCGCCGCGCCGCCCCGCCGGCAAGACGCCGCGCATCTACACCTACGCCGTCTCGCGCAGCAAGCTCGAGCGGGCGCTCAAGAAGTACCGCATCGCGGCGCTGGTGACCCAGGACCTCGACGAGGCCGACCTGCTGCTCACCCTGAAGTCGCAGGAGCGGCGGCAGCCGCGGCGGCTGCGCGAGGCGGTCGAGCGCGGCCTGCCGCTCCACGTCGTGCGCAGCAACACCATCACCCAACTGGAGAACTTCGTCCGCGCCGCCTTCGACGTCTCCGACGTCCTGGCCGACGAGGAGTCGGCGCTGCGCGAGGTCGAGGACGCCGCCGACGAGGTGGTCGAGGCCGGCGAGCCGATCGAGCTCGCCCCCCGCACCAACTACTACCGCCGCCTCCAGCACGAAGCCGCCAGCCGCCTCGGCCTGGTCTCCCAGAGCAAGGGCGAAGAGCCCTACCGGCGGGTGGTCATCTACCCGGGGTGAGCGCCGGCGGCGTGCCCGAACCGAAGAAAGGAGATGCATCGCGATGAAACGTCTGGTCGTTTTCGGCGCCACCGCAGGTCTGCTCGTGACGGTGCTGTCGCTTGCCGGGGGCGCGACGAACCTCAACTCGTCCAGGAGCAACATCTACCGGCTGACCTATCCCACCGACCTGGTGAAGCAGGATCAGGTCAAGGCCCTCCTGGAGGCGCTGGACAAGCTCGGTCCGGCCAATGAAGCGACGCTCAAGAAATGGCTGGCGTCGAACTTCAGGACCCATGGCATCGAGCCGCAACGCGTCAAGAAGATCGTCATCCTGCCTCCCGACAAGGAGCGCAAGGAGATCGCGGTGATCCTCTTGACGAACCCGGCGGACGAGGCGGCGGCGATCGCCGTGACGGTCAAGTCGAGCAAATCGAACAGCTCGGACTGACTAGGCGCGAGAACCGGAAGGGCCCGTCGGCAAGCTTCGTTCGAGCCGTCGAGGCCCGATGTCCCGTCGTCCCGGAATCACCAGGGCGGAGACGAAGGTGTTGGTGTCAAAGACGACTCTCAATCGTCGAGGTAGCGGGCCAGATCCTCCTCGGTGAGGATCCCCCGCTCCTTCGCTCGCCGACTCCAGTAGTCCTGGGCCTCCCGCAGCTCGTTTCCGAGCCGCGCCCGGCGCGCGGACCGGAGGGCGTCCTGGACCACCGCGCTCAGCGTCTTGCCCTCCGATCGCGCCAGCTCCTCGGCTTCTCTGGCAAGGTCAGGGGGCAAGGAGATGGTCTTCTTGACGGCGGCTCCCATGGCGTTACAACCTCCGGTAGGAAGAAATCGTACCACCAGCCCAACGCGTAGGCCGACCCTACGACCCCGCCGCCGTCGCGTCCTCGATCTCCTGCTCCGCCGGCACCGGCGGGTGCTCGCTGACGCCGCCCTGGGCCACCGCGGCTTGCACCGTGGGATCGGCGGAATGGAGCTCGAGCTCGTGGCGGAACTCGGTGCTGTAGATGTCGATCATGGCGAGGAAGAAGGCGGCGATGACCGGGCCGACGATGAACCCCATCGGGCCGAAGGTGGCGATGCCGCCGAGGGTCGAGAAGAAGACCATCAGGTCGTGCATTCCCGATTCCTGGCCCACCAGGCGCGGGCGCACCAGGTTGTCGAGCTGGTTGATGACCAGCACGGTGACGAGGATGATCCCGACGCCGCGCCAGAGGTTGCCGTTGATCATCTGGATGAGCGCCGCCGGGAAGAGCACCAGCCAGGCGCCGGCCAGCGGGATGACGGCGGAGATCACCGCCACGACACCCCAGAGGATCGCCGAGTCGACGCCGAAGATCCAGAGCGTGATGCCGGCGGCGGTGCCCTGGAGCAGCGCGATCAGGAGAGTCCCCTTGACCGTCGCGCGCGCCACCGAGGTGAAGCGGGAGATGAGGGCGTCCTCGTACTCGTCCGAGAGCGGCATCAGGTACTTGATCTTCTCGATCAGCCGCGGCCCGTCGCGGAAGAAGTAGAACAGCGTGAAGAGCGTGGTGAAGAGGACGAGGAGCACCTGGAAGGTGCCGCGGTAGGTGCCGCGGATGACCGCCGCGACGTAGCTGCCGACCGTGCTCGCGGCGTTGCGCGCCGCGCTCGCCCAGTCCACCTCGTCGAGGCGGAAGCGGCGCACCAGCGGGTGGCGCAGCAGGCGGTTCGGCAGGCTGTCCGGCCCGGCCGCCATCGCCTCCTGCACCTGGTCCTCGATCGAGTGGTAGAAGGCGACCGCCTCGCGCGTCACCAGGTCGGCGACGATGTAGAGCGGCACCACGAGGAGCAGCAGCAGGATGAAGCAGCAGAGCAGCGCCGCGATGCCGCGGCGGCCGCGGCAGAAGCGGACGAGGTGGCCGTAAAAGGGGTAGAAGAGGCTCGCGAAGACCGCCGCCAGCAGCACCGGCAGCGCGAACAGGCGCACCGTGTAGAAGAACAGCACCACGCTCAGCAGCAGCAGCGCGGCGAAGAAGTAGCGGCTGAGCTTACGGTCGCGCACGGTCTCATTGTGGCACGAACGGCGCGCCGCCCAGGTGAGAATGGCCTGCCGATTGCAGCGACGGCCCTGCCGATGACCCGCCCGCTCGTCCCGCTCGCGCTGCTGCTCGTGGTCCTCGGGGCGGCGGGCGTCCCGGCGGCGAGCGCGCGCCAGACCGAGACGCCGGAGCCGCTCGCCATCCAGGTGCTCCTCGACCGCGCCGGCTTCTCGCCCGGCGCGATCGACGGCGCCCTCGGGAGCAATACCACCAAGGCGCTCGCGGCCTTCCAGGAGGCGCACGCGCTGGCGGCCACCGGCAAGCTCGACGCGGAGACCTGGGACAACCTCACCGCCGCCGCGGCCACCGACCAGGCGGTCGCCACCTACGCCGTCACCGCCGAGGACCTCGACGGGCCGTTCGTCCGCGCCATCCCCGACGACCTCGAGCAGCAGGCCGAGCTGAAAGCCCTCGCCTACACCGGCCCGCTCGAGCTCCTGGCCGAGCGCTTCCATACCACCCCGGAGCTGCTGCAGACGCTCAACCCCGGCCTCGACCTCGCGCCCGGCGCGCGCCTCCAGGTGCCCAACGTGCGTCCGGGAGCGGCGGGTCCGCACGCCCCGGGCAAGGGCCGCGACGTCGTCGTCGTGGTCTCGAAGGGGAGCTCCACCCTGACCGTCGAGCACGGCGACGACGTCCTCCTCTTCGCGCCGGTCACCGCCGGCAGCGAGCACGACCCGCTGCCGCTCGGCGCGTGGAAGGTGCGGGCGGTGGTGCGCAACCCGGTGTTCCACTACAACCCGGACCTCTTCTGGGACGCCGACCCCGCGCATTCCAAAGCCGCCATCCCGCCCGGCCCCAACAACCCGGTGGGCCTCGTCTGGATCGACCTCTCGAAGGAGCACTACGGCATTCACGGCACCCCGGAGCCGTCAACCATCGGCAAGACCCTCTCCCACGGCTGCGTCCGCCTCACTAACTGGGACGCGCTGCGGTTGGCGGAGCTGGTGCGGCCGGGGACGCGCGTCCTCTTCGAGCGATGAGCGAGCAGGAGCGGCGGACGGGGTGCGGCCCGGCCGCCGCCGGGCTGGGTGGGTTCGTCCTCGGCGCGGCGACCGTGCTGCTCATCGTCTGGGCCATGCTGCGGACGGAGACGTGGCGGGGCGCGCCGGCGCCCGTGGTGACGCCCGGCGAGTCCGCCGCGGCGGCGCCGGAGGCGAGGGCGGCGCCACCGGGGGCCGCAGCGCAGCCGGCGCCGCGGCCGCCGGCGCTGACCCCGACGGGGCACGTCGTTCCCGACCTCCCGGTCGTCCCGCCGCCCGCCGACCTGCGCCGGCGCGATCTCCTGCTGCCGGTCCAGGGCGTCGAGCGCGAGGCGCTGCGCGACACCTACACCGAGCTGCGCGGCGGCGGGCGCGTGCACGAGGCGCTCGACATCATGGCGCCGCGCGGCACGCCGGTGCTGGCCGTCGAGGCGGGCCGCATCGCCAAGCTCTTCAAGAGCGAGCGCGGCGGCCTGACGATCTACCAGTTCGACCCGACCGAGACCTACGCCTACTACTACGCCCACCTCGACCGCTACGCGCCGGGCCTCGCGGAGGGCGCGCAGGTGCGCCGCGGCCAGCTCCTGGGCTACGTCGGCGCGACCGGCAACGCCGCCGACCCGCACCTCCACTTCGCGATCTTCCGCCTTGGCCCCGAGAAGCGCTGGTGGCAGGGGACGGCGATCAACCCCTTCCCCCTCTTCCGCGACGAGCTGGCAGCCACCGCGCCGCCGGCGCGGTAGGCGGCTGCCTGATCAAGCCATGCAAATTCCGGAAAGAAGGAATTTACGCCGCGATTTGGATCGGAGTATCTTCCTTCGGACTCACCGTCGGAAGCCATGTCTGGTTGCCCTGCGAAGTGAAGCCCGGACCGTTCACGAACGAGCGGCTCGTCCGCCTGACTTCTGGAGTTGCCCCGGTTTCGTGGACACATCATCCTTGGGGAGGAGGAGTCCACGATGGGGAATCACCGGGGAAAGCCGTATCCAGCCGAGTTCCGGCGCCGGATGGTGGAGCTGGTGCGGGCTGGG
>JBIOUG010000039.1:0-21753 GCA_044866775.1 Thermoanaerobaculia bacterium | reverse complement strand
GGCGGGCGCCGTACGGCGCCCGCCCGAACTGCAAGGGTGCCTACTTCCCAGCCTGCGCCGTCTGCCGGTCCGCCTCGACGGCGATATTGATCTTGACGTCGTCGCCGAGGACGGTGCCGCCGGCGTCGAGGACGCGGTTCCAGACGACGCCGTAGTCCTTGCGGTTGACGGTGAAGCTGGTCTCGAAGCCGGCCTTCTCGCCGCGCGGCGTCTTCATGGTGCCCAGGATGTCGACCGGGAGGGTGACCTGCTTGGTCACGCCGTGGATCGTCAGGTCGCCGGTCACCTCGAGGGTGTCGGCGTCCTTGGGCTTGACGCTGGTGCTGGTGAAGCTGAGGGTGGGGAACTTCTGCACGTCGAAGAAGTCGGGCGAGCGGAGGTGGGTGTCGCGGTCGTTGTTGTCGGTATCGATCGAGATCGCCTGGACGGTGAACTCGACGGTCGAGGCCGCCGGCTTGTCCTTGTCGTACTTGACCGTGCCGTCGAAGTCGGTGAAACGGCCGGGGACGTTGCTGACGAAGTGGCGGACGACGAAGTTGACGCTGCTGTGGTCGGGGTCGACCTTGTAGACGGCGGTCTCGGCGAGCGCCAATGCCGGCGCGAGCAGCGCCAGCGCCAGGACGTGAGTCAGGATCTTCTTCTGCACGGTTCGTCTCCTTGCACGGTCTCTATTGGTGTCGGTCGGTTCCCCGGCTGTGGCGCGGCCCATCGAGGTATGAGCACGAACGCGCGCGCGAAAACGCCGGAGGGGTGGGTACTCTAGCAGGCTCACGGCGCCGGGGCTTCCCCGCAGCTCGCGAACGCCTGGGTGTCGGTGACGGCCGGCGACGGCCGGCCGAGCGGGTTCTGGTAGCGCACTTCCTCGCCGGTGGCGGTGTCGGTGACGACGAGCGTGTACTCGACGCTCGTGGTGGCGGCGGCGAAGACCCAGACGTGGCCGTTCACCGCGCAGCCGTCGAGCACCTTGACGAGCAGCTCCCAATTGTCCGGCCCGAAGAACCAGAAGAGACCGGAGTCCGCCGCGGTGCCGGGGACGACGTGCCCTGCACCGCTGTTGCCCTGGAAGTCGCGCCAGGCGACCTCGGCGCGGAAGCGACCGCCGTTGAGGCAGAGGGCGGTCTCGCCCGGCACGCAGGGGCCGGCCGCGCTCGGATAGCGCTGCGCGACGAGGAAGCGGAAGCCGTCGTCGAACGACGCCGCGGGCCAGGTGTTGTGGCCGTAGCCGGCCTGGAGGTCCTCCTGGTGCGGCACCGCGAGCCGCTGCCACTGCGCCACGAGCGCCGCCTGCGAGCCGCCGGTGTAGTTGGGGTCGTTGAGGCCGTAGTACATGCGGATCGGGGCCGTGTAGTCGGGATCGGCCACTGCCGCGACCGGGTAATACGGAGCGGAGAGGCTGAAGACCCCGCTGTAGCGGGCGGCGGTCCCGTAGGCGCGGAGATAGGCGTAGGCGCCACCCGCCGAGTGGCCGGCCACGGCGACGCGCGCCGGGTCGATCGCGATCTCCTCCTCGACCAGGCGCAGGCTCTCGGCGACGGTGGTGGCGTCGCCGGCGGTCCCCCAGCCGAGCCCCTCCGACTTCGGCAGCACCGCCACGCAGCCCGCCGCCTCGGCGGCGCGCCCGACGTTTGCCCGGTAGTAGGAGTTGGGTCCGCTCCCGGCGCCGTGGAAGAAGAGCACCAGCGGCGCCGGCGCCGCCTGGTCCAGGCTCGCCGGTACGTAGCGCCAGGCGTAGGAGCCGGTGGCCGGGATCGGCACCTGCCGCCAGCCGGGAATAACCGGCGCGGCGACGGCCGGGGTACCGGCCGCCAACGACAGGAAGATCAGGTGGAGAAAGATGCGGCGGACGGGGAGCATCTCCAACGGATAAGGTGAGCGGCCGCCGCCGAATTCCAAGGACCAGTTTCAGGTAAGGGCCAGCATGCCTGTCCTTCACGGCGGAGGAGGCTGAGCCAACCGGCTCTGGGAAAGCCACGGCTGCGCGCCCGTGCCCCAGCTACTCCAACTGTTGGTTCTTCCCTACCCAGAATCTTTTTCTTGCTCCCGGTCGATACGGCGGTGTAGAAGAAGCGCGCGATGAGACCGCTGGCCCCGCCTCCTCCCGACTGGCTCGCCGTGCCCGGCGGCCGCTTCTGGATGGGCGGCGGCCCGCGGGCCGAGGAGAACCCGCGGCACGAGGTGGCGCTGCCGCCCTTCCGTCTGGCGCGGGCGCCGGTGACGCGCGCCGAGTACCAGCTCTTCCTCGACGCGACCGGCCACACGCCGCCGGCCTTCTGGGGCGACCCTGTCTTCTCGCACCCACGCATGCCTGCCGTCGGCCCGTCCTGGGACGACGCCGTGGCTTACTGCGCCTGGGTTACAGCCGCCTGGGGCGAGCCGCTGCGCCTGCCCAGCGAGGCCGAGTGGGAGTGCGCGGCGAAGGCCGGCCGCGAGGTGCTCTATCCCTGGGGCGACGAGCCGCCGGAGAGCCTGCCGGACTACGAGCGCCGCTGGCAGGACGGCCCCGAGCCGGTCGATGCCTACCCCTCCCTCCACCCGCTCGGCTTCCTCGGCCTCGGCGAGAACGTCCACGAGTGGTGCACGGACTGGTTCGACGCCGCCTACTACGGAGTCTCGCCGATCGACGACCCGCGCGGCCCGGCCACCGGTCACCGCCGCGCCTCCCGCGGCGGCGCCTGGCGGCACGCGATCAAGGTCAGCCGCTGCGCCGCGCGCTCCTCGATCCCGCCGGCGATGCGCTACAGCGACTACGGCTTCCGCGTGGCGGTCGGCGGGCCGGGTTAGGCTCTAGGCGACGGAGGAGACGCCATGGCGCGAGCACGGCGGTACTGGCTGCTGAAGGTGGAGCCCGGGACGTACTCGATCGCGGACCTCGAGCGCGACGGCACGACGTCATGGGAGGGGGTGCGGAACTTCCGCGCCCGGAGGTACCTGCGCGAGGAGATCCAGCCGGGCGACCCCGTCCTCTTCTATGCCTCGAGCGCCGATCCTTCCGGCGTGACCGGCGTCGCCGAGGTCGTGCGCGGCGGCTACCCCGATCCCTTCCAGTTCAAGAAGGGGCACGCCTACTACGACCCGAAGAGCAAGCCGGAAGCGCCCAACTGGTACGCGGTCGATATCCGCTTCGTCGAGCGCTTCCCGGGCATCGTGCCGCTCGAGACCCTCAAGCAGACGCCGGGGCTCGAGGAGATGAAGGTAACGACCAAGGGCGGCGCGCGGCTCTCGGTGCAGCCGGTGACGAAGCAGGAGTTCGAGATCGTGCGCCGGCTGGGGAAGAAGGCCGCCGACTGAAGGCTAGTCCTGCTCGAGGTAGGTGTAGCCCGACAGCCCTTCCTCGTACATGCGCACGAGGTGGCGCGACTCTTCGAAGGTCATGCGGCGGGCGCGCAAGGCGGTCTCGGCCGCCTGGCGGACCTTGGCGATGAGGTCCTTGCGCGTGTAGCTGACGTACTCGAGGACGTCGGTCACGGTGTCGCCCGACACCACATCGTCGATCAGGTAGCCCTCGTCGGGGTCGAGCGAGACGGCCACCATGTTGGTGTCGCCGAAGAGGTTGTGGAGGTCGCCCAGGATCTCCTGGTAGGCGCCGACCAGGAACGACCCCAGGTAGTAGGGCTCGCCGTGCGTGAAGGGGTGGAGCTCGAGCACGTCCTTGACGTCGCGGCGGTCGATGAAGTGGTCGATCTTGCCGTCCGAGTCGCAGGTGATGTCGGCCAAGACGGCCCGCCGCTGCGGCTCTTCGTCGAGCCGGTGGATCGGCATCACCGGGAAGAGCTGGTCGATCGCCCACGAGTCGGGGAGCGACTGGAAGACCGAGAAGTTGCAGAAGTAGGTGTCGGCGAGCGAGCGCTCGAGCCCCTCGAGCTCCTCGGGGAGGTTGGGCAGCGTGCGGGCGATCCGCAGCACCTTCTGCGACACCGCCCAGAAGAGCTGCTCGGCGAGCCCCCGGTGCTCGAGCGAGAGCTGCCCGAGGTTGAAGAGCAGCAGCCCCTGCTCGCGGTAGGCGATGGCGTCGTGGTAGGCCTCGAGCAGGTTCTTCCGCGACACCTCGCGATAGGTCTCGAAGAGGTGGCGGAGGAAGGGCGGCGCGTCGGACGGCGCCCGCTCCGGGAGCTTCCCCACCGCGAACTCGGAGACCCCGAGCACGTCCACCACCAGGCAGGCATGGTGCGCAACGGTGGCGCGCCCGGACTCCGAGACAAGGATCGGGTGCGGCACCCCCTCGGGGTCGCAGACCTCCATGACGCCGAAGACGATGTCGTTGGCGTACTCCTGGAGCGTGTAGTTGAGCGACGAGGTGAAGTTGGTCTGCGAGCCGTCGTAGTCGACGCCGAGGCCGCCGCCGACGTCGAGGTACTTGAGCGGCGCCCCCATGCGGTGGAGGTTGACGTAGATCCAGCTCGCCTCGCGCAACGCGTCCTTGACGGCGCGGATCGAGGAGATCTGGCTGCCGAGGTGGAAGTGCAGGAGCTGGAAGCTGTCGAGCATGTCGTGCTCGCGCAGGAAGGCGACCGCCTCGAGCAGGTCCTGCCCCGAGAGCCCGAACTTCGAGCGGTCACCGCCCGAGGCCTCCCAGTGCCCCGAGCCCTTGGCGGAGAGCCGGGCGCGGATGCCGATGACCGGCTTGACGCCGGTGCGCTCCGCGATCTCGCGGATGAGCGGCAGCTCCGAGGGCTTCTCGACGACGAGGACGATGGTGCGCCCGAGCCGCGAGGCGAGCAGCGCCATCTCGACGTACTCCTCGTCCTTGTAGCCGTTGCAGACGATGAGTCCGTCGGGGTCCTCGAGCAGCGCCATGACCGCCAGCAGCTCGGGCTTCGAGCCCGCCTCGAGCCCGAAGTGGTAGGGCCGCCCGTACTCGACCAGCCGCTCGACGAGGAACCGCTCCTGGTTGACCTTGATCGGGTAGACGCCGCGGAACGTGCTCTTGTAGCCGTACTCGCGGATGGCGGTCTGGAACGCCTCGTTGAGCTCGACGACGCGCGCCTTCAGGATGTCGGCGAAGCGGATCAGGAGCGGCAGCCCGATCCCGCGCTCGCGCACCTCGTCGACCAGCTCTTTCAAATCGATCGACGGCGTGCCCGGCCCGCCCGGGTGCACGACCAGGTTGCCGAGGTCGTTGACCGAGAAGTAGTTGTTCCCCCAGCCGGCGACGTTGTAGAGGTCGATCGAGTCGGCGGCGGTCCAGCGCTTCTTCTGCGGCAGTGGGCTCGTGGCGGCCATCGGCGTCGCGGCGCGTCCTCCTTCCGTACGGTGCGGTATCCAGCACCCGTGCCAGGGCGGGGCGGGACTTTAGCATGCGCGCGCGTCGCGCTTGAGCGCGGCTTCCGGAGCCGTAGAGGTGAACGTCCGGATTCGGATAGCCTTCTTCTGTGGATCGGCCCGACACTACTCCGAGCGACGCCGCCGTCGCGACCGCAACACCGCCGGCGGAGGCCGCCGGCGAGGCGCCCGCCCGCGACGACTTCATCCGCGACATCGTCCGCGCCGACCTCGCCGCCGGCAAGCACGGCGGCCGGGTGGCGACGCGCTTCCCGCCGGAGCCGAACGGCTACCTCCACATCGGGCACGCGAAGTCGATCAGTCTGAACTTCGGCATCGCCCGCGAGTTCGGCGGCCTCTGCAACTTGCGGATGGACGACACGAACCCGGAGACCGAGGACCTCGAGTACGTCGAGGCGATCAAGGACGACGTGCGCTGGCTCGGCTTCGCGTGGGACGGGATGTACTTCGCCTCGGACTACTTCGAGCGGCTCTACGAGGTGGCGGTCAAGCTGGTGGGCGAGGGGAAGGCCTACGTCGACGAGCTGTCCGAGGACGAGATCCGGGCCTACCGCGGCACCGTCACCGAGCCGGGGCGGCCGAGCCGGTGGCGGGACCGGCCGGCGGCGGAGAGCCTCGAGCTTCTCGAGCGCATGCGGCGCGGCGAGCTGCCCGACGGCTCGTGCGTCCTGCGGGCGAAGATCGACCTCGCGGCCGAGAACATGAAGATGCGGGACCCGCTCCTCTACCGCATCCGCGGCGGCGCCGAGCACTACCGGCGCGGGCGCGAATGGCCGATCTACCCGCTCTACGACTTCGCGCACGGCCTCTCCGACGCCTTCGAGGGCATCACCCACTCGCTCTGCACCCTGGAGTTCGAGAACAACCGCGAGCTCTACGACTGGTTCCTCGTCGCCGCCGGGATCGAGGACCCGCCGCAGCAGATCGAGTTCGCCCGCCTCGTCCTCAACTACACGGTGCTCTCGAAGCGCAAGCTCCTCCAGCTCGTCGAGGAGAAGATCGTCTCCGGCTGGGACGACCCGCGGATGCCGACTCTCCGCGGCCTGCGGCGCCGCGGCTACACGCCGGAGGCGATCCGCGCCTTCTGCGACGTCATCGGCGTCACCAAGGCGCAGACGGTGGTCGACGTCGGCCACCTCGAGCACGCCGTGCGCGACGACCTGAACGCCAAGGCGCCGCGCGTCCTCGCCGTGCTCTCGCCGCTGCGCGTCGTCGTCGAGAGCTGGCCGGAGGAGAGCGTCGAGACCCTCGATGCGCCGTCCTTCCCGCGCGAGATCCCGCGCCACGAGTCGCGACCGCTCCCCTTCGAGCGCGTGCTCTACATCGAGCGCGACGACTTCGCGGAGGCGCCGCCCAAGGGCTACAAGCGGCTCGCGCCGGGACGCCGGGTGCGGCTGCGCCACGCCTACGTCGTCGAGTGCCGCGACGTGGTGAAGGACGATCACGGCGAGATCGTCGAGCTCCATTGCATCCACGACCCGGGCTCGCTCGACTCGGGCGCCGCGGGGGCGGACGCCGGCAAAGCCGCGGGAACGATCCACTGGGTGCCGGCCTCGCGCGCGCTGCGCGCCGAGGTGCGGCTCTACGACCGCCTCTTCTCCGATCCCGAGCCCGATCGCGGCAAGGGCGGGGCGGACTTCAAGAGCTTCCTCAACCCCGACTCGCTGCGCGTCGTCGAGGGGGCGCTGGTCGAGCCGAGCGTGGCGGGGGCGCAGCCGTTCGAGCGTTTCCAGTTCGAGCGGCACGGGTATTTCGTCGTCGATCCGGACTCGACGGCGGAGCGGCTGGTGTTCAACCGCATCGTCTCGCTGCGGGATACCTGGGCGCGGCGGGCGGCGGCGGCGGAGATCGCGGCGAAAGACACAGGTAGGGAGGTTGCGCTGGGAGCGGAGCGGACGACCGCCGCAGAGGCGTCGAGCGCCGTGGGCGCTGGCACCGACAAGGCTGCGAAGGAGGTCGGCGTCGAAGACGTCGAACCGGCCGCCCGCGAGCGGTTTCTCCGCTTCCGCGACGAGCTGGGGCTGCTGCCGCACGAGGCGCGGACGGTGGCCGAGGACGACGTCCGCACTCGCCTCTTCGAGGAGGCGACCGCCGCCGGCGCCAGCCCGCGTGCCGCGGCGGCGTGGATCGCCAACGACTTGGTCCGCGAGCTGCGCGCCCGCGACCTCGCGGCGCCCCCCTTCGACGGCGCCGCCCTCGCCGAGCTGATCGCCCTCGTCGAGGCCGGCGAGATCACCATGACCGCCGCCCGCGAGGTCTTCGCCGCGATGGTCGCCGGCGAGGGCCGGCCGCGCGCGATCGTCGAGGCTCGCGGTCTCCGCGCCCTCGCCGGCGAGGCCGCCCTCGCCCCCCACGTGGACGCAGTCCTCGCCGCCCACCCCGCCCAGGTCGCGGCCTACCGCGCCGGCAAGACCGCGCTGCTGGGCTTCTTCGTCGGCCAGGTCATGCAGGCCACCGGCGGCCGCGCCGACGCCGGGGCGGTGCGGGAGCTGGTGGCGAAGCGGCTTGGTTGAGGCAGGCTTACGCTCAGAGCCTCTGAAGGAAATCGGGCCGCGTTCCGAAAACGCCCGGGACGTTGCCCGGGCGCTACGCTCAGGATGACCGGCTGAGGGTTCTCCGTATGGTCTAATCGGCTCTCCTGACACCCGGGGGTGAGGCGCCCATGCCCTACTCGCTGATCGTCAACGGCAAGCCCACGACCGTCGACGCACCCGCCGACATGCCGCTCCTCTGGGTGCTGCGCGACCTGCTCGATCTCAAGGGCGCGAAGTTCGGCTGCGGCGTCGGCCAGTGCGGCGCCTGCACGGTACACGTCAGCGGGGTGCCCACGCGGTCGTGCATGGTGCCGATCGCAACCGCCGTCGGCATGGACGTCGTCACCATCGAAGGGCTCTCGGCCGACGGCTCGCATCCGGTGCAGCGGGCGTGGTGCGAGCTGGACGTGCCGCAGTGCGGGTACTGCCAGGCCGGCCAGATCATGACCGCTGCGGCGCTGCTGGCGCGGAAGCCGCGCCCCACCGACGCCGACATCGACGCCGCCCTGGCCGGCAACCTCTGCCGCTGCGGCACCTACCTGCGCATCCGCGAGGCGGTGCGCAAGGCGGCGGCGCGGGCATAAGGGGGGCCATGGAGATCCCGGTTCTCAGCCGCCGCTCCTTCCTGCGCGTCTCGGCGCTCGCCGGCGGCGGGTTGCTGCTCGGCGTCTACGGGCCCCTCGGCGAGGCGCTGGCGGCGGCGCCGGAGGGCGCGAGCGAGTTCGCGCCGAACGCGTTCATCCGCATCACGCCGGACGGCGTCGTCACCCTCGTCGCCAAGAACCCGGAGATCGGCCAGGGCGTCAAGACCTCGCTACCGATGCTGATCGCCGAGGAGCTGGAGGTGGACTGGCAGGCGGTGAAGATCGAGCAGGCGGTGAGCGACGAGGCACGCTACGGGCGCCAGTTCGCCGGCGGCAGCACGGCGACGCCGCTGCATTGGGACGAGCTGCGGCGGGCCGGCGCCGCCGCCCGCCAGATGCTGATCGCCGCCGCGGCCCAGACCTGGGGCGTCGCGGAACCCGAGTGCCGGGCCGCCGCGGCGGCGGTCCACCACGCGGCCAGCGGCCGCACGCTCGGCTACGGCCAACTCGTGGCCAAGGCGGCCACCCTGCCGGCGCCCGATCTCCAGTCGATCACGCTCAAGGACCCGCAGGACTTCAAGATCATCGGCAAGCCCGTCCCCGGCGTCGAGAACCTGGAGATCGCGACCGGCAAGCCGCTCTTCGGCATCGACGTCGAGGTGCCCGGCATGCTCCACGCCGTGTTCCACAAGTGCCCGGTCTTCGGCGGCAAGGTCAAGTCGGCGAACCTCGAGCGCGTCCGCTCCCTACCGGGCGTGCGGCACGCCTTCGTCGTCGCGGGCGGAGAGAAGCTCGACGGCCTCCTCGGCGGTGTGGCGATCGTCGCCGACACCTGGTGGACGGCGCAGTCGGCGCGGCGGGTGCTGCGCGTTGAGTGGGACGAGGGCGCAACGGCCGAGCAGAGCAGCGCCGGCTTCGCGCGGCGCGCCGCCGAGCTGGCGCAGCAGCCGGCGGCGCGGATCCTGCGCAGCGACGGCGACGTCGAGGCGGCGCTCGCCGGCGCCGCGAAGACGGTCGAGGCGGCGTACAGCTACCCGTTCCTCGCCCACGCGCCGCTCGAGCCCCAGAACTGCACCGCCCGGGTGCGGGACGGCAAGGTCGAGATCTGGGCCCCCAGCCAGACCCCGCAGCGCGGGCGCCAGCTCGTGGCGAGCACGCTCGGCGTCGCCGAGAGCGACGTCACCATCCATCTGACGCGCATCGGCGGCGGCTTCGGACGGCGGCTGACCAACGACTACATGGTCGAGGCGGCGTGGATCGCCAAGGTCGCGGGCGCGCCGGTCAAGCTCCTCTGGACGCGCCCGGACGACATGCAGCACGACTTCTACCGGCCGGCGGGGTTCCACTATCTCCGCGGCGGCGTCGACGCCGCGGGGCGGCTCGTCGCCTGGCGCGACCACTTCGTCTCCTTCGGCGAGGGCGAGGGCTTCGCCCCCAGCGCCGGCATCGCGGAGAGCGAGTTCCCGGCGCGCTTCGTGCCCAACTTCCGGCTCGAGACGAGCGTCATGCCGCTCGGCGTCCCCACCGGCGCGCTGCGCGCCCCCGGCAGCAACGGGCTCGCGTTCGTCTTCCAGTCCTTCATCGACGAGCTCGCCCACGCCGTGGGAAAGGACCCCGTCCGCTTCCGGCTCGGCCTGCTCGGCGAGCCGCGTCTGGTGGCCAACCCCGACGGCAAGGCCGAGTACGACGCCGGGCGCATGCGCGGCGTGCTCGAGCTGGTGGCCGAGAAGTCCGGCTGGGGCCGCAAGCTCCCGCAGGGCAGCGGCCTCGGAGTGGCGTTCCACTTCAGCCACCGCGGCTACTTCGCCGAGGTGGCGGAGGTGAAGGTGGACGCCGCCGGCGGCCTCAAGGTCGAGAAGGTCTGGGTCGCCGGCGACGTCGGCAGCACGATCGTCAATCCCGCCGGCGCCACGAAGCAGGTCCAGGGCTCGGTCATCGACGGCCTCGGCCAGGCGCTCCACCAGGAGATCACCATCGACCGCGGCCGCGTCGAGCAGAGCTACTACGCCGACCACCCGCTGCTGCGCATCACCGACGTCCCGGCGGTGGAGATCCACTTCCGGCGCACCGACCACCCGCCGACCGGCCTCGGCGAGCCGGCCCTGCCCCCCGTCATCCCCGCCGTCTGCAACGCCATCTTCGCCGCCACCGGCACACGGGTAAGGACGCTGCCGGTGGCGAAGACGGACCTGCGGGGCTGACCGAGCTAAGGTGCTGCTTGACCTGGGCGGGCGACCACCCTCCTCGACATGTCCACGTCGTGAAGTGGGACCTGGATCAGGAGAGACCGATGAGAGGCAAGGCATCGGCGAGAATCATCGAGCTGATCCGAGAGCTCGACTCCGAGGGCAAGTTGTGAAGCTCCGCGCCGTCACCGTCAACAACCGGAAAAAGGCCTTCGAGATCCGGACCGCGAGGGAGACGCTCCTCCTGCCGTTCGTCAAGGCAGATCCGCCGCCCAGCTCTGCCGACCCTGTAGCCCGGGTGTACATCGACGACGAGCTCGGCCGGGAGGGCTTCTCCTACGAGCTCGAATCCGGCGCCGAAGGCACGGTTCATGTCGAGCAAGTGCTCGAATACAACCAGGACCCGGACTACCTCCGCGACCTCCTGCTCTACCGCCTCACCCTCGAGGTCCAGGCGCGGGTCGAGGCCAGTCCGCTCAGCCGGCGAGAGATCATCCGCCGTCTCGGCACCTCGGCGAGCCAGTTCTACCGGCTCCTCGACCCGACCAACTACCGAAAGTCCGTCGACCAACTGCTGGCGCTGCTCCACGTGCTCGACTGCGACGTGGACCTGGTGGTCCGCACACGCACCGCCTAACGAGCCGGCCTCGCGACAGTCCAGCCAGAGCTTCATTGGGTGGCGCTAAAGCCGACCCGCGAACAGCACGAAGTGCGCGCGACCGGCACCAGCGGCAAGAGCGCAAGAGGAGCGCGCCGCGGTGGCGTCGACGCACATACGCCCACCAGAAGCCAGCCAGGCTCGCCTCAAGCACGCGAGAGGTCCTGAGCCAGCTCCTCCTCGGTCAGGCGGAACGTGGGCACTCCGTAGTCGGCGAGCTTGGTCAGGAACAGTGGCTTGGGGACGCCGGCGAGATCGGCTGCGGCCCCGGAGGAGAGGCGGCCCAGCCCGTAGAGCTTGACCGCCGCCGCGAGGCGCCTGCTACATCCGCGGCTTTGGCCATGGCGAGGACCGCCTGAGCCGCCCGTCTCTCGGCGCCCGGGGTCGTGCTCTCCACAGCCTTGTGCAACTCGTTTAGATGGTCCTCCAACCGGTGCGACAGATCCCATTCGAGGCGCGTGGGCATCCGTAAGCCCCCTAGCGAGATGGTCTGACATCCCGCGAAACCGCATTGGTCTCAAAACCCAGTCGTAAGGTCCTTCACCGCCGCTCCATCAGCCCGTGCTTCCGCAGGAAGTACGCCATGTTCCGCTCGTCGATCCCCAGCAGCCGCGCCGCCTCCCTTCTCACGCCGCGGGCGCGGTGGAGGGCCTCTTCGAGGACGCGGCGCTCGGCCGCCGCGACGGAGTTGCGGAGGTTCAGGTCGTCGCCCAGCGGCTCGGGGGAACGCGGCTGCTGGAGGACGGCGAAGGGGAGGCTCGCGGGGTGGAGCTCGTCGGTGCGCTCGAGCAGCACGCCGCGCTCGAGGACGTTGCGCAGCTCGCGCACGTTGCCCGGCCAGGCGTAGGTCTCCATCGCCGCCATCGCCTCGGGGTGGATGCGGCGCACGGGCTTGCCGAAGCGGGCGCTGAACTCCTCGAGGAAGGCCTCGGCGAGCACCGGGATGTCGTCCCGCCGCTCCCGCAGCGGCGGGACGGTGATGGTCATGACGTTGATGCGGTAGAAGAGGTCGGGGCGGAAGCGGCCGGCCTCGACCTCGGCCTGGAGGTCGGCGTTGCTGGCGCAGATCAGGCGCACGTCGACCGCCGTCGGCTGGCTGTCGCCGACGCGCTCGAAGGTGCCGTCCTGGAGCACGCGCAGCACCTTGGCCTGCCCCACCGGCGGCAGCGAATTGATCTCGTCCATGAACAGCGTGCCGCCGTGGGCGACGCGGAAGCGCCCCTCGCGGTCGGCGATGGCGCCGGTGAACGAGCCGCGGCGGTGGCCGAAGAACTCGCTCTCGAAGAGCTCGGCCGGGATGGCGGCGCAGTTGACGCGCACGAACGGGCCCTGGGCGCGGGCGCTCCTGGCGTGGAGGAGCTTCGCCGCCTCTTCCTTGCCGGTGCCGCTCTCGCCGAGCAGCAGCACCGAGGTGTCGACCGGCGCCGCCACCTCGACCATCTGCAATACCTCGCGCCACCCCTCCGAGACGCCGAGCGCGCCGCGCCGGTCGGTCTGGGCGCCGCCGCCCGCGCGGAGGTAGGCGAGCTCGCGCTTCAAGCTCGACTGCGCGAGCGCCCGCTCGACGACCACGCCCAGCTCGTCCGGGTTGGTGGGCTTCAAGAGATAGTCGAAGGCGCCGGCCTTGACGCACTCGACGGCCGAGGTCACCGTGCCGTGGCCGGTCAGGACGATGACCGGCAACGCCGGCTCGGTCTCGGCCAGCCGCTTGACCAGCACGAGGCCGTCCTCGCCCGGGAGCTTCAAGTCGGTGACCACCACGTCCACCCCGGCCAGGGACTTGAGCGCCTCGCCGGTCGAGGCTGCGGTCTTCACCTTGAGCCGCCGCCGCGCCAGGACGCCCGCCAGCGACTCGCGGACGTAGGGTTCATCATCCACCACCAAGACGGTTCCGAGCAGCTTCATCTCCCCTTCCCTCCCGCGACGGCTGCCGCCACCGCCGATTCCGCCTCTTCTGCCGCGCCCCCAGCGGCCGGCAGCCGCACCTCGAACTCCGCCCCACCCTCCGCGCGGTTGCGCGCCTCGATCGTGCCGCCGTGGTCGGCGGCGATGCCGTGGCAGACCGCCAGGCCGAGCCCGGTCGAGCCGCGGGTCGAGAAGAAGGGTTCGAAGAGATGAGCCAGCGCCTCCGGCGCCAGGCCGGGGCCGCGGTCGGCGACGGTGACGGCAACGATCCTCTCGTCGATGCGCTCGGCGCGGACCTCGATCTCGCCGCCGCCGGCCTGCGACTGGCAGGCGTTCAAGAGGAGGTTCAGGAAGAGCTGCCCGAGGGTGATGCGGTTGCCGCGCACCAGCACTGGCCCCGGCGCCGCGAGGCGCACCGCGACGCCGCGGAAGGCGGGGTTGGCGCGCACGAACTCCACCGTCTCGGCAAGCAGCGGCGCCAGGTCGAGCGGCGCCTTGGGCGCGCGGCCGGGATCGGAGAAGGCGAGCACCTGGCGGACGATGCCGGCCGCCCGCGCCAGCCCCTCGCGCACCCGCTTGACGAGCGCCGGCGCCTCCGCGGTGCGGCCGTCGTGCAGGTCGTGCTCGAGCAGCGACAGGTAGTTCGACATCCCCTCGAGCGGGTTGTTGATCTCGTGCGCCATGCCCGCCGCGAGGCGCCCGACGCTGGCCAGCCGCTCGCTGTGCATGAGCTGGCGCTCGAGCTCGCGCACCCGCGCCTGCTGCTCGTTCTCGGCTTCGAGGCGCGCCGCGCGGCGCACCTGGCGGAAGGCGAGGAAGCCGAGCACCAGCGTCAGGCTCATCACCGCCACGTTGAGCAGCACCGTCGTGCGGTAGCGCCCGGCGAGGCTCTCGACCGAGCGCACCAGCTCGCTGCCGCGCTCCCGCCGCACCAGCGCCCAGGTGACGGGCGGCGTCCAGCGCGGCTCGCGCACCGGCACGCGCACCGCCAGCTCGCCGCTCCGCGGCGCGGCGGCCGCCGCCGCCCGGCTGGTGTCGAGGCGCAGGCGCTCGCCCAGGCCGGGCGCGGTGGTGGCGAGGAGGGCGTCGGGGGAGATCCACGCTTCGAGGACCCCGGGCGCCTCCTCCGGCGACCCGGGCGGCCCGAGCGGCCAACGCCCGGCGAGCAGGCGCTGCCCCGAGCCGGTGACCCGCTCGGTGAAGGTGGCGCGCGGCAGGAGCACGGCCTGGCCGCCCCGCCGCCCCACCACCGCCAGCGCCTCGCCGCGGGCGTCGCGCAGGACGACGCGCTCGACCTGCGGGTGCTCCTGGAGGAAGAGGAAGAGCGTGCCGTCCACCTCGAGCCGCGCCCAGCGGCGGTTGGTCGGGTTGTCGCTTTGGAGCGCCGTCAGGTAGTTGAGCAGCGCCGGCGACTGCGAGAGGAAGATGAAGTCGCCGCGCAGCGTCGCGAGCACCGCCTCGAGCGCTCGCGCGTGGGCCGTCGTCTGGAGCTCCAGGTCCTCGCGCGCCGCCCGCCAGGCGCTCTCGCGCGCCGCGAGGATCCCCCACACCGCCACCGCGTTGACGGTGACCAGGACGGCGAGGAGCAGCCCGGTGACCCCGAGGCCGTGCACCCCGGTCCAGCGCTGGCGGGAGAGGCCACTCATATGTTCTATGGTGTCACGGAACCGCGAATGGTTGACGCCGGGAGGCGCGGCGTCGACGGAGGGACCCGAGGATAGACTCCCGCCGCCCCCGGAACCCCGCCGAGCGAATCCGTGCCCGAGCCCACCTTCCCCGACCTCCGCGCCTTCCTCGACCAGCTCCGCCGCGACGGCGACCTGGCGGTGGTCGAGGCAGAGGTGGACGCGCGGTTGGAGGCGGCGGAGGTCCACCGGCGGGTCATCGCGGCGGGCGGGCCGGCGCTCCTCTTCACCCACGTGCGCGGCGCCGAGGTGCCGCTCGCGACCAACCTCTTCGGCACCGCACGGCGGGCGGAGATGGCGTTCGGGCGGCGGCCGATGGAGCTGGTGAAGCGCCTGGCCGAGGCGGCGCAGACGCTGCTGCCGCCGACCCCGGGGAAGCTCTGGGGGGCGCGCGACCTGCTGCGCGAGGCGCTGCGCATCGGCAGCTCACGCCGGCGCCGCGGGCCGGTGACCGAGGTGGTCACCCGCGACGTGCGGCTCGACCGCCTGCCGATCCTCACCTGCTGGCCGGAGGACGGCGGCCCCTTCGTCACCCTGCCGCTCGTCTACACCGAGCACCCGGACGGGCACGGCCACAACCTTGCGGTCTACCGCCTGCAGGTGCACGGCCCGGCGACCACCGGCATGCACTGGCAGATCGGCAAGGGCGGCGGGTTCCACTACGCGGTGGCCGAGGCGCGCGGACAGGCGCTGCCGGCGACCGTCTTCCTGGGCGGACCGCCGGCCCTCATGCTTGCCGCCGTCGCCCCACTCCCCGAGAACGTCCCGGAGCTGCTCCTCGCCTCGCTCCTCGCCGGCCGCCGGCTCGGGCTCTGCCGCGGCCCCGGCCCGCACCCGCTGGTCGCCGGCGCCGAGATGGCGCTCGTCGGGCGCGTGCCGCCCGGCGTGCGCCGCCCGGAGGGGCCGTTCGGCGACCATTACGGCTACTACTCGCTGCGCCACGACTACCCGGTCTTCGAGGTCGAGTGGCTGGCGCGGCGGCGGGACGCGATCTACCCGGCGACGGTCGTCGGCAAGCCGCGGCAGGAGGACTTCTTCATCGGCGACCTGTTGCAGGACCTCCTCTCGCCGCTCTTCCCGCTCGTCATGCCGGGCGTCGAGGCGCTCTGGTCCTACGGCGAGACCGGCTACCACTCGCTGGCGGCGGCGGTCGTCAAGCAGCGCTACGCGCGCGAGGCGCTGGTCTCGGCCTTCCGGATCCTCGGCGAAGGGCAGCTCGCGCTGACCAAGTTCCTGCTCGTCACCGACCAGCGTGTCGATCTGAAGGACTTCCGCGCCACGCTCGAGCACGTCCTCGCCCGCACCCGCCCCGAGACCGACCTCTACGTCTTCGCCAACACCTCGATGGACACGCTCGACTACAGCGGCCGGGAGGTGAACCGCGGCTCGAAGGGGGTCTGGCTGGGACTGGGAGAGCCGGTGCGCGAGCTGCCGCGGGAGTTCGCGGCGCCGCCGGGCGGGCCGCCGGCCGAGGTCACCGACGTGCGCGTCTTCTGCGGCGGCTGCCTGGTCCTCGGCACCCTCCTGCCCTTCGCCACCGACCCCGGCGCCGCCGCCCGCATCGCCGCCCACCCGGCCTTCGCCGGCTGGCCGCTCCTCGTGCTGACCGACGAGCCGCGCCGCGCCGCGGCCTCGCCGATCAACTTCCTCTGGACCACCTTCACCCGCTGCGAGCCGGCGGCCGACCTCCACGCCGCCCGCGTCGAGCTCAAGCGCAACCACGTCGCCTACGCGCCGCCGGTGCTCCTCGACGCCCGACTCAAGCCCTGGTTCCCGTGCGAGCTCGTCGCCGACCACGACACCGCGGCCCTCGTCACCCGCCGCTGGCGCGAGTACTTCCCACAGGACGGAGTCGAGATGGGCGACAGCGAGGCGGCCCATCTCGACCGGGTGTGAGAGGTCAGGCGCAGCCGGCTCCTAGCCCTCCTCGGAGTCGCAACCGCGCTCCGGGCATTCTTCGGGCGGTTCCTCGCCGCAGTAGTTGCAGGTGGTGGGTGGATCGGGCTCGATCGGCACGCCGGGGTTGCCGGGGTGCATGCCGAGGTCGTTGGTGAAGATCTGCGCGAAGCTCAACCCGATCCTCGACTGCAGGCGGACGCGGAGCGCGTCGAGGTCGGCGCGCAACGGCGTCGAGGCGCTGGCGTAGACGCGCTCGATGATCAGCGCGTCGAGCTCGGCGTAGCGTCCCGCGGTGAAGTACTCGGACGACGGTGGGCTGTAGCCGTTCTGGTAGTCCTGGGCGATCTTCGAGTAGAAGTCCCCCAGTGAGTCGGAGGAAGCGCGCAGGGTGTTGTCGCCGTCCCAGATCTGCTGCAGCTCGTCGGTGTGCACCTCGAACGGGCTGACCGTCTGCTGATCCTGCTGTTCCAAGGCGTCGAAGGCGTTGAGGGAGAAGCCGAAGAAGCTCGGGAAGCAGATCCCCATCGCCGGGAAGCACGTCGGCAGCAGATTGGCCACGAACATGCCGAAGGCGTCGCAGCCGGTCAGGTTGCGCCGCAGGCCGGTGTAGGCCGGGAACATGACGGCGTTGCTCGGGCAGCTCACGTGCTGCAGCCGCCCGTAGTGCCCGAGCTCGTGCACCGCGACCGTCTGGACGTCGATGTTGGCGCCGGTGGTCGAGAAGACGTGACCGGTGCTCCACCCCATGTCCGTGTCGGTGATGCTGCAGCCGCTCATTCCCGGCCGCTGCACGCCGGCGAGGATGAAGGGGTTGAGGAACGCGAACATGAAGATGGAGTTGATCCCGTCGTTGGCGAACGTGCCGCTGCCGCCTCCACCACCGTAGTTGAACATGTTCCAGGAGACGTTCCAGCTCGCGTGGGCGCTGTTGATCGCCGGGATCCAGTGCGCCGGGATGGAGCTATGGGTACGGTAGGTCACCGGGCGCACGGCCTGCCGCTCGAAGGTTTTGAGGAAGCAACATCCAGTGACGAGCGCGGCGGCCGCGAGGGCCGCCACGACTCGCTTGGCATCTCGGATCGTCATGACGTGCTCTCCTTTCTCCGTCGCTTCAGCGCACCCGGCGACCGCCGCCGGCACGCTCCTGGGCCGCCGCGACGCGCTCGACGCGTGAGGCCAGCTCGCCCAAGTCGATGACGTCGCTGGAGCTGGGTATGCGATAGGCCCGGCACTTCAGGACCGCCTTGTCCTGCACGATCTTGTAGGCCGTCAGGATCTCGAGCTCGGTGGGTCTGTCGAGCTTCCGCACCAGCTCGCGCATCGTGCCGTAGTCCCGCTCGAAGTGCGCTGGCAGGCTCCCGAGGTTGGCCAACGTCGAGCCGACGAGCGCGGTCAGGTTGAACGGCTCTCGGCTCAAGAAGAGCACGACACGCTCGCCGGGCTTGAGATCCGGCTCGTCCATCGCGTCCACCTCGCCCGTCGCATGCCGGCGCGGGCCGGTGCGCAGGAGCACGCCGCTCACCTGGTCGGCGCGCTCGCCGGTCGCATCCTTGAGGTGTCGCTCCACCCGCAGGTCGACCGTGGTGTGGTACGGACCGGCGACGCTCCCCCGCACGTGCTCCACCTCGCCCGCGACCACGAGGTCGGAAAGCGCCGCCCAGTGGAAGGCGGTCATCCGCAGAGGATCGGCGAGCGCCATCTCTACTCCTTCGCCGGCGAGCGCCTCGTGCTGCTCGGGGGTGATGCCCTGCGCGGCCAGAAAGCGCAGCAGGAAGAACTCGTTGGTGCCACGGGCGCGGTAGTAGTCGAGCTGGTCGGGGGCGAGCTTCGAGGAGACCCCGACACCGTCGAAGAACCGGGCGTGCCACTCTCCGATCCGCGGCGAGGAGGCGCGCAGCCGTTCCACCTCGCCAGGCATCAACGGCCGGCGGCTCACGGCACGAGGCGTCTGCTGCAGAAAGGCGCCGGCGCCCACGACCACGAGGCCGGCGACCGCTGGAAAAACAAGCAGCTTTCTCATCATGGAACTCCTCTCGGGGGGTTTGAGGTTCGAGGAAATCGACCGCTGCGAACGGTCATGGGCGGCGCGCGCACCCGCGCCGGAGCACGCTCAGAGGAGAAAACGGACGCAGCGCGGCTCGGCGTCATCTCGCGGCCCGTCATTGGAACCCTCCTACCTTCAAGGTGCAGCGAAGGTTCGCTTGTTGACACGTTCTCCGGCGGGCTACGCTCCGGCTGGTGCGCATCGCCCTCGCCCAGCTCGCCGCCTCGCCCGACCGCGCCGCGAACTTCGCCCGCTGCCTCGACGCCATGGGCGAGGCGAAGCGCCGCGGCGCCGACTTGATCGCCTTCCCCGAGGTCGTCCTGGACCGCTTCTTCCCGGCGCGCCCGGGCGACCGCGCGGCGCTCGACGTGGCCGAGCCGATCCCCGGCCCCTCGACCGACGCCGTCGCCGCCCGCGCCCGCGCGCTCGGCCTGGTCACGGTCTTCAACCTCTACGAGCGCGCCCCCGACGGCCGCCACTTCGACAGCTCGCCCGTGTTCGACGCCGACGGCCGCCTCCTCGGCGTCACCCGCATGCTCCACGTCACCGACTACGAGGGGTTCCACGAGCGGAGCTACTACCAACCCGGCGACCGCGGCATCCCGGTCTACGCGACGCGGGTCGGCAAGGTGGGGGTGGCGATCTGCTACGACCGCCACTACCCGGAGGTCATGCGTGCCCTCGGGCTCGGCGGCGCGGAGCTGGTCGTGATCCCGCAGGCCGGCACGGTCGGCGAATGGCCGGAGGGGCTGTACGAGGCGGAGGTGCGGACCGCCGCCTTCCAGAACGGCTACTTCGCCGCCCTCGCCAATCGCGTCGGCGACGAGGGCAAGCTCGTCTTCGCCGGCGAGTCGTTCGTGGTCGACCCGGAGGGCCGGGTGCTCGCCCGCGGCGCGAGCGGCGCGGAGGACGTCGTCCTCTGCGAGATCACCCTCGCCGCCTGCGCGACCTCCACCGCCCGCCGCCTCTTCTGGCGCGACCGGCGACCGGAGCTCTACCGGGACTGGTTCGGAGTCTCACCACCCGGGTCGGGCTGAGAGCCGAAGAGCGAGCACCCGGGAGGTGGCCCGGCGAGGGCTGCCGTTGGTCTCGCCTCAGATGTTTTCCCTGCCCCACTGCCGCATGAGTTCCTTGAGTTCCGGGCCGTCGGCAGTGGACTCAATTCTCGCAATGTCGGTGGAGGTCACGCGTTCATAGCCAGCGCGTCCCGTGGCGACACAAAAGACGTTCATCCAAGGATGGCCACACCGAGCGCACTTCCCCAGCAGGTACTCGAAGCCCTCGGCGTGCCCGAGATCTCGCTCGGGAGCCCAGGACGACCCTTTGCAGCAGGTCAGTTGATCCATGGCTGAAGCCTCGCCGTCAGGCGGACACTGCTCAGGCGCCGTGCAATGGGGGAGGAACTTCGAGAGCGCATTGGGGGCATAGAGGTTGATCGACGATGATGCGCACGACCTCGCCGGCCAACCGTACGACGAATTGGTAGCAGCCCGGCCTCGGGTATGACACGTACCCGTTGTGAAAGGCGTACGTCGCAAACTCATCCGCGTTGATGCCGCCAGGTATGGCGTTGGATTGACTAACGTCGCGGACGACGAAGCTCGTCGCGCGATCGTCATCAAACCAAGGGAAGTGAACGGCCGCGCCGGTACGCAGATCGGCACCCCGAATCTCAAGCGCGCCTGGGTAGCGCCGGTCGACGACCCAAGCAGTCTTCACTGGTCGCTCGCCACACCAACATCCACCCGGGGTCATCCAGACTGGTACCGCTCCAACGGCCGGAGACAGGCTTTTGAGGCGAAGCGTGACGGGCGAGCTTTCGCAGGATGGCGAAGCCAGATTCGGTGCAGACGAAGCGCAGGCGCCTAGCTGCAGGACTAGGAGCAACGCGAAGATGGCTGATCGGAACATTTGCTTGTAGTGCCGCCTTGGCGCCTCAGCGTGCGTCCGTTGCAGCCGCCGCCTTCCTCGAAGCCACCAATGGTCGCCGGGCACCACGAGTGTAAAGGGCTCAAGCGTCCGCTGCAAGCGCTGGTTGGGCCCGTCAGGCTTGCGTCTTCCCTGCCCTACCAACAGCTTCCTGTTTACGGGATAGGCCCTCCGACCGGGTTCGCCGCGCCGGCCGCCGCGGACGTGGTGACCTTGGTTCCGGGCGGCACGGCAGCGCCCGTCCAGGGGCTCTCGTTCATCGGACCCTCGCAGTCCGCCAGAGTCGCGCCGTTCACGGGTTGGGGGCGCTTGACGCAGAGGAACGACCAAACCTCTGGTTCGTCTCGGCGTTCCGGAAGCCGCTCGATAGCCGGATGCTCGAAGAGTCGGGTTAGCCGTCAAGCGCGCAAACATACTTGACTTCCTCCAGCTGCAGACCCACGAGTTCGAAGCTCCGAAGCGAACTCGCCTGGATGTGAAAGCCCGCTGCCTGGTAGAAGCGAATGGCCCTGTCGTTTTGCGGAAACACCCATAGGCCGCAGCTCTTGAAGCCTCGTTCTCGCATCCGATCCTTGGCATGGACCCAGAGAGTTCGACCCACTCCTATCGACCAAGAAGGCGGCGCTGTGTAGATGGCCCAGACCTCCGCCTCGGTATCCGGCACGCCTTCATCTCGCGAGCTTCCGAAACACACCCAACCGTAGACTGCAGTCGCGTCTTTAGCCACCAGGAGTTCTGGTTCTCCGGCGGCAATGCACTGGCGCCACTCGGCTTCTCGCTGTTCAACTGAAAGCGAGGCGAGGTATTCGGGTGGAAGGATGGACGCGTAGGCCACCTGCCATGCTCGTACGTGAATGTCGGCGACCGCCCGAGCGTCTTCCAGTCCGGCATGAGCGATCTGCATAACGGCCAAAGGTATGACGGCCAATCGGGATAGGGGGGCGCCTCGCAGCGCCCCTCCTCCCACACCACCGTGCGTACGGGTCACGTACACGGCGGTTCGGCTGATTCAGTCAATCTCCCGTTAACCGTTCACCAGGCTGGGCAGA
>JBIOUG010000038.1:0-16217 GCA_044866775.1 Thermoanaerobaculia bacterium | reverse complement strand
CCGGATACGGGGCGAGAGCGATCGTCTCGGCGTGGATCCGCTCGTGCCCCGGCAGGCGCTGCCACAGCTCCTCGGTCAGGAACGGCATCACCGGATGCAGCAACCGCAGCGCCCGGTCGAGCACGGTCAGCAGCACGTCTCCGGCTCGCGGGCGGCTGCCGTTGGCGAGCGCGGGCTTGGCCAGCTCGATGTACCAGTCGCAGAAGTCGGCCCAGAAGAACTGGTAGAGCTCGTTGCAGGCGAGATCGAAGCGGAACGCGTTGAGGTGTCCGTCGACGCGTTCCGCCACCGCGCTCACCCGGCTGAGAATCCAGCGCTCTTCGGGTGCCAGGCCGACCGGGTCGACTTGCGCGCGTACGCGCGCCTCCCCGGCTCGCGACAGCGCGAAGCGCGTGGCGTTCCAGATCTTGTTGCCGAAGGCGCGGTAGCCGGCCATCTGGTCGCGGTTCAGCGGGATGTCGCGGCCCGGGCTGTCGAGCGAGGCGAGGGTGAAGCGGACGGCGTCGGCGCCGTACTCCTCCACCAGGTCCTCGGGGTCGACCACGTTGCCCTTGGTCTTCGACATCTTGACCCCGTGGGCGTCGCGGATGAGGCCGGTCAGGTGCACGGTGTGGAACGGCTCCCGGCCGGTCAGGCGGAGGCCCATCATCACCATGCGCGCCACCCAGAAGAAGAGGATGTCGAAGCCGGTGACCAGGACGTCGGTGGGATAGAAGGTCCGGTAGTCCTCCGTCTCCTCAGGCCAGCCGAGGGTCGAGAACGGCCAGAGTGCGGAGGAGAACCAGGTGTCGAGGACGTCGGGGTCCTGGGTCAGCCGGTCGGTGCCGGCCTGGGCCGCCGCTTCCTCGACGTTGTGCGCCACGTAGATGCGCCCCGCCGCGTCGTACCAGGCCGGGATCTGGTGCCCCCACCAGAGCTGGCGCGAGATGCACCACGGGCGGATCCCCTCCAGCCAGTGCTCCCAGGTCTTGTCCCAGACGTCCGGCACCAGGCGGACGCGGCCCTCGCGCGTCGCCGCGAGCGCCTGCGCCGCCATCCCGCGCACGTCGCAGAACCACTGCGTCGAGACCAGCGGCTCGATCGGCTCGCCACCGCGCTGGCTGTGGCCGACGTTGTGGACGTGGTCCTCGACCTTGAGCAGCAGCCCGGCCGCGCGCAGCCGCTCGACGACGCGCGCCCGCGCCTCGAACCGGTCGAGCCCGGCGAAGCCCTCGCCCGCCTCGGCCGTCATGCGCCCGCGCGGATCGATGACCGTCACCCCCGGCAGGCCGTGGCGCCGCGCCAGCTCGAAGTCGAACGGATCGTGGAAGGGCGTGACCTTGACCAGACCCGTCCCGAACTCGGCGTCGACCGCCGGATCGGCGACGAAGGGGAGCCGCCGCCCGACGAGCGGCAGCTCGGCGTGGCGCTCGGCGAAGCGGCGGTAGCGCTCGTCGTCGGGGTGATAGGCGAGCGCCGTGTCGCCGAGCATGGTCTCCGGCCGCGTCGTCGCCACCACCACGCGCTCGTCGCCGCCCGCGACCGGATAGGCGATGTGGTAGAGGTGGCCCTGCACGGTCCGCGACTCGACCTCGAGGTCCGAGACCGCGGTCTCGAGCACCGGCGACCAGTTCACCATGTACTCGCCGCGGGTGATGAGACCCTCGCGATAGAGCCGCACGAAGGCCTCGCGCACCGCGCGCGACAGCCCGTCGTCGAGGGTGAAGCGCTCGCGGCTCCAGTCGCAGGAGGCGCCGAGCGCGTCGAGCTGGCGGCGGATGTTGCACTGGTACTGCCCCTTCCACGCCCACATGCGCTCGAGGAAGCGCTCGCGCCCGAGGGCGCGGCGGTCGGTGCCCTCGACGGCGAGCTGGCGCTCGACCATGAGCTGGGTGGCGATCCCCGCGTGATCGGAGCCGGGGAGGAACAGGGCGTTGAACCCCTGCATCCGCTTCCATCGCGTCAGCAGGTCCTGGATCGTCGTCTGGAGCGCGTGCCCCAGGTGGAGCTTGCCGGTGACGTTGGGCGGCGGGATCACGATGCAGAACGGGGGCTTCCCCGACCGCGCGTCGACGCGGAAGAACCCGCCCTCCGCCCAGCGCCGCTGCCACGCGGACTCGTAGCTCCGCGGGTCGAAGCGCTTGTCCATCTCGGTCGCCGTCACCTGGGTGCTCACCGCCGCCTCCGCTTCAAATGCGCGATCCGCCCGGAAGCTCCGGGCCGGCCGAAGGGACTGACTGACTTCTGGTAGATGCCGGCAGGAGATGCCGCGCCTCGGCTGCCCTTACTCGACCTGGCTCTCGAGCTCGCGCAAGCGCTCCTTGATGACGACCTCCGCCATGTCCGGGACGACCTCCCAGACGACGTCCCGGACGAAGCGCTCCCCCACCAGCTCGGCGACGCGGCGGGCGATCCGCTCGACGTCCGCCTCCGAGAGCGAAAACGGGAGGTCGCCCCCGCCGCCGGCCGGAACCGGGGCGCCGGCCGGCTCGGCCGCCGGCGCCGCCGGCTCCTCGACGCTCGGCTCGTGCAAGCGGAAGCCGGCGACGCGCGGCTCGAAGACCGGCTCGGGCTCGGCGAAGGGCTCGGGCGCCAGCTCCTCGGGCTCGACTTCCCAGCGGAACGGATCGGCCTCCTGCGGCGCGCCGATCGGCTCGCCGTAGAACGGCGGCGCCGCCTCCACAGGTTCTGGCTCGGGCTCCACTTCCAGGGCCGACCAGACCGGCTCCGGCCCGGCGATCGGAGCCGGGGCCGGCGGCGGCGGCTCGGGCTCCCTGGCCCACGCCGGCTCGGGCGCGGCGGGGGCCGGCGCCGGCTCGGCGGCGGACGCGACGGCCTGCGGGCCGCCGCCCAGGAGCTGGGCCACGAGCTGCAGCAGCTCCTGCGAGTCGAACGGCTTCTTGAGGAACGAGTCGGCCCCGACCTCGCGGGACTTCGCCTCGTCGAACGGCTCGAAGGTGCCGACCAGGAGGAGGACCGGCACCGACGGGTGGAGCTCCTTCGAGCGGCGGCAGACCTCGTAGCCGTTGGCGCCCGGCATGTGGACGTCGGCGAGCACGAGGTCGGGCGCCGAGCGCGTCAGAGCGGCCACGGCCTCGTCGCCGTTGCTGACCGCCGACACGTCGTAGTCCTCGTCCATGAACGTCAGCTCGATCACCTTCTGGATGGTGACGCTGTCGTCGGCCAGCAAGATCTTGCGGCTCATGGGTGTGCCTCTCTCAGCGTCACGCGGCCTCGAGCCGCCCGCGCAGGTAGTCGATGATCTGTCGCGTCGATGTGCCGGGCAGGAAGATGGCGTCGATCCCGGCGCTGCGGAGCTTGGGGATGTCCTGCTCGGGGATGATGCCGCCGGCGAAGACCAGCATGTCGTCGGCGCCCTGCTCGCGCAGCAGGCGGGTGATCTCCGGCAGCAGGCTGTTGTGGGCGCCCGAGAGGATCGAGAGCCCCACCGCGTCGACGTCCTCCTGCACCGCCGCGGCGGCGATCTGCTCCGGCGTCTGGCGCAGCCCGGTGTAGATCACCTCGTACCCGGCGTCGCGCAGCGCCCGCGCCACCACCTTGGCGCCGCGGTCGTGCCCGTCGAGCCCCGGCTTGGCGATCAGAATGCGATAACGCCGCTCGCTCACGGCGGGCGATTGTAGCAGAGGGGTGAGGGGGTTACGCGGAGTCAGGAACCTCCCGAACCAGGGCAGCCGTCGAACGCCTCGACGTCGGCGAATGCCGGGGCGAGGATACCGCGAGGATTGCGATGCTCCCACGCTGCGCCGGTCATGGTGTCCACGATCTGCAGCCTGAACTCGACGTCGGTCGCCGCCGCGCCGAGGACCCACCAGTGGCCATTCAAGGCGCAACCGTCGAGCACCTTGACCATGAGCTCCCAGTTCTCGGGCGCGAAGAACCAGAAGAGCGCCGCATCGGCCGGCGGCTCGTGGGCGCTCGGCACGACATAGCCAAGACGATTGCCGCTCCCCACCTTCCATTCCACGGTCACTCGGAAGCGACCGTCGTGCAACAGCTCGGCGTCGCGGAAGCCTGACTCGACGTACACGCCGATCTCGCCGCACGGCTTGAGCAACCGGACATTCCCTGCCGGATCCTCGAGGCGGAGATACAGCCCGACGCGGTGGGGGCCGTCGTGCGGATTGTTCTGTGCGAGGGTCTGCGGCAGGTGGGCGACCAGCGTGTAGGGGACCTCGGCCGCCGGGCAGCTCACTCCCGGCGGCAGCACGGGATCCCGCATCGCGACGACGATGTTGAGCTCGTGCTCGAAGGGGGGCCCTAGGACGCCCCGCTCGCCGATCGCCGCGATTCTCACGCCGGAGCAGTAGTTGACCAGCCCTTCGATCGTCACGGCGACGGGGTCGATCGCGGTGGGCACCTCGGGGTCGACGTGGATGCTGTCGAAACAGTCCTGCGGCTGCTGCGCAGCGGCGGCCGCCGGCGCCAGCAGCAACGGGATGGCGAGACGAGCGACCCAGCGGAAGGAGGGGTTCATGGTTTTATAGCATATCACGCAACCCGCTCGCCGCAGCGGGCGCGCGCCTGGCTTGCCGCACCTTGACGTAGACTACGTCGCACAGCGGCATAACGATGAGCGGCCCCTCCCCCCTTCCAGCGCCAGGCGAGCCCGAGCCCGGCCACGACTACGACTACGTCGTCGTCGGCTCGGGCTTCGGCGGCAGCGTCTCGGCGCTGCGGCTGGCCGAGAAGGGGTATCGCGTGCTGGTGGTCGAGGCCGGGAAGCGCTGGCGGACGGAGGACTTCCCGCGCAGCAATTGGAACCTGCGCAAGTTCCTCTGGCTGCCGGCGGTCTTCTGCTACGGCATCCAGCGGCTGACGCTGCTGCGCGACGTGCTGGTGCTGTCGGGAGCGGGCGTCGGCGGCGGGTCGCTGGTCTACGCCAACACGCTGCTGGTGCCGCCGGAGGAGATCTTCCGGCGCAGCAACTGGCCGCGCGGCGTCGACTGGCACGCGGCCCTGGCGCCCCACTACGAGACCGCGCAGCGGATGCTCGGGGTCACCGTCAATCCTCACCTCTGGCCGGGCGACGAGCTGCTGCGCGACTTCGCCGCGAGCGTCGGGCGCGAGGAGACCTTCCGGCCGACGCAGGTGGGCGTGCTCTTCGGCGAGCGGCCGGGCCAGGCGGCGGGCGATCCCTACTTCGGCGGCGAAGGGCCGGCGCGCACCACCTGCACGCTGTGCGGCGGCTGCATGGTCGGCTGCCGCCACGGCGCCAAGAACACGCTCGACAAGAACTACCTCTGGTTCGCCGAGAAGCTGGGGACCGAGATCCTGCCGGAGACGCGGGTGACGCGGGTCGAGCCGCTCGGCGGCCCGGCGGGAGGCGGGCCGGGCTACCGGCTGCACCTCGAGCGCACGACGCGCAAGCTGCGCAAGGGGCGGCGGCCGATCACGGCCCGCGGCGTCGTCTTCGCCGCCGGAGCGCTCGGCACGGTCGACCTCCTGCTCACCTGCCGCGAGAGCGGCAGCCTTCCCCGCCTCTCGCCCGCCGTCGGCTGCTACGTGCGCACCAACAGCGAGGTCATCTGCGGCTTCACCGCGCGCGACGACCGGGTCGACTACTCGCAGGGGATCGCCATCACCAGCGGCTTCCACCCCGCCGACGACACCTACATGGAAGTGGTGCGCTACCCCGCCGGCTCGGACGTCATGGGCCTCCTCGGCACCCTGCTGACCGACAACGGCACGCGCCTGACCCGGCCGCTGCGCTGGCTCGCCAACTGCGCGCGCCATCCGCTCGACTTCCTGCGCACCCTGAAGCTCACCGGCTGGGCGCGGCGCTCGACGATCCTGCTCGTCATGCAGACCCTCGACAACTCGCTCTCGCTGGTGCGCCGCCGGCGCTGGTTCTGGCCCTTCCGCCGTGCCTTGACGAGCCGGCCCGACCCCGGGCAGCCACCCATCCCGAGCTTCATCCCGGTCGCCAACCAGGCGGCGCGCACGCTGGCCCCCAAGGTCGCGGCGTTCCCCTCGAGCGCCATCAACGAGGTGCTGCTCAACGTCCCGACGACCGCCCACCTCTTGGGCGGCGCAGCCATGGCCTCGACACCCGAGGAGGGGGTGATCGACGCCCGCCACCGCGTCTTCGGCTACGAGGAGCTGTACGTGGTGGACGGCTCGATGATCCCGGTCAACCTGGGCGTCAACCCGAGCTTGACGATCACTGCCATGGCCGAGCATGCGATGAGCCAGGTGCCGCCGAAAGATCCCGCTCGCGGGCTCCTGCCGCTCCCGCCGGCGGCGCGGGCGGCCACGCCAGCGGCGCAGGTCGAGGCTGCGGCGGCGCGGTAAGAGAGGGGAAGCAAAAGGGGGGTCCGGTCCGACGGGGCGAAAACGCCCGGGACGTGGCCCGGGCGCTCCTAGTGGAGGGCGACGCGGATCTCGCCCACGCCGCAGTCGATCTTGACCTCGGCGTTGCCGGGGCCCTTGCGCCAGTGGAGCTCCTTGGCGAGCCAGCCCTTGCCCTCGTGGCGACCGCGCGGCGTCGACAGGCCGGCCTCGCCGACGCCGACGTCGAGATCGACGAGTGCCACCGCGGACTCGGCCATCGTCACCGTCACCTCGCCGACCCCGAGGTTGACCTCGAGGTCGCCTTCCATCCCGGTGACGCTGAGCTCGCCCACGCCGAGGTCGAGAGAGAGCGGCAGCGCGCGCGGCATCTGCACGCGAGCGTTCGCCTGCAGCCCGCGCCCGCCCGCCCGCGGCCAGTCCGCGAGCTCGATTCGCAGCCGCCGCCCGCTCACCTGACCGACCAGGCGCACCTCGCGCGCCGCCTCGTGACAGGAGCGGCTCTTCGACTTCTCACACTCGAGCGCCACGGCGACCACCAGCTCGCGGCCGTCGTGGGCGGTGACCACGACCTCGCCCACCGGGAACTCCAGCTCGACCTGGCCGACGCCGGCCACCGGATAGCGCTCGGCGAGCGTGCGCACCGGGCCACCGGCCGCCGCGGGCAGTGCCGGCAGGAGCAACACGAGGAGGGCAAGGAGGAGCTGGCGCATGGTGGTAGTACGCCACCGTGCGGGAAAGGTTTTGCTGCGGCACCCCCCTTGCATCCTCGCCCCTCTCAGGACGCCGCCGTGATGCGCGACCGGCGCTCCGGTGAATGCATCCAAGAGACTGACACCACGGGAGGTACTCCTCATGGACGGCGTCCGGATGCGATGGCAGAGCGCGGCGGCTGCGCTGGTGGCGGCGGCGCTCACGGTGGCCGCGTGCGCGACCAACCCCGCGACCGGCGAGCGGCAGCTCGCGTTCATGGGCCAGGGGCAGGAGATCGCGCTCGGCCAGCAGGCCGACAAGGAGATCGCGGCGGCGATGGGCCTCTACCCCGACCAGGAGGTCCAGGCCTACGTTGAGCGGCTGGGCAAGAGCCTGGCGGCGAAGTCCGAGCGGCCCGACCTGCCGTGGACCTTCCGCGTCGTCGACGACCCGGTGGTCAACGCCTTCGCGTTGCCGGGCGGCTTCATCTACGTCACCCGCGGCCTGATCACCCATCTCACTTCGGAGGCCGAGCTGGCCTCCGTCCTCGGGCACGAGATCGGGCACGTCACCGGACGCCACACCGTCGAGCGCCTGTCGAAGGCGCAGCTCGCGAGCGTCGGCCTCGCGGTCGGCATGATCCTCCAGCCCGAGCTGCGCAACTACGGCGACCTGGCGCAGGCCGGGCTCGGGCTGCTGTTCTTGAAGTACAGCCGCGACGACGAGCGCCAGGCGGACGACCTCGGCCTGCGCTACCTCAACAACGCCAACTACGACCCGCGCGAGATGGTCGAGGTCTTCGACGTGCTGCGCCGGGTGAGCGCGAAGCAGGGCGAGGGCGGGCGGATTCCGGGTTGGCTCGCCACTCACCCGACGCCGGAGAAGCGCATCGAAACGATCTCGGCGCAGGTGGCGAAGCTCGGCGGCGACTTCTCGCAGCGCACCGTGGCGCGCCAGCGCTACCTCGAGACAGTCGATGGCGTCGTCTTCGGCGAGAACCCGCGCGAGGGCTACTTCCGCGGCAACACCTTCATCCAGCCCGAGCTCGGGTTCCAGATCCGCTTCCCCGAAGGCTGGAAGACGAGCAACCAGCGGCAGGCGGTCGGGGCGATCAGCCCGCGGCAGGACGCGGTCGTCGTCCTGACCCTCTCCGGGCGCAGCTCGCCGGAGGAGGCGGCGCGCGAGTTCTTCAGCCAGCAGGGAGTGCAGCAGGGGCCGGCCCTGAGCGCCAGCTTGGGCGGCGTCCCCGCGGTGGCGCGCATCTTTGGCGTCGCGCGGCAGCAGCAGCCGAGCCTGCAGGGGATCGCCGCCTTCGCCGAGCTAGGCGGCAAGGTCTACCAGCTCCTCGGCTACACGGTGCAGAACCACTGGAATTCCTACGACACCGTGCTCTCGAGCGCGATCGGCAGCTTCGAGCGCGTGACCGACCGCCGGGCACTCGACGTCAAGCCGAAGCGGGTCGACGTCGTCACCCTGCCGAGCAGCATGACCCTCGAGGAGTTCGCGCGCCGCTACCCCTCGACGGTGGACCTGGAGACGCTGGCGATCATCAACCAGGTCGACGACGACGAGCGCTTGCCGGCGGGGCTCGAGGTCAAGCGGGTGGTCGGCGGCGAGCTGCCGGCCTGAGCCACGCCACACCTTCACTGGAAGTAGCCGTAGAGGTCGAGGATCAGGTGCACCTCCCCGTTGCCGGTGAGGTTGGGGAGAACGGTGATCCGTCCCGCCGTCTCCGCGGAGAGGAGGAGCACGGCGTTGTTGGCGCGCACCTGACCGGCCGAGAAGCTGATCGCGCTCGTGTTCGGCGCCGGGATATCCGCGGAATAGAGGGTCAGGTGCCCCGCCCCGGTCGCGCCGGCGACGGTCACGTTGACCGCCACCGCGCCTGCGGTGGCGGGGACGCCGCAGTTGCCGCCGACGGTGAATGCGCGGGCGAAGCCGCTCGCCAGCGCCGGTCCGCCGAAGGGGCCGGCCGGGTTGCGGGTGTCGACCAAGCGGCAGGGCGTGAGGGTGAAGAACGAGTACGGCGCCGGGTAGAGGCTGCGGATGCCGGCGCGGTCGTCAACGTTGAGGCTGGCGCCACGGTTGTCGGCATGCGCGTTGGCCCGCATCAGCGCCTCCCGCTTCGCGGTGGTGTCGCATGAGCCTGAGCTGCCGTCGCCGCAGGAGTGGCCGAGCCCGAGGGTATGGCCCAGCTCGTGGCCGTAGACCTGCTCGGCCCGCTTGGCGGTGACGAACCAGCAGCCCGCGCCGTCGTTGACGACGATGTCGGCGCCTTCGATCACGAACGCTCCGCCCTGCTGAGTTCCCGATGACCAGGCGCCGCCGATCGCCAGGACGCCCGATCCGACGCCGGGCGAGGAACAGGAGAAGCCGCCGGCGATGTCGCCGTTGCGGTCATCGAAGAGGATGGCGTTGACGTCGTCGAAGACGGTGAAGCCCCCGTCAGCGGCGGTCGTGCCGTCGTACTGGTAGAGGACGTGCGAGCTCGGGTCGTCGTTCCACGCCGCGATCGCCGCCTGGAACTCGGTGAAGCCGCCCCCCGCGAGCCCCGGCTGCCCGTCCTGGTGGGCGAAGACGCTGACGCTCTGTGCGGCGTCGAACTCGAACCAGCGGTACTTGGCGCCCCCCAGGTAGGTGAACCGCTCGACGACCCTCGCCTGGTCCGGCGGCAGGTCGACGAGGTAGAGAGGCCTGGGCCGCAGGCCGGCGGCGCGCCGGGCGATCCAGCGGGCGAAGCCCGCGAAATCCCGGGCCGGCTCGCGGGCCGCCACGCCGCCGCCAGCGGTCAGCGCCTGCGTCTCGCCGAGGTCGCGGAGCGCCAGCCGGCGGCTGCCGACCCTGACCTCGTGGAAGGCGCCCAGCATCAGGTGGAGGATGCCGTAGCGCCCATCCGGCCGGAGCGCGAGGAAGAGCAGCACCCGCTCGCCCGGCGCGAAGCGCGGCGCGCCCCAGATCTGCAGCGTCCGTCCACCCGGTGTCGGGCCACCCGGCACCCGCACCGTCACCATGCTCCCCGGGAGTGACCCTTTGAGCACCCGCTCGACGGCCATCTGGTAGTCGGTAACCGCGGCGTCGCCTGCGGCGACAGGCGGAGGTCCCGCCGCCAACCGCAGCACCGCCGCCACCGGCGCCTGGTCGACGAGCGACTCGTCCGACATCGGCAGGTAGCTCGTGGCGCTGAGCAGCGATGGCACGGTGGCCAGGGCCGCGAGCGCCAGCGCGAAGGCGCGCCCGGCATGATGTTCGCGACCACTCACCAGATCGTTCCCGGCGGGCATGTCCGTCGTCTCCAAACGTCGCTTAATTTCAGCCCTATCTTACATGATCGCGGCTCATGGAGGGCGTCGGAGCGACAAGTTACAGTACCCACAATGAGCGATGGCGCGATCATCGACCTCGAGGCCACGCTGCCGGCCCTGATCCCGCTCGCCGTCGCGTGGGCCGAAGAGTGCGCGCGGGAGGCCGCGGCGGCGGGCGCGCCGCTCGACGAGCGCGGCCTCGCGCTGGCACGGGCCGTCGGAGTGCGGCACCCGGAATCGGTGCGCGTCTCGCTGGTCGAGGCGCTGCCGGCGCCGGAGCATCCCAGGCTGCGGGCGGCTGCGGGCGCGGCCGGACTGCTGAGCCCGAACCGGGTCGGGCTGACCCTCGGGCACTCGGTGTTCCTCTGCCGTGGCGAGGAGTCGGCGCGGCTCCTGTCGCACGAGCTGCGGCACGTCTGCCAATACGAGCAGGCCGGCTCGATCGCCGCCTTCCTCCCCGTCTATCTGCGGCAGATGGTGGAGCTCGGGTACCGCGACGCCCCGCTCGAGATCGACGCCCGCCGCCACGAGCGCGACGGCTGAGCGTCGCGGCTCAGCCGGGCTCGCCCCACCCGCCGCCACCCGGCGTCTCCAGGATCAGCCGGTCGCCGGGGCCGACCTCGCGGCCGTCGACCGCGGCCAGCTCCTCGACCTCGCCCGAGGCGCGGACGAGGCGCTGGCGGCCGGCCGCGCCCGGCTCGCCGCCGCCGACGCCGTAGGGCCGCTCGATCCGATGCTGGGTGAGGAGCGAGAGCGCCATCGGCGCCAGGAAGGTGATCTCGCGCACCGCGCCGTCGCCGCCTCTCCAGCGCCCGTCGCCGCCCGAGCCGTGGCGGATCGCGAAGCGCTCGAGGCGCACCGGGTAGCGGTGCTCGAGCACCTCGGGATCGGTGATGCGAGTGTTCGTCATGTGGGTATGGACGGCCGCGGCACCTGCGAAGCCGGGTCCGGCGCCGGCGCCGCCGCAGACCGTCTCGTAGTAGCCGAAGCGCTCGCCGCCGAAGAGGACGTTGTTCATCGTCCCCTGGCTGCAGGCGGCGAGCCCCAGCGCCTTGAGCAGCGTGTCGACCAGGCGCTGGCTGGTCTCGACGTTGCCGCCCACGACCGCCGGAGCGCGCTCGGGGTCCGCCGGGAACGGCGGGTCGAAGATGCCGCCGCGCGGCGCCCGCACCTTGACCGGCGCGAGCAGCCCCTCGTTGAGCGGCAGCGGCTCGTCGATCAGCAGGCGAAGGACGTAGAGGACAGCGCTTCGCACCACCGCCGGCGGCGCGTTGAGGTTGCCGGGGTGAACGCCCGCCGAGCCGGCGAGGTCGATCACCGCCCCGCCGCCGCGGATCGTGATGCGGACGGCGATCGGCGAGCCGTCGTCGAGCCGCTCCTCGGCCCGGCGCTCGCCGGCGGGCAGGGCTGCGAGGGCGGCGCGCATGCGCTCGGCCGCGCGCACCTTGAGCGCCGCCATGAAGCGGAGGACGGTCGCCGCGCCGTGCTCGTGCGCCAGCGCCGCCAGAGACTCGGCGCCGCGGCGGTTCGCGGCCAGCGCCGCGCGCAGGTCGGCGAGGTTCTCCTCGACCGCCCGCGATGGGTGCGGCGACGCCGCCAGCCGCCGCCGCATCGCCTCCCAGCGCGGCTCGCCGGCGCGCACCAGATGGACGGGCGGAATGACGACGCCCTCCTCGGCCAGGCAGCGGGCGTCCGGCGGCATCGAGCCCGGGCGGGTGCCGCCGATCTCGGCATGGTGGGCGCGGCTCGCCACGTACCCGAGAAGCGTGCCAGTCTCCGGCGCGAAGACCGGCGTCACCAGCGTCACGTCGGGCAGATGCGAGCCGCCGTACGCCGGGTGGTTGGTGACCGCGACGTCCCCCGGCCCGAGCGGCAGCGCCTCGCGCACCCGCCGCACGCAGAGCCCGAGCGCTCCGAGATGGACCGGGATGTGCGGCGCGTTGACCACCAGCTCACCGTCCGGATCGAGCAGGCCGCAGGAGAAGTCGAGCCGCTCCTTGACGTTGGTCGAGACCGCGGTGCGCCGCAGCCGCTCCCCCATCTCCCGCGCCACCGCGCCGAAGCGGTTGGTGAACAGCTCGAGGGCGACGGCCTCGGGGCGAGACGGAATGACTGTCATTCGAAGCTCCACGACGCCAGTAACGCAAGTATGCTACCCAGGCCTGTGAAGGAGAAGCAGCGCCATGGCTAACGACCCTCGAGACCAACCGCTTGTCGAGACACTCGAGAGCGCCTTTCGTCCGCTGCGGTGTACAGCGCAAGTCTGGGACTATGGTGAGCGCGTTCGGTTCAGGATCTACACTCCCCAGGGCGAGCCGTTGATCGAGTACCCGGACGAGATCCTTCACGACATCTCGGCGCCCGACACGCTAGAGCAGTTCATTCGAAGCGTCAGAGAAGATGTCGAAGCCAGAGGGTTCCGCCTCCACCCGTGGGAGCTGCCCTCCTCCTACCGCGAGTCGATGAGCAGGTAGCTCGAGCCCAGAGGGCCTACGAGGCTGAATGCCATTTGCCCTCGCCTTCACCAAGGATGCGTTGGATGACTTGGCGTACCTGAAGAAGTATGAGCAGCGGCTGATCCTCGACGAGCTCGAGGTGCAACTGAGTCGCGAGCCGACCATGGAGACTCGGAACCGGAAGCCTCTGGAGCCGAACACTCTCGGGGAATGGGAGCTGAGGATCGGTGTGTATCGCATCTTCTACGATGTCGACCCTGCCGAGAGCCTGGTTAAGATCAAGGCGGTCGGCTACAAGGAGCACAACGTGCTCCATCTGCGCGGGAAGGAGTTCATCCTATGAAGACGATCGACGTCGCCGCCGGCAATGCGACCATGGATGAGATCCTCCGACTCGCCGAGCGGGAGGATCTCATCGTCCGCAGCGCGGATGGCAAAACCTTCGTCGTCGCCGAGATCAAAGGCTCTGAGACAGAAGAAGACTTCGCTGACGAAGTCGCCCTGACGCGCCAGAACGAGACACTCAGGGAGCTGCTCACGCAGCGCTCGCGGGAGCCGGGCCTGTATACGCTCGATCAAGTGCGGCAGGAGTTGGACCGCCACGGCTGATCGAGCGGTCTCCCAAGGCAAGCCGACTTGCCCGGCAGCGCGTCGCCGGGAGCGCCCTCGACCGCGGCGTGCTTTAGAATATGGTGCATGAGAGCCTCCGTCGCGGGGGCGAAGACCGGCGTCACCAGCGTCACAGTGGACGGAGGAGATGCGGTCGGAGCCGGCCAGGTGGCCGACGTCGCGGACGCTGCGCGGAAGCGGCGCGTCGCGTCGAAGACGTCGGCGTTGCCGAGCGCAACCCCCCGCTGGTGGTTGAGCCACTCGTCGAAGAGCGTCAGGAAGTCGCGCCCGGCCGCGTCGAAGGTGAAGGTGCCGTTGGTCTTCCACTTGAGCACCGGCTGGCGGGTGCGCATCTTGGGGATGACAGCGGCGAATTATAAAATATATTAAACAGCGCCCTCGGAACCGATCAAAACGTGGAACGACAGTGACAGGATTGGAGCTCACGCAGGACGCACGAGGAGGAGCCCGCCGGCGCCGTCCACCCTCGCCGCCCACTCGGCCGGCACCACCGTCGTCGCGTGGGCCTCGAAGACGAGCGCCGGGCCGGCGAAGCAGGCGCCTGGGGCTAGGCGGTCGCGGTCGTAGACCGGGACCTGGCGCCAGCCGGCGAACCAGACGCGGCGGCGGGACGTGGGCTCGGCGTCGAACCAGCCTCCTGGCGGAGGCGGAACGTCGGGCTCGCCGGCGCGCGAGGCGGCGGCCACGTGCACCGACTCGAGCTCCACCGGCCGCCCCTCGGGCGCGTAGCCGAAGAGCGCGCGGTAGGCGGCGGCGAAGGCCGCCACCACCGGCACCGCCGGATCATACTCGACCGCGACGGTCGCGTCCTGGCCGGCGAAGCGGAGGTGGAGGAGGCGGCGCGCGACGACGATCTCCGCCCGCGCCACGCCTTCCGCGGCGACCGCGGCGACGGCCTCTTCCTCGAGCGCGGCGAGGAGCGCCGGCAGGCGCTCGGCCGCCGCCACCAGTGGCGCGAGCACCTGGCGCTGCGCGAAGCGCTCGACCACGGCCGCCCCGAGGCCGAGCGCCGAGAGCAGGCCGGCGTCGGCGGGCACCAGCACGGTGCCGATCCCGAGCAGCGCCGCCACCGCGCAGCCGTGCTGGCCGCCGGCGCCGCCGAAGGCCACCAGCGCGTAGCCCGCGGGGTCGATCCCCCGCCGCACCGAGATGCGGCGGATGGCCTCGGCCGTGCGCTCGTCGGCGATGTCGACGAAGCCCTGGAGGAGCGCCTCGCGGGGAACAGGCTCCTCGCCTTCGCCGGCCGCGTCCGCCACCGCGCGCGCGACCGCGGCGAAGGCGCTCTCCGCCGCCTCCGGCGCGAGCGGGATGCCGAAACGGTCCGGGTCCAGCCGCCCGAGGAGGAGGTTGACGTCGGTGAGCGCCAGCGGGCCACCGGCGCCGTAGCAGGCGGGGCCGGGGACCGCGCCGGCGCTCTCCGGCCCCACCTTGAGCTGCGTGCCGTCGAAGCGGCAGATCGAGCCGCCGCCAGCCGCCACGCTCTCGATCGCCAGCGCCGGCGCCACCAGCCAGGCGTCGCCCACCCGGTGCTCGAACTCGACCTCGAAGGGGCCGCCGTCCCAGCGCGCGACGTCGGTCGAGGTGCCGCCGACGTCGAAGGCGATGACGCGCGCGAGCCCCGAGCGCCGGCCGGCCTGCGCCGCTCCCACCACGCCGCCCGCCGGCCCGGAGAGGAGGCTGTCCTTGGGCCGGAAGGAGCCCGGACCGGCGAGCGCGCCGGCGCTGGTCAGGACGTGGAGCGTGCCGCCGGGCAGCGCCCCCGCGACGCGGTCGAGATAGCGGTCGATCGCCGGCGCGAGATAGGCGTCCACCACCGCCGTCGTCGCCCGCGGCAGGAGCTGGATGCGCGGCGCGAGCCGCGCCGAGCGCGAGACGTGGCGGAAGCCGCGCGCCGCGAGGAAATCGGCGAGCGCCTCCTCGTGCCGCGGATCGCGGTAGGAGTGCAGGAGTGCCACCGCCGCCGCCTCGCAGCCGTCGGCGAGGAGGCGGGCAACCGGCTCGGCGAGGGCGTCGAGATCGAGCGGCAGGAGCACCGAGCCGTCGGCCGCCAGCCGCTCGGGCACCTCGACCGCGGCGGCGTGGAGCGGCGCCGGCTTGCGGATGTCGAGGGCGAAGAGGTCGGGCCGCTGCTGGGTGCCGATCGCGAGCAAGTCGGCGAAGCCGCGGGTGATGAAGAGAGCGGTCTTCGCTCCCTTGCGCTCGAGGAGGGCATTGGTGCCCCGGGTCGTGGCGAGGCGCATGGCGATCGGCGGCAGCGGGCGGTCGAGCGGCGTGCCGGTGACCAGGCGGGCGGCGAGGATCGGCGCTTCGTCGGGGGAGAGGAGCTCGAAGGGCGCGGGAGAGGAAGGAAAAGAGAAGAAAGAAGAAGAAAAAGATTTCAGGTAAAGGAAAGAGTCCGCTGCGGCGGTAGGCGCGTGGTGGAAAGCTTCGAGGGTGAGGAAGGGGCCCGCGGGCGGCGCATCGTCGGCGGGCGATGCGGGTGCCGCGGGCTGCGCCGGCGCCGGATCGGTCGCGAGAGCAAGCGACAGCGTGGGGCCGGCGGGATCGAAGGCCGCGACGGCGGGCGGCGGGTGGCTATGGTCGAGGAGCCGAAAGCCGTAGCCGCGGAAGAGATCGGGCGCGGCGCTGTGAGCCCATGCGGCCGCGATCCGCCACCTGCCCTCCCCCACCTGCTCTTCCAACCGTCCCCGCAGCGCGCTCGACGACAGCACCTTCGCGCGATGAACGGCGCCCTCGGGGTCGACCGCCACGCAGTCGGTGAACGTGCCGCCGGTGTCGATCCACAGCCGCCACGGACGCACCGCGGCCTCGGGGACGCCGGCCGTTTTCCCCTTACCCGGATCTTTTT
>JBIOUG010000037.1:0-25658 GCA_044866775.1 Thermoanaerobaculia bacterium | reverse complement strand
GGATGACGGCGAGCGTTCGCCGGGAGTGGCGGATGAGCCAGGGGAGCTTGCCCAGGTCGTCGGCCATCAGGGCGACGTCGGCCGTCTCGATGGCGGCGTCGCTGCCGGCGGCGCCCATGGCGACGCTCAGGGTGGCGCGGGCCATGGCGGGGGCGTCGTTGACGCCGTCGCCGACCATCGCGACCTGGCCGTAGCGCGCGACGAGGGCCTCGATCGCCGCCACCTTCTCGGCCGGGAGCAGCTCGGCCTGGACCTCGTCGACGCCCGCCTCCTGCGCCACGCCCTGCGCCGTGCCGCGATTGTCGCCGGTCAGCATGACGATCGGGCGGATGCCCAGGCAGTGGAGGGCGGCGAGGGCGGCCGGCGCCTCGGGGCGCATCGGGTCGGCGACCGCGATCAGGCCGCAGACGTGGTCGGCGGTGCCGACCGCGACGGCGGTATGGCCGGCGTCGGACATCGCCTCCAGGCGCTCGTGCACGGCCGGCGTCTCCTGCTCGCGCTGCTCCAGGTAGCGGTGCGAGCCGAGCCAGTACTCGCGGCCGTCGAGGCGGCCGGTCGCGCCCCGCCCCTGGAGCACCTGGAGGTCCTCGGCCGCCCGGACGCCTACTCCCTGTTTCCGCGCCCGCTCCAGGATGGCGCGCGCGATCGGGTGGCTGCTCCGCGCCTCGAGCGCGGCGGCGCGCGCCAGGAGCTCCGGCTCGTCGTGCTCGGCGAGCGGCACGACGTCGACGACCGCCGCGCGCCCGCGGGTCAGGGTGCCGGTCTTGTCGAGCGCCACCGCCCGCAGCCGCGCCGGGATCTCGAGGAAGAGGCCGCCCTTGACCAGGACGCCGTGGTGGGCGGCCGCGGCGAGGCCGGCGACGATCGAGACCGGCGTCGAGATGACGAGGGCGCAGGGGCAGGCGATGACCAAGAGCACCAGGGCGCGGTAGAACCACGCGCCCCAGGCGCCGCCGGCGAGGAGCGGCGGCAGGAGGAAGACGAGGACGGCGGCCGCCATGACCGCCGGGGTGTAGACGCGGGCGAAGCGGTCGACCCAGCGCTCGGAGGGGGCGCGCCGCTCCTGCGCCTCCTCGACCATGCGCACCAGGCGCGCCAGGGTGGTCTCCTCGGCCGGACGGGTGGACTCGACGACGAGCGCGCCGTCGCCGTTGATGCTGCCGGCGAAGACCTCGTCGCCCGGCGCCTTGGCGACCGGCACGCTCTCGCCGGTGATCGGCGCCTGGTCGACCTCGCTCGCGCCGCGCGCCACCCGGCCGTCGAGCGGCACGCGCTCGCCCGGCCGCACCAGGAAGCGGGTGCCGACCGCTACCTCCGCCGCCGGCCGCTCCTCCTCCTCGCCGCTGCCCGAGACGACCCGCGCCCGCTGCGGCGCCAGGTGCACCAGCGCCGCCACCGCCCGCCGCGCCCGCGCCACGCTCCACGACTCGAGGAGGAGCGAGAGGGCGAAGAGGAAGCTGACGAGCGCCGCCTCCAGCCACTCGCCGAGCAGCAGGGCGCCGGCGACGGCGACGGTCATCAGCAGGTTCATGTCCGGCCGGGCGCGGCGCAGCGCCGCCCAGGCGCGCGGCAGCACGAACCAGCCGCCGGTGAGGATGGCGAGGAGGTAGAGCGCCCGGGCCGCGGTCGGTGCCGCCCCGTGCGCGTGGTGGGCGAGCCCCATCCCCTCGGAGCCGAAGGCGGCGGCGAAGCCTGCGGCGGCGGCGTGGACCGCGAAGCCGGCGAGGGTGGCGAGGCCGCTCAGCGCCGCCAGCAGTGGCCGCGCGCTCCCTCGCCACCGCCCCTCGGCGCTCGCCCGCCCGTCCTCCCAGGCCTCGGCGGCGAGCCCGGCGCGCTCGACCGCGCGCAGCACCTCGCGGTCCGGCACCTCCTCGGGCGGCGCCGCCACGGTCATCCGCCCCTTGATCAGATCGAAGCCGAGCCGCTCCTCGCCGCCCACGAGCGGCCCGACCTCGCTCTTGAGGGCATTCACCTCCTGGGCGCAGTCGAGGCCGCGGATCTTGAACTGGCGGCGGGCGGCGGTGGCCATGCGCCTCCAGGATGACCGGCGGGGCGGGGGAGGGTCAAGACGTCCTCCGAAAACGCCCGGGACGTAGCCCGGGCGCTACGGCACCTTGACCGGGCACACCGTGGCCACCGGGATGCTGCCCCGGATCGGCGGGTCGGGGAAGTACTGGGTCACCCGCTGGACGTGGACCGCGACGTCGTAGCCGGCGATCCGCGCCACCAGCTCGAGCGCCTCGTCGAGGCCCGAGGAGATGCCGCCGCCGGTGACGCGGTTGCGGTCGACGACGAAGCGCGGGTTGCCGGGCGCGACCCTGATCTGCGGGTAGGCGGCGAGGCAGGGGATGAACGCCCAGTGGGTGGTGGCGGTGTAGCCGTCGAGGAGGCCGGCGCTGGCGAGCAGGACCGCGCCCTCGCAGACGGACGTCACCCAGCCGGCGCCGGCGCTCTGCTGGCGCAGGAAGCCGAGGTAGTCGGGGTCGTGCATCGTCGCCTCGAGCCCCTGCGGATCGCCGCCCGGCACCCAGAGGAGGTCGAACTGCCGCCCTTGGCAGGCGGCGAAGGTGGTGTCGGGCGTGAGCTTGAAGCCGTCGCGCGTCGCGACCGTGCCGCTCTGACCCGCGACGAGGGTGACGCTCACCGCCAGCGCGTCCGAGTAGGCGTTGATCCAGTTGAACATCTCGTACGGCGCCGCGACGTCCAGCAGGTCGACGTGCGGGTAGATCGGGATCGCGATCGCGAAGTCGCGCTTCGTGCTCATGGCTCTCAGTCCTGTCGGACGGCGTAGAAGGATGCCACGAACCCCGCCGGCGCCACGCCGCCGTTGCTCGGGTGGGGCACGGTGCGCACGACCGAGCCGACGATCGCCGGCCGCTGCAGGCTGGCGTCGCTGTTCGGCCAGTCGGGCACCAGCCAGCCGATGTAGTCGTAGACCCACTCCGCGCCGTCGACCATGCCGCGCCCCTGGAAGCGGACCTGCATCGGCGAGCCGTAGGCGCGCGAGCCGTGGAGGTCGAGCGACCAGCCCTGGCCGCCGATCGTGCCGGTCAGGGTCTGCATCGGCGCCTCGGCGATGACGATGGTGCCGGCGCCGAACTTGAGGCTGTTGAAGGGCTTCGCGAGGTCGGGGTCGTTGAGCAGGCTGCGATAGCTCCAGGAGCCGACGAACGGGTTGTCGCTCATAGCTTCTCCTTGCGGGTGGCGGCGGCAGCGGCATCGCTGCTCGTCTGGGGTGGCGAGCGCGGGCGAGGCGTTTCGCGTCAGCCCGGCGCCAGCCGGTAGATCGGCCCGACGAACGGCCCGGAGAGGTAGCTCTCGGGATCGATCTGGCTCTGCAGGATGGTTCCCTGGTGGCGGCCGGAGAGGACAAGGCGGGCCGACTCGGCCATGCCGGCGGCCGTCGTCGCCTGGATGGCGCGCAGGGTGTGAGCGCCGCAGCGGAACGGCGGGACGCGGCGGGCGGTCTCCAGCCGGTGCAGGACGCCGGCGGCGTCGCGTCCCTGGACGGCGGCGTAGACGATCACGAAGTCGCCCTCCTCGACGCGCGGCACGGCGCGCAGCATCTCGCCGTGCAGGTGCTCGCGCGGCTCGGCGCCGGCGGGCGTCGAGCCGAGGACGCCCTCGATCCAGGCGTAGTGGCCGGGCCAGCGCAGGGTCTTGTAGTCGAGGCTCGCCACCCGGCCGGCCAGCGCGTCGGGGAGGTCGGCGGCGCCGCCCGAGGTCAGGTCCTCCTCGAAGACGGTGCCGTCGACGACCACCGTCGCGCGCTCGGAGAGCGAGGGCAGGGTGGTGCGCCCGCCGTCGCGCACCACGACGGCGTCCTTGACGTACTCGGTGGCCACGCCGTGCGAGCTCCAGGTGAAGGCGTAGTGGTGCGGCGGGCGGACGTTCTCGGTGAGGGCGCCGACGCGCATCTGGAGGACGTCGGCGCGGTCGACGCCGTGGAGCCGGCAGAAGCGCTGGAAGAGGCCGTGCCCGAGGACGTTGACGACGCCCGGCGCGAGGCCGGTCTGGAGCAGGAAGCCGTGCTCGGCGCCGGGCGCGATCTCGCGGCGGATGGCGTCGGTGGCCGCCACGTGCTCGGTCAGGTTGACGTAGTGGAGGCCGTGCCGGCGCGCCAGGCGGGCCATGCGCACGGCCTCGTCGCCCGGCAGGCAGTCGAGGAGGAGGTCGGCCTGCTCGAGCACCTCCTCGAAGGCGGAGCTCGAGCCCGCGGCGGGGAGGAGGAAGGCGTGCACCTCGCCCGGCCGGGTCGAGCCCTCCCGCATCCAGGCCGCGGCTGCGGCGGCCCGCGCCTCGTCCGCGTCCCCCACCCAGAGGTCGCACTCGAAGTCCCCCATCTCGCGCAGCAGGAGGCCGACGGCGCTCCCCATGCCGCCGGCCCCGGCGATCACGACCCTGTGGCGCTTGCCCATGGCGGCGCGGTTTGTACCACGAAAGGCGCGGGGCCCGGCGCTGACCCGCGCGGCGCGCGGTGTTCGCTGGTAGCCTCAGAGAGCGTGAAGGAGTTCGGGCCGTCCTTCCGAAAACGCCCGGCACGGGGGCCGGGCGCTACGCGCAGCACGGGGGCGGAGCGCGATGGGATACGAGATCTTCCAAGTTGACGCCTTCACCGAGCGGCCGTTCGCCGGCAATCCGGCGGCGGTGGTGCCGCTGGCTGCGGCGCGGCCGGAGGCCTGGATGCAGGCGGTGGCGGCGGAGATGAACCTCGCCGAGACGGCGTTCCTCGTGCCGCGCGGGGAGGCGGCCGGCGACGGCTTCGACCTGCGCTGGTTCACGCCCGAGGCGGAGATCGAGCTCTGCGGGCACGGCACCCTCGCCGCGGCGCACGTGCTGTGGGAGATCGGCCGCCTGCCGGCGGCGGAGCCGGCGCGCTTCCACACGCTCTCGGGCCTCCTCACCGCGACGCGGCGCGGCGCGCTCATCGAGCTCGACTTTCCGGCGCTGCCGCCGGTCGTCGAGCCGCGGCCGCCGGCGGTGCTCGCCGAGATCCTGGGCGCGCCGGCGAGCTGGGTCGGGCGGCGCGGCAACGACCTCGTCGTCGAGCTGGGGAGCGAGGAGGCGGTGCGTCGCTTGACCCCCGACCTCCGCCGCCTGCGCACGCTGGCGCGCGGCTTGATCGTCACCGCCCGCGCCGCGGTCCCGCCCTTCGACGTCGTCTCGCGCTACTTCGCTCCCGCGCTCGGCATCGACGAGGACCCGGTGACCGGCTACGCCCACTGCGTCGTCGGCCCGTACTGGCGCGAGCGGCTGGGGAGGGACGAGATGCTCGCCTACCAGGCCTCGCGCCGCGGCGGCGTGGTGCGGGTCCGCGTCGCCGGCGACCGCGTGCACCTGGGCGGGCACGCGGTCACCGTGCTGCGGGGGGAGCTGTTGGCCTAGCGCAGTAATGCCTCGAGCGCCGCGACCGCCTGCTCGACGGCGGGCCGCTCCTCGCCCGCGGCGGCGGTGCGGCCCTCGGCGAGGGCGAGGGCGTTGATCTCCTCGAGGACCTCCCACTGCGCGACGAAGTCCTCCTTCCACTGCCGCGGCGCCTCCGCGATGGCGCCGAAGAGGACCTCGAGGTCGGCCACCAGCACGTGGAGCGGCAGCCGCCCCTGCCGGAAGCGCTCCAGCCGGTCCAGCATGGTCTGCGCCTGCTGCCGATCGCGCTCGCTGAGCTGCATCCCGTCTCCGGACCTCAGTAGACCGTGATGACGGCGCCGCGCGCGTTGAGGATCACCGTCACGTTGTTCTCGACGTCGAATACCTTGAGCGTCCCCGGCTGATTGCCCGGGGTGCGCTGGCCGACCTTCAACGTATTCTCCACCACGCTCGGCGTCAGGCCGCGGTTCTGCATCTGGTCGAAGGCGTGGCCGCTGTACTGGCGGCCGCCGATCCGCCCCGGCGCGTTGCGCACCGGCTGGTAGGGGGCGTTGCGGAGCTGCGGGGTGTGCGCGCCCTGGCCGCCGAGCACCGAGCGGCGGCCGACGAAGGCCGAGGCGTCGACCGCTCCGGCCTCGCGGGCGAGGGTACGGGCGGCGACCGAGCGGCCGGCGCCGGCGAGCGGCGCGGCGATCGCGGCGACGCGCAGCGTGTCGCCGCCGAGCGCGAGGCTGGTCTCGAGCGCTCCCGCGCCGGAGCCCAGCGCCTCGCCGCTCGCGTGGCCGACCCGCAAGAGGTCGGTGACGCTGCGCGCCAGGTCGGCGGTGACGCCGATCTGGGTGTCGGCCATGATCCCCGCCCCGCCGCCCGGCGTCAGGCTGAAGAGGAAGCTCTCGGCCTGCTCGATCTTGCTGTCGAGGTACTCGGCCGCCTGGAAGCCGAAGCCGAGCACCTTGCCGTTGGGGTCGGTGTAGAGCAGCGGGTTGTCCTGCACGTAGGCGTAGCGGTTCCAGCTCTGCGGCTTGCCGGCGTCGCCGCCCGCCGGATCGACGGCCAGGAAGCGCGCGGTCTGCGGCGAGCAGAACCGCGCGTGCATGTAGTCGAGGTCGTCGTCCGGCCCGAAGAGGTTGTTGAGGTCGCGCTCGTGGCCGGTGAACTTCAGCCGCTCGACGTCCTGGTTGAAGGTGGTCGCCTCCTCGCCGAAGGGGTAGTAGACGTGGTAGGCGAGGCGGTTGCGGTTGCCGTCGGTGATGAGGCGCGGCGTGCCGAGGTGATCGACCGAGAAGTGGACGGCGGGCTGCCCGGGCTTGACCGCGGCGAGGAGCACGCCGTCGCGGTAGACGTAGTCGTTGGCCACCGTCCAGAAGCCGCCGTTGTTGCTGTACTCGCGGAGCACGCGCTGATCGAGGTCGCGCAGCGTCCAGCGCGAGGCGCCGGCGGTCAGGTTGTACGACCAGACGCGCTCGTCGTCGGCGGTGTAGCTGTAGAGCGTGTCCTCGGAGGGCGAGGTCAGGCGCGTCATCTGGTTGAAGGCGTCGTAGGTGTAGAGCGTGCCGTTCCAGCTCGTCAGGTTGCCGGCGGTGTCGTAGCCGACGGCGCCGGTCAGCCGGTTGCTGGCGGCCGAGGTCGGCGTGCCGCGGATGACGGTGCCACCGCCCGCCGCCGTGGTGATGCTGAGGACGTTGCCGTAGGTGTCGTAGACGTAGGACTGGACCCGCTCGGTCGCGGCGCCGCCGGCCCCCGAGGAGTCGGCGTGGACGACCCCCTTCTTCAAGCGGCTCACGCGGTCGTACTGGAACCAGTCCGTTCCCGTCTTGAGGACGTTGCCGGCGCCGTCGTAGCGGTAGGCGCCGGAGGACCAGTTGAGGTTGGCGCCGCTGGTCGAGATCGACAGCGGCCGGCGCATCCAGTTGCCGGTGTCGACGGCGTAGGTGTCGAGGACGCCGTTGCCGTGCTGGATCTGCGCCACCATGCCGTTGGCGTGGTAGGTGAAGCCATAGCCGGCCGGCTGTCCGGGGACGGTGCCGGTGAAGCCGGTGACCCAAGAGAGAAAGCCGTTGATGGTGCCCCGCGTGACCGTGCGCGGCTGGGCGGCGTTGTCGGAGGTGCAGTCGAGGTGGGTGCACTGCGGGTAATGGTTCGTCGACACCGCGCCGCGCTGGTTGTAGTCGAAGCCCTGGGTGAAGGTCTCGAACTGGGTGCCGTTGACGAAGAGCTTCAAGTCGCGCGTCGAGACCAGACCGCCGCGCGCGCCGTAGGTGTAGTTCTCCTCGATCACCACCTCGAAGGGCGTGCCGTTGACGGTGTGGTAGTTGTAGCGCCGCGCCTGCTGGAGCTTGCCGTTGCAGAGCCCGCAGGAGGAGGCGGCGGTGGCGTGGGTGAACTTCTTGAGCAGCGGCCCCGAGAAGTTGTCCTTGCGGATCTCGACCAGGCGCTCGGCGCGGTCGTAGCTGTAGACGAAGAGGTTGGGCCCGCTTCCCGCCACGTCCTCCTCCTGGCCGACGTGGCCGCGCGAGTCGTAGCGGGAGTACTTGATCTGGCCGCCCTTCTCGGGGTGGGTCTCGCCGGTCAGGAAGCCGCGGCCGTCGTAGCCGAAGAAGCGGAGCTGCGTCGCCTCGGGCGCCGTCGTCTTGACGACGCCGACGCGGTTGCCGACGTCGTAGGAGTACTCGGTGGTGACGTTGGTGCCGCTCGGGCTCGAGGTCTCGCGCACCTTCCACAGCCGGCCGTGGCGGTCGAGGAAGTCGGTGACCGAGACCGGCGTCTGAGGGACGTTACCGTTGGCGTCGAGCGGCTCGGTGCCGACGGTGAAGGTGCGGGTGGTCGAGCTCTCGCCGCTGAAGCTGAAGGAGACGGTGTGGCCGTCGGGGCCGGTGACCGTCGCCGCCCGCCCGAAGGGGTCGTAGGCGGCGTAGGTGGTGAAGCGGAGCGAGCCGTCGGCGACGCCGTCCGGCTCGAGCTCGGAGACCTGGCTCTTCCAGCCGCCGCCGTTGTAGCGGGTGAGGCGCTTGCTCCAGGTGCCGTCCATGAGGAGCTGCTTTTCCTTGGCGACCCGGCCCAGGGCGTCGTACTCCACCTGATGGTGGGTGAGCGGCGAGCAGTTGACCAGGTCGACGTTGCTGCACCGCCTGACGTCGACGCGCGCCGGCAGGCTCCCCTGGGCGACGGTGTAGGTGTAATCGGTCCAGGACGCGGTCGGGGTCCACTGCGGCCGCACGGTGCGCAGGCGGCCCATCGCGTCGTAGGTGTAGTCGGTCTGGATGCCGGCGGTGTCGCGGCCGGAGGCGGTGAGGCCCGTCTTCTGGTCGATCGTCTGGTCGAGCGTCTTGAACGAGAGCGGCGCCCCGGCGGCGTCGACGTAGGTCGAGGTGGCGAGGCTCCCGAACTGATAGGTGTGATCGACGCGGTACTCGCTGCCGGCGGCCGGCAGGCCGAGGCCGCAGAGGTTGGTCGAGGTGGAGAGCGCCTGCGGCGCCTTGTCGCCGCCGTAGGACTCCTCGCGCACCATGTTGCCGCTGCCGGCGTCGACGGTGTAGAGCGCCAGCACGTCGTTGCTGGCCGGCAGGGGATCGGCGTTGGTCAGCCGGTAGACCCGCTTGCGGCGCAGGAAGCCGGTGTTGCCGTCGAAGCAGAGCTGCGTCTTCGCCCGCACGCCCGCCTGCTGCACCCACTGCTCGGTGTGGGTGCCGAGCACCCAGGCGGCGCCGGGCAGGACGTTGCCGGGGTTGAAGTTGGTGAAGGTGGTGCGCGCGTCGTCGGCGGTGAAGTTGCCGGTCGCGGTGACATTCCGGTAGTGGCCGAAGCCGTCGAAGTCGGAGGAGTCGGAGTCGGCGAACTTGCCGTCGTTGTAGACGGTGCGCTGCGAGGCGAGGCGCCGGTTGCTGGCGAAGCACTCGGGGCCGAACTCGATGCCGCAGCGCACCGAGGCGTCGCGCTCGTAGCGCGCGTAGGTCGAGCGCGCCGGCGTCCCGGGGCAGGCCCCGGTCGACTCGTCGCAGTCGAAGGTCTGGGTCGAGAGGAACCGCGTGCCGGTCGCGTCGGGCGGCGGGATCTTGCCGAACGGCAGCCCGTAGTCGAGCGGGTCGAAGGCGCTCGTCGACGGGAACTCGGTGCCGGGGAAGACCGAGAAGTAGTGCAGGCTCTTGTCCTTGAGCGGGGTCACGACCTGGACCGTGAGCTGCTCGGATGGCGGGACGAACGGCCGGCCGTCGTCGCACTGCCAGGCGGTCGGCGGCCAGGGCGAGTTGGAGAGGCTGCTGGTGTAGGTCCAGGTGCCGAGGTCCTCGCCCGCGGCGCCCAGGAACTGCCGGGTCGCGATCCCCGCCGAGTAGCTGTGCCAGGCGCGCGAGCTGCAGCCGCGGATCGGCAGCGTGTGCAGGCGGTAGTAGTAGTGGATCTTCCCGAGCGTCGGCAGGAAGAGGTCGCTCAGCATCGAGCGGGCGCGGCAGTCGCCGCCGTCGGTCGGGTGGTAATACATCATGCCGTAGGTCGTGCCGTCCGGCAGGAAGAGGCTGGAGAGGAACGGCACCCGCACCGTGTTCCAGAACGGCAGGTTGCTCGAGCAGGGGACGTTCACGGTCTGGTCGAGGTAGGAGAAGGTGTAGCGCGACGGCGGCGCGCCGGCGCCGAAGGCCGCTACGTCGACGTACTTGACCCGCCGCCGGTAGCGCCCCGAGGTGTCGCTCTCGAAGGTCACGGTGTGCAGCCGGTTGTGCTTGTCGCGGATCTCCCAGACGAGGTCGCTGGTCAGGCGGTCGGGGTAGCTGATCTCGACGTCGCGCAGGCCGTCCTCGTAGCGGTCGCGGATCTCGGTGGGGCGCCACTCGCTGATGCCGCCGGCGATCGCGAGGAGGGTGAAGATGTGGCGCGTGCCGTCGGGCAGCTCGACCATCCGCTGGATCGAGGAGAGCGTCGTCATGCGGATGTAGGAGCCGTCGCGGGTGTAGCAGACGGCGCCGCAGGGGTCGACGCCCGCCTGGCCGGAGTCGTGGAGGTCGGCGTAGAAGCCGTGGTCGGCGCCGTCCGGGCCGATGTAGACCCAGGGCACGCGGTAGTCGTTGAGCGGGTCGGTCGGCGAGAGCAGCCGGCCGAGCGAGATGGTCCAGCCCATGCCGGCGTTGGAGAGCCGGTCGGGCAGCGCCTGGCTGTAGGGCTTGCCCTGGTAGAACGCCTCCTGGTGGTCCCAGACCTTCGAGTTGTAGACGATCGAGAGGCCGTAGGAGAGGCCGCCGCCGACCGGGTACTTCTGGCCCAGCGGGATGGTGATGCCGACGTTGCCGTTGAGCAGGTTGACGCTGTCGAGGTCGCTGAACTGGTAGACCTTCTCGGGATCGAAGCCGCGCTCGGAGCTCGGGTGCTGCTGCGCGGCGAGGGGGGCGGTGAGGGCCAGCCCCAGGAGGCCGAGGATCGCGCAGGGGGCTCTCATCGGTCGGGTCTCCGGTCTCACGGCTTGGCACCGACCAGGCGAATGGCCACGGCGTCCATGGCGTTGGGGTCGATGGCGACGAAGACGTCGCCGCCGGCGAAGGCGTCGGGCGCCGGCGGGCTGTCGCCGACCGGCGTCATCGCCGCCGGGTCCATCGTCACCGCGAGGTTCGCGGGGCCGTCCTCGTCCTCGGCGCCGCCGTCGTAGACGGTCATCACCCAGGAGCCGGCTCCCGGCCGCGCCACGAAGAGCGCCAGGAACTCCCGCCCCTCGCCGAAGAGGTCGAGCTTGCCGTTGCCGCGGGAGTGGAAGGCGTTCGGGTTGAGCTTGAGCTCGCGCAGCGGGTAGCCGGCCGGCGTCGCCACCGCGAACTCGCCGCTCGTCAGGTCGACCGCCGCCCAGATCGAGCGGAAGGGGACCGCACGGTCGAGCTCGAAGCGGACGGTGCCGTCGCCGTCCTGGTCGGCGACGAGCGCCTCGCGCCGCACGATGACGCCGCCGTAGTCGACCGGCTCGCGGGCGACGCCGAACCAGGCGACCTTGGCGCCGGCCGAGGCGCCGCTCAAGACGACCGCGCGCTCCTCGAAGCTGATGGCCGGCGGCGAGGGCGCGGCGGCGCGGGCGGCGGCCGGCAGGCAAGAGAGCAGGATCGCGAGCGAGAGGATGACGGTACGCGGTCTCATGGTGATCTCCCGTGGAGTCATGAAGTACCCCGCGCTCGCTCCCGACTCCGAGCACACGCACGGCACCTCCAACGAGAAGATGCGCCGATCGAGGGCGGAAATCCGTCACCCGCCGTTGGCCGACGTGGTTAAGGTCGTTAGAAGTAGTACCTCACCTCGACCGCGACCGTCCGTGCCGCGGTGTCGGGATCGGCGCCGGCCTGGGCGGCGGCGGGGCGGTCGGCGTCGAGGTCGAGGACCTCGGCGGCTAGGCGCAGGGAGTCGGTGACGTCCCAGAGGAAGGCGGCGGTCCACGCCCGGCCGTCCTCGTCGTTGTTCTCGGTCGTCGGCAGGCGGTCGCGGTCGGCGGTCTCGAAGCGGTCGTGACGCAGGGTGAGCCGCACCCGGCCGGGGTGCCAGGAGGCGAGCAGATAGGCGGCGGCGAAGTCGACCTGCGCGAAGGCGCCGGCGCGGCCCATGCCGGTTGCGCCGCGCACGCCCTCGGCGGCGAGGACCAGCGAGCCCGGCAGGTGGACTTCGCCGCTGATCTGATTCAGCTCCGTCTCCCAGGCGTACTCGCCGTCGTAGAGCCCGCGGTCGCCGCGGTTGTCGAGCCGCGTCGCCTGGAGGAGCGCCCGCTCGGGGGCCTCCCAGCGGGCGTAGGCGGCCCAGCCCGGGCGGCCGTCGAGGTCCCGCCCGAGCGGCCGGGTGCCGGCGTCGCGCTGCTCGCCGAAGGCGCCGCCCGGCGCCAGCGAGTGGAGCGGCGGCAGCGGCAGCGTCTCGCCGAAGACGGTCAGGCGATCGCCCATGCCCCAGCCGCGCCAGGCGAGGACCGCGCCGAGCGCGTCATTGCCGCCGAAGACGCTGCCGCCGAGCCGCGCCTCCTGCGTTCCCAGCGCCGCGCGGTACTCGGCCAGCAGGCCGGTCGGCCGCAGGTCCTCGCCGATCCAACTGTTCAAAGCCGAGAGGGTCAACGTGTAGGGCGACGACCAGAGGGATTGGACGTTCTCGCGCGAGGTGGGCAGGAAGAAGCGGCCGAGGCGGAAGCGCAGCTCGTGGCCGGAGCGCGGCGTGGCGGCGGCGTGGAGGTAGGCCTCGACGAGTCCGGCGGCGCGGCCGCTCCCGGCACCCTCCTCGAGCCGTCCGAGCGCGTGGAGGTGGGCGCCCCAGTGCCGCGAAGGGCGCCAGTCGAGGCCGAGGTCGAGGCGACCGAGGCCGGTGCCGTCCTCCTCCTCGGCGTCGTCGGCGCCGGCGGCGAGCCGCCCGAACCCGCCTTCGCGCCAGGAAGGCTGGCTGGTGACCCGGCCGCCGCGCGCCAGGACCTGGCCGAAGAGAGAGGTCCCTTCCTCCTGAGCGGCGAGCGGCGGCGCGGCGAGCAGCAGGAGGAGGAAGAGGAGGAACAGCGCCCGCGGGCTGGACGGGTGGCGCATGGCCTATTCGCAACTTGTATCACGCCGCCCCCCGCCCAGATCCCTCGCTCTCGCTCGGGATGACTTCCAGGGGCTGTCGGCCGGGCTCCCGCGCTCACCGCAGGTCTGATAAGCTCTATCCAGCACTCCCGCCGCGGCGCTACCCGGAATCATCCCTACGGAGATCGTTCGAATGAAACGCCAAGTCTCGCTCCTTCTCTCTCTCTGCGCCCTCGGCGCTCTCGGCGCCGCCGCCGCGCAGGCCACCACCTTCTTGATGGTCCGCGACGAGGCGCTGGCCGATCAGGCGCCGCTGGTGGTCGAGGCGCGGCTGCTCTCCCGCGGGCCGGCCGCCGGCCAGGCGCCGGCGACGGAGTACGTCTTCGCCGTCGAGCGGGTGGTGAAGGGCGAGCCGGTGGGGAATCAGGTCGTGGTGCGGGTGCTGGGCGGCGTGCGGCCGGACGGTCTCGGCCTGCGCATCTGGGGCGCGCCCTCCTTCCGCGAGGACGAGCGGGCCCTGCTCTTCCTCGAGCCGCGCGCGGACGGCGACTACCGGGTGCTCCACTTCGCGCTCGGGGCGTTCCACGTCGTCGACGTCGAAGGGCGCCCGCTCGCGGCCCGCGATCTCGCGGCGACGCAGGAGATCAAGGTCGTGCCGCAGGGCGTCACCGTCGCGCCGGCTGCCGCCGATCAGCCGCGCGACCTCGCACGCTTCGCCCGCTGGATCGCCGACCGGGCGGCCGGCCGCTACCGCGCCGCCGATTACTTCGTCGACCTGCCGGAGCCGGAGATGCGGCAGGTGACCGACGCCTTCACGCTGTTCGAGTGGGAGGGCGTCAGAATGCGCTGGTTCCAGTTCGCGAGCGGCGGCAGCATCTCCTTCCGCGCCCACTCGAGCGGTCAGGACGGCGTCTCGGGCGGCGGCTTCAGCCAGTTCCAGACCGCCCTCAACGCCTGGAACGCCGATCCGAACACGACGATCAGCTACACCTACGGCGGCACGACCAGCGCCGACAACGGGTTCGATCAGGGACCCGACGGCATCAACACGATCCTCTTCAACGACCCCAACAACGAGCTCGGGTCCTTCTCCTGCATCGGCGGCGGCGTGCTCGCGCTCGGCGGCCCCTGGTTCGACCCTGACAACACCGGCGTCTTCCAGGGCAACACCTACATCCGCATCGTCGAGGCCGAGATCATCACCAACAACGGCCTCTCCTGCTTCTTCGCCGACAGCCCGAACGCCGGCAAGGCCGCCGAGGAGCTGTTCGCGCACGAGCTGGGGCACACGCTGGGAGTCGGGCACTCCTGCGACGAGGACGGTGATACGCCCGAGGTGCCCTCGTGCTCGACCAGCGCGACCCTCAACAACGCGCTGATGCGCTGGCTCGTCCACGACGACAACCGCGGCGCGGCGCTGCAGAACGACGACCGCGGAGCGATCGCCATCCTCTATGGCTCGACGTCCACCCCGACGCCGCCGGCGCCGCCGACCAATCTCCAGGCGAGCGCGCTGTCGACGTCGGACGTGCTTCTCTCCTGGCAGGACAACTCGAACAACGAGACCGAGTTCCGCCTCGAGACCCGGGTGCCCGGCGGCAGCTTCATCGACGTCGGCGGCGTGCCGACGGCCGGCGCGGTCGTCACCGGGCTGTTGCCGGCGACGGCGTACGACTTCCGCGTCCGGGCCCGCAACGCCGCCGGCGACTCGGCCTACTCGAACACCGCCTCGGCGACCACCTTCGGCGCGCCCGCACCCTGCGTCGCCGACGCCGACACGCTCTGCCTCAACAACGATCGGTTCAAGGTGGAAGCCACCTTCGACACCGGCAGCGCCTCGGGCGTGGCGCAGGTCGTCGAGCTGACCCCCGAGACCGGCTATCTCTGGTTCTTCAGCGCCACCAACGTCGAGGCGGTGGTCAAGGTGATCAACGCCTGCGGGCTCAACAACCGGTACTGGGTCTTCGCCGGCGGATTGACCGACGTGCGGACGGTGATCACGGTGACCGATACCCAGACCGGCGTGGTCAAGACCTACCAGAACCCGCAGGGAACGCCGTTCCAGCCGATCCAGGACACCAGCGCCTTCGCGACATGCCCGTGACCCCGTCCCGCCCCCGCGTGGGCATGATCAGCCTCGGCTGCCCCAAGAACCTCGTCGACGGCGAGGTGATGCTGGGGGAGCTGGCGCGCCGCGGCTGGGAGGTGGTGCCGGACCTCGACGCGGCCGAGACGGTCATCGTCAACACCTGCGGCTTCATCGAGGAGGCGCAGCAGGAGTCGATCGACGCCATCCTCGAGGTCGCTGGGCGCAAGAGCGAGGCGGGGGGCGTGCGGCGGCTCCTGGTGGCCGGCTGTATGGTCAACCGCTTCGGCAAGGAGCTCGAGCGCGAGATCCCGGAGATCGACGGCTTCGTCGGGCTCGACCAGCTCCGCGAGGTGGGGGAGCTGGTGCAGTTGGGCGGCGGGCCGCCGCTGCCGGCGCCGGCGCACCTGGTCTTCGACCACACCGCCCCGCGCCTGCTCACCACCCGCGGCTACGCCTACCTCAAGGTCGCCGAGGGGTGCGACAACCCCTGTACCTTCTGCGCCATCCCGCTCTGGCGCGGCCGTTTCCGCAGCCGCACGGTGGAGGACCTGGTGCTCGAGGCGCAGGCGCTCGCGGCCGCGGGCGTCAACGAGCTGTGCCTGATCGCCCAGGACACCACCCGCTACGGCGAGGACCTGGGGCTCGGCCGGCACGGGCTGCTGCGGCTGGTCGAGGCGCTCCTCGCCGGCACCGACATTCCGTGGCTCCGCTTCCTCTACGCCTATCCGACGACGCTCGACGAGGAGCTGCTGCGCTTGATGGGGACGGAGGAGCGGTTCGTCTCCTACGTCGACATCCCGCTCCAGCACAGCGCCGGCGAGGTGCTGCGGGCAATGCGCCGGGGCGGCGACTCGCGCCGCTACCTCCGCCTGGTCGAGCGGGCGCGCGAGCTGGTGCCCGACCTCGCTCTGCGCACCACCTTCATCGTCGGCTTCCCAGGCGAGACCGAGGAGCACTTCCGCGACCTCCTCGGGTTCGTCGAGCGCGCCCGCTTCGACCACCTGGGCGCCTTCGTCTACAGCCCCGAGGAGGGGACGCCGGGGGCGGCCCTCCCGGGCCGCGTCTCGCGGACGGTCGCCGGGCGCCGGCACCGCCAGCTCCTCGAGGCGCAGCGGCCGATCGCCCTCGCCAGCCGCCGGCGGCTCGTCGGGCGGCGCCTCCAGGTGCTGGTCGAGGGGGTCTGCGAGGAGAGCGAGCACCTGCTCCAGGGGCGGCACGCCGGCCAAGCGCCCGAGATCGACGGGCGGGTGCTGATCGCCGACAGCGTCCTCGACGCGCCGCCGGCGGCGGGGCGCTTCGCCACGGTCGAGATCACGGAAGCCCACGCCGACGACCTCGTCGGGCGGATCGTGGCGGTTGGGCCGGGGGAGAGCTGCGGGTGTCGTTCCGAAAACGCCCGGGACGTAGCCCGGGCGCTACGGGTTGCCTCCGGGACGCAGCCCGGGCGCTGATCTGATGCTCGTCGTCCAGGACGCGTTCCAGGCCAGCGACCTGCCGCGCGGCGGCATCGCGACCATCGGCAACTTCGACGGGGTCCACCGCGGGCAGCGGGCGATCCTCGACCTGGCGGTGGCGCGGGCGCGCGACGCCGGGGCGCCGGCGGTGGTCGTCACCTTCGAGCCCCATCCGCTCGCCGTGCTCGCCCCCGAGCGGGTGCCGCCGCGGCTGACGACGCTGGCGCAGAAGGAGCGCCTGCTCGACGAGGCGGGGATCGAGGTGGTGCTCGTGGTGCGCTTCACGCGCCAGTTCTCGCGCCTGCCGGCGCGACTCTTCGTGCGCGACTTCCTGGTCGAGCGCCTGGCGGTGCGCGAGGTCTACGTCGGCTCGGGGTTCGTCTTCGGCCACCAGCGCGAAGGCGACCTGCCGCTGCTGCGCCAGCTCGGCGAGTCTTTCGGCTTCGCCGCCTTCGGCGTGCCGGAGGTCCACTACCGGGGCGAGCGCATCTCGAGCACCCGCATCCGGCGCGCCGTCGCCGAAGGCACCGTCGGCGAGGCCTGGGACATGCTGGGGCGGCCGTACGCGATCGAGGGCCTGATCGCCCGCGGCGACCGCATGGGGCAGAAGCTGGGCTGGCCGACGATCAACCTGGCGCCGGACAACGAGCTGGTGCCGGCCGACGGCGTCTACGTCTCGCGCGTCCACTTCCCGAGCTTCCCGGCGACCTTCGACTGCGTCACCAACATCGGCACCCGGCCGACGGTCTACGAGAACTACCAGCGGGTGGTGGAGAGCCACATCCTCGACTTCTCGACCGACGTCTACGGCGAGCGGGTGGAGCTCGCGTTCCACAAGCGCTTGCGCGAGGAGCGGATCTTCCCCTCGGTCATGGACCTCTCGGCGCAGATCCGGCGCGATGTCGAGGCGACGCGCGAGCACTTCACCGCCCGCCGCCTGGAGGCCCAGGACGTGCAGGTGGGGGAGGCCGCCGAGGACCGGCGGGAGTGATCGGGAATCGTTCGTTGTTGCACTGTTCGGCCGGCGGGGCCGGCCAATTCCATGGAGAGAGGACACCCGATGGCAAGTGAGAAGATCGTCACCGTCACCAACGAGAACTTCCAGAGCGAGGTGCTGGGCTCCGACAAGCCGGTCCTGGTCGACTTCTGGGCGGCTTGGTGCGGGCCCTGCCGCATGGTCGCGCCGCTGCTCGACGAGCTGGCGGAGGAGCTCAACGACAAGGTGCGGATCGGCAAGCTCAACGTCGACGAGAACCAGCAGGTCGCCTTCGAGTACAAGGTCTCGAGCATCCCCACCTTCATCCTGTTCAAGGGCGGCAAGATGGCCGACCGCATGATGGGGGCGATGCCCAAATCGGCCTTCCAGAACTTCATCGAGCGCAATCTCTAACGGATGGCGGGGCGGGCGGCGGTCCGCTCGCAGCCGGGCTCGCCCGGCTGGGCGGTGCGGCTCGTGGACCTGGTGGCGCTCGGCGCCGAGGGGGCCGAGGTCCTGACGCCGCTTCCGTACGACCTCGACCCGCGGGCCTGGGGGCGCTGACAGGTTCTCCCATGTCATTGGCGCATATCTCTATGGACGCGCGATCCGGTCGTACAACTCGCGGCGCGTCCGAAAGGAGATCGCCATGCCTCACTGCCGTTGGAAGCTCCTGTGGACAGCCCTGGCGCTCGCGCTCGCCGCAGCCGTCCCGGCGCAGGCAGAGGTGCTCCAGCTCGAGAAGATCCACGAGCTGGCGGAGTCGGTGCTCGGCCTCCCCGCCGAGTCGAACCCCGAGAACCCCTGCCCCTGCGTCAACCAGGCCCCGTGCCCCTGTCCCAACTTCTGCCCCTCCGCGCTGCCGGCCTGTACCTGCAACTACCTCACGGACAGCTCGCCCAACCTGAAGCTCCTCGGGCGCGTCTGGTACTACGGCTGGGCGATGAAGAACAACGCCTCGTCGGCGATCAAGAGCTGCGCCCGCCAGTGGCTGGTCGACTGGCACCTGACCGCGCAGCAGACCTGGGGCCACTACTCGATCAACGCCAACAGCGACGAGGTCCTGACCGCCAGCCACGGGCAGCTCTATCTCGGCGGGGTCTCCGCCGCGTATCTCTTCGGGCTCAACGGCGGGCAGCCCGTCGGCGGCACCGGTGGCCCATACCCGAACCAGGACGCCGCGGTGGTGAACGCCGCCCGCAAGTGGTACATCGACGAGGAGTACCTCTGGGACCTCCTCGACAACGACACCTGCGCGACCGCCGGCAGCACCTGCACGATCCACGCGCCCGGCGCGCGGTTCGCCGTCGGCAGCGGCGTCGGCGACCCCAACCTCACGAGCCTCGCGATCCGCAACACCGTCATGCGGCAGTTGAACGGCTTCCGGCCCACCAACATCCCGTTCGACTGGCAGGAGCACCCGTACCACACCGGGGCCTGGATCCTCGAGGAGCTGTTCCAGAACCACGCCCACAACCCGACCCAGATCATCGCCCCGCTCGCCGGCCACACGCCGGGGGCGAAGCTCCACGACACGCTCTGCATCTACCGCAACGGCTCGTCGTGGCTCTACTACTTCCCGAAGCTGCGCAACGCGACGACGCCGATCTTCTGGGTCCAGAACCGGGTTGGGGAGGAGGCCCGGCACTCGGCGTGGTACAGCCCGGGAGTGCCTGCCGGCACGCCGGTCTTCCCGCCGCAGCTACCGGCGCCCTTCTCCGGCGCGACGACGCAGACGATCCTCGCGACCCAGAGCAATCTCAACGCGGGAGCGGCGGCGAGCTGTCCGCCGCCGACGGCGTTCTAGGGAGACAGCGACAGGAAGCGAGCCAAGGCAAGCAGGCCAAAGCGAAAGATCAGGTAGGGGGGCAGCTTGCCTACCCCCGGTCGGAGGCAAGCTCCGCCCCTACCTGACTCGTGAGAGTCCGCTGCGGGAGCTCCCCTTCGGGCCGGGGTATGCTTTTGGCGTGACCGCCGCCCAGCCCGTCCTGCGCCTCAATCTCTGGTCCGGGCCGCGCAACGTCTCGACGGCGCTCATGTACTCGTTCGCGCAGCGTCCCGACACGCGGGTCGTGGACGAGCCGCTCTACGGGCACTACCTGCGCGTCTCGGGGGCCTCGCATCCGCACGCCGCCGAGGTGATGCGGCGGATGGACTGCAACGGCGAGAGGGTGGTGCGCGACGTGATCCTTGGCCCATCTGATCGGCCGGTCCTGTTCTTCAAGCAGATGGCCCATCACCTGGTCGACCTCGACCTCGGCTTCCTGGCCGCGACCGCCAACGTCCTCCTGACGCGCCACCCGCGCGACGTGCTGCCGACCCTGGCGCGCCAGCTCCCGCAGCCGATCCTGCGCGACACCGGCTACGCGGCGCAGGTGGACCTCCTCGACCGGCTGCGCGCTCTCGGGCAGCCCGAGCTGGTGCTCGACTCGGCCGAGCTGTTACGCGACCCGGAGGGAGTGCTGCGGCGGCTGTGCGCGGGGCTCGACCTCCGCTGGGAGCCGGCGATGCTGCGCTGGCCGGCGGGCGCGAAGCCGTACGACGGCTGCTGGGCGCCCGACTGGTACCACAACGTGCACCGCTCGACCGGCTTCGAGCCCTACCAGCCGAAGACGGCCCCGTTCCCCGAGCGGCTCGAGCCGCTGCTGCGCGAGTGCCTGCCGCTCTACGAACGGCTCTACGACGTGGCGATCAAGGCCGCGGCGGCGTAGCGCCCGGGCTACGTCCCGGGCGTTTTCGGAGAACCTACCGAGTAGGAAGTCCGCGATGAGCCAAGCGCTGCCCGACCCCCGCAACGCCGGTATCCTCGTCCACGTCGGCGGCGAGCTGCTGCCGCGCGACCGCGCCAAGGTCTCGGTCTTCGACAGCTCGGTCCAGGGCGGCGACGCGGTCTGGGAGGGGCTGCGGGTCTACGGCGGCCGGGTCTTCCAGCTCGACGCCCACCTCGATCGTCTCTTCGCCTCGGCGCACGCGATGGCGTTCCAGGGCGTGCCGGCGCGCGAGGAGGTCAAGGCGGCGCTCTTCGCGACGCTCCAGGCGAACGGCATGCGCGACGGCGCGCACGTGCGCCTGACGCTGACGCGCGGCGAGAAGGTGACCTCGGGCATGGACCCGCGCTGGAACCGCTCCGGCTGCTGCCTGATCGTCCTCGCCGAGTGGAAGCCGCCGGTCTACCCGGCCGACGGGATTCGCCTAGTGACCGCCTCGGTGCGGCGCCACAGCCCGCAGACGCTCGACTCGAAGATCCACCACAACAACCTGATCAACAACATCCTGGCCAAGATCGAGGCCAACGTCGCCGGCGCCGACGACGCGCTGATGCTCGACGTCCACGGCTACGCCGCGGAGACCAACGCCACCAACGTCTTCCTGGTCAAGCGCGGCGAGCTGCTGACGCCGCACGCCGACTCCTGCCTCCCCGGCATCACCCGCGGCGTCGTGCTGCGCCTGGCGGCCGAGAACGGCATCCCGGCGCGCGAGAAGAACCTCTCGCCCGCCGAGGTCTACACCGCCGACGAGATGTTCACCACCGGCACGATGGGCGAGCTGACGCCGGTCCTCGAGGTCGACGGCCGCACCATCGGCGCCGGCGCCCCCGGCCCCCTCACCCGCCGCCTGCAGCAGCTCTTCGCCGAGCTGACCGCGCGCGAGGGCGAGCCGCTGCCGTTTTGAGGACCGTGATGTCCGACTCGCTGCCCGCCTACGAGAAGCTCGGCGCGTTCTACCTGGGGCGCCCGTACGACCTGGAACGACGCGTGGCGGCTCCGGAGCCGCTGCTCTACGACTCGCGCGACCTGGTCACCCACGCGCTGGTCGTCGGCATGACCGGCAGCGGCAAGACCGGGCTCACGATCGCGCTGCTCGAGGAGGCGGCGCTCGACAGCGTGCCGGCGCTGGTGGTGGATCCCAAGGGAGACCTCGGCAACCTCCTCCTCACCTTCCCGGAGCTCCGCCCCGAGGACTTTGCGCCGTGGGTGGATCCCGAGGAGGCGCGGCGGCAGGGGCGGTCGGTCGAGGAGCACGCGGCGCAGGTGGCCGCCACCTGGCGCGAGAGCCTCGCCGCGTGGGACCAGAGCGGCGAGCGCATCGCCCGCCTGCGCGAAGCGGCCGACTTCGCGATCTACACTCCGGGCAGCGAGGCCGGCCTGCCGGTGTCCATCCTGGCCTCGTTCGCCGCCCCGCCCGCCGAGGTGCTGGCCGACGGCGACCTGCTGCGCGAGCGGGTGGGGACGCTGGTGGCGAGCCTTCTCACCCTGCTCGGCCGCGACGCCGACCCGGTCAAGAGCCGCGACCACGTGCTTCTGGCTACCGTCCTCGACGCCGTCTGGCGCGCCGGGCAGGGGCTCGACCTGCCGGGCCTGATCCAGGCCGTCCAACGGCCGCCGGTCGAGCGCATCGGCGTCCTCGACCTCGAGACCTTCTACCCCGCGGCCGCGCGCTTCGAGCTGGCGATGGCGCTCAACAACCTCCTCGCCGCGCCCGGCTTCCGCGGCTGGCTGACCGGCGAGCCGCTGGAGGTGGGGAGCCTCCTGCACACGCCGGCGGGCAAGCCGCGGATCGCCATCTTCTCGCTCGGCCACCTCGGCGACGCCGAGCGGATGTTCTTCATGGCCCTGCTCCTCAACCAGACGCTCGGCTGGATGCGCAGCCGGCCCGGCACCTCGAGCCTCCGCGCGCTGCTGGTGATCGACGAGCTGTTCGGCTTCGCGCCGCCGGTGGCCGAGCCGCCGTCGAAGCGCCCGCTCCTGTCGCTGTTCAAGCAGGCGCGCGCCTTCGGGCTCGGCGTGGTCGTGGCGACGCAGAACCCGGTGGACCTCGACTACAAGGGGCTGGGGAACATCGGCACCTGGTTCCTGGGGCGGCTGCAGACCGAGCGCGACCGCGAGCGGCTGCTCGACGGCCTGGAGGGGACGGCGGGCGGCTCCGGGCTCGATCGGGCGGAGATCGCGGCGCTCCTCGGCCGGCTCGAGCCGCGGACCTTCCTGCTGCGCAACGTGCACGAGGACCAGCCGGTCGTCTTCCAGAGCCGCTGGGCGATGTCCTACCTGCGCGGGCCGCTGACGCGGGTGGAGATCCAGCGGCTGATGGGGGAGAGGAAGCTGAGCGCCGAAGCCGGCGGACCGGGGGAAACAGGGCAAGAAGTAGGCAAAGAAAGAAAAGAAAAGGATCAGGTAGGAAGAAGGCAGGTTGAGGGCAGTCCAGCGGGCGATGCCAGAGATGTGGGTGCCGGTCGAGCTGTAGCGACTCCCGTCACGGCTACTGGAGCCGCCCAGCCGGCCGGCCCCGGCGGGACGATGGACTCCGCCGCTTCTTCCCTACCTGCTCTTTCTTCCCCACCTGTTCTTTCCTCCCCGCCTGTTCTTCCCCCCGAGATCGACCAAGTCTTCTTCACCGCTCCCGATGTCCCGCCGGCGGCGGTCTATCGCCCCGCTCTCTTCGCCCAGGCGCGGGTCCACTACGTGGACACGAAGCGCGGGCTGGAGCACATGGAGGAGGTCGCGCTGGTGGCCGAGCTCGCGGCGACCGGGGTCGATTGGTATGCCGCGGAGGCGCTGGCGGGCGAGCGGGCGCCGGGCGCGAGCCCGCCGGCGGGCGCGGCCTTCGCGCCGCTTCCGGCCGCCGCCGCGCGGGCGCGAAGCTACGCCGCCTGGCGCAAGGCGCTCGAGGAGTGCCTCTACCGCACCCGGCGCTGCACGCTGCTACGCAGCGCCGCGCTCGGCGAGGTCTCCCGGCCCGGCGAGAGCGAGCGCGAGTTCCGGGTGCGGCTGGCCGAGCGGGCGCGCGAGCGGCGCGACGAGGAGGTGGCGCGGCTGCGCGAGCGGCACGCGGCGCGGGTCGCGCGGCTCGAGGAGCGGCGGCGGCGGGCCGCGCAGGCGGTCGAGCGGGAGCAGGGCCAGGTGCGGCAGCAGAAGCTGCAGGCCGGGATGTCGATCGGCACCGCGGTGCTCGGCGCGCTCTTCGGCCGCAAGCGGCTGTCGATGGCGACGCTGACGCGCGCCGGCAGCGCGGCGCGGGGCGTCGGGCGCACCGCGCAGGAGGGCGAGGACGTCGAGCGCGCCGCGGAGAACCTGCGCGTCGTCGAGGAGGAGCTGCGGCAGCTCGAAGGCGAGCTGGCGCGTGAGGTCGAGGCGCTCGGCGGGCGCTTCGACGCCGCCGCCGAGACGCTGGAGCCGCTGGCCTTGAAGCCGCGGAAAAGCGACGTCGAGGTCCACCGGCTGGCGCTGGCGTGGGTGGCCTAGCTGCCCGTCCTCCGAAAACGCCCGGGACGTAGCCCGGGCGCTACGCCCCGGATGACGTCGCTGGAGGTTGTCCGTGACGTCCCCGGGTACGGGCAGGAGCCGCGGCGCGGGAAGGCCCGCCGGCCGCGCTGCGTTACCATGGGTACGGAGGACGCAGCCCCCCATGGAGACCCTGTTCAGCCTGCTCATCGGCTTCGGGCTCGCCGCGGCCTGCGGCTTCCGGGTCTTCGTGCCGCTCCTCGTCGCCAGCCTGGCGGCGCGCGGCGGGCATCTCACACTGGGGCCCGGCTTCGACTGGCTGGCTTCGGACGCGGCGCTCGTCGCCTTCATCGCCGCCACCCTGGTCGAGATCGCCGGCTACTACATTCCCTGGGTCGACAACCTCCTCGACGCGGTCGCCACGCCGACGGCCATCGTCGCCGGCGTGCTGGTGACGGCCTCGACGCTGCTCGTCGACGTCTCACCGTTCCTGCACTGGACCCTGGCGGTGCTCGCCGGCGGCGGCACGGCCGCGACCTTCCAGGGGGTCACCGCGACGCTGCGGCAGATCTCGACCTTCACCACCGGCGGGCTCGGCAACCCGATCGTCGCCACCGTCGAGGCCGCCGGCTCGGCGCTGCTCGCGGTGCTCGCGATCACGGCGCCGATCATCGCCGCGCTGCTCGTCGTAGCGCTCCTCTGGCTCGGCGTGCGGAAGCTCCTCTTCCGCCGTCCGGCGCGGGCGGTGTGAGGCGGAGGCGATGCGCCGCCTCGTCCCGCTCCTCCCGCTCGCCGTCCTTTGCGCGGCCTGCGCGAGCACCGGCGCGGCCGGCACGAAGGCCGACGAGCTGACCCGGACGCTACGCGAGCGCGGCGTCGATCCCGCGGCCATCATCACGCCGCACGCGATGACCGACGAGATGCGCCGGTGGACGCACGAGCACGTGTCGGGTCTCCTCCCCCCGGTCGAGCGGCTCGAGCGCCTCCTCGCGGTGATCCAGGACACCGGCGGTCTCGAGGTGAAATACGAGAGCGGCCGCACGGCCACCGCCGAGGAGGTCTTCACCCGCCGCAAGGCGAACTGCCTCGCCTTCACCTCCCTCTTCGTCGGCATGGCGCGCGAGCTGGGGCTCGACGTCTCCTACATGGACATCGACGACGTCGAGCGCTTTTCGAAGGAAGGCGACCTGGTGGTGATCTCCGGCCACATCACCGCCGGCTACGATCTCGGCCCGGAGGTCAAGATCCTCGAGTTCTCGGCCGTGCCCGAGGAGATCTCCTACCGCAACGCCCATCCGATCCCCGACGTCACCGCCCTGGCGCTCTTCTACTCGAACCGCGGCGGCGAGCTGCTGCGCGCCGGGCACCACGTCGAGGCCCGGGAGTGGCTGGAGACGGCTGTGCGGATCGACCCCGAGCTGGCCCGCGGCTGGGTCAACTTCGGCGTCGCGCTGCGCCGCGCCGGCGACCTCGACGGCGCCGAGGCCGCCTACCGCAAGGCGCTCGAGGTGAACGCGGCGACCCATTCCGCCTACCACAACCTCGCGGCGGTGCTGCGGCTGCGCGGCCGCGAGTCCGAGGCCGAGGATCTGATGACCGTCAGCGGCCGCCTCGGCACGCGCAACCCGTACAGCTACCTCACGCTCGGCGATCTCAGCCTCAAGCACGGCCGCCTCGACGAGGCCCGGCGCTACTACCGCAAGGCGCTCCGCCTCGCGACCCGCGACGCCGAGACCTACGCCGCCATGGGGCTCTGGGCGATGGCCGCCGGCGACGCCCACGAGGCCGCGCGCTGGCTGCGCAAGGCGCAGGCGATCGACCAGGAGCACCCGCGCACCAAGCGCCTGGAGATGAGCCTGGCGCGCCACGGCCGCGCCGCCGGCGGGGCGTAGGCGGCGGAGATCAAGACCACCAGCAAGCTGAGGCGATCGTGCGAAAAGGCCCGGCACGTAGGCCGGGCGCTACGTCACAACCGTAGGGGTCCTGTAGCGCCCGGGCTACGTCCCGGGCGTTTTTCGGAGGACGCGCCGAATTCCCTCACAGACTCTGAGCCAAGAA
>JBIOUG010000036.1:0-2017 GCA_044866775.1 Thermoanaerobaculia bacterium | reverse complement strand
GCATGGTGCCGTTCTCGATGTCCACCAGCTCGCGATGCGACTCGTTGGGCGGGTAGCCGAGGTACTTCACGATCAGCGGTGCGAAGAGCGCGACCAGCACCAGGAAGACCAAGAACGCGCCCCCCGCAAGGGCGACCTTGTCCCTCTTGAGCCGCCGCCAGGAGATCTGCCACAGCGACCGTCCGCTGATCTCGGCCTCGCCGGCGAGGACTGCCGCCGGGTCGAGCCCACCCGTGCCGGGCTCCATCTCGAGGGGGGTCGTCACGCGGGGGAACTCCTGGGCATGGCAGGGCGCGCCGCAGCGCCGGGCGAGGTCAACGTCTCCCCCCGGCTCCCATGCGTCAAGCCGTCCGGGCCTCGCGTTGCCCAATCGTGACGAAGGCGCATCGTCAGCGTTGCCAAACCATGGCCCACCGGTGGCCCCGCCGGTCGAGGCGCTCCCGAGTGACCCCCTGGTGGTTGAGCCGGCGAGCGGCGCCTCGACCGGCTCAACCAGCGGAGCCGAGCAGCCCGCGGCGGCGGGCGATGGCGGCGGCCTCGGTGCGGCCGGCGGCGCCGAGCTTGCCGAGGATGTTGGAGACGTGGACGGACACGGTCTTGGCGCTGATGTAGAGCTGGCGTCCGATCTCGGCGTTGGTGCGGCCCTCCGCGACCAGGGCAAGGATCTCCGCCTCCCGCGGGGTCAGGGTGTCGGGTTGGGCGACGCCCGGTCCGGGCCGGGCACCGGCGGAGCCGAGCTCGGCGAGCAGCGGCCCGGCGCCGAGCCGCCGAGCGGTCTCCAGGGCGGCCTCGAGGTGCGGCCGGGCCTCGGCGGCCCGGCCCGCGGCGCGGAGCACGGTGCCGAGCCGGCACCGCGACCTGGCCTCCTCGAAGACGTGACCCATCGCCACGAACGCCGCGGCCGTCTCCTCCCAGGCCGAGACGAGGGCGCCCTCTGGCGGAGGGTCGATGCCGGCCGCCCAGCGCAACCGGAGCTCCTCGGAGTGCGCCCGGCTCACCCATGCCAGCCCCTCCGCGCCGAACGCCCGCTTCCGCGCCTCGACCTGGCGCAACACGGCGCCGACGGCGTCCAGCAGCGCAGGCGCCCGGGCGACCAGGGCGGCTCGCTCCCCGACGGGTGCGCTGCCGGCGGCGGTGGCCAGCTGACCGAGCAGGAGGGCGGAGAGCCGGACCTGGGCCTGGAACGCCGGGTTCCAGATCCTCTCCAACGTCAGAACCACCTCGTCGTGCACCGCCACCGCAGCGTCGACGTCGCCGGCGTCGCCGTACAGGTCGATCGCCGCCGCGCCGCTGTTGAGGGCGCTGATGCCCTCCCGCTCCCATGACGGCCGCACTGCCGGCAGCAGGTCGAGCGCCGACCGGTCGCCCCGGGCGGCGCGGACCAGCATCGCCACCGACGTCATCAGCGCCTCCGGCTCTGGAGGCGGGGTCTGGCCGGCGAAGTCGGCGATGCGCAGTGCGGCGTCGAAGAGCCCCCGCTCGTAGGCCATCACCGCCTCCAGCACCCTCGCGTCCATCCCGTACGGCGCCCAGGGCCGGCCGGCCGCGTCGGCCGCGGCGGCGGCCCGGTGGAAGGCGTCCTGGGCCTCGGCGAGCTCTGAGCGCTCCAGGTGCAGGTGGCCGAGGAGGTACTCCCCGCGCATCGCGGCAAGGGTGTCGTGCGCGGCGCCCGCGTCGGCGACCACCCGCTCCAGCGCGGCGCGGGCCTGGTCGGCGTCGCCGGCGCGGTCATCGAGGTTGGCGAGTGTCACGGTGGCGTCCGCGACCACCGCGGGCAGGTTCACTTTCTGCGCCAGGGCGAGGCTCTCGCTGGCTACGGAGACCGCCTCGTCCTCACGGCCCTCGTGGACCAGCGCGCGGGCGTGGACGCCCAGAAGCCGGGCGCGGAGCGGGGTCGGCTCGTCGCCGAGCAGGTCGAGGGCCTGTGTGGTGGCGTCCAGCGGGTCGTCGTGGCTCTCCGTGAGCATGATGCAGCCGGCCAGGGTCATCAGCAGCCGGGCCCGGTCCGGGTCGCGCA